>JAZQTD010000048.1:0-131180 GCA_045630455.1 Candidatus Enterousia sp. | reverse complement strand
TAAGACAATTTTGTTGTGCTGTCTTTGTTTTCCAAAACATTTGCGTTGATTTTAAAATCACCCTGGGCCTTGGTATGTGAACCTAAATCAAAGTCTTGACGATTGTGGATACCTTCGACTTCGTCAAAGCCATCTGGGAATTCGTATTCAATGTCAACGGCCGCCTTGGCATAGTGCGCCAATTTATCGTGTGGTGCAAAACGCAACTTTTCCGCGGGGATTCCTAATACATTTATCCACCATGCCAAGCGTTCTTGCATCCACATTTCATGGAATTTTTCATCGTCAGCTGGATTTACAAAGTACTGCATTTCTGCCTGTTCAAATTCACGCATACGGAATACAAAACCGCGTGGGGAAATTTCATTACGGAATGCCTTGCCGATTTGTGCAATACCAAATGGCAATTTATGTGGACGTGCATCCAAAACATTTTTAAAGTTTATATAAGTCGTTGTCGCTGTTTCAGGACGCAAATATGCATTTATCGCACCGTCAGCAGTCGCCCCAATAGACAACCCCATCATCAGTTGATATGCGCGTGGTTCTGTGATTTCTGTGCTGCCACAGTTGTCGCATTTTGTTACGTCTTTCATTTTATCTTGACGCATACGAGTGCCGCACTTTTTACATTCAACCAATGGGTCGGAAAAGCCCGCTTCATGTCCAGAGTATTTCCACATCAGGCGATTAGAAATCAGCGCAGCATCCAGACCTTCGACATCGTTTCTGGAATAAATCATCGCATTCCACCACGCGTTACGAATATTCTTCATTAATTCTACACCGTATGGACCATAGTCATATGCGCCACCCAAGCCCCCATAAATTTCAGAGCCTGTAAAAATAAACCCACGACGTTTGCATAAAGCGACAATATCATTAACTGTTTTTGCTGGCATTGTTTTTAATCCCTTATTTTCTTAAACGATTATATATTATACTGAAATAAGTTTTTTACAATAAAAAAATCCCGTCTTATCGGGATTTTTTCAATAAGCAAAGAGCAAATATAAAAAGACAACAATCTACTGTTTACCGTCACCACTATTTTTTTTCTTTTTATTGACTTTATCTTTTTGATTATCCGCGCCATCGCCCAGAATTTGCATCTGCATTTTTAAGATAACATTCTCTTTGTCTTGGATACGCTTTAATAATTCTGTATTTTCCAGCTTTATTTTATCTAAAGCTTGGCGACTGACCACGACCTGGTTTGCCATTTTTTTGCGACTTTTGCGATTAAGTATAAAACCAACAAACACGCCAATCGTCGCACCGATTGAAGCGCTTAATACATCAAAAAGTGTTTCTAGGACAGCCATAGAAACACTTTAACATTTTTATCTATATCAAATCACTAGGCTTCTTTTCGCATGCCTGTTTTGCGGTTAATCCAGACACGCTCGTCTGCGATTTCCATCATTGGCATATCAGATTTACTGTCCGAATAAGAACGCACAACATGCGGAATCATTTTGTTCTGTTTTGCCCATTCGTCCAGTGCATACACCTTTTTAACACCCCAGCAAATACTTTCATATTTCCACGGGCATTTTTTATCCATACGCGAACAAAGCACAGCGTCAAATTTTATATCACGCACCAAGTGCGGAATTAAATAATCTGTACTGGCAGAAATCAATACAACCGTACGACCCGCATCGCGTTCGGCTTGCACACGCTCTTTGGCCCAGCCAAAGCGTTCACGTTTATGCTGTTTAATAAAATCAGGCGCAAATTTTTTAACCATTTGCGGTGTTAAAAAACGACGAATATTTTCACGCCACCACAACCCATGCGGACGTATCCAACGAATAACACCACACACCATCATCAATGGCAAAAACAACCATGGACGCGCCGAATGTTTGAAGCAATACTTCGCAAATTCGACATTTGAATCACGCGCAGACAAGGTACCATCAAAATCAAATACAACAACTTCTGTTTTCTTTAACATATTTTTCCCTTAGGCTTTTATTCGCAACAAATTATAACAACGAAAAAACATATACGCAAATATTTATAAAAAAACCGCCAAACGGCGGTTCCTTTATGGACATTGTGATAACTGTTTTAATACATTTTGCACATCGTTATTAACCGATACAGTGATTTCACGTTTCAAGCCATCTATATATGTATAATTAAACAGCGCGTCTTTGAATTCTGGCACTGCATCGTATGCCTGACTAAATGGGGCCAGCATAGATTCAAACCAACCACGATTACGACACAGACAACCGTTACGCACATCCGCCGCCACCGCCGCAGTTGCCGTATTTGGATATTTAGTATCTAAATCATAATCCGTCATCATCAAACAACGTGCACCCAAACCATAAAAATTCGCGTCATCTGCCATAAATTTATAAATCAACCCATCTGACGCACCTGCGCCTTTTAGAGCGTATGCCATACCGTCTGTACAGCACGCTTGGGCGGATTTCATTAGCATCTTGTAACGTTCCAACAATGGTGCAGCAACAACGTCATTTGCAGTTATGCCTTTGTTACACTGTAACGCATCAATCAACGGATTCATATTGTACGAACGAATTGTTTTGCTGCGTGGCGTGACCGCTTCGCGCACAATAGGTTTACGACGCCATATTTCACATTCTGTTTCTGTATCAAATGGACAGCCATCATCAAAAACATACGTATCGGTCATTTCAATCGAAACATTTTCTACGACCGGCTTTGGCGTCGGTGGCATATTTGTAAACCATAAATTCGCACTGGGCTTTTTTGGCGCCAACAATTCTTCGACACGCTGACGCGTAGCCGCGGCATCCATCATATTTTGCTCATACATTTCTTGGGGCGTAACAGAGTGTGACGCACCGACCTCTCTTACATAAATTTCTGGTGCAGGTTCGATAAACCAATCCGAAAAGTCTTTGTTTCTGTAATCAGATATAGAATCATCCCAAATCGGCACACCATTGCGCCAATCTACAGTCTTGTCAAAACCCAAAGGCACAGTTTCACCATGCGTCCCGTCCCATAGCGGAGTACGCTTGTCCGTCGGCACAGGCTTGATATGTAGCATCTTAGCAGGCACAGGACGAGTTGATACAACCTCGTAATCAAGCCAGCCAGTTTCTATGTAGGGAACATAAGAATCTGTTGTTAATACAGTCGGCGCCGTGACCGTTGGTTCAATATCGCAATCCACACAATCAGATGCGCGGGCGATGCCCGTCCCGCATAAACACACTAGGGACGATAAAAATAAAATCTTGGTTTTCATGCCTATCATTATATCATAAAAAACGCCTATTTAAAACAGGTTTTTACAATGTTTTTTGTTGGTTAATTGCATAAAATAATTTATAATATAGGAATGTATTCATTAACTAAACAAGACCTAAGGAAGGACGTATGAAAAAACTATCTATTATTGCATTACTATCTATTATTGTAACACCGACATTTGCCGAAGATGCCGTGCCCCAGATCGAAGCGGTTGCCAATAAAACAGTAGAAACTGTGACATTACCAAAACTGTCCGCCGAAGAGCGCGCACAACGTCGCCTGGAATTAAAAGAAGAAATCAAGGCAGAATTAAAACACGAATGCGAAACAAAAAAACAAGAATTAGAAAAACAAGCCGCTGAAAGTGAACATGGATTTTTTCATGGTCTTCAAATCGGGGCCGGATTATCCGCAACCTCTGGCTTGAATGGATTTATTGGATATGCAAACAAAGATGCGGAATCATTCTGGGGCAAACGCTTTGGTATTCGTTTTGATTTTGCAACAACAAAACCAGTCAAATCACTAATCAATAACACAATAGACAACACGGTTGGTGATGGTATTGATATTGGCGATGATTTAACAATATCAGACGGTACATTTGATGCTACACATTATGCCGCATTGGTTGACTTTTACCCATTTGGCGACACTTGGTTGCTGGGCGCATGGCGCATCACAGGCGGTTACGCATTTGGCGATATGAGTATGGATGCAAATATTAGCGGTACATTTGACGGGCCATCAGGTCGCTATGAATTTGAATTAGCAGGACAAAAATATGCCTATACCGGAAACACTGTACACGGAACAGCAAATTTAGATTGGAAATACCACGGACCATATTTGGGAACTGGTTTTGACATCGGATTATTTGCCGGCTTCAAAATCTATCTTGATGCGGGGCTAGTATTCACAAACCGCGCAGCAGAGTTGGATTTGAATGTACCAGTTACAAATCTGCAAAAGTTTGATGGCAACGATTGGACACCTGTATCAGGCGATGCATTAAAAGACGAAGTTAATAACTTCAAAAACAAGGCGATTGCAGATGCCCAGTCGGATTTAGATGATTATAAATTCTATCCAATGGTCAAAATGGGCTTTATGTATCGCTTCTAAAAAAATTCCCCCATCCGGGGGATTTTTTAATTAACCTTTACATATTTGCAAGATTTTTTGCACGGACAAGATTTCTTTTCCACAGGCTTTACAACTTTTGGCTCATAATGTGGGAACTTGGCCGCCATATCACGTTTATACAGTTTTTCACATTTGATATCTTTGTATACAACTTTTTTATCTGTATCCAGCGAACGAATTTCATCACTAAAATAACGACCACGTTCCGCGCTGTAAAAAACACAATCTTCACCATCTTGGGTATAGCGCACACCGCTTTTATAATAATCATAATAAGTAGCACAGCCCGACAACATAGCCAAAGCCAAAACAGACATTAAAACTTTTTTCATTTAAAACACCTTTTGGTTTTTAAGACTCTCTGTGCGCCCCCGATTTTATTTTATTGTTGCAAAAGATATAAAAATGTCAAGTTTTTGTAACATTTATGATATAATAATCGCAAAAGGATATAAAATATGAAATACACAGAATTTGGTTTAGTAAATACACAGGATATGTTTCAAACTGCAATATGCAACCAATATGCTGTACCTGCGTTTAATTTTTACAATATGGAAACGTTACAGGCAATTCTGGCGGCGGTACGCGAAACATACAGCCCTGCTATACTGGCAGCCAGTGAATCTGCCATAAAATATATGAGCGACGAAATTCTGATGGGATTAATTCGCGGTGCTAATATCAAGCCAGATGAACAAATCGCATTACATCTGGACCACGGTGGCTCGGTCGAGGCGTGTCGCCACGCCATTGATTTAGGATTTTCATCCGTGATGATAGATGCCAGCAAATTGCCATTCGAACAAAATATCGAACTAACAAAATCAGTTGTCGAATACGCACACAAACACAATGTTTCGGTCGAAGCTGAACTGGGGACATTGTCTGGTATCGAAGACGAAAATACTCAATCCGAAACATCCAGTTATACAAATCCAGATGATGTAGTAAAATTCGTAAACGCAACCAATATAGACTCACTGGCGATTGCAATTGGGACCAGCCACGGCGCATATAAACGCAAATCCGATGAAGAAGAACTGCGCTTTGATATATTAGAACAGATTGCCAAACAATTACCAACTTTTCCATTGGTCTTGCACGGCGCATCACAAATTCCAGCGCACTTGGTTGAAACAATAAACACATTTGGCGGTGATATGCCGAACGCACGTGGCATCGCCCCCGCACAACTACGCCACGCAACAAAAATGAACGTCTGCAAAATTAATGTAGATAGCGACCTGCGCCTTGCTATGACGGCGGCAGTTCGTGAATCTTTGGCTACAAAACCTGCAAACTTTAACCCACGCGAATATTTGGGGGTCAGCATCAAGGAAATGACAAAAACCTGCATTGACGAAATCAAAAATATTATGGGCAGTGATAATAAACTACCCCACACACCTTGTGCTGGATAAAGTTAAATAGAATGATTTAGACAAAAACAAATCGGGCATCTTAGTGTACAAATGCTACATGAGATGCCCGATTTGTTTTTAGATAAGTTATTATATTTAATTTTTTTATTTTGCGCGTTCTACATACTCTAACGTTTCAGTATTAACAACAATACGTTCGCCCTGTTCAATAAACAGTGGCACTTGAACACGAACACCATTGTCCAGAATCGCAGGTTTACCACCACTGGATGACACGGTCTGACCTTTTAACGCAGGTTCTGTTTCTTCAACTGTTGCGATAACAGTCTTTGGCAAAGAAATTGAAACAGGCTGGCCTTCGACAAAGTTTGCTTTGACCGACATTTCAGGTGCCAAGAACTTCATCATATCACCCAAAGAATCAACCGGCATTGTAAACTGTTCATAATCAGACAGATTCATAAAGAACGCATCATTACCATCAGAATATAAATACTGGCATTCAAAATCTTCGACCATTAATTTTTCAACTTTATCTTCTGCGCGCCAGCGATCGCCGCCCTTGTTCCCAGAATCAATATCACGCAAGTCTGCCTGAACAAATGCGCCACCTTTACCTGGTTTAACCTTGGTAATAGATGTCACAGAATAACGTTTACCATTGTGTGAAATAACCCAACCCACACGCATATCATTTGCAATATAAGATGCCATTTTAATACCTCTTTATTTTTTTACTTTGTGATTATAAAAATATTCTGCCGCCGCGCAAGTTTTTTTATTGCGCTTCACGTTTATGCGCCCAATATCTATCGATACTTTCCATAATCAATTTATCTGCGGTTTCCCGATCAGCCCAGCCGATAATTTTGGACCACGCACCACCCTGCAAATCTTTGTAGTGATCAAAAAAGTATTCTATTTTAGAGCGCAAAATCTCAGGCAACTGTTCAATGTATTCAATTGTTTCATAGTATTGGTCAATTTTATCACGTGGCACACATATAATTTTTTCATCGCCACCGGCTTGGTCTTCCATTAACAGAGCGCCGATTGGACGAACCTCAATCAAAACACCCGGGCGTAGTGGCGCATTACATACAACCACACAATCCAAAGGATCGCCATCATCGCCCAACGTCCCTGGAAAGTACCCATAGTTCGCAGGATATGCCATTGGAGCATGCAAAATTCTATCCACCTTTAGCAAACCCGTTTCTTTGTCAATTTCATATTTTACGTGACCATTTTCAGGAATTTCAATAATCGCGTTCATCTTTTTCGGTGGCAGTTTGCCAGCTGACAAGTTTTCAAGTGTCATAGTATACCTTTTCTATTGTTAGGCAGATTTTACCACAAAAAATCCCAATTGCAATTTATTAAGTATTTAAATAAACAATAAAAAATCCCGCCGTTTGGCGGGGATTTTTATTGCAATAAATCATATGCACTTTGCAGTAAATCAATTGCGAATTTTATTTCTTCGCTGTGATTTTGAGTACGCGGCATTGTTGCCACGGTAACAGTTTCCACAGATGGTGCAGACGCAGCCAATAAATCGTCTATATTTTTTGGCAAATCACCGTCACGCATCAACTTTTTCACACCCGCAATTGTTAAGCCACGACTGTATAACAAATCTTTTAACACAACCAAACGTTCGAATGTTTCTGTGCGATAATAACGGCGACCACCCGCACCCGTTGTTGGACGGATTAATACCGGAAATTGCTTTTCCCAATAACGCAAGGTATGCGCCGGCACAGACAAGCGTTTTGATACTTCGTTTATCGATAAAAAGTATTCGTTATCCATGCCGGCCCCACTATTATTCAGACACTGTTTCTGCAACAACATCTGTCTGTTCTTCTTCGGCTGTTTCTTCTTCGTGTTCGATAACCGTTGCAGATACAACCTTTTCATTATCAGCCGTGCGGAACAATGTCACGCCCGCTGTTGAACGCCCTGCGATACGAACATCGTTTACAGGTGTGCGGATAATTTTACCACCGTCTGTCACCATCATAACATCTTGGTTATCCGCAACAGGGAATGAACCCGCGACTGCTGTGTTTTTACCCCCCAGTTTAATGTTGGTAAATCCACCACCACCACGATGCGTCAGACGATATTCATACGAACTGGTACGTTTACCAAATCCATTTTCAGAAATAGTCAAAATGAATTCTTCACGCGCCGCCATTTCCGCCATCTTTTCATCGCTTAAGACGACTGTTGTTTCTTCTTCGTCTGCGTCCGTTTCTTCTTCGATACCGGTGGCGGCACGACGTGCTGCACGAGATTGCTTTATATACGCCGCACGAATCGATGAGTCAGATTCGCCACGATTTAACATTGCCATACCGATAATCTTGTCGTCTTTGCCCAGCGTAATTCCGCGAACACCGGTCGAATTACGTCCTGCGAACACACGGATTTCAGGCACAGGGAATCGAATCGCGCGACCACGATATGTTGCCAAAAATACGTCTTGATCTTCGTTACATGGCAGTACAGAAATCAAACTGTCACCTTCGTCCAATTTCATTGCGATTTTACCGTTTGCACGAATTGAATCAAAGTCACTCATACGATTGCGACGAACCGTTCCAGATGCCGTTGCAAACATCAAGAAGTGTTCTTTGCCAGATTCTGCAACACGCTGAACATCTTCTTCGGGTACTGGCAATATCGCAGTGATTGTTTCGCCATTTTCCAGTGGCAACAAATTTACCAATGGGCGACCCTTGGCTGCAGCGGCAGCTTCTGGTAATTTATATGTTTTTAGCTTATAGCACAACCCCTTGGAACTAAAGAACAGCAATGGCGTATGCGTATTTGCAACAAACACTTGGACAACATAGTCATCGTCTTTGGTTGTCATTGCATTACGCCCCTTGCCACCACGTTTTTGTGCACGATATGTATCCAGCGCAACACGTTTGATATAGCCCGTGTTAGACACAGTCACAACCATATCTTCGCGCGCAATCAAATCTTCGATATCGATATCGATTTCTGCATCGGAAATTTCTGTACGACGTGGGGATGCCCAGTTATCACGAACCATAATTGTTTCGTCACGAATAATCTGGACAATGCGTTCATAACTGCCCAAGATTTCAAGCAAGTCTTTGATAACCGCACCCAAGTTTGTTAAGTCATCGTGAATCTTGTCACGTTCAAGACCCGTCAAGCGATGCAATTGCAATTCCAAAATCGCACGCGCTTGGTCTTCGGACATATAAAACATTCCGTCTTTGTATTCAGTATTTGGATCATCAATCAATTGAATATAAGATTCAATATCAGATGCACGCCAGCCACGCGCAATCAAAGCAGCGCGCGCTTCTTCGGGGTTAGCACTGGATTTAATTAACTCGATTACTTCATCCAGATTTCCAACCGCTACAGACAAGCCCAACAATGTATGTGCACGATTACGTGCCTTGTTCAAATCAAAAATTGTGCGGCGGCGGATAACCTCTGCTCTGAACTCAATAAAAGCATCTAGAACCCCACGAACATTAAACAACATTGGACGGCCACGATTTAACGCCATCATATTGACTGGGAAATTAGTCTGCATTTCTGTGTATTGGAACAAATGATTCAATACAACATCTGCAATCGCATCACGTTTTAATTCAACAACAACACGCAGACCTTCTTTGGATGATTCGTCACGGATTTCTGAAATACCTTCGATTCGTTTGTCTTTGATTAACTCAGCAATTTTGATAATCATTTGTGCTTTGTTAACCTGGTATGGTAATTCATCAACAATAATCGCCTGGTGGTCACGAAAATCTTCGATATGTGTTTTTGCACGAATGATAATTGAACCACGACCGGTTGTGTGTGCTTTATACGCACCGGCATGCCCCATAATCATTGCGCCTGTTGGAAAGTCAGGCCCTGGGATAATTGTAAACAATTCATCATCTGTCAATTCACGATTATCTAATATCGCCAAGATACCATTGCAAATTTCGCCCAGATTATACGTCGGCACATTTGTTGCCATACCAACCGCAATACCCGAACCACCGTTGACCAAAAAGTTTGGAAACTTGGTCGGCAAAACAACCGGTTCTTGTAAAGAGCCGTCAAAGTTCGGCATCCAATCAACCGTATCTTTGTCCATATCATCCATTAAGGACGCACCCAGTTTGGAAAGACGCGCTTCTGTATAACGCATAGCAGCGGCCTTATCCCCGTCACGCGAACCAAAGTTACCCTGACCCTGGACCAACATTTCACCCATGGAAAAATCCTGCCCCATACGAACCATTGCTTCGTAAATAGAAGAGTCCCCGTGTGGGTGATATTTACCCATAACATCACCGACAATACGAGCAGACTTTACCGTTGGTTTTGTCGCAGGCGCAACATCGTTCATAACATACAGAATTCTGCGATGTACAGGCTTGCACCCGTCACGAACATCAGGCAACGCACGATCAACAATAACCGACATTGCATAGTCCAAGAAACTGGTCCGCATTTCGTGTTCCAAAGACGACTGAGGAACGCGGGTTTCAACAACTTCGTTAATATTTTCTGACATACTTCACTTTCCCTTGTTTATAACAGTTAAAACATAGCAAATTTTTGCGGTTTACGTCAAGAAATAAAGCCCAAAAAACACATTGACAAACGTTTGTTTTGTGATAATGTAATCTGGACAAAAAAACACAGGAATTTACATAAAATGAACGACAAATTATTTCTGCCTTTTTGGAATTTATTCGTGGCAATATTTCTATTCCACCTGATACAAGAAGGATTAAAAAAGTTAGGTTTGGTAAAATCTAAATAAAACTTGCTTTTTATAAAAACTTATGCTTAAATATACCCGCAAACGGATTTATTTCAGGTTGGTCTTGTACTGCTTCGGCCAATATGAAATGACAAAAGAAAAACCGAAGGATAAATAAAATGGCAACAAAACGTACATATCAACCATCAAAGACACGTCGTGTTCGCACACACGGATTTCGTGCACGTATGGAAACAAAGGGCGGTCGTGACGTTCTGAATCGTCGCCGCGCAGCAGGTCGCAAACGTATTGCGGTTAGTGCAGTTAACTAAAAATAAAAAATCCCGCCAAACGGCGGGTTTTTTATTTAATAATTTTTGGTGACCATGTCGTGGTATCCAATGTCTGTAATTCAGCCGGCAGCGTAGTCACATCCAACAGATTCCAACGTTGCGTACGGCCAAATGGCCCAATTTTACCACGAACATTCAAAACAGTCGGCATATCTTGCCACATAACAGATGAGTAAATTTTACCAGTTTTTGGATCCATAATTTTACCATCTTCGTATTCATCGTCATCCCATTCCATACCCCAGATGATGTCCAAGCCAACCATTTTTGGTGCACCTTTAACTTTTTCTGCGACACGGGTTGGATTACTTAAAGTTTCAGAAATCGTGCCGTCTGTGTTATACAACGCAACAATACGACCCGCTAATTCCATATCGTCACCATCGGTATATTCATAAAGCGCAACGATTGATTTAGGTAGATTTGTTTCATCATCAATCGTCTGATAAAAACCCACAAACGGCATCGCCGCATTTGATACAAATGGCAACATGGCCACCGCAGATGTTAACAATAATTTTTTAAGCATACTTTTTCCTTTCGTTTATCATATATCGTACAAGACTAGTATAAATTGAAAAAATACGCACAACAACAACAAAATATTTGACAAACGTTTTTTTTGACAGCATTATACAAGTATGAATCAAGATAGATTAAAATTTTTGCACCACCTTATTCAAATCTCATACATCAACGTTATACATAATGTTGACACCGTTGAATATTCTATTGAGCTGGATGACGGAACAAGTTTTGAATTTTCGTGCGTTTACACAACAGACGATCACGGTCGCCCTGGTCGCTATTATGCAGTCAGTGTAAATATGCAAGTTTTATCTGACGGATTCTGTTTGGACGGAAAAGCACCAACAGAAATAACAAAAAAACTGATAAGCCTAATAACACATTGTTCAAATAAAATACTATCCCAGGAAATACATGCACGTCAGTTTGGAATACTGACACAAACAAGTAAAGAAAAGACACACAGTTAAAAATGCATCCAGAAAATAAAGACTTTTTTATTGCATGTATCAACAGCTGTCCAATGTCTGTATCAACCCAAGATGATATCGTTATGTATCATACAACAATACCAGACGGTCGAACACTGGCAATATGCGCAAACATAACTTCGTTCGATGCTAATTTTGCAATCATATATTATACCATTTCTTTGGGTGACGAAATACTAGAAGAAGCCATTGTTGATACTTCCAAGAAAACAATCGATACAATTGCACGTGATATTATCGACCTGATGCGTATGTGCAGCACAAAAATCATGATGCAAGAAGCGCATTTGGCACGTTCTAAATATATGGTTCACACAATCAAGCAAGACAAAACCTATTCCTAGACACTGTGCACAACGCGACAGAATGTCACACCGTAAACATTTGCAGCACCCGCATTTATTAATACACGACGTAATTCTGAAAATGTTGCGCCAGATGTCATTACATCATCAACCAACAAAATATTTTTACCACGTATATTTTCAGGTCGCACAACATTAAACACACCGTGAATATTTTGTGCGCGCTGGCGCGAATTTAAATGCCCCATACTGGGACGATGTTTGCGCCGCACAGAATCATAGTCCAGTTTTAATTTTAATACGCGCGCAATTGGACGCGCCAGTAATGTTGCTTGGTTATAACTGCGTTTGAATAGCCTACGATTTGCAAGTGGCACAGGCATAACAAAATCTATATCAGAAGTATCAATATCACGCAGTACCCAAATCATCGCACGCGACATAAAATGTGCGTATGAAACACGACCACTGTGCTTGAACGGCAACATCGCCATACGCGATGCATCATCATAGACACAGGCACTGCGTATCCAATCCAACTCACATTTGCCAGATGCACAAACCGGACATATTGCATTATCCATATCAAGCGCAAACGGATACCCACAGCGAACACATTTTGCGCCATCAATCCAATTAAACGATGTCCAGCAATCTGCACACAATTCACCATGAATTGACACCGGCGCACCACATAATGGACACGCCGGCGGAAATAAAAACTCAACAATTGTTTTTATTAAACCTTTTACCACGTCAAACTTTTATATTTTTTATTTGATACCGTATCGCCAAAGACATTACGTTTTTGCTGGGACAAGCTTTCAAACTGTTCATTCGAAATCACACGCAAGACAAAGCCTTCTTCGTCACGCTGGGACAAAACCGGCACAATGCGCTGTTGCGAAACACCTGTGTCGCGCAAAACCTGTTCTACGATTGCCAGACGACGTGCCGCCAATTTGCGCGCTTCTGTATTTGTTGTCGTGCGCGCTGGGATTGCAATCTGAATCGCACGTGTTGGATTATGTACAACAATCGCAGCATATTCACTTAATAAATTATAATTATCACGCGACAACGCTGAATCATCATTGCGGAAATTTATTTTGATTTCCAGCGGACGAATACCAGCATCTTCACTTAAATCACGCGCAGATGAAAATGTGCCAGATGACACACTCATATCACTGACCGTATCAAACGCATCATCCATTGTATACGTAGATAAATGTTTATTTTCCGACAAGAATGTTTTGCGGAATGCGCGACGTAATTCAGATGGACTTAATTTTGTCATATCTTCACGAACCGCCGCAATACGTGGAGATTCATTTTTTTCAACACTGCGCACAACAACATCATGCGTTTCCATTGGTACAACCATACGACGTACAGACACCGTTTCAACAGGCTGGGCCGCTGCAACTTTTTGTTCAAGAATTGGCGCAACAGGTTCTTCTGCAACTGGGCGCGCGATTACACGCGGTGCGACATCAGTGTGAGCAACATAAACACTCTCATCCGCACGACGTTGCAATTCAACCAAACGATCGATTTGTGTATCCAGTTCAGATTTTTTATCAGCTTTTTTTTGTGACACAGCCACAGGCGCATCATTATACGCGTAGGTTTTTGGCATTGTCGAAGAATCTAAACTTTCTTCGGGCAACGCTTCATCACTGCGATAAACAGCAAATTCAGATGGGCTTGGCATACGCAATGGCGCGTCTGTATTTAAACTTGCGGAACTATGCGCCCACAGGTCATTACTGGGGCGATTTGGCATTAATACATCATTATCAATAACAGCAATTTTTTCACCCACATCCACCGAAACTTTTGCCGGCGTAGACGCACGCACAACAGACGGACGTGCAACAACATTTCTTTTAGGCAATTGCTGTTTTTGTGTGGTGGATGCACTCTCTCCGAATGCGGCACGCGCAGAAACACCCGCCGATGCCAGATTCACAACCGGCAGGCGTGCATCCGCAAACGCAGGCAAAACCAGCAAAAATGCAAAAAACGATACTGTAATGTGACGCATAATTCCTTTCCTTCCGTTATTATCATAGAACAAATAAGGAATTTGGCGCAAGTGGAAAAACACACTAAATTCATAATAAAAAATTACCCGCATTACGCGGGTAAAATTTTATGCCAAAACTGCATCAGCAATTAATGAAACGGCTTTGTTTTCAATACAGGATTTTTGTGCCATTTTTTTCAATCGTGATGGATTATCAAACAATTCTGTTAATGTCGCAGTTAGCCACTTTTGTGTAAACTTAGATTGCTCAATCGCAAAGCCACCACCAAGGCGTGCAAAAGATTCTGCGTTCGCAGCCTGGTCTGGATTAATATTTAACGGCACCAATATCGCAGGCCGACCAATTGTTTCCAATTCTATGACGGTCGATGCGCCACTGCGCCCAATAACTAAATCTGCACCCGCAATTGCGCCCGCCATATCATTAATGAACGACAAAACGTTTGCGTGAATTTTATTGTCTGCATAGAATTTTTGCAGGCGCGCAACATTTTCAGGTCTTGTTTGATGCGTGATGAAAATCTTTTTGTTTTTCATTGCAACAATTGCACCCGGCACAACATCATCCAAAATTGTCGCCCCCAGTGACCCACCCGTCACCAGAACACGCCCTGCCCCACTCAATGGCGCACCGGCGTATGCCAATATCTCGCGTCGGACCGGCAGACCGGTATAAATAACGCGCGCAGATGAATTCGATGGAATTCCTGAAACCTGTGGAAAACTGGTCATCAGTGTTTTAACCCAGCGCATTGTAAATTTATTTGCGCGACCGATTGCTGCATTTTGTTCATGCAAAAATGTTGGCACACCCCAAACGTGCGCAGCAAATACCGCCGGCACAGATGCATAACCACCAAATGCAACAACACGATTTGGTCTGAATATCATAAAACGCAATGTTAATGCGACCGCAGACATACCAATCTTGAACAACGCCCACATTTGTTTTAATTTGCTTTTTGCACCAACCCCAGATGCCCATACATGCGCCATACGCACGCCACGTGGTTTAGACTTGCGCACCATTTCACGCACGCGACCATCACAAGAAATCGTCACATGCGCACCACGTGATACCAGTTCTTCGGCCACCGCCATAGCTGGAAAAACGTGTCCACCAGTACCACCTGTTGCAATCCATACTTTCATCTTCTGTTCCTTTACCTATTTCCATTTATCTTCGCGAACAATTGCCAGTATCATTCCAAACAACAGGCAATAACCTAAAAACGAACTACCCCCCGAAGATATAAATGGTAATGTCATCCCCTTAGGTGGCATCAGGCCCAATGTCGTTGCCAGATTAATGCAAATCTGACTTGCAAACAGTGCCGTTGTGCCACCAACCGCATAAAACACAAATGTATCACGTGCAGACATAGCCGTCACCGTCAAACGCCGCACCACAACCAGCAACAGCACTAATACCCCGCACGCCAATATTGCCCCCCAGTCTTCTGCCAATGCGGCAAATATAAAGTCTGTATGCGCATCTGGCAAAGATTCTTTGGCAAACGCTTCGTCACCCATTCCGAACAAGCCACCTTGGCGGATTGCGTTCACGGAATAACCAACTTGGGTCGTGGGGTCCAGCGGCTTAAAAAATTCCAGAACACGGCGGTGCACGTGTGGGACAAACAAGAAAGCCAAAAATCCAACACCACCAAACAGCCCCAACAACGGCAGCCAAATTTTTCGTGGCAATCCCGCAATAAACAGCATTGTTCCAACCACCGCCATAAATAGCAATGTTGTACCAATATCGGGCTGCTTAAACAAAATCAACAGAACAAGACCAAATGGCACCAGATACGTCCACCAAGACAATCCCGCTGGTTTCCAGGGGGCCGGATTTAAAAATATATCATTGCCAAATTTTTCTTTTAACTTTGTCAAAAACCACGCGGTCATTATCACCAAGCCAGGCTTCATAATATCAGACGGCATTAATCGCAGTCCGCCAATTACCGCCCAGCGTTCTGAACCGTGACTGGCCACAGGGTGAATAACCGTCCATATCAGCAACAAAAAACACACTGCCACATTAAGCGCAGATATCCCCAGCACCCATTTTTTGTTAAGCATACTGGCCACAAACAGCGTACCAATACCAACCACATAAAAAGGCAACATCTTTTGCAAAAAATAATACCATTCCCAACCCTTACGCAGGGCCTGAACCGAACCAGCCGACACAACACACAGCATACCGATAAAAATCAGTGCCAATATACACCCCAGCAATTTACGGTCTGTGCCATAATACCAACTGGTAAATTTACTGTCTTCGGTTCTGGGTGGCAATTTGAACATTTGTCACGTTTCCTTTATGCGAATTTCAATAATGCCAAGGCTAATCCAGAGAACAAAATCGATATAATAAAGAATCTGTCTACGATTTTCGTTTCAGCCCAGCCCAATTCTTCGAAATGATGATGCAATGGCGCGCGCAAGAATATACGCTTGCCCGTGCCAGTCATACGGCGTGTGATTTTGAAATACATTGTCTGACTAAATGAAGACAGCAAAATCAAAACCATCATACCGGCGGCAATACCCATTAAAATTTCAGACTTTAACAGCATTGCAACCGTACCCATAAAACCGCCCAGCGCCAGTGACCCTGCATCACCCATAAAGATCGACGCAGGCTTGGCATTAAACCACAAGAACCCCAGCACCGCACCAAATGCCGCCCCCAGAACTGGGTACAGACCACTGGCCGATGGCAAGAACATAACAGTATCCATAAAGCCAATACGTGTAGCACCATACAATGCAACCACCAACACAACCAATACAGGCATATAAAGCTTTGCCAACATACCATCCAAGCCGTCTGTGATATTTGTCGCATTTGCACCACCACAGATTACAAAGTACGCAAAAACATAGTACAACAACCCCAGTGGTAAAATAATCCCTGAACCAATCGCTAATGAATATTCTGGGATATATGGTGGCATTGTCTGGTTAATTAAATACGCCAATATCGCAACAAAAATCCCTTCGATAACCAAGCGCGTTTTTGGCGACAGACCATTTGATGCTTTCTTAGATTGTGACGTGACCTTTTTATAATCGTCTGCAAATCCCAGCATGCCAAACATCACCAGCGACAGCAGTGCAATCCACCCTGGCAAATTATTGTGCATCGGCATAAACAAGACCGCACCAACCAGAATTGCAAACACAACCAGTACACCGCCCATTGTCGGAGTGCCAGCTTTTTTACGATGAGATTCTGGGACATTTTCACTGATTGGTTGCCCCTTTTTCTGCCATGCGTGCATTGCGCGAATAAACGGTCGCCCAAACATCAGCATTATTGTAAACGCAGTACCAAATGCCGCACCAAACTGCATCCAGCCACTTGCAAAAAACGATAAACCATGGGATAAAAAATAATCGGTCAGCATAACACACTCCTTAACCTTATTACACTGACCATTTTATCACAATAAAATATGAATACAAACGTTATTTAACAGCGCACCCAACCATTGTTTCTTCTGGGCCGACATACATGGTCCAAGTGTCACCTTTGCCCCATAAAACAATCGGTGTATCATTCAGTACGCCCGCATATCTTGCGCCAGATGCACTGACTGCCAAAGACAAATCAACCGCATCGCCTGCAATAACTGCGTGCATAGTATTGCCATCGTCCGAGAAAGTCATTTCAACTTCGTAATTTCCACATAAATACGTTGGATTTTTCGGTGCTGAATCTTGGGGCGCATCGCATGCACACAAACACCCCAGCGCAATCATTGGAATTATTATTTTTTTCATACCAGCCCCCTTTTTTTGTTTCAACTAAAAGATACCGCCAACAACTGCACTGGTCGCAGATTGTTTTACAACCGGTGCAGGGTTTGGTTTTTGGTCGGGCTTGAAAGCCTCGCTAATAATAGTGCCATTTGGATCGGCTGACGCCGCCACACCAGAATTACGATTAACACGAATAAAGGTCAAACCATTTGGAACCGAGAAAGGCTGATTTTTTTCATCCGCCAGTGCCGTTTTCATAAAGTCTGCAAACACACGTGCCGCCATATGTGACCCCGCCCCCTTACCCAGCGGTTTTGGGTTATCAAATCCCAGATAGACACCCGCGATTAAGTTCTTGGAAAATCCGATAAACCATACGTCTTTAACTTCGTTGGTTGTGCCTGTTTTGCCGGCGATTGTGTGCCCTTTGACACGTGCCTGTTTACCAGTACCGCGTTCAACAGCACCCTGTAAAATAGACACCATTTGATACAGGCTTTGTGGGTCTGATAACGGATCAGATTCATCTATCACAGTTGGTGGTAACAAGTCCGGCGACCATTCGATTATTTCAGATTCCGCCCCACCCACAACACGACCGTATCTGTCTGCGATATAGTCGACCATTTTTGGTTCAATATCACGACCGCCATTAATAAATGCAGAATAACCCAAGACTAATTTTTCCAGTGTTGTTTCGCCCGACCCCAACGCCATAGACAAATTGATATTATTCATATCCGCGGGATAGACCCCGAAACGCTGGGCGGCTTCAATCGCGTTTTTTTCTCCGATACTTTGCACCAAACGCACAGTCGGCACATTGCGCGATGTTTCCAGCGACAAACGTAATGGCACATCGCCCAAGAACTTTTTATCATAGTTTTCAGGCTTCCATTCACTTAAATCTTCGCGAATGCCAACGATTGGTGCATCCAGCAACAGGCTTTGTGGACTGTACCCACGTTCCAGTGCCGCCAGATATACAAACGGCTTTATCGTAGAGCCAATTTGACGATACGCCTGGGTCGCACGGTTAAAAGAACTGTCACGAAAAGAACGACCACCAACCATTGCAACAATGCGCCCTGTATGTGGATTCATTGCAATTAATGCGCCCTGTAATGGTTCTGAGTCTGGATGATTTGCGTTATAAGAATCCAGTTCTTTGGCCAGAGCGGCGGTTGCTGCGCGCTGAAATTCAGGGTTAATTGTTGTTTTGATATACAGACCTTGGTTATACAAAACCTCTCGCCCAAGGGTACGCAACAGTTGGCGACGCACATCTTCGGCAAAGTATTGAAATTCTTCGGACATTTGAGCGGTAAAGCCACTGTTGATATCTAATTCTTCAGCGGCGGCAATATCGGCATCAGATTGGGTTATATAGCCTTCTTCTACCATACGGCGCAGAACATAATTACGGCGTCCAATTGCATCTTCACGATTGTTTGGTGCCTTGGGCAAGGATGCCAGAAACGCACATTGTGCCAATGATAATTCGGATACAGGCTTGTTAAAATACATCAATGCCGCAGACCCTACACCATACGCACGCGCGCCTAAGAATATCTGGTTCAGGTACAGGGTCAAAATATGCTGTTTTGAAAAAGCACGTTCCAGACGCAGTGCCAAAATCGCTTCTTTTATTTTACGGGAAATCGTACGTTCAGACGATAAAAAGAAATTTTTTGCAACCTGTTGCGTGATGGTGGATGCACCCGAGAATTTTGCGTTATACCCCATCATACGCATTGCGTTATTTGTAGCAGCACGAATTATCCCCTGAACATCGATACCGGGGTGAGTCCAGAAATTTTGATCTTCGGCAGCAACAAAAGCATTTACCAATTGTGGTGGCATATCATCATAGTCAATGAATACACGGCGTTCTTCGGCATATTCGATAAGCAGCGATCCATCCGCTGCATAAAGGCGCGTTGCGACCGGTGGCGCGTATGTTGCCAGATTCTTGTAATCTGGCAAATCATTACCGTATATCAGCACCAATGCCGCCACAGCAGCGATGCCTGCAGTAAAGCACCAAAACACAATGTTCAAAAATATACGCAGAATCTTTTTGAATTTCATAGTGATTAAATTCTAAGACAAAGATACACGATTTGCAAGCAACAAAAAATCCCGCCGTGGCGGGATTTTTATCATTTATTCCATACTGGTTGTGATGACGTCGCCGTATTGGCCCGCTTCTTCGCCACCGATGTAACAATAGATATGACTGCCGATTTCTTCCATAAATTTGTCATATGCTTCTCTTTCTGCTTTATCCAGCTGCTGATCACGAATGGCCTTGGTAATGTGATATGTCAACGCACCACCTGCAATAGCTGTGATCGCACCAGTCACACCAGCCGCAATTTTGGTCTTTTTGGCATCTTTGTCATCTTCATCATCAATTCCTGCCTCACATTGACCCTTTAATGCATTTAAGGCATTTTGTAGTTGTGTATTAGCGGTCGCAGCTTCTGTTTGTTTAGCGTTCTTTGTGGCGCTATCAGCATCTTTATATGCTTTCACAGCATCTTTATATGCTTTCAGATAACCTTTTACTGTACCAGTTGGTATATCCAGTTTTTTTGCATTGGCAATCACCGCATCTACATGCATTTCGACAATACCCGCATCTGTGTCATCAGAGCTCCCAAGCAAGGTTGTCGCAGAATCAACATTATTTTTGCAACTCTTCTGATTCGCTTCTACTGAATCTGTATCCTTTTTATTTGAATTCAAACCGGATAATTTGCCAAATACGTCACCGTTTGCAATATCCGCGCCCAAGTATGCACCGCCGACACCCGTTCCAATTGCTGCAATTGGTGCCAGCCACCATTCCAGATTCTTGACTTGGGACTTTTCAGCATCTGTACGAGCATCCTTGCCAACAATTTCGGCGATTTTTTCCAAATCTTTACCGCTTATCCAGCTGCCACAAGTGAACGCGTCGCCCGCCGCAAAGTATGCCGTTGCCCAATCTGCGCCTTTGTTAATCACATCTTGGATATCTTTGTCATCAGACTGAATATTCACGCGAACACGGCAGAACGAACCATACAATTCATTACTTGCCATAATCTGACTTGGTTTTAAGCCCGCTGTGGCATAGTTGGTTGGAACTTTGTTATTCTTTAACTTAGCCCACAAGAATGTTGAACCCAAATCGTTTTTGCCCATAACACCACCAGAATTTGCAGACATACACATATTCTGTTGCTTTGTTAATTTAGCATTATATTTTGCCTGGGCTTCGTATTCGATATCCGTAATCAATTCACGTAACAATGTAGTCGCAGACTGATTTGTCAGATATGTCTTGTAAGACTCCATAACAGGTTCATCATAGATGTCACCGTCGATATCAACATTGTTACAAACACCTTCATATCCCTTAGAGTTTGCGCAAATCTTGTTACCGCTAGCATCGGTCTTTTGAACCGTTTCGGTATCAACCGTTACAGATTTAGCACCACCCGCATCAACCCAGCCATCACGAACAGATGCAGAATCCCCCCAACTGCTGGTCTGTTTCGCACCCTGGTCCAGACGCGCTAATGTGATTTTCAAGTGTTCATCACAAACGTCCGCATTTTTAACCGTGTTCATACACAGCCCCAATACAATCGTATAGTCCAAAACACCACCAACCTTGTTCATTGATTTATCAAATGATGTCTCGCCAGATTGAGTCAAGTCAGATACGATATCTGTACGGTTGCGATAGCAATTTACATAATCCGTACCACACATTGTCTTGACACAACTTGTCGCAACAGATTGACATTGTTTTTTCATTTCTGCGATTGCAGCTGCACTGTAATTGTTCGCCAATGTTGCGTTCAATGATGCAACAACACCGATTGGATCCGCCTTTTGCGTTTCGTCATACGCAGGGAACAATGTGTCAAACACACCGCTGGTTAAATAAGAGTATGAATATACCTGATCCTTGACCGATGCGTATGCATACTGACAATTTGTGTCGGTATCAACAATCGCTTCGCACCCACGTTTGATTTGAGCACGAACAGAATCTTTGTTAATGCTTTCGTTTGTTCCATCAAATACAGATGTATAACATACAGAACCAACCCCTTCGCCACAGGTACGCATCGCACACGAACGAATTGTCGCGACACATTTATCCTTGGCACGAGTGTCGAATTTCTGCATTGCATCTTGAATCTTGGAATCTATGTATTTTTTGCGTTGGTCAACTGCCGCTTCGAATACTTCTTCTTGGACATCGACATCAGACAATTCGCCCTTGGTCGGTGTTTTTTCGCGGAATGTCATATGACAATATTTATTTGCACCAATCGTATCCAAACAAGACGTCTTCAAGAAACGATTAATATCTCTTTTAGACACAACATCGCCAGTTGACAACACAGCGGTTGTATTCTCAGGTGTTTCAGCCACCAAATTCGCTGCTGTCACTGTTTCTAGGGTAGACCCTTCGATACAACGGTATGGATTCGTTGCACACGCACCCAAGAAGCACTGTTCTACAACCTTGTAACACGTAGAAACCGCGTTCATCGCCGCCAATTGAGCACCATCTTCTATCATTGTGCTAACGCGACCGCCAACCGTCGCACTGGACGGTGTCCATGGATACACACCCAACATTTCTATAACACCCGCACTTTGACAGCGCGCCAATGTTGAATCACACAACAATGCCTGTTTTTTAAAGTCACGCGCAGATGTACATAATTCAAAATCTGCACCACAAACACTATCCTTATTCAAACAAGATGTATAACGCTTAACACAAGCCGTTGTATCATACTGATTATTGATGGCCGCTGCAGATATCCATTGACCCATTGCACTGCCGTTGGTTGGGTATGTATAATCTAAAACCTCACCCGTTGCAGAATCCATGGTCTTGATGTTACCCAAGGACGAAATTGCAGACGTACCAAACAAATCAGAAATACCAGATGCCGAACACTGAGCCAATACATTCAAGCACTTTGGCATTTGACCGTGGAATAATTTACGAGTTGTACATTCTTCGAATTCAGAACCACAGGCATCGTCAGCCTTCATACATTCTGTGTAGGCATCAACACATTCCGTATCCGACATAGAAGTTGATGAAGACGTAGTAGTTGTTGTTCCAGAATTAATATACGCAGTCAACGTTGGCAAACGACGCGATGTCGCATTTGCTATATTTGTCACACTGGGGCGCGCTGTCACAGCATAAGCCGCAGGAATTACAGCAAAAAAAGCCAATAAACTAACCGATTTTTTCAAGAAT
Organism: Candidatus Enterousia sp.; assembly: GCA_045630455.1. GTDB lineage: Bacteria > Pseudomonadota > Alphaproteobacteria > Rs-D84 > Rs-D84 > Enterousia. Next base: position 107,829 of record JAZQTD010000048.1, on the reverse strand, counting down.
GACATTCCCAAACTCCATATACTTTTGCTTTATTTTAACATAAAATCATTATCTTGGAAAGAAAAAAATAATCAAAAACAAGACATTTATCCAATTTCAGACAACAGATACTTTAACTCTTCCATATCATCGGGCAGACGCGATTTGAAATGCATGGGTTCGCCTGTTATTGGATGCACAAATTCAAGTAATTCTGCGTGCAACATCTGACCATTGTGTTCGCGCAAAAAGTCTAGCAATTCTGGATTCTTGACAGACCCCAAACGCGCCGCACCGCGACCATAAATCGGGTCACACAAGACCGGAAATCCATGCGCCGACAAATGCACGCGTATCTGGTGCGTACGACCCGTCATCAACGTACAGCGAAACTGTGTCACGCCTGCACGCGGAAATGCGTTTATAACCGCCACCTCGGTATGAGCGGGTTTACCACCGGTTTTTACCATTGTCATTTTCTGGCGATTACGGGAAGAACGCGCAATGTTGCCAGTAATTGTCGCACTTTCCCAATTTGGCACACCCCACGCAAAGCATACGTATTTACGGGTTAAATCGTGTTCTGAAAACATTTTAATCAATGCGCGATATGCCGCATCTGATTTAGCAAAAACCATAACCCCACTGGTATCTTTGTCCAATCTGTGTACAACACCTGGGCGCACGTCGCCCCCCAGCGCAGACAAATGCGTATGCGCCAAGATATTTTGAACCAGTGTCCCCGTCTTGTTGCCCGCAGACGGATACATCACAACACCGCGCGGTTTATTAATCACGATAATATCTTCGTCTTCGAATAAAATTTCTAAATCAAAATCAGATGAAATATTTTCAGTTGCGACATCTGTCTGGGGCGCAGGAACCGCCACAGAAAAAGTGTCGCCCACACGTGTTTTTTCTGAAAACTTAACCGGTGCACCATTGCGCATAACTGTAAACTTTTGAATTTCACTGCGCGAAAATTCGGGCATTTGGGCGGATAAAAATTTATCTAGGCGCACACCAACACTTTCTTCACTAACGACAAATTCACGAATATCTAACATAAAATACAAAACCCTTATTTATAATCTTTCCAATCTGGGCCACGAACGCATTTATTCAAATCGATTTCAAAGTCACGCCCATCATCACCGTCTATTTCGCATGTTAAAATCCCCGTTGTTGTTGTATCATCTGCATCACGTGACGCATGAATCCACGCAAAGCTTATCGTTTTTGGCATCGCAATACAAGCTAAGCGCAAGCGGTGCGAACTGGTCCCGTCTGGGGAAATCCAGGCCTGGACACTGTCACCTAAGCCATAGCATGGAAAACCATCCAGATAATACAACATCAATCCACGACCAATTAACGACGAACGACCACGAAACGTACCGTGATATTCGTTCAAAAGGCGACCGGTGACAGCCTGCCAATCGGTGCTGGTTGAAAAAATAGATACGCGCTGTGTAGGCGCATCGCTTGTCGCAGCAAACGCAGGTACAAATAAAAACACACCAAACAATATCGCAGATATTTTCTTTATCATTTTGCCCCCCCATCAACAACCAATCGCACATCAATCTTTTTAATATCCGATGTTACCGGCGCAGATAATGTATATTTAAAATTCGAAACACCACCCGCATCAATCAAGGTCGCAGATGGCATAAATTTCTGCTCTGAAATAGTGCGTCCGTCTGCATCACGCAGAATAATCATAACATCCGGCATTCCATAAATATCCATAGTCTGATTTTGAACAACCCCAGACACAACCAATTGACGCACACCGTCTTCGTTTTTTACAACCGTATGTCCCGTCACACGGGCAACCAATGGCGCATCACGATCTGGGTTTGGCTTATGCGTGACGACCACCGCAATCACAAATATTATCACAGAAAGCAATGCACAAAGCGATGCAAAAAACATTAAAAATGCATTCTTGCGCGCAGGCGCCGCAACCGTCCAAGTATTACCACAAATTGCACAACGAACCGCCGAGCCCGGACGTGCCGTCATATTATATTCTGTTTTACAAAAATCACATATAATCTTCATATCGATATTTATACCATAAAATATTACAATTTCAACAGGCGATATTTCGTACGCACGCGTGTCTGAATTTCACGCAGTGCATTCATAAAATCTGCGGCTGTTGCGTTTTTATTTGCCGACACACCACCAAATAACACATTGGCGTCTGTACCTGACACCCCTTCGAAATGCGCCGCTAATGCCGCCAGACGATTTAATTCTGCCAATGTAACATCTGCAAAGTTCGCAGACAAAGAATCAATATCCCAGTAATAATCTGGATTGCGCGAATCTTCGATTCTATCGTACACAACTAAACGCGGCGTAATAGAACCCGCAAAACCAACCGTTGTGTACAAAGATTCTATGCGCCCAGACGTCATATCCAACGAACCAGCAACTTTTAATATCGCAGGCTGTTCGCGATAATTATCATCATACGCCTCAATCGACAGACCAGACAGTGTCATATTTGCAACCCATAAATCTCCGACCGAGAAAGACGAAAACTTTCCAACATCGCCTAATAAAAATTTACCTGATACTTCCATCGTGCGACCGTCCGCAGACAAACCGCCTGCAACCGTTGCATTTTGTGATGTGTATGCTGCATCAATCGCTGTGCGATTTTGAAAAATCAAATCACGCACGACCGCAGTTTTTACAGTTAAATCTTCAGATAATTGCAGACTGGACGCATCAAAAAATTTAGCATTAATAATATCATGCCCACCAAGATTCAATGGAGACATCATTGTGGCATCATTCGTATCGTCCGACGGAATACGCCACATATATAATGCAGCATCACGTTTGACATTCGTTGTTCCTACTATCCCATCACTGACACTGATTCCAATATCTACCATATCGTTGCGCCACGCACCATACGCACCATAGGCACGCATACCATCTACAAATCCCATATTATTTCCACCAATATTTACGATTTCACGTGTGCGAATTGGTGTAATATCTGGAGCAGTGTAAACAACGACACCTTGCAAAGTTGCACTGCCCGTAGTGTCGGTAGATTTTAATATACGCAACTGATATTTATCCGCATTTTGCACAATCACAGGCGAAAGACCATAATCAGCCAAATCTTCTATATTCACACGCGTTATATTTTTACCAACTGCGCGCAATAATTCAGTACGATTTTCAACAATATACCGTTCTAGAACATTCTGAACAGATTTCATATTTTCACTGATTGCTATATTCTGAGTGCGAACTGCTGCGTTTTGATGATACTGAAAAATAAACGGTATAACCAATGCAGCCAACGCCACACTAAGCAGCAATTCAACTAACATACTGCCACGCATAGGATTGTGTAAAAATTCTTTGAAAATTCTGTTTTGTTTTTTCATATTATTCCGTTGGCACCATTGTTTCTGTTTGCATCCATCCTGATTTCATTATTGCATCAAATTCAGATACCTTTGGCATATCTGGCAGTGATGCACGTGTTATATTAAATTTGCTAAATTTTGGCGGAGTCGTTGATGGAAACACCCAACGCCCAATCTGTAATGGCGCAGACGTTGACATTAACAATTCACCAGATACAGTTAACCCAAAATCTTCATAGAAAATAATTTCTTCGGTGGATAAAAACGGCGCAAAAACCGAGCCAGTTGAAACACCTGTAAAACCACTGATTGTCTTGGTTGAATCTGATTTTAACACCAAGTCATGTGACACATTTATGGACTTTGATACTTTGGCGCGGTCTGCGATAATACGCCCAGATGTTGTATATGTCGTACCATTCATTTTGTCTGCATAAATATTCTTGAACCCCGTAATATCACCAGACACACGCATATTGTTGATAAAAACGTCACCGCCATCCATATTTGCGCCCGATGAAAAATATACGTTCTCGGCTGTTATGTCGTTTGCATTTACAAAAAACGCATTCGCATTGTTTGCGCGTACAGAATCCGCTAACACAGATGCTATGTTATAAACATTATATCCACCCATATTAAAATCACGAAACATCACATTCAGTTCGTCTTCGCCCGAGGTTGCACGATGCAAATACCGCGATGTATCGCTACCTGCGACATCACGAGCAATACGATAAATCAAATCACCAGGATGAAAATCTGGAGCCGCAACCGCCCACGAAGCCCCATACGCAACCCCATCTTCGCCAACAACAGATGCATCTGCCCCAATATGCGACGCAATACGGGATGTAGCCATTAAATCATCACCGATTTTATACGCCAAATAAACATCTGTTATCGTTGCGCCACGAACAGAATATTTATCAATCAATCCAGCAACTGGCATATCAGAAATTGCACGCAATTCCTCTTCATTCAATCTGATTTGCGCAACATCTGGCCAGTTATCTTGGTTCATACGAACAAAATTCAGAACATCATCACGAACATTTATAATCTGCTGGGCGTGTGCAATATCGCGAACCGATTGCGTACCACGCGCAATCTGGTTATACACAAATGGGGTCGCCAGCGCAACAATCCCCAGTGCCAGCAGCACTTCCAGTACACTAGCACCACGGTTTTCATCAGTAAAAATTTTCGTCTTACATACAGTCACTGCCACCCGCCATTAAACATTCTTTGATTTTTATTCTATGCTCCAACCGTTGCCAGAAAACATATTGGCATATTAAATTCTGAGCCAAGGATTTAGAATTATAAACACCGCCAAAGTCAACAATAATATCTTTGCAGGTTACGGTATCGCCATTATCTGCGTTGGAGGCTTTAAGGATTTTAAAACTATCATTATTAATCGAATCAACCAAAACATCTGGTAACAGCGAAGTCCCCGCTGGACGAATATCAAGAATTGTTGCACCGCCAGCCCCACCAGAAAGCCCATGGGACGTTTGATCGCGCACCGTAATATTTGATGCATAAATAGTCGATGTCTCAATCCCACTTTTAGTATTATATTCCAGCGTATTAGAGTCTATAAACACATCCTGGCCACGGGTAACATTCAGATATGAATCTATATCCAGACGTTCAACACTAAGGTTAATTTTATTTGTTACTACATTACCATGAATATTCCATTTTGCAGGCCCTGTAAATGCAGTACGCCCAGCTGTCATCGAAAAATCATAAATCGCAGCAGAATTAGCCTCAAAATTACCGGTGTCTCCGAACTTAGAAACCGTACGCGCATCCAGCGACCCCAATTTTAATGTGCCACGCGACAACGCAAATGCCGCTTCGCCCGTACGACTTTGAAAAACAGTTTTGTTCGCAGTAATATTTTTTATGTCATTTTGTAATTTACGCCCAGACTCTGTACCAACAATCGTTAGCGTCGTAAACTGACCAGACACAAATTCGCCACGTGATGCAAATACATCACCCGCACCTGTAAACGCAAATCCACCAACGTCAATATTAGTTAAAAAGCCACTGTTATCCAAATTCGTCTCATTACGACGAACAATATCAGAATAATCATCCGTTAACACAACCCCAACACGCACACCACCATCAATCGCAGACGCATAAAATCCGATTCGGCGTACTAATTCGGCCAGACTTAACTCTGACAAATTACCCCCTGTTACATCCAGATACGCCGAAATATCTGTTGAATTTTTATTGATGACCAGAATTATATCCTGGCCTAGGGCGGTACGCGGTACAAACCCCAATGGCAACCCATATGGTTCCAACATATCCGCAAAATCATCGCTTGCAACAATTGTCTGACCGTACGAAATATGACGCGCATTTTCACGAATAAATATACGCGCTGCTGTGGTGGCATTATTAATCTGGCGGGTGGTGGCAAACATTTGCGCATCAACATTGCGCGCTGCCAACTGGGATGCTACAAATGGTATAAACGCGAATATCAGCGTTAACGCTAATAATGCTTGGACTAAAAAATTACCAGATTGTTTACGCAATTTTAAAAACTACCCCCTCCTACTTATACTCAAGAATAGCAATTGAAAAAAAATATTGCAATCAGTTTTCAGATGAACTAACATCTAATTCGTTGATTTCAGTTTTTATGTGAAACTGATAGAGAAAAAACTTTCCAAATAACAAAGAAAAAAATATGCAAAATAAAAAAAATCAATCCAATGTCGGACAAATGATTCAACGTTGTCATAAATGGCGTCAAAAAAGAAAACAATATATTGACCAAGCACGTCAGACCGCTGATGAAATCGAACGCGAACGCTTGTTACAGGCCGCAGAACACTATGGCCGTATGGTAAACAGCGAACAAGGTAAAATCGATTCCAGCCGTGACAGCAAAGAAAAAGCTGCCGCTGAAAAAGCTATTGCTGAGGCTGAGGCAAACAACACCGCCGACAAAGAAGACGAAGAAGAAAATCCGTTTCCTGATTTTATTACGAACCTAACTTAATAAAAATCGTACTTTTTTCGTACTTTATTTGTTGAAATTTGATGCTGGTTTGCTATTGTATACCAAAAGGAAGTTTTAGTATGGATAGCAACTATACCGTTTTAGCGCGCAAATACCGCAGTCAAGATTTTCAAACCCTTATCGGTCAGGATGTTTTGGTCAAAACATTAACCACAGCGATTAACACTGGGCGTATTGCACACGCATATATTTTTACCGGCATTCGTGGAACTGGTAAAACCAGTACGGCACGTATTCTGGCCAAGGCTTTGAACTGTTTATCATCTGATACTGCAACACCTTCGCCGTGTGGTATGTGTGAAAACTGCAAATCTATTGCAGCGGGGCAACATATCGACGTTATGGAAATTGACGCAGCTTCACACACAGGCGTGGATAATATGCGCGACATTTTGGACGCGGCGCAATATCGTCCAACAAATGGTCGATACAAGGTTTACATTATTGACGAAGTTCATATGTTATCAACCAGTGCATTTAACGCACTGCTGAAAACACTAGAAGAACCTCCTGCACACGTTATATTCATCTTGGCTACAACAGAAATCAGAAAAGTACCGGTTACTATTTTATCTCGTTGTCAGCGTTTTGATTTAATGCGCGTACCGGTTGATACACTGAAAAAGCATTTTGCATGGGTCGCCGCCCAGGAACAGGTCGAATTATCAGACAGCGCAAATGAATTATTGGCACGTGCGGCAGACGGTTCTGTACGTGACGGATTATCTTTGCTAGACCAGGCAATTGCACAAACCGGCGGTCACGTTGATGAAGCAGCGGTGCTGGATATGTTAAAGCGCGCCGACCGCGGTGTTGTCGTTGACTTTATGAAAACTGTTTTATCCGGAAATACGGCGGCGGCACTGGACAAGGTTGACCAGATTTATAACAACGGCGCAGATTTATCGATGTTGTTGCTGGATATGATGGAATGGACACACTGGGCAACACGCATGCACCCAAGTTTGCACGCAGGCGACGTGACTAATTCACCATACACCGCAGACCAGCGCAATCAGATTCGTGAAATTAATAAGACAGCGACACTGAATACCCTGTCCCGTATATGGCAGGTTATGGTTGCCGCCGTCCCAGAAATGCAGGCCAGCAGCAATCAAAAACAGTGCTTTGATATGCTGATTGTTCGTATGATGCATGTTGCAGATATGCCAACTGTTGCAGAACTGATGAAACATAACGACACACTACGTCCAAATGTTGGTGCGATTAAAGAGGCACTGAACAATCGCCCAGAAGCACCCGCAACACCAGAAAAACCAAAAATCACAAACGCTATGGAATTGGCGCAAATGCTGCAAGAATCCAAAGAGATATTATTGTATTCATACTATTCAAGCAATATCGAAGTTGCAGAAATCACAGACGGAAAAATCAAATATTTTGATCGCAAAGGTGATGCAGACTTCGCGGTACGTTTGGGCGTGTGGTTAATGGACAAAACGGGCAAGCAATGGCAACTGGAACGCGCGGTCGAATCTGTGCACGCACATACCGTCACAGAACAAAAACAAGAAGAATTAGCGGCAGACCCAATGATTGCCAGCGCAATGAGCTTATTTGAAAACGCAGAAATAGTAGGAGTGAAATAATGAGATATGAATCTGGGCGTTCTTTGATTGAAATTGTTGGCGTTATTGCAATCGGCACAGTAATGACGGCGGCAGCAATTGGTATGTATCGTATGATGCGCGAAAACAATGCGCGCACGATTGCAACATCGCAACTGGAGCAAATTGCAGGTGATGTAAAATTATTACTGGAAATGCGTGGTGACTATTCGGGAATATCGGTCGACTATTTAATCAAAGCCGGCGCATTAAAGTCTGACAAAGCACCACTGGGGGGCGACAACTGGTCTGTTACCGCCAGTACAGATGGCGAATCTTTTTCAATTAATTTAACAGATTTAACCCAAGGCGAATGTTCTTATTTTGTAACAGCGAAACCAACCTGGGCTAAAAACATTCTGGTCAATGGATACGAAGTTATGAACAGTTCAGACCCATGCTTTTCAACACCAACAAATCAAATATCATTTATTGTGGAATAAATGTGTAAACAAATTGCGTCTTGGATTTTAGTGTTTTTTCTGGGGGCATGCGCACCGTACGTCAGCCCCGAACGCACTACGTGGATGCAATACCTGAACGGGGCCAGTTTTACAGATATGACAGATACTGCACGCGTTGCTAAACGTCCTGTTTATATGGGTGCGGGCGGGCGACTGATTCTTAGCGACGATGTTACAAAACCGACATCTGAATATGGCGACAAATTAACAAACGACAACGCACGCATTCTGCAATATATGTCCGAACTGGAATTTGCACTTTATGACGCTTTGCGTAAGCCAGGCATTTCTGTACAGCGCGCCGGATCCGAGGTTGTGGTTATCTTGGTTCGTGATGCGATTATGGAATTAAATGTGGCGCAAATATCTGAAACTGGTGATGACACACTGAAAACAATCAGTAAAATTCTGAAAAAATACGATGCGACATTTATCGAAATCGCGGGCTATACCGATGCAATGCAAAATACAACCGCGTCAAATGCACTGTCGACGGATATGGCGCAACGTGTCGGCGTGTATTTTAGCCAACAAGGAATAAATACCACACGTATATTTATTGTTGGTCGTGGCTCAACACGCCCAATCGCCGCCCAAGATGATATCGGTCGCCTGACCAATCGTCGCGTTGAATTACGTATTGCACCCGCAAGATAACTTTCCCTTTCCATTTATATTTTTTATTGTTATAGTTGAATTGCTAAAACATAAAAAAACAAAAGGATGGAAAAAATGACTACAAAAACAAATTCAAATCCAGCAACCAAGAACTATGCTAAAATTGGTATTATTGCTGCAATTGTTATTGCAGTTGCAGCTGGTGGTGCATGGTTGGTATCTGCACTGAACGGAAATTCTGGCGCAAGCGTCGAAGAATCAATGGAACTGGTATCGAATGATGCAGCAAATGCGGCTGACTTACGTATGGCGGTTATCCGTATGGATGCAATACAGACAGACGCAGCAGCCTTACAGGATTTGCGCAAACAGAAAGAAAACTATGAATCAAAACTGCGCGATGAACTAACAAAACGTCAGAAAGAACTGGAAAAAGAAAAAACTGAAATCGAAAAATCCCAAGACGTTCTTTCACGCGAAGCGTTACAACGTCGCGTTGTTGATTACCAAGGTCGCGTAAATGAATTACAACGCGATTTGACAGAACGTGCACAAAGCATCGAAATGTCTTTCCAGAAAGCATTAAACGAAGTTCAAACAAAACACTTGGATCCAATTATCGAAGGCATAATCGCAAAAAAGAAATTGTCTTTAGTTGTTGATGGTCGTTTTGCACGTATTGGTGCAGATGCAAAAAACCTGGATATCACAGACGAAGTTGTAAAAGCATTGGATAAAAAAGTATCCAAAGTAAAAATGGAAAAGCCAAAAGGCTTCTAAAAAATAATAATCCCGCTGATAGCGGGATTTTTTATTAACTTATTGTATTTAAATTTTATGCGGCGGCGGTGAATACTTTCTGAACGTCGTCATTTGCATCCAACGCATCAACCAATTTTTCCAGTTTTGCATATGCTTCGTCATCTAAATCCATTGGCATATTTGGAATCCAGGTTAATTCTGCCTGTTCTGGCTCACCCAGTTTATCCGCCAAGAACTTCTGTGCGTTGATAAAATCTTCTGGTTTTGTTGTGATAATAAAGCCTTCTTCGCTTGTTTCCAGATTGTCCGCATTTGCATCCATAATGATTTCCATCATTTCATCTTCGGTTTTGCCGATAGAGGCAGGGTACATAATCTGACCTGCGCGTGTGAACATAAATACAACAGAACCTTCTTCGCCCATATTGCCACCGTTTTTACCAAAGATATTGCGGATTTCTGGCACTGTACGGCGTGGATTGTCGGTCAAGGCTTCCACGATAACAGGCACTGCACCCGGGCCATATCCTTCATAGCGAACGGCTTCATAACTTTCTGTGTTTGCGCCAGATGCTTTTTCAATTGCGCGTTTAATATTGTCGTTCGGCATAGAGTTCTTGCGTGCTGTTAAAATAGCCAAGCGCAAACGTGGGTTATTATCTGGATTTTTATCCCCCAGTTTTGCCGCCATTGTAATTTCACGTGCCAATTTTGTAAATAATCCACTGCGTGCAGCGTCCGCTGCGCCTTTTTTATGTTGGATGTTATGCCATTTACTGTGTCCACTCATAATTTGACCTTTTGATTTAATTAGATTAAAATTACCCCAAAAGGATAACAGATGATTGGCAAATTGCAAGGCATAGTTGACTATATCGGTGATGGATATGTAATTTTATTGGTTCACGGCGTTGGGTACAAGGTTTATACGGCTGAATACCTGACTCATAAATCCACGGTAGAACTGTGGATTGAAACGGTTGTACGTGAAGATTCAATTCGTTTATTCGGATTTACAACCCTGAATGCCCAGAATTTATTTAATATGTTGACAGGTGTATCGGGGGTCGGCCCCAAGGTTGCAATGGCAATACTGGGCACAATTAGCAGTGATACATTGATGTCTGCAATTGCAACAGGTGATGCAAAAACAATTGCGACTGCGCCGGGGGTCGGTAAAAAAGTCGCCGAAAAGATTATCGTTGAATTAAAGAACAAAATCGGTGGTGTGTCAGCTACATTGTTTGCGTCGGATACAGCGGCGACTAGGGCGGGTTCTGCGTTGCCTGATTTGTTAATGGCGCTTGAGGCACTGGGCTATCGCCGGTTGGATATCTTGGAAATGGCACAAACGCTGGTTGCGAAAAATCCATCTGCGGATGTATCCGCCTTGGTTCCGATGGCGTTAAAAGAAATTAGCAAAGGGAAATGATAAATGGCACACCTAAAAAACAAATTCATGGATGCGCGCGATAAATTCATTAAAAAATTTGGCACACGCAAAAAAATAAAAACAATTGATGAATTGCTTGATTTACCAAATCAAAACGGTCCACACGTGCGCAAAGTTCACCATGTCGATTTATCTGAACTGGATTTATCAGACTATCATGATATGCTTGTTGGTGAATTATACGATAACTATATGCCCACATCAGAAGCCATCAAAAATAAAATTATCCTTAACTGGACCGACGATGTCATATGGCCCCAGTCAGACAAAATACCAAATGGGTTTGATCCAAAACAAATCCTAGAAGCTGCGAAATACCCTGTTGAAATGCACAATGTTCATAACATGGGAAAAACGGGTGCGGGTATTGGCATTGCAATAATCGACCAACGTCTTTATCGCGACCACCCCGAATATGCGGACCGAATAAAACATTATGAACATATAAACTCTCATATTCCCGCCAATGGCACCGATTATCATGGCAGTTTGGTCGCAGGTTGTGCAGTTGGCAAAACAACTGGTACCGCCCCTGATGCAAATCTATACTACTTTTCTGCATCTGCATCAGAAATTACAAAAGACGGCAAACGTACATTGTCCAGAAAATACAAAATAAATGCATTAAAACGAATTCTGGAAATAAATAAAACATTACCAGAAACCAACAAGATACGATTTATTTCATGTAGCTGGGGATCCAAAGACGATTTATACGAACCCGAATGCAGACAGATTTTTGAAGAATGTGAACGCAATGGAATAATGATTATCGGTGGCGCATATAAACCAACGGCAACCACACCAATTGACAAAAGGTATCCCTCACTGGATCCAGCAAAAGTTGGAATTCCAACAAATGGAAAAACAACCCCATTTTGGCAAGGTGGTTATTATTACACCAGACTAGGAGGTTCCAGTTCCACTTTCCCATACCTGGCCGGTGTATTTGCGTGCGCACTGCAAGGCAACACTATATTCTGCACCCGTCAAAATTGGCAGGATGAACTAACTGATATTATGAAACAGACAGCAACAGAACATCCAATGGGTGGCAAAATTATCAACCCCACTGGCATCGTCGAACGGGTATCCCAAATTGCTCGTAAAATGGAAATGGATTTGATAAAACAACAGGTATCACAACATGAATAATAACGACACTATTTTTGCATTATCAAGTGGGCATGGGAAATCTGGTGTTGCGGTTATACGCATATCGGGCGAAAACCTGGGGGATATATTTGCACGATTTGTGAATAAAACGGACATTAGACCACGCCACGCATATTTTACAAACCTGTGCGATAACGCGGGCGAATTAATTGACCAGTGTTTGGCGATATATTTCCCCACACCACACAGTTTCACCGGCCAAGATGTTATTGAATTACACACACATGGTGCGCCGGCGGTTATTAATGCAGTGTTTGAATTTTTGTCGTCTTTGGGTATGCGTATAGCAACCCCTGGCGAATTTTCAAGACGTGCATTCTATAACAACAAAATGGATTTGGCGGACGTTGATGGTTTGGCAGCATTGTTAGATGCCCAGACAGAAAAACAACGCAAACATGCACTACAATCTATGCTGGGACGCGACAGTGAGATTTACAATACTTGGCGTAAATCTATGGTTGAAATTTCTGCCTTTGCGGCGGCTATGCTGGATTATAGCCCAGATGACCTGCCGGCGAACATTGGCGAAACGATATTGATGCGCACAAAAAAACTGTATGATGAAATCGGTGCGGCGTTACGTGGATATCACAGGGCACGCGCAATTCGTGGCGGTGTAAACGTTGCGCTGGTTGGTGAAACAAATGTTGGAAAATCATCAATATTTAATTATCTGGTTGGGTCAAATCGCGCAATTGTATCTGATATCGCAGGAACGACCCGTGACGTAGTGTCGGCAACAATTGATATTGATGGGTATATGGTAAATCTGTCTGATACGGCGGGTATTCGTGAAACAGACGATCTAATTGAATCAATCGGTATCGAGCGCACAAAAAACGAAATTGAAAACGCAGACATTGTTGTTCGTGTGTATTCCCCCACATTTGTGGGGTGGCACGATAGTGCCAGGGGGGGTAATGAAATAATCATTATAAATAAATCAGATACATTATCCGAATCTGAACTTTGCACTTTGAACTCTGAACTTTGTATGTGTGTTTCCGCACATACCGGCGATGGTATGGATAAGTTAATGGATGCGCTGCGTAAAAAAATTCACGATATGTTTGATGGACGCGAATCAGATTTATCGATTAATGCACGTACCAAGGCATTGTTAGAAAATGCTTATGCGGAATTAGAAGGTGCGATTGCATCTGGTGACAACTATGATATTTTTGCAGAGCATACACGCCGCGCCGCTGACAACATTGGCAAGATTCTTGGGATGATTACCGCTAACGAGATTCTGGATATGACATTTGGACAACTGTGTCTGGGAAAATAAAAATCCGCCATTGGCGGATTTTTACATTGGTAAATTGACACCATCGGTGGCTGCACCCATAACCTGATCAATCAGGTCATCAGCCTTTTGTTTCGCGTCACGATATGCCGCAGATATAACATTTGTGACAACTTCTGCACCATGTGCCAACAATTCTGGTTTGATTGTTAACTTAACCAAATCATATTTGCCAGTCATATCAACAATGCACGCACCATTTTCCGCGATACCTTTGACCACGGTTTTTGCCAATTTGTCTTGCGCAGCCGCCACTTTGTTCTGCAGTTCTGCGGCCTGTGCCATTAAAGATTCCATATCCATTGTTTATCTCCCCTGCTCTATTTTTGTTTTCCAATGTGCAACATTTGCAATGCACGTGTTGGAACACCAAGCATTTCTGCGTGAAAAGACTTAAGTTCCAAACGTGGCAAAATTTCTTCATTAGCATATTTTATCGCCTTGTCTTCAAACTCAAATTCTTTGTCCGAAGAAACAACAGATAAAACACGTTCAGCACCACTTGGCGCGATATCCATTTTTGACATATAAAACATATACTTGCCCGTTTTAGAATGCTGGGCAATGCCTGGAATATATTTTTTTGTTATAATGTTTCTTATTTCTGGGACGCGTTGGGCATCACATTCCAGATGTAATGCCCATTCTTTGTCTGTCCATTTCAGTTGTTCTGGTCTCATAAATCAACTTTATTTCTTAATTTCTTCACCTGTTTTCTGGTCGATGCCAACCATAGACATACGTGTTTTGCCACGTTTGTCAGCACCTAAGAAACGAACATAAACTGTATCGCCTTCTTTGATTTTTGTATCTTCGATTTTTGCGATACGTTCACCTGTGATTTCAGAAATATGAACCATTGCTTCGAACCCGTTCATAATTTTTACAAACAGACCGAAATCTTTCATCCCAGATACGGTCCCTTTGTAAATCTGACCTACTTCTGGTTCTGCAACGATATCTTTGATGCGACGGATTGCATCATCAGCCTCTTCTTTGGTCGTTGCCATGATTTTTACTGTACCGTCATCTTCCAAATCGATAATCGTGTTTGTTTCACGTACCAATGCTTGGATAACAGAACCACCCTTACCAATTACTTCACGAACCTTGTCTGGGTTGATTTTCATTGTATATGCCTGAGGAGCGTATTCAGATACGGTGCTGCGTGGCTTTTTGATTGCTTTTTCAATCTTGCCTAAGATATGCATGCGGCCATCTTTTGCCTGAGCCAACGCACGTTCCATAATTTCGAACGTAATAGATGTGATTTTAATATCCATCTGTAATGCTGTGATACCATGATCTGTACCAGTTACCTTAAAGTCCATATCGCCCAAGTGATCTTCGTCACCCAAGATATCTGTCAGAATTGCGTAATCATCGCCTTCTTTAATCAGACCCATTGCGATACCGGCCACTGGACGTTTCATCGGAACACCACCGTCCATCATTGCCAATGTCGCACCACATGTTGTCGCCATTGATGATGAACCGTTGGATTCCAAAATATCAGATACAACGCGAATTACATAATCAAATTCGGCACGTGTTGGTACCATTGGATGAACCGCACGCCACGCCAAATTACCGTGCCCAATTTCACGACGACCTGGGGCTTTTAAGCCTTTGCATTCGCCAACAGAATAGCCAGGGAAATTATAGTTCAAGATAAAGTCGCGTTCTTCGGCACCGTCCAAAGATTCAATTGGCAGTGCATCTTTGCCACCACCCAGCGTCAACGACACCAAGGCTTGCGTTTCTCCACGTGTAAACAGTGCAGAACCGTGTGCGCGTGGTAATACTCCCAATTCGATTTCAATCGGACGAACAGTCTTGTTATCACGACCGTCAATACGTGGCTTACCAGCCAAGATATTGCCACGCATAATGCGTGCGGTCAGGTTTTCGATAACTTCGTCTGCCCACGATTCCAGCGTAGATGTCGCACGTACGGATTCTGGGAACAATTCTGGAATACGCGCTTTTGCCTGGGCGTTAATATCCGCCAATGTTTCCAAGCGAACCAATTTTTCTTTGATTTGCAATGCTTCTTCGATTGCAGGTGCAAATGATTCAAAGTTTGATTCCATTGTCAATTGTTCTTCGGTTTTTTCAGGTGTTGCCCAACGTTCTTTGCCTGCTTTTTCTGCCAATTCATTGATTGCGTTGATAACAGTCTGTTGTGCATCGAAACCGAATTTAACCGCACCCAACACAGTTGGTTCGTCCAATTCGCCAATTTCAGATTCAACCATCAAAACACCATCTTTTGTCGCAGCAACAACCAAATCCATTTCAGATTCTTCGGTCGCTTTGCGTGATGGGTTCAAGATATATTTGCCGTCTGCATAGCCAACGCGTGCCGCACCAATTGGCCCTTGGAATGGAACACCGCTTAATGCCAGCGCCGCAGATGACGCAATCATAGCCAAAATGTCAGGTTGGTTCACTTTGTCATAAGAAAATACCTGGGCAATGATTTGAACTTTGTTCTTGAATGTTTCAGGGAACAATGGACGAATTGGACGGTCAATCAAACGTGCAGTTAATGTTTCGCTTGTTGATGCTTTGCCTTCGCGTCTATCACGAGAGCCCGGAATACGACCAGCGGACGCAAACTTTTCTTGATAATCAACGGTCAAAGGAAAGAAGTCTTGCCCTTCGACTGCGGATTTTTCCGCGCATACTGTTGCCAGCACCATTGTGCCACCCATTGTCGCCAATACAGAACCGTTTGCCTGTTTCGCCATACGACCCGTTTCCAAGCGCAGTGTCGCGTCACCGTATGGGATTTCAACCGCGATTGGATTGTTTAATTTGGCATCTTTTTTGAATAAACCAAATACCATTTTTTACTCCATTTTTTATATTTGTTTCTTCTTGTTACCTGCGAAGACAAATCATTCTTTTTTATACTCTGCACATAAGCATAAAAAGGAACAATTCCATCTTCGCTCACGGAATTATAAAGCATATTTAGCGGTTTGCAAATAATAATATTTACCTGAGATTTTACGAAATATAAAAAATATTTGACGAATCGGTATTTTTAAGTTAATATTGCTGGGCTTTGGGTGTTTAGCTCAGTTGATTAGAGCATCTCGTTTACACCGAGAGGGTCGGGGGTTTGAGTCCCTCAACACCCACCAGTTTCTATCCGCGTAATGCGGATTTTTTAATCTAGTGCGAAATTAGTTAAGGTATTTATTTATGGCTGAACAAATTGAAAATAAAATAGAAAATACAGTTACACAAACTGCTATTGGCGGGATGATGTTGCGCAAGCGCTTTAAAGAAGGTAAAAAGTACGTATATCGTATGACGTATGTAGAAAAGCCAACACAATCTCGCGATCCTATGCATAATGCTAAGCGCGATGCCAAACGTACCGCCGGTGAACGCACAAAAGAGCAAAAAGCAGAAGCACAAAAAGAAATAAAAAAGCAGATGGATATATTTGATGCGCGCTTTATATTGGCACGTATGAATCAATATGCACCACGCGGTTATAAATTTGTAACCGTTGGCAACGACAATCGTATCGCATTAAAATCTGAACAAATTATGGGAAACCAGTCACCACGTGGCGCGTTTGTATCCGATATTTCTTTTGATTTGATTTTCGGTCTTTATGGTGAATTGTTGAATGGAAAAATAGCCGGACCAGACGAGAATCTTTATGAACGGATTAAGTTTTTTCAGTACGAAAAACCATACGGTGTGTCACAGGAAAAACACACTCAATATATGCAAATAATAAAAAACATTCGCGCCTTGGATTTTGGTATGCTACCACCTTTTGCATTCAAACACGCCCCAACAAAGCCCTTTTTAACTAAAAATGCTATATTGGTTCAGGGCACTATGGATGCAGGACAGGTGCCACCAAAATACCTTAGCGAACGTATGCACAGAATTGCAAATGAAACAGTATGGTGGGCTTTTCGTCGCATAATGTTGGAACTAAAATTATCAAGATTACAACACCTGCGAAAAACATATCGTAACCATTTAGCAAGCAAAGCCGTTGTACCAGGGAAAAAATTTGGATTAGAAACAAATACGCAAATTAATCCAAAACACCAAGAATTAGAACAACGTTTAGATAAATTAATCCACTATACCCTGCCCCAGGCAATTGCAGAAACACGCGAAGAAACAATATCTTTGCACCGTCAAATGGCGGCATTGGTCGATTTACAGCCCGTAAAAATAACTTCGGTGCAGACATCCAATCCAGATGCAGTTATCAAACCATCAAAAAAAATAAAACACCAAATCCAACACGAAATAGAGGATATATGTTCGGGTGTTACACAAAAACAAAATCTTAAAAATGTTCGCAAAAGTATCCGAGAAACTATTGATGAGATTAACGGTACACCAAAACAGATTATCAAGCCCGCACGTGATTTAATGCCAAAAGTGTTTTTCATCAACGGCGACCAAGACCAGAAACGTAAAATCGGTCAAAACACTGGTTTTCTGCAACAATTATGGTGGTTGACCTGTGGACAGATTCAAAGAACTAAATAAAAAAACCGCCAATTGGCGGTTTTTTTATTACTTAAATCTTGGCGCGAACTTCTTCAACTTCGTAACATTCGACGCGATCGCCTTCTTTCAAGTCATTATACTTATCAAAAGACATACCGAATTCAACACCACCTGATACTTCTTTTACTTCGTTCTTTTCACGGCGTAGTTCGCCAATCTTGCCATCATAGATAACAACATTGTTGCGCAGCAAACGAACAAAAGCGTCTTTTTTGATTGTGCCTTCACTCATACGGCAACCGGCAACACGCGTACCCTTGCCAACGGTAAACAGTGCAATAACGTCTGCGTATCCGATAAAGTTTTCTTTGCGTTCTGGCGCCAATTTCCCAGACAAGATTTCTTTGATTTCATCTGTGATACGGTAAACAACACTGTGATAGCGAATATCAACGTTGTTATTGCGTGCCATGTCACGAACAACAGAATCTGCACGAACATTAAACGCAATCACAACCGCACCTGATGCAGTTGCCAAACGAACGTCGCCTTCTGTAATCTGACCAACACCAGAAGACAAGATGTCAACACCAACTTTGTCTGTGTTAATATCTTTTAGCATATCTGCAATCGCCTCGACAGAACCTTGAACGTCCGCACGCAAAATAATTGGCAGGATAAGTTTCTTAGATTCGTCACGTTTTGCAAACAATTCTTCCAAAGAAGAACGCTTGACTGCATTTGCCTTGTCTTTTGCCTGTTGTATGCGGTATGCAGCAACTTCACGTGTTTGCGCTTCGGTTTCCATAACGCGCAATTCATCACCTGCATTTGGAACAGAATTTAATCCTAATACAACCGTTGGCTGTCCAGGGCGTACAGATTTAACGCGTGACCCGTCTGAGCCAATCAAGCCACGAACACGACCAAAAGTTTCACCAGCAACGAAAACGTCGCCGATTTTCAATGTACCATGGCGCATTAATACAGTTGCGACCGCACCCAATCCTTTTTCCATTTTTGCTTCGACAACGTATGCGACGGCTGGCATTTGAGCATCCGCTTTTAATTCCATCATTTCAGCCTGTAATAAAATAGCCTCTTCCAATTTATCCAGACCGATTTTTTTCGTTGCAGAAATTTCAACACATTGAACATCGCCACCCATTTCTTCGACCTGAACTTCCTGTTGTAACAAGTCCATTTTAACGCGTTGTGCATTTGCCTGGGGCAGGTCGATTTTATTAATCGCAACGATAAATGGAACGCCCGCTGCACGAATATGATTAATCGCTTCGATTGTCTGTGGCATAATAGAATCATTTGCTGCCACAACCAGTACTACGATATCTGCCATTTGCGCACCACGTGCACGCATAGCAGTAAATGTTTCGTGTCCCGGCGTATCCAAGAATGTAATCATCGCACCAGATTTTGTCTTAACCTCGTACGAAGAAATATGCTGAGTAATACCACCAGCTTCGCCGGCAACAACATTTGCATTACGGAATGCGTCCAGCAAAGATGTTTTTCCGTGGTCAACGTGACCCACAACTGTCACAACCGGTGCGCGTGGGGACAAGTGTTCTGGATTTGGTTCGCGTTCCAATTGGTCGGCGTATGGTTTAACCACGACACGCTTAACCGTTGCGCCAAATTCAGATGCGATTAATTCAGCGGTATCAGCATCAATAGACTGATTCATAGATACCATCATACCCATTTCCATCAATTTTTTTACAACGTTGCCGACCTTTTCAGCCATTGCGTTTGCTAAATCTTTGACGGTAATCGTATCACCCAGGGATACAACACGTTCAACCTTTTGTGGGGCAGAAAATACCGCGCGTGCTTTTTCACGGAAACGTTTTAATGAAGCCTCGGACCGGCGGCGATTTGCGCCACGCAAACCAATTTCATCATCATCTTCGTCACCACCCATAACAATATCGTGGATTGAAATCTTGCCAGATTTTTTGAAATCTTTCTTAGAGTGCTTGTTCGGACGAGTGTCTTCGTCTTCGGAATGATTGCAACCACGACGCGCACCCGCCACAGCATTATTTGTAAATGTTTTTGGTGTGGCAGGTGCTTGTTTTGCGTGTTGCTTTGATTCTTCTTCGGCATCTGACACGACGGCCGCGTTTTCACGTGCCGCCAACTGTTCACGAACCTGTTCATATTCACGTTCTTCGCGTTCGATTTCCGCAGCACGTTTTGCAGCGGCTTCTGCCTCTGCTGCTTCGCGTGCTTTACGTTCTTCTTCGCGAGCCTTAGCCGCGGCCAAAACTGCACGCAACTTTTCATCTGCGGCATTTTTAGGTGTTGCCGATGGTGCTGTTGGCTCGTCACGCAATTCATTGCTGTTTGGTGCAACAACACGACGACGGCGCTCTACAAAAACAGCATCGCCCTTTTTGCTTTGCACTGCGTCAATTGTCACAGATTTTCCAAGTGTCAGTGTTGCCATATAAATTCACTCCGCTTTTATTTATTCTTCGTCCTGGGTTATGCCGTATGCAACCTCGCGAGCCTTCATAATAATACGACCCGCCAAGCGATTTGACATATTGTCTTCACCCAAAATTTCAACCAATTCATCAGATGCTAAGTCTGCCAAGTCATCCAGTGATTTGATACCGGCTTCGCCCAGTTTCATAATTGTTGGACGTTTGATAAATGTAAATGTTAACAAATCATCACTCATCCCCAATTTATGCCCTTCGTCCAGATAGTCTTGTTCTACTTTGTTCAGATAGTCTTTTGCACGTTTCTGTAATTCGGCCGCCAATTCTGCGTTAAAGCCTTCGATTGATTCCAGTTCAGCGATATCAACAAATGCAATTTCTTCGATTGTACGGAAACCTTCTGTAATCAGTAAGTGCGCAATCATTTCATCAACGTCCAGACCACGGATAAACAATTCTGTCTTTTCTTTGAATTCTTTTGCACGTTTTTCTTGCTCTTCGGCTTCGTTCATAACGTCAATGTTCCAACCTGTTAATTGAGAAGCCAAGCGAACGTTTTGACCACGGCGACCGATTGCCAAAGATTGCTGATCTTCGGTGACAACAACGGCGGCTGTACGTGTATCTTCGTCAACGATGATTTTTGCGACCTTGGCTGGCTGCATTGCGTTAACGATAAATACTGCTGGGTCTTCGGAATACAGAATAACGTCAATTTTTTCACCGTGACATTCGTTGATAACTGGCTGAATACGTGTACCCTTGATACCAACTGTCATACCAACCGCATCAATAGATGGGTCTGCGGTTTCCACTGCAATTTTAGCGTGTGAGCCCGGTGCACGTGCCACAGATTTAATTTTGATAACACCTTCATAGATTTCAGGCACTTCTTGGACAAACAGTTTTTCCATAAACATTGGATGTGTACGGGTCAAGAAAATCTGAGGACCCGAATTAGAACGTGCAACGTCCATAATCAAAGCACGTACGCGGTCACCAACCGTTAAGCGTTCGCCTGGGATTAATTCAGAGCCTTTGATATAACCTTCTGCTTTGCCGTTGATATCAACAAAGATATTGCCAAATTCGATACGTTTAACAACACCACTGACGATATCGCCAATATTGTCTTTGAATTCTTCGAACTGACGACCTTTTTCAGCATCACGGACGCGCGTCGTCATAATCTGTTTTGCAGTCTGGAATGCCATACGCCCAAATTCAGGTTCTGGCAGAGAATCTTCAACAACGTCGCCAACAACAGGGTCTTTGGCGTATTTTTTAGCCTGGGCCACGGTCAGCATTGTGTTTGGATCATATTCTTCGCCCATAGATTCTGGAGATTCGATAACAGCAAACAAACGCTTTACATAAATTGCACCATTTTTGCGGTCGATATTCGCAACGATATTAAATTCTTCGCCATATTTATGTTTTGCGATTTTTGCAATCGCCGCTTCCAGTGATTCAATAACAATATCACGTTCAATCATTTTTTCCTGGGCCAAAGATTCAATTGCCAAAAGCAAATCTTGACGTGGCATAGAAACAAAAGACATCTGTTTTACTCCTTGCTGTTTATTTTATCTGTCTTATTAAAAGGCGGGGTTCTTTCAACCCCGCCCTTAAAAACTGTTTTAAGAACAAGCCTATTCTAGCACCGAATCGAACAATTGCAAGGAAAAAGTAGAATATTATTTGACGGTTGGGCTTTTGGGTTTTATACTGTGACTTATGAAGATAATCAATAAATACTTTTTGCGACAATTAATCGCTATCTTTGTTATGCTGTTGCTGGTGCTGACTGGGCTGGCTTGGATGGTGCAGATTATGTCTATGATGAAGTTCTTGTTGAACTATGGCGTGAATTTGGGCAGTTTTTTGGGCTTAACTGCGATGATGATACCGTTTATTATGTCAATCGTTGTGCCATTTGTGACGTTTATTGCGGTTATATTCATATATAATAAGATGATTTCTGATAACGAGGTTACGGTTATGGCCGCATCAGGATTTTCGCCAAAACAAATTGCAAAGCCTGCATTATGGATGGCAGGTGTGTTAACGATTTTGCATTTAGTGCTGAACGTATGGATTGTACCTATTAGCCAGTCAAAGTTTTATGACACCCAATGGAATCTGCGATATGGTATGGCACATATGAAACTACAGGAAGGGGCGTTTACAGAACTAAACGATGGGTTGGTTGTCTATGTAGACAAAGTTTCTGGATACGATTTGGCCCAAGTTATGTTATCTGACCAACGTGATAACAATACATGGCAGACAATTTTTGCTGAAAAAGGCAAATTAATATCTACACCACGTGGTTTGTCTATTGTTATGACGAACGGTTCACTGCAGGCAACTGGTAATACGGTGATAACAGGTACATTTGATACATTTGATATGGATTTAAATGTAGTAGATAAGGGTGGCAATGCATCTTTTCGTGTACGTCGTGTTCCAACATCAACATTGATTAAATCCGTATTGGATTCTCCGGATGTTAAACGCCATAAAACCGTATTAACAGAACTGGCTAATCGTATATTGATGCCATTTATGAATTTGGTTTTAGCAGCACTGTGTCTGTGCGTGTTATTACGTTCGTCACTGTTGCGTCGTCGCGCCAGTGCCGCACCAGCTATGGCGGTTGGACTGATGGCATGCATTATGGCGTTATTTATGTCAGGTGCCAATATGATTTCTAGCCTAACTGGTTTATTTATTTTGGCTGGACTGGAAGCGTTGCTGTTAATAGGAATAATATTTATACTGGTCAGAAAATGAAAAAAATATCGTTATTTTTAACAGCGTATAGTGTAATGATGGGACTTGCAAATGCAGGTCTGTCGGTTGGCGTCGACACCCCAAAGACTATTACCGCAGATAAAATAGAATATGATATAAAAAATGCCACTATAAAAACATCTGGAAAAACAGAGATTGTAAACAACTCTGGTCAGCGTATGACATTAATAGATTCTTATATTTCCCAAGATGGAACAAATTTAACCGGTGATGACATAAAACTATGGATTGGGGAACATGTGTATATCGAATCCGCAAACATAGAACGCACAGGCGACACAACGGTTGCTCGCGATGCTTTATTTACAGCCTGTGATAATTGTGACAGTTTTGGGGATGCGTGGAAAATATCGACTTACAAGATTGTCTATAAAATGGACGAACGTCAGTTGCGTTTTTATAGTCCTGTTTTATGGGCCTATGAGATTCCAGTATTATGGTTGCCCTATTTTGAAATGCCAGACCCGGGGATAAAATACAAAACAGGTTTTTTAACGCCTGATTTTGGTTCTACTAATAATATGGGAACTCAGATAAATCTACCGTTGTATATTAATTTTTCAGATACGCACGATATGACAATAACAACGTCTTATCTGACCAAGGAGAATCCTCTTTTTCAAATAGAACATAGATTAAACGCAATGCATGCTGAATACGAAACTCAGGCTTCGTATACATATAACAGAGAAGGCGAAAGTCGTTGGCATATCTTTAATGATGACGTAATCGAATTGGGCGATAATGCACGTGCTACAATTTTCTTGGAACGCGCATCAGATAAAACATATCTGCAAAAATATGGATTTTACAGCGACCAACCATATTTAGATTCTGGGGCAAAACTGGAATTATTTGGTCAATCGGCATATGCTGTTGCAGATATGCACATATACCAAGAACTGCGTAGCGAATACCGTGGCAACACAACCATTGCCAGCGGTAATATTTTACCAAATATTCGTGGTGTATATCAAACTCAGCCATTGTTTGCTGAAACATATATGACATTTATAACGGATGTCTTGGGTGTGTCGGGTGACGATATGTCATCACAACGCGTGACTGGTGATGCACGTATTACTTCGCCTTGGACACTGTGGGGTGGCAATCGCGTAACGTTAAGTTTGGATGCGCGATACGACCTGTATCATTTTGATAACACAGATTTAATAAACCAGGCTAATTTTTCTGGATACAAAAATCGTTTCTTGCCCAGTGGATATATTGAATGGGGATTACCTATGTTCAAACCATCCGATACCTGGACCCAAGTTATAGAGCCACGCGCACGCTTGACATTTATGCGCCAAACAGAAGAAAAACAATTTAGCGAATTTACAGATTCTGCTGGAACATTTTTATCGGATTCAACACTATTTTCAGACAATCGTTTTTCTGGCTATGATTTATGGGAAAACGGAACTTTTGCAGACTATGGCGTGCGCTATTCCGCATTTAATAATCAAGATGGTACAAATGCTGAAATCTTTATCGGTCAGGCATACGATTTTACAGATCGTGCAGCAACTGATAAAAATAGTGGCTACCATCATGGTGCATCTGACTATGTGGGGCGCATTGGGTACAATAATAACCAATGGCTGGATATTGCGACACGTTTCCGCTTTGACAGATCAGATTTTGCATTGCGTCACATTGAAACATCTGCTCATATCGGTACAGCCAAGAATTTTTTGAACATTGGCCACATCTATTCCCAACAATTTGAAGAAACTATGGCACGACTGAATGATGTGAATGAATTGGTTGTCGGAGCAGGTATTCAGTTAACCAATCGTTGGGCGGTACGTTGGAATGGGATATACAATATGACTATTGACGAGTTTCAGCGTCACACAGGTGGTTTATTCTATGAACATCCTTGCTATTATTTATCTGTTCAATATCGTCGTGATTATGCGGTCAAAGAAGACTATGTCGGCACAACGACATTTCAATTCCGTTTTGGAATGAGTATTGACGGGCAAAGATATTAATGGAAAAGGAAGGAAAAAATGAAAAAAATCTTAATCTTGTTGTCTATGATTGTTGCGCTGCCGGCGTACGGTGCGTCTGTTGTGGCAACGGTTAATGGCAAAGCCATCACAGATACAGATATTACTTCGCGAACAACTTTGATGGCGAAACAAGGAACAACATCATCTGATAATCGTCGTGTTGCGTTGAATGCGATTATTGATGATGCGGTAAAGTTGGCACACGCATCAAATTTTGGTGTTACCCCAACAGATGACGACATAGACAAAGAATTAAAGAAAATGAATCTGGGCGATTTGACGGCGGCTGAACGCGATATGGCACGCAGCGCATTAAAATCTGAAATCGCATGGCAGGTTTTAATTTCCCATACAATCGTTCCAAAAATAGAAGTGACCAAAGACGAGATTGAGGCAGAAAAACAATCCTTGGCATCAGAGCACGGATTGCCGATCGAAATGACGATTGTTCGCTTGGTTAATATTCCCGAAGAAATTGCAAAAAAACTGACCAAGCCAAAATCGTGTGATGATGCAATAAAAATCGCCGAAGACTTAGGTGGTGCACCACAAAAGTTTACTGCTATGCAGTATGAATTGGCATCAGACGTGCGTGAACGCGTGGCAGACTTAAAAAAACTTACCTGGTCATCGCGCGTAGATGGAAATGTTTTATTGGTCTGTGATGCGAAAAAGACCAAAGAATATGGTGACTTGGATAATATCATAAAACAAAATGCGATTTATAAATCCGCAATATTTCAGGCAGACCAGCAACTTAAACAATTACGTCGCAAAGCGGTCATTGTTATCAACGACGACAGATACAAGTTATAAATATGAGCAAGCAAATACTTTTTAATTTAACAGATGCCCAATTGGCTAAATTTATCGAAGATATGGGCCAGCCAAAATTTCGTGCCAAGCAAATTCGTGAATGGTTATTGCGTGGTGCTCCTGATTTTGCATCTATGAAAAATATCCCAGAGAATTTGCGCCGTGATTTAGACGGTGTGGCGCAAACATTGCCGGTAAAAATTATACAAAAACTGGAATCTGGTGACGGAGAAACGACTAAGTTTTTATTGGAACTAAACGACGGCGAAACAATCGAATGCGTTTTAATGCGCACAACATACGGCAACAGTGTTTGTGTCAGTTCCCAGGCCGGCTGTGCAATGGGCTGTCGTTTCTGTGCCAGTACACTGTTGGGTTTAAAACGTAATTTGACCGCAAATGAAATCTTTGCCCAGATTCTGGTTGCACAGTGGGAATTACGAAATGATAAGTTTAGTGATAAACCGATTCGTCCAAATGGTGATGCAAACAACAATGATGTATCGCATATTGTTATTATGGGCACGGGCGAACCGCTACTGAACTCAGAAAACGTAATCAACTTTATAGAACGCGCAAACAGCGATATGGGTATTGGTTGGCGGCGGATAACGGTATCTACGTGCGGTATTGTGCCGGGGATTGAACGCTTAATTGAATGGGGTCGTCCGATTAATTTGGCAATTTCTTTGCATGCACCAACCGATGAATTGCGTTCACAAATTATGCCGATTAATAATAAATACAAGTTGAGTGAAGTATTAGATGCCGCATGGCGTTTCACAGACACGCATAACCGCCAACTGATGATAGAATATATATTGCTGGGCAAAAAAGATGAAAATGGCGAAACTGTCTTGTATAATGCGACGCCTGAATATGCCGAAAAACTGTCTGAATTATTGCGTGGGAAAAATTGTATGGTAAATCTGATACCGTGGAATGCGGTTGATGAACGCGACTTTGCATCACCATCTGGTAATGCCGTACATCGTTTCCAAGATATTTTAATTAAAAACGGTATTCATACACGTATCCGCCGTGAACGTGGGACGGATATTGGTTCAGCCTGTGGTCAGTTGCGATTAAACAATGCTAAATAAAAAACCGGCAAATGCCGGTTTTTTTTATAAACAAGCGAATGCGGCACTGTTATTTTTCAGTACAAACCACCCCATTCGATAATCTGTTGCATATACCGTTACTAAGAATAAAGCAATCATTGCAATAACCAGTACAACATTACTGCGATTCCCACGCATAGCATACAGTGCGATATTATAGAACAAGAACAATATATACAAATCGACCAACATACTGATTACCCAAATCGATGTACAATTAAATGCCAACGCATTTACGCCCAATATCACAGGGTACATAAAAAACACAGATGCCAATGCCTTAATCGCGATTTCCCAGTCGCGTTCGCCACCTGTAATTTCAGATACCAGCATCAATAAACCGCCCATAACAAACAAAACACCAACAGCCATAACAGGAGCGATAATTAATGCGCTAAATAACGCGCCAAATGTGAATGATGCACCAGTTAGCATATTAATACCAAAAACCAATAACCCACCCAGCAATCCCCACAGGAATGCTTTGAACATCGCTTCTTCCATATTGCCGTCTGCAACAATCTTGGTAAAAAAGCGCCGTGGATTGATAATAACATCACGAACGTGTTTTATTGCGCGCTTGAACTTTTTAATCATTTTTTACCCCCAGATTTGATTATTTATATTTTTGCTTTATAATTACAAAAAATCAATGGAAAAAGTTATGATAAAAGTAACCATAGCCGGACGCCCAAATACAGGCAAGTCCACATTATTTAATGCCCTGACGGGAACGCGTGACGCACTGGTGCACGATCGCCCTGGGGTGACGCGTGATTGTATTGATGGAACATTTTCCGACCGCCCGTATAAACTAATGGATACAGCGGGTCTGGAAAACGCCAAAGACGGTATTGCGCTGGATTCAACCAATATGGCAATTGATGCCATTGTTGCAGCGGATGCTGTATTATTTGTTGTTGATGGGCGTGTAGGATTAACCAACTCGGACCTGGATTGGGCGCGCTTGGTTCGTCGCAAGACCAAAGCGCCGGTATTATTGCTGGTTAATAAGTCTGAATCTGGCAAACGTATGGCCGATGTTCATGATTTTTATAAATTGGGCTTTGGCGAACCGCAAATGATTTCTGCTGAACACAAACGCGGCTTTGATGCAATCTATGAATTCTTGGACAAAATTGCCGGCGACGAAGCCGATGCCCCAATACCCGAAAAAAAAGCCGACACACGCGTTAAAATCGCTATTATGGGTCAGCCTAATGTTGGTAAATCTACATTGGTTAATCGTGTACTGGGCACAACACGTCAGATTGTTATGGATGCGCCGGGTATTACACGTGACACGGTTAAAATACCAACTAAATTTTATGGTCGCGATATTGTTTTGATGGATACAGCGGGGCTGCGTCGCAAGGCGGGGGTCAAAGACGATGTAGAAACGTTGTCTGCGCTAAAATCTTTGGATGCGATTGGCAAATCAGATGTTGTAATACTGGTTGTAGATGCGACAAAAAACATTGAAAACCAGGCGTTGGGAATCGCCGGTCGTGTATATGACGCGGGCAAGATTTTATGTGTCGCACTAAATAAATGGGATTTGATTGACCCATCTGAACGTGATGAAAAACTGCTGAAATTAAAGCACCAATTTTCAAATTCTTTCCACCAGATTATCAAGCCACTGATTTTAGCAATTTCTGCAGAAACGGGCACCGGCGTCCAGAATTTATTCAAACGCGTTTATGAACAGTGGGATATTTCATCCGCCCAGGCACCAACCAGTTTGATTAACAGAATCGTTGAAAAATTGGTCGCAGAACGTCAGCCACCTATGTCGCGCTTGAAACGTCCGATGAAGATTAAATTTGCACGTCAAACGGGGCGCCATCCGATGCGCATAACGATTAACGTTGGCGGTGCATCTGATATCCCAGAATCGTATACACGATATCTGCGTCGAGGTATTGCAACGGCATTAAAATGGGAACATTTACCGATTGTAATTGAGTATGAAAAGTCTGATAATCCATTTGACTGACATAAATAAAAAACCGGCAAATGCCGGTTTTTTTTTATTACAATCCCATCTTGTCGCACATTTCACATAACACTGGTGTTGGAACATTTAATGCACGTGCACGCGCAATCAAGCCCCCCAGCGCAAACAAACCTTCGACTGTGCCGGCTGGTTCTTCGCCACGTGCAATTGCCACACCACCAGAATAATTACGGCTGGTCACGGATGTCGCAGACAAGAACAAGTCCCCTATTCCGCACAAACGCAAAAACGTACGCACATCTGCACCCGACGCGATGCCTAAATCTACAACTTCGTTCCAAGCGCGTGTAAACAACATTGCGCTATCATTTTCGCCACGGCACGCAACAGAATTATAACCACTGATTAACGCAACCGCGTTTTTTCCCATACCACATAATTCTGTGCCGATGATGTCGTCGCTGGGCTCAATATACAATTGATTCAGTATTTGTTTGCCAATACTAACAACATCTGCATTTCCCGCCAGTGTCGACCCCGTTGGAATACCTTGTGCAACCTCGGCGGCGAATTGTGGCCCAGACAGCACACCAAAAGATTTACATTCGGGCAATTCATCACGCAACATTTCAGACGTAAATGCACCGGTTGAACTTTCCGCGCCTTTGGTACATATGATTATTGGTTGCCCCGCATATACTGCACGCGCTTTACGCAGTGTTTCACGAAAAAATGCAGCCGGTGTTACAATCAGCCACGCATCACTATCACGCATTTTTTCCATATCTGGTGTCACAGTTATATTGTTTGGCATTTCAACACCATCGAAATGCTTGTATTCTTGGTCATACGACCACAAAATAACATCTGCGCCACCACGTGCAGACGCAATTGCCAATGCAGTGCCCCATGCACCCGCCCCTATTACAGATACTTTCATTTTAACTTCCTTAGTTTTCTTTCGATTTTAGGGACGACGACCATACCATCATCTGATAACTCTATCGCGCGTGTATATGCATCGCGCGCACGGTCGCATTCCCCGTTCTGTTCATATAAATCACCCATAATTTCAAATAATGATGAACAGGTGTTTGATACCTCGCCTACCCTGGACAATAATTCCAAAGCGGCATCGGCGCCCTCACGAGTGGCGACAACGCGCCCCAATGTATCCCACGCAAAAACGTCCGATGGATTTTGACGTACCAGCCCCATTGCATAATCGTATGCATTT
This sequence comes from Candidatus Enterousia sp., assembly GCA_045630455.1. GTDB lineage: Bacteria > Pseudomonadota > Alphaproteobacteria > Rs-D84 > Rs-D84 > Enterousia. The sequence continues at coordinate 77,032 of JAZQTD010000048.1, read as the reverse complement.
TCAATCTCACGGTTCTGGGCCGCCCAAATTTTTGCCTGTAATGATAAAATGTCTACATCTGCCCCAAGCACACTTGATGCAGCGTGCAAATCAGACTGTGCCTTATCCAGATTACCAAAAGCATAATGGATTTTGGCACGAGTTTTATACAGAAAGGATCGCCCTATTTCACCCAAGCCGTCTGCTTCCAGCGCACGATTTACAGCACGCAATGCATCACTGCGTTTTCCCGACTGGATTGACCGCGAAACAACAGAATTTATCGCCGGCACAAATAACGGGTTTCTATCTAATATAGACATCATTTGCTTTACATCGTCTGTGCGTTCTGCCACGCGCAAATCTGCAAACAATTTAAACGGTGACGATGGTGAAATTTTATCAAAATACGCTTGATAATCACCCTTGTTTGTATAAAAATACTGCCCCAGATAATAATTTACCGCATCACTATTTTTAGCATCTGGGGCGGTTATTTCTGCAAAACGCAAAAACAACATCGCCAAATCAGAATACATCATTATTTGCGTGTGCGATACAGACTGAATCAAACTGAATGCCAGTTGATTTTTGTATCCAGCAAATGTTTCCCACGCTGGGAATTCATCAAAATACGCCATAAATATTCCGCCAGGACGCGCAATAAAATCTTCGCGCAGAATACGCGCATCTTCATACAAACCAAAATGATTATAAAACGACATTAAATACATATAATCATTCAAATTCATAAAATCTGGATGAACCTTAGCAAATTCTATATTAGCCTTGTCTATATCGCCCAGTTCAGCATAAATTTGCCCACGAGCAAAAGCCTTCCAGGAATCATTGGTCGATAATCTATCAATGAATTTAAATGTATTAGTGCGCCAATCGTTTGGAATCGCGGACCAAATACGAAACGGCGCAGATAATGCAGACTCATCTGTTTTATGACGATTGTGAAATGCCTTCCATTCGTCTTGTGTGACCAGATACGCATCATAAATTATTTTAGCAGCAGCACCCTTTTCAGATTTTAAAAGTTTTGCATCCACCGGCATTGTGCCACTTAAAAATTCAGACATAAACTTGGTATTTTGAACCGTTGTGTATTCAGTCTTGGTCAAAACGTCCGAAAATTCGGCCGCGCTTTTAAAATCATTAACATAAATTGCGTGCTGGGCCGCTAAAAATGCGCCATACTGCGTTGTTGGAAATGACACACTATTGGTCGCAGCACGATTAGAAGTATGCAAAAACATTGCACCACTAATAACCGCCACAACTGCAATTAATGCGATACCTGTAAATATTTTTTCGACTTTCCTCATAATTGTGTTAGAATACCGCTTATGAACAATAAAGTCAAATTTGAACAATACGAAAAACTACTGCGTGAATGGTCGACACGTATGAATCTTGTCGCACCCAGCACGCTAAACGACATACAAACGCGCCATATTGCCGATTCTGCGCAACTGGCGGATATTTTGCCGACAGACATTAAAATAATCGATATGGGCAGCGGAGCCGGATTTCCAGCCGTTGTACTGGCCATTTTGGGTTGGCACGTAACATGTGTAGAATCGATTGGAAAAAAAGTTTCTTTCTTGCGCGCTGTCAAAGAAGAACTGGGGCTAAAAAACCTGGAAATTTACCACGGCAGATTGGAAGATTTTGTCCGGCATTTACCGGCAAATTCGCATGATTTTGTATTCACCGCACGCGCTTTTGCATCACTAACCAAGATCATGGACTATGTTGCACATACAAAATACCGGCTTTTTTTATTAAAAGGCCGGGAAATCGAAACCGAAATCAACGAAGCAAAACGTAAATACAAATTTAATTATGAACTTACACCATCAAAAACAGGCGACGGCTTTATCATTTCCGTGCGTTTTGACCGGTAATTTCATATGAAATTATTAATATTTTATTGTTTTTAGTTTATTTTTAACTTTTCGCCGGCATTTACCGGCTTTTTTTGCACATTTTTTTACAAAACAAAAAATTTACGCAAATTTCACATGAAATCAAAAATATTTTTTTGTTTTTACTATATTTTTATCAACATATTTAACACCTTGACTGAATCGGCAGATTTTTATAAACTTAGACACGAAGTTAAATTAAGTTCTTAGGAAAGAGAATATGACACAAATTATCGCATTTGCGAATCAAAAGGGCGGTGTTGGCAAAACAACAACAGCCATTAATATCGGCGCATCACTAGCGGCAATTAAACGTCGGGTTTTGTTAATTGATCTAGACCCTCAGGGTAATGCCGGCACAGGACTAGGTTTTGTGCGCGCCGATCACCGGCAAAGTGCATATGGCGTTATTATGGGCACTGCAAACATCGCAGATAACATTTTATCAACCGCTGTGCCGGGGTTGCATTTACTACCCTCTTCTCAGGCTTTGGCAGGATTGGAAATAGATTTACTAGGGATGGAAAATCCAGAATTTCGCCTGCGCGACGCACTAAATACAATCGCAGAACACTATGATTATATTCTTATTGATTGTCCACCAGCACTAGGGTATTTGACCGTTAACGCACTAACCGCTTCCAATGCGGTTATAATCCCCCTACAATGCGAATTTTACGCTTTGGAGGGTCTGACCCAATTAACAGACACAATCGCCGCCGTACGTCAAAAATGGAATCCAAATTTAGAAATCTTAGGTGTGCTATTAACAATGTACGCTAAGCAATATGGTTTGACACGCGCAGTCGAAGACGATGTACGTAACGCATTTGGCGAAACTGTGTTCAAAACAGTTGTACCACGCAATGTCCGTGTATCAGAAGCACCAAGCCACGGCAAACCTGCCTTATTCTATGATTTCAAATCACCTGGCGCCCAGGCATATCTGCGTGTTGCAACCGAAGTAATTCAAAAAACCGAAGGAATCGAAAATGTCATCGAATAAATTTGGACTGGGTCGTGGATTGGCCGACCTGCAAATGGCCAAGGGTGCAATACCAGACATATCTGTATTAACCGGCGCAGAACGCGTTGTTGTTAAACAAATACCACTGGCACAAATTGGCGCAAACCCAGACCAGCCACGCAAAGTATTTAACGAAGATGAATTAAACGATTTGGCGGCGTCCATTCGTGAAAAAGGCGTATTACAGCCAATATTATTACGCACCGTTACAGGTCGTCCATATATGTATGAAATCGTCGCAGGCGAACGAAGATACCGCGCAAGCAAATTAGCAGGCCTGAACGAGATTCCAGCACTGGTAAAAACATTAAGCAATGAAAATGCGATGGAAATCGCGCTGATTGAAAATGTTCAGCGCGAAAACCTGAATCCAATCGAAGAAGCAAACGCATATCAAAATCTGATGACAGAATGCGGTTATGAAATCAGCGATGTCGTGCGTTTAATCGGCAAATCTGAAAGTTATATTCGCAACTGTATGCGAATAACCGCATTGCCCGACAGCGTCAAAGAAATGGTAGAGCAGGGGCAAATATCTGCATCGCACGCACGTACAATTGCAGTTGCTAAAAACCCAGAAGAAATAGCATATAAAATCATCGGCAAAAAAATGTCTGTTGCCGACACACAACGTATGGTAAACAATGCCAAAAAGACCGGCAAATACCGGGAAAAAATATCACGAACAATTGACCCAAAAATTGTACGTGATATGGAAAAACAAATCGAAAAATCGATTGGTGCGCCGGTTAAAATCCTTGAAAAACGGGGTGGCGCGGGACAAATTGTTATATCTTTTGCATCGCGAATACAATTAAACGAATTAATAGAAAAAATATCATAAAAAGGCCGGCAAATGCCGGCCTTTTTTTAAACAAAAATAAATCCGTTTTTTATGTGGATTTTTTGTGGTATAATATTTTGTGTATGTAGCAGGGAACAAATATGAAAGAATCGTCTGATATTATTATTTCACTAAAAGAGATAAATAAAAGTTTTCCGCTGGAAATTGGCGGTGAACAACAGGTTTTGTTTGACGTGACTTTTACGGTAAAATCCGGTGAATTCGTAGCAATTATGGGGCCATCGGGGTCTGGAAAATCAACCTGTATGAATATTATTGGCGCGCTGGACACACCAACCAGTGGCGTGTACGAACTGTATGGTCGTGATATCACCGGGATGACCGCGGATGAATTGGCCATGGTGCGAAACGAATATATCGGCTTTGTTTTTCAGCAGTTCAATCTGTTGCCAAAGCGCAGTGTTCTGGACAATGTAATGTTGCCACTGATGTATCGTGGTATGACACACGAAGAACGCGAACATCGCGCACGTGAAATGTTAAAGCGGGTTGGACTTGAAAATTTTGAAACTTATTTACCCACACAATTATCCGGCGGTATGAAACAACGCGTTGCGATTGCACGTGCGTTAGCGGGCGAGCCTAAACTGATTCTGGCGGACGAACCGACCGGCGCGTTGGACAGTAAAATGGGAAATGATATTTTAAAGTTTTTTAAGGAACTGAACAAAGATATGGGTATTACAATCGTTATGATTACTCACGAATTTGATATCGCAAAATATGCCAATCGACTGATTCACATTCGTGACGGTAAAATAAACTATGACGGAAAAATTCCAAAGAACGACCACAACTTATAAACAAGGGCAGGGCATAAAAATGAGTATTAATGATATTTTTAAAGAATCTTGGCTGTCTATTAGTGGCAACAAAATCCGTTCTTTTTTGACCGTTTTGGGGATTATTATCGGCGTTATGGCGGTGGTTATTATGGTGGCGGTCGGCGAAACGGTTCAGCATCAAATCACAGATCAGTTTTCGTCACTGGGGACAAATACAATTATGATACGTGCAGGCGCGGCGCAAAGTGCCGGCGTACGTACCGGGAATCGTCAGACACTAACAATCGATGATTCTCAGTTTATTGCAAAATTGCCGGATGTTATGGCTGTTTCACCGATTCAACAGGGCTCGGCCCAGGCGATATACGGCAATAAAAACTGGGGCACATCGATGGTTGGTGTATACCCAGACTATACAACTGTTCAAAACATTGAAATGGAATACGGGACATTCTTTGATATGTCTGCGGTGCGCAATTCTTCGACATACGCGGTTATAGGGCCTGAGACTGCCGAAGAACTGGGGCTGCCGGAAAATCCAGTAGGCGAAGTTATTCGTATTCAGAATACACCTATGACAATTATTGGGGTAACCAAGGCCAAAGGTGATTCTGCAATGGGTAGCCAAGACGATATGGTTATTGTGCCAATTACGACCCTAAAAAAACGTTTACAGGGCTCACGCTTTCCGAATTCGGTTAATATGATTACATTAAAATTGTATCCAGAATCTGATAATGCACTGGCAATCGAACAAATCACAACACTATTGCGCCAACGCCACAAATTAAAAGACGATGTCGCAGATGACTTTCAGATTATGGATATGAAACAGGTTATGGAAACAATGAACACCGTGACTGGATATTTGAAATTGTTGTTAATTGCGATTGCAGCGGTATCCCTGCTGGTTGGAGCAATTGGAATTATGAATATGATGCTAGTATCGGTGGCAGAGCGCACCCGTGAAATCGGCATACGCAAGGCAATCGGCGCACGTGAAAGACACATTATTATCCAATTCTTGGCAGAATCTATTATGATTTCTTTCTTAGGCTCGATGATTGGGCTGATAATCGGTGTCGGATTATCCCAGGGAGTGGGGCGCGGAATATTAGGCTACAATGTTCCATTCAGTATTTGGCCGGTGGTGTTATCAGTATCGGTCGCGATTATTGTTGGTTTATCTTCTGGGGTTATGCCAGCGATGAAGGCAGCAAAACTGAACCCGATTGACAGTCTAAGATACGAATAAAAAAACATATTAAAAAAGCCGGCAAATACCGGCTTTTTTCTTAATACATTGTTTGCAAAATGTGACGGTTTTTATCCAGACTGGATAGCATCTTACCACAACCACACGCGACACACCCCAGTGGATTATCAACCAAAAACACTGGCAGACCCGTTGCTGCACGAATCGCCGCATCCAACCCACGCAACATAGAACCGCCGCCCGTCATCGCAATACCCAAATCTGCAATGTCTGCCGACAATTCAGGTGGCGTTAATTCCAACGCCTGGCGTACTGTGTCAACAATCTTGGAAACTGTTTGTGCCAAGGCAGACGCAATCTGGGATTCTGTGACAACTGTTTCACGCGGTGTACCAGACAGCAAATCACGCCCCTTAATCTTCATTGTTAATTCGTTCGCCTTGTCTTTTGGCATAATAGCAGTTCCGATTTTCTTTTTAATATCTTCGGCGGTATTTTCACCAATCAACAGATTCTTGTTCTTGCGCACAAAGTCGATAATATCAACGTCCATTTGGTCGCCAGCTGTACGAACCGCATTCGAATAAACAATCCCGCCCAGAGACATAACTGCAACCTCAGTCGTGCCACCACCGATATCCAGAACCATTGAGCCAATAGGTTTCTCTACCGGCAGCCCCGCACCAATCGCCGCAGCGGTTGATTCTTCGATAATAAACACCTTGCGTGCGCCAGCGGCATCAGCAGCTTCTTGAATAGCACGGCGTTCCACCTGGGTTGCGCATGATGGCACACAGATGATAATCAGTGGCGCAGCCAATGGATTTTTATGATGAACCTTGCGAATAAAGTATTTAATCATTTCTTCGGCGACTTCAAAGTCTGCTATAACACCGTCACGCAGTGGACGAACCGCAGAAATAGTTCCAGGTGTACGACCGAACATTTGTTTAGCCTCAGTCCCGACAGCAAGAATTTCTTTGCGTCCCAACAAACGGTTTTCAGCCACCGCAACCACAGATGGTTCGTTCAAAACAATCCCACGCCCTTTAACATAAATCAATGTGTTTGCAGTACCCAAATCAATCGCCATATCTGCAGAAAAAAACTTCATCAGCCAATTGTACATTTTTCGCCCCTAAAATAAGATTTATAAATACGTTCACGTCACTATAAAACGGGGATTGTCAAAAATCAAGGTGACGCAACAAAAAAAGTTTGACTATTTATTTTATGTGATATTATAAAGGCTATGCGTAAGACGATTAAAAATCATGCCGACTTTGCCATGACCCCTGATGATTTATCAGGGCTGTCGTCATACTTTATCGTGCGCGCTAAGTATGCAAAGTATCCAAATGATGCGCGATATGGTTTGGTTGTGACAAAGCGAACATTTAAGCATGCCGTTGACCGCAATCGTGCAAAACGTTTGTTGCGTGAATGGATTCGCTTTCATACTGATATGATGTTGCCAGATATGGACTATGTTTTTGTTGCACGCGCACCAATACTTAACGCCACCAGGGAAGAGGGGCGCACCGCTATGCGTAAAGCATTGCACTGGATAAAAAAAACATATAAAAATGGGAAACCAGAAAAATAATCTCTGTTTTACAAAACGCGTCGCGATTGGTCTGGTGCGTATGTACCAGATGTGTATTTCGCCGTTTATTGGCGGGCGGGCAGCATGTCGATTTACCCCAACATGCAGCGAATATACCAAGCAGGCAATCGAAAAATATGGCGCAATTCGTGGAACAATACTTGGGATTCGGCGCATTTCACGATGCCGACCCGGGGGTGATTTCGGATATGATCCCGTACCGTGATAGACTTGACAATGTAGCACATTGTGATAGAATTTAATAGATACGGTATGAAAAATATAAAAGGATATATAAAATGTCATTTCGTGCAACCGTTGAATCTATGTCTAAAATCATGGATGAAATGGGGATTACAGAATTAAATTTGGAACGCCAATTTTTGTTTGGTTTGTATCGCAAACATATTCATTTATCTAAGCAACAGGCGGCGACTGTTGCAGTATCTGCACCAGGGTTAACAGAAAAAAAAGTTGGTCTAACCTGTGAAGATAAAATCAATGGATGCGCATTAAAATCGCCAATGGTTGGTGTCGTATACTTGGCACCGGAACCCGACGCAAAACCATTCGTCACCGTTGGCGCATCAGTCAAGGCAGGGGATACAGTCGCACTGGTTGAGGCTATGAAAACGTTTAACCCTATTAAATCTGACAAAGATGGCATCGTCAAAGAAATCTTGGTCGCAGACGGCGCGGCGGTTGAATTTGACCAACCTTTAATTATTATCGAATAAAATGTCACAAATAAAAAAAGTTTTAATTGCCAATCGTGGGGAAATCGCATTGCGCATTATTCGTGCATGCCGCGATATGGGTATACGCACAGTTGCGGTATATTCAACCGCAGACAGAGATGCAATGCACGTACAACTGGCGGACGAATCTGTATGTATAGGACCGGCGTCGGTGCGTGAATCTTATCTGAATGAATCTGCGATTTTAACGGCGGCATTATTAACAAATGCAGACGCTATTCATCCAGGCTATGGATTTTTATCTGAACGTGCAGACTTTGCGCGCAAGGTTGAACAACACAAAATGATTTGGGTTGGCCCGTCACCTGATATGATTGAAAAAATGGGGGACAAGGTTAATGCAAAACGCACTGCTATTGAATGCGGTCTGCCGGTGGTGCCGGGGTCTGATGGTGCGATAACCAGTCTGGAACACGCCAAAGAATGCGCAGAAAAAATTGGATATCCAGTTATGCTAAAAGCCGCCGCAGGGGGTGGTGGACGCGGTATGCGTGCGGTCGCAAATCCAGACGAACTGGTTGAGGCATATAACCTGACCCGAAACGAAGCGCAATCTGCATTCGGTGATGACACGCTTTATATGGAAAAGTTATTAACACATCCGCGTCATATCGAATTTCAGGTCTTGGGCGACAAACATGGCAACGTTGTAATCTTTGGTGAACGTGATTGTTCGCTACAACGCCGTAATCAAAAGATTATGGAAGAATGTCCCGCCGCAATTTTATCCCAGAAACAGCGTGACGATATGATTGAAATTTGCAAGTCTGCTGCGAAAAAAATGGGTTATACGAATGCGGGGACTTTTGAATTTATGTTCGAAGATGGCAAATTCTATTTCCTGGAAATGAATACCAGATTACAGGTTGAACACCCCGTCACAGAAATGGTGTATGGTGTTGACTTGGTTCGTGAACAAATTCGCGTTGCAGCCGGTGAAAAGCTGGGATACAACCAATCAAACGTTATTCCAAACGGTCACGCAATCGAATTTCGTGTTAACGCCGAAGATCCAGAAACATTTGTTCCAAATCCTGGGAAAATCACACTTTATGCACCGGCGGGTGGAATGGGCGTTCGTGTAGACAGTGCGGCGTATACTGGATACACGATTCCTGCGACATATGATTCTATGATTGCAAAATTAATTGTTCATGCACCAAATCGTCCCGCGTGTATTATGCGTGCGACGCGTGCGCTGGATGAATTTGTAATAGAGGGGGTTAAGACAACAATCCCATTACAGAAAAAGTTATTAGCCAACAAAGATGTCAAACAATTAAACTTTGACAATAAATGGTTGGAAAAATTCTTAAGCAAAGACGAATAAAAAATACCGGCATTTGCCGGTGTTTTTTATTAATTTTTTGGCATTGAATCAAATGAGTGTTCGGTCGCTATGATTAACATAATTTTTTGATATATATATTCAAAGATCCGTTGTGCGCAATTATTTTATGATACTGGGGTTCTAAAACGTTTAAAACATTACACACATCAACAATCATATATACACGCAGTGACGTATCGATATTTATTATTTGCAATTAAAAAAATGTCTGTTATAATCGTTAAGCTTTTTGGGTGGTTAGCTCAGTTGGTTAGAGCGTTACGTTGACATCGTAAAGGTCGTTGGTTCGAGTCCAATACCACCCACCAGAATTAAATAAATCGGGCTTATCCCGATTTTTTTAATTAAAGAAAAACGAAAGTATCGCAGTCGGTGATTACCGGTATTTTTTATCTTTATTTTCCATTAATTGCGTTGAATTTTTGTTTACCGACGGTGACTGTTTTATTTTCATATGTCGGTGTGGCTATTTTTTCAACATCCGCCGTCCAATATGCCGCGCCATCAGCCAAACGCACCGCGTACAGTTTTTTATCCCCACCAACCACAAATGCTGTGTCGCCGGCAATTGTAAAATCTGTGGCAACACTGATATTTGCGCACCAAGCAACCTTACCAGAGGTTGCATTTAATTTACAAAACGCATCCCCCAGACCACCAGCATAGACATAGTTATCGCGGACGATTGGTTCTGCAACAATATCCAGAATTGATGCGCCGCCGGTCATATTACTGGCACGATAAATATCGGCAATCCACATAATTTTGCGGGTCTTGGGCTCAATCTTTACCAATTCGCCCGTTGTTAAGCCGACATAGATATATTTACCAGCACACACCGGTTTAATATCAGTTGCAACCGCATTATTTGTGGCAAAACCGCTAAAAATTTTGCGATTTCCATTCCATACAACATTAGACGCATCACGCGTATACGGACAGTCTATATCCGATATTTTATATGCATTGTCTGGCAAATCTGTGACGTCTGTATTTAAAACATCCACATTTGATTTACCAAATATCGGCGAACGCACCCCTGGTAAAATAGGGTCTTGCTTATCACATGCACACAATGCAAAAACAGATAAAAAGACAGCCGCCATACGCTTCATTTTCAGTCCTTAGCGCAATGTTGTCGCCGTACCAGCAATAGATGCGGGGGCTTCTTTATCGTTCAAGATTTTATCCAGCCATTTATTTGCCGCATCACGATTTCCATCGGCTAAATATTTCTGGGCGATGGTTAAAGATGCTGTGTAATAAAATGGTGATTTTTTCGTATTCAAATCAGACAGATATTTTTCAACATCTGCCGACGCCATTTCATCACCACGCGCACTTACCAAGTGCAGGCGTGCCAAATCACGAAAATCACGCGTATTGCCATCGTCTGCCAAGCGTTCTAATTTTGCGACATCGCCATCCAGCAAGTACGCCTGAAACAAAGCCAAATCCGCAGTTGCGCCCGACGCATCATCTGCAAAGTGCACCAAATTATTCGCATCAACACTTTCCAATGCAGTTTCATAGGCCTGGGCCATGTACATTTTTTGTGCTGCAATGTGGCGCGCGCCAATCTGGAAGCTGGTTGCTATAATCATAATAACCAGCGCACCAGCAATCATATAGCGATAATATTTTTTAATAAACTTTAAAGTCTTTTCATTATTAACATCTTCCCATACTTCGCGATAAAGGGCGTCTTCAGCGTGTTCCTGGTGCGTTTTCTTTTTTGGGGCAACTTTTTGGTTTCTTGATAAGATTGATGACATTTTATAAATCTCCTGTGCTTGATAATTATCAAATTATGATATACTATAAAAGTTATGAAAAAGCAAATCAAGAACACATTACCAGCACAAACAAACACTTCACTGGTCGCTGCCCGTGGGGTCAGTGATGAAAATGGCTTGGCCCAGTATATTCAAACTGTGCAAAAGATTCCTATACTCTCTGCCGAAGAAGAATATGAATGCGCCACCCAATGGGTTAAAAATCATGACCAGCGCGCTGGGGAAAAGTTGGTTGCATCACACCTGAAAATGGTGGTGTCGGTGGCATATGATTTCAAAAACTATGGTATTCCGGTTGGCGATTTAATCGCCAGTGGTAATATGGGATTAATGCAGGCATTACAAAAATTCGACCCAGAAAAAGGGTTCAGATTTTCTACATACGCAATGTTTTGGGTGCGGGCCGAGATTTATGAAACAATTCTTAACAACTGGTCAATTGTAAAAATCGGAACATCTGCAAATCAAAAGCGTGTGTTCTTTAATCTGGCACGCGCAAAACGCGCGCTGGGGATTATGGATAATAATCTTAGTGATGAACAGGCACAGCAAATCGCAGAATACTTGGACGTGCCAGAAAACGATGTAAAACGTATGGCGACACGTGTTGGGGCGCGTGACGTATCACTGAATTCGCCGGCGCACGTGGGGGACGAAGGCTCTACAGACATATTGTCTAATTTACCAGATGGACGAACCAGTATCGAAGAATCACTGGAAAGAATAGAATTCCGCCGTCGTGGATATGAAATGTTGCGCAAACACTTGGATGCATTACCAGAACGTGACCGCGAAATCTTAAAGGCGCGCCGTCTGGCAGATCCGGTGGCTACACTGGAATCTTTGTCGCAAAAGTATGGTATTTCACGTGAACGCGTGCGACAAATCGAAGAACGCGCATACAACAAACTTCGCGATGCGATATTAAAAGAAAGTCAAGGGTAGGGGTATGGGATTTTATAGTAAAATTTGTGCCGTGGTAATTGGTGCGGTACTGTCGGGTGCATCGGCGCACGCGCTGGAATATAATACAGATAAATTCGATTTTAAATTAACCGGCTATGGTACAGGCGGAATTATTCAGCCAGACTTTGAAACACCGCTGTTTATCGGGGATTGGCGTGTACGCGGGGAAATAGACTTTAATGCGAACGACAACCATAAATTCGGGGGGGTATATTCAATCGATGCTGCTGCAACCGAAGACGGCAAGGCTTTCCGCGAAGCGTTTGGTTTTTATCAGGTAAAACACTTGGGGCGGATTGAGGTTGGATTCACAGATTCTATTGCACGAAAATTAGGTGTTGGGTTACCAGACGTTGGGGGGCTGCGCATAAACGATCGCCCGATTTTTCATAAAAAGATTGTGCCAGACGGCCCCGTTATCTCGGACACTACATTAACCACGGGCCGTGGTGCATTACGTATGAATGTCGCCACCAGTCAAATAGACGGCGCGCAATACGGATTATCTGTGGCGGGGTTAACAGACGATTTTGATTTCACAGTTGATGGTGGGCTAAAAATCCGTAAATCAGACGGAAAGGTTAAAAGTGCGTTTTCACTGGGCGCGTCTTTTATGGATAACCCACGTGGTTTCAGCACAGATGTCTATGCACCGGCGGTGACCGCCGATTCACGTACCCAATTCACAGCGGGTATGAACATTCAATACAACAGCTGGATTTGGGGTACAACCGCACGTGTTATTTATGACAACAATCCTATTGGACCGGTTTCTGATGGTATAGTCGCCGGCACCGGGGTCAGTTATGATTTATTGCAATACAGTGTATCTTTGACATATATGTTTTCTGATACCGGCATCTGGAATCGTGACGTAGATGATTTTATAGACCATATGGTTATTGGTTCTTTCCGATATAAATACAGTGCAAATGTCGATGGTTGGATGTCACTGGGGATAACGTCAAAGACGCCTTTTGTTTCAGCGGGGATGCGATTGACGTTCTAAAATTTATGGTATAAGATAAAAACACTAATACAAAAAGGGAGAAAAGATGAAAAAGTTAGTTATTTGTGGTGCATTGGTTGCTTTTTTAGCTGGTTGTACAACTGTTAACCCATACACGGGTCAAACTCAGACTTCTAAAACTGTGTGGGGAACAGCAATTGGCGCAGCCACCGGCGCTGCCACAGGTGCATTGGTTGCCGGCAACAGTGGCAAAGGCGCACTGGTTGGGGGTCTGGCTGGCGCTGCACTGGGCGCGGGTACAGGTTATTATTTAGACGTCCAAGCGGCAGAATTACGCCAAGAATTGGCATCAACCGGTGTTCAGGTTGTAGAATCTGATGATAATATTCGCTTGATTATGCCGGGCAACATCACGTTCCAGACAGATTCCGCAGATATTAATTCTAACTTTTATGCTGTGTTAAATTCTGTGGCCAAGGTTTTGAATAAATATTCAAATTCAACTGTTCTGGTTTCAGGACACACAGACAGCACAGGCAGCGCAGATTACAATCTGGCCTTATCTAAATCACGCGCACAATCGGTTGCGGCATACCTGCAGGGCCAGGGTGTCAAAGCATCACGATTTGAAGTAATGGGTATGGGGTCGTCTAATCCAATTGCATCAAATGCAGATGCCGCGGGACGCGCACAAAACCGTCGTGTTGAAATTAAAATTATTCCAAATAAATAAAAACACAAAAACACCGGCAAATGCCGGTGTTTTTATTTACTTTTCATATATTCTGATTTGCGTTTTTCAGCGGTGATGTTTTTTATAATTTTGTAATTATCTAACAAATCATTTGGTCTGGACGCTAAAATAACAATATCACCGGTCTGAGGCATAACAGTATCATCCTCTAAAGAAAAACTGCATTGAAAATCAGTTCCTGATTTATCAGTTGCCCATAAACGCGCACTGGTTGTATACGTGCTTGGGTGTGTATTTAATACGTAAACTGTATCAATTTTATAATCATTGGATTCTGAATATAAATTATCTGTGTTATTTGTACGATTTCCGCCACATCCCATCAGGCACAACCCCGCAACAACAGACAATGGTAATTTGTGTAAAATTCTTTTCATCAGTTAACCTCTTTTTTTGAAAAGTATCACAAAATCGTGCCATTACAAGATATTTTTATAAATATTGATTTGCGTAAAATATGGTTTATAATTTCCAAGATAAATAAAAAGGCATAAAAAATGGCAAAAAAATATTTAATTACATCTGCGTTACCGTATGTGAATGGCGAATTACACTTGGGGCATTTGATTGGCTGTTATTTACCAAGTGACGTTTACGCCCGCTTTTGCCGTGCGTGTGGTCGTGATGTTTTATTTATTTGTGGCGCAGATGAACACGGAACGCCCGCTGTTGTTGGTGCTGCCGCCGAAGGGATGCCGATTATCGAATATAATAATAAGTATTATGAAAAGCATTTGCGTGCCGTACGTGATTTTAACCTGTCTTTTGATTTATACGGTCGTACACATACAGAAAAGCAGGAAAAATTAATCCACGAATTATTTGCACGTCTGGATGAACAGGGCTTAATCGAAGAACGCGAAACAATTCAGCCGTTTTCGGTTGATGACGATATGTTCTTGGCCGACCGTCAGTTGCTGGGAACATGCCCAAAATGTGGATATGAAAACGCACGTGGCGACCAATGCGATAAATGCAGCGCAACGTACGAAGCAACTGAATTAATCAACCCACGCAGTGCAATTTCAGGCAGCGATAAAATCGAAGCACGCGCTACAAAAAACCTGTTCTTTTTAGCATCCAAGATTGAGGATAAGTGGAAAGAGTGGCTGGCCACACACGCGCCAAAATGGTCTAAATCAGCCGCTGCAATTGCACGTGGCTGGGCAAACGAAGGGTTGCGCGACACATCAATTACTCGTGATTTGCCATGGGGTATTCCAGTGAATAAACCAGGATATGAAAACAAAGTTTTCTATGTTTGGTTTGATGCACCGTGGGGGTATGTTTCAATTTCACAATACGCAAATGAAAACTGGGCAGATTGGTGGAAAAATCTAGACACGCATTATGCACAATTCATGGGCAAAGACAACGTTAAATTCCATTCTGTATTTTTCCCAGAACAACAGTTAGCGATGAACGATAATTGGAAAACTGTTGATATGTTAAAGGGTATGAATTTCCTTAATTTCGAAGGAGGAAAATTCTCAAAATCACAAAAGCGTGGAATTTTCTTGGACGCTGCAATCAATGAAGCACCGGCGGATGCGTGGCGGTATGCTTTGTTGGCAAGTGCCCCTGAAACAGACGATACCGATTTTACAATCGCACGCTTTGCAGATATTGTAAACAAAGACTTAAACGGTATGTTGGGGAACTTTGTTTCGCGTGTATGCAAGTTAACCGCCAAGAATTTTGGAAACAATGTTCCAAGTGCGGGTGCGATGAACACTGAACTTGAATCACAGATTAATGAAAAATTAGCGGAATTAACAAATGCATTGGATGCGTGTGAATTCCGTGCGGCGATTGCTGCGCTGCGTGGACTATACGCAATTGGTAATGAATATATGACCAAGCATGAACCATGGACATTGGTTAAAAATGGCGACACAGATGGTGCAGGTGCGGCACTGAACGAATGTTTCCAATTAATCGATTTATATGCACGTGTATCTGCACCATTCATCCCAACTGCCTCTGAAAAAATGCAAAATGTATTCGCCGATAAACATGATTTATCGTGGTCAACAACATTTGAACGCCGCATTAAAGATGGTGCAGAATTTGTTGTACCTGAAAACTTGTTTAACCGTATTGATGAGGAAACAGTTGCAAAACTGACTGAAAAATACGCACCAAAAAAAGAAGACAACACACCAAAGCCGGTTGTTGCAAAAATCGTATCGGTTGAAAATCATCCATCACGCGAAGATTTGCACATTTTAACCGTTGAATATGGCGCAGAAAAACCAGCACAAGTTGTATGCGCCGCACCAAATGTGCGCGCCGGGATGATTAGTGTACTGGCACCGGTTGGTTGTATATTACCAACAATGAAAAAGCCAATCACCCAGCGCACTGTTGCAGGTACTGAATCATATGGGATGATGTGCGGTGCTGCTGAACTGGGGATTGGCAATGACAATAAAAATATTATTGAATTGGGTAATAACTTAATCGTTGGTGATGTATTTGTAAAATAAGAAGGTAAAAAAATGACACCATATAAAAATATAAAAATATCTATCAAGACAGCACCTGCATCAATGGACTGTTTAACACGCGCCAATATGAAGTGCAAACATTGCAGACAAACAGCACAAAAGTTTAACAAACCAAACTTTGTTCCTGTGTGTCAAATAAGTGGCAAATGCAAATTGGCAACTTATATTTTAGAACGTTTACCAAATGTAGAATATAAAAGTTCTGATAAAAATACGCTGGATATTACTGTGATAACACATTCTATCTCAGAAATTGAAACCGCACAAAAGGTTGTTAATCGCGCGATTAAATTGCATACACATCAGATATACAGAAACTGCAAATAAATGAGTAATACAAAATTACGTCTTGTGTTATTATCTTGTTGCGCCCCTTGTTCTGTGGGCGCAATTAAGCAATTAGCAGACGGTGAAATTGAAAACGTTGATGATTTTATTGTTCTGTTTTATAACCCTAATATTTTTCCAGAATCTGAATACACCAAACGTATGGCAGAACAGATTAGATACTGTGAAAGTGTTGGCGCAAAATATGCGGTTCTGGAATATGATCACGATGCGTGGCGCGCGGCGGTACGTGGATTTGAAAACGCACCCGAACGTGGTGCGCGATGCAGTTTATGTTTTGAATATCGTTTCCGGCGCGCGGTAAAATTTGCCCGCAAAAATGGATACAACGCAATTGCAAGTGTACTGGGTGTATCCCGACACAAAGACCAATCTCAGGTTGACAGTGCCGCCCAAAGTGTATGTGATAATATTGAATATTTACCACTAAAATGGGATGAAAATTTAAGAGTGCAAATTAACCGCGAATCTGACTTTTACCGACAAAATTATTGCGGTTGCGAATTTAGTATCAGAAAGATATAAAAACACCGGCAAATACCGGTGTTTTTTTAGGACTTTATCTGCCTTTAATTTTTTTATTATCAAAGATGTGGGCGCCAAATGTTTTTTCAACACAATCAAACAAACATTTGCCATCAATGATTCTTTGGGGACAATTTTCAATTCCGCATATACACCCCAGTGGTTTTAATTCAACCGTGATTTTGGCGGCGCCGTTGCCAGCGTGGTTAAAATACAAAGGATATCCCTCTTTTAACAAAAGATAAGAATCATGCTTTGCGTCCACCTTTGCCGATATAGTGTTGATACATGTAGGCTTGCCATGAAAACTAATCGATTCTAAAAATTTACGCAATTTATGTTCTGATAATTCGCATTTATATGTATCTATAACAGGCCCCAAATATTTTTGGAATTCGATGGTTGTATCATATGTAAAGCTTTTTTTAATCTTATTGTGCATTGGTTTATTCCATATATTTTGTACCACCTACAGTCGCATAGTTTAATACAGACAAATTTTTTTTCAACAAATTTATCCCTGAAAAAAGTCAACAAATCATTATATTTGCGCTTAGGAAAAATCCAGTCTATAATGGGTGTATTAAATATAAAAAAAGGCACGATATGTCATCTATTTTTGTTTTCCCAGGTCAAGGTGCGCAAAGCGTTGGTATGGGCAAAGAACTTTATGAAACCAATGCGGCAGCACGCGCGGTCTTTGATGAAGTGGACGCAGCACTGGGCGAAAAATTATCAGACGTTATTTTTAATGGACCGGCTGATACACTAACATTAACTGCAAATGTTCAGCCTGCAATTATGGCAACTTCTATTGCAATGATGCGTGCAGCAAATGCAAAAATACCAGAATACGTTGCGGGACATTCACTGGGTGAATATACGGCGTTATGTGCAGCTGGTGCTTTGTCGGTTGGAGATGCGGCAAAACTGTTGCGTGTGCGTGGAAACGCAATGCAAAGCGCGGTTCCAGTCGGCGATGGTTTAACCGCTGTAATTCTGGGGTTGGATATTGACGCGGTGCGTGAAATTTGCGCATGTACAGATTGTGATGTTGCAAATGATAACTGTCCGGGTCAGGTTGTAATCTCTGGTCTGCGCGGTGCCGTTGAAAAAATAATAGACGTCGCAAAAGAACATGGCGCAAAACGCGCAATGCCGTTGGCATTGTCTGTACCGGTTCATTGTCGGGCGCAATCGTCCTCGGCAGATGTAATGCGTGATGCACTGGAAACTGTTGACTTTAAACAGCCAATCGTGCCAATTATTTTGAACAAGACATGTCAACCAACAACAGATATCAATGAAATTAAAGAAGCGTTGGTATATCAAATGACACACGGTGTGCGCTGGCGTGAAAGTGTATTGAATATGGCTGAACTCGGTATCACAGAACAAATCGAAGTGGGCCCAGGCAATGTGTTAACCGGCCTGTGTTCCCGCATCACAGATAAAATAACCGCAAAGAAATTGGAGATATAAAATGTTTGACTTAACAGGCAAAGTAGCACTTATCACAGGCGCAACCGGTGGAATCGGTGGCGCAATCGCAAGAAAAATGAAAGAAGCAGGCGCAACAGTTGTTGTTTCTGGTCGTAATACTGCGAAAATGGATGCTGAATTTGGCGATGAATATATCAAAATTCCATGCGATCTGGCAAGTGATGGTGGCGCAGTTGAACTGGTTATGAACACAATCGAAGCAGCGGGTAAAATCGATATTTTGATTAATAATGCAGGGATTACGCGTGACACGCTGTTAATGCGTATGAGTGACGAACAATTTGACGAAGTTATTAACACAAACCTGCGCTCTTGTTTCAAAATGTGTCGTGCGGCAATTATGCCGATGATGAAGAATCGTTTTGGTCGTATTATTAATATGGCATCTATTATTGGCGCAATTGGTGGCCCAGGTCAGGCAAACTATGCCGCAAGTAAGGGTGGTATGATTGCAATGACAAAATCTATCGCGGCCGAAGTTGGCAGTCGCGGCATCACCGCCAACACAATCGCACCAGGCTTTATCAAGACACCAATGACCGATGTTTTGCCAGAAGAATTAAAGAAAAACTATTTGGCACAAATCCCAGCGGGTCGCTTTGGCGAACCAGAAGATATTGCGAACGCATGCGTATTCTTGGCATCTGATGAAGCGGCTTATATCAACGGTCAGACACTGCATGTAAATGGTGGAATGGGACGCTTTTAATGAAAAAATATGATGTGATTGTTATTGGTGGGGGACACGCCGGAGTAGAAGCCGCGGCGGCATCTGCACGCCGTGGGGCTAAAACATTACTGCTGACCCAGGCAAAAAGTGATTTAGGCGCGTTGTCGTGTAACCCAAGTATTGGTGGACCCGGCAAATCACAAATGGTGGCAGAAATGTCTGCGCTGGGCGGTGTTATGGGACGTGCAGCCGACCAGTCTGGCATTCATTGGCGCACACTGAATGCGACACATGGCGCGGCAACCCAGGCACTGCGCGCACAAATCGACCGTGATTTATACCACAATGCAATCATAAATATTTTGTCTGAATATAAAAATCTGAGTATAAAATACGAACCAGTTGTTGATTTAGATATTGCACTAAGTACTGTAAACAATGCGTATGCAGCAAAATCTATTGTTTTAACAACGGGTACTTTTTTGCATGGCGTTGTCACACGTGGTGATGAAAAGATTTCGTCTGGTCGCCTGCAAGACGATGGCACATATCAAGATGCAGATAAAAATATTTCTGATATTCTGCGTGGTGCGGGATTCAAGATTTTACGTCTGAAAACAGGTACACCCGCTCGTATTTATCGTGATTCTATTAACTGGGACGTGTGCGAGGTACAAGAGCCCGACACGCCACACGACTGGTTTGATTTAGGGGACGAAAAAAATAATTATCACTGTGCATGTTTTATCACGCATACGAACGAAGAAACACATAACGTAATTCGTGAAAACATAAAAAATGCGCCAATGTATAATGGCGACATTGTTGGTACAGGTCCGCGATATTGCCCAAGTCTGGAAGATAAAGTTATGCGTTTCCCAGAACACAAATCACATCACGTATTTTTGGAACCCGAAGGCTATGACAGCGATATTATATATCCAAACGGAATATCAACCAGTTTTGGATCTGATATGCAAGACAAATGGATTCGCACGATACCGGGGCTGGAAAACGCACGTATTGCACGATATGGATATGCGATTGAATATGATGCAATTGATGCACGCGCATTAAACGATAAATTACAAAGCAAAGACAATCCACACTTGTTCTTTGCGGGACAAATAAACGGAACAAGTGGATACGAAGAAGCCGCCGCCCAAGGCTTGGTTGCGGGTGCAAATGCCGCCGCATACGCATTGGGGATTGAGTACTTAGAATTAGACCGAACAAACGCGATGATTGGTGTTTTAATTGATGATATTACAACACTTGGGGTTGATGAACCGTATCGTATGTTTACTTCGCGTGCAGAATACAGACTGAATTTACGTGCAGATAATGCAATTGCACGTCTGGGGCAAATGGGTGTTAAATTAGGATTAATATCCCAAGAAAAATACGAAAAATTATATAATCTTAAAAAAGATATTTTTGCCGAAAACGATAAATTCTATGCGGGATATATTGCACGAAACGAACGCGAAATTGCGGCATACAAACGTGATGCAGATATGAAAATCCCAAGCGGTTTTAAGTATGATAATTTACCAGGGCTGACCAATGAATTGATTGAAAAATTAAATGCGGTGCGCCCTGAAAATATTGCAGACTTGTCCAGAATCCCAGGTATGACCCCAGCGGGCATTATGGTCGTACTGCGCAAGATTAAATCTTAAAAAAATTATACTGGAATTTGTCGCAAATATGTTTTATAGTTTTTTGCGTCGCCGGTGTAGCTCAGCTGGTAGAGCATCTCATTCGTAATGAGGGGGTCGTAGGTTCAAGTCCTATCACCGGCACCAGAAATAAAAGAAAAAAATGAAACAGACAACAATAATTATTATTAGATAATAGTCGCACGCGCTTTGGCGGTGGCTGGGGCGCATATGCGCCTTTTTTTTAATAATAAAAACGGAGTAGTAAGTATGTCATACAAAAAAACAGACCCACGCGCAAACTTTCCAGAAATGGAACAGGCTGTATTAGCATACTGGCGCGAAAATAACACTTTTCATAAATCACTAGACAAAACAAAGTCTGGTCGTCCATTTTCATTCTTTGACGGTCCGCCCTTTGCCAATGGTAAACCACACTGGGGACACTTGGGGGTTTCGGTTGTCAAAGATATGGTGTCACGTTTCCAGACGATGTCGGGTCGATATGTTAATCGTGAACTGGGCTGGGATTGCCACGGGTTACCTGCGGAAAACTCGGTCGAGAAAAAAGTCGGTAAATCTGCCAAGGATATCGTTGCAAACGATGGCATTGCTGCGTTCTGTGATATGTGCCGCACTGATGTTATGACATATACAAATGAATGGAACACATTTATTACACGTATGGGTCGCTGGGTTGATATCGGTGACGGATACGGATACAAAACAATGGATAAAAACTATATGGAATCCATGCTATGGACATTAAAGTCTTTGTATGAAAAGGGTCTGTTGTACAAAGATTACAGTGTTAATCCATACGACTGGGTAAACGGTACGGTTATTTCTAATTCCGAAGCTTCCAGTGATTATCGCGAAATTATTGATGATGCAGTGACTGTTTGGTTCGAATTGGAAAACGGTGATCGTGTAATTGCGTGGACAACTACACCGTGGACATTGCCTGCAAACAGTGCGTTGGCCGTTAACCCAAATATGACATATCTGCGTATGCAAGATACAGATGGCGCAGTTTACGTTGTTGCAGAAAGTCGTCTGAAGGCATACGAAAAGCAATTCGCCAACACAACTGAAATCGCTCGTGTAAAGGGCTCTGAATTGGCGGGTATGCACTATACACCATTGTTCCCATACTATGCGGGCCAGTCTGAATTATTATTCCAGGTTATCCCAGCAGACTATGTTTCTGATTCTGATGGTACGGGTATCGTTCATATTGCACCTGCGTACGGAGCCGAAGACTTTTGGGCCGCCAAGGCAATTGATCCAAAATTCCCAGTTTTATTAAATGTTGATACGTACGGCAACTTTGATGAAACAGTTGTGGATTTTGCAGGTCAAAATATCTTTGCGGCAACACCGGCTATTTTAGATTGGCTGAAAACAAATGGTAAACTGGTCAAAAAAGAACAGTACAAGCACAGTTATCCATTCGGCGACCGCAGCAAAGAAAAGTTAATTCAGCGCGCGACCGATTCTTGGTATATCGATGTGCCAAAAATCAAAGACAAACTGATTGCGAATAACAATCTGGTTAATTGGACATCTGCTGGCGAACGTTTCCGTATGTGGATTGAAAACGCACGTCCGTGGTCAATTTCCAGAAATCGTTTCTGGGGTATGCCATTGCCAATCTGGGAACGGGATGGTGAATATAAAATATTTGGCTCTATCGCAGAACTGGAAGAATTCTTTGGCGTAACGGTTGACGATCTGCACCGTCCAACATTGGATAAATTAACCAAAGACGGTTGGACACGTATCCCAGACGTTTTGGATTGCTGGGTTGAAAGTGGTTCTATGCCGTGGGCATCGTTGCACTATCCGTTCGAAAATGCAGATAAATTTGCAGCGACATTCCCAGCCGATTATATTATCGAAGGTCAAGACCAAACACGTGGTTGGTTCTATGCGCTGATGGTGTTGGCAACTGCATTGTTTGACAAGCCTGCATTTATGGCTGTGTCTGCAAACGGTATGGTTGTTGATGAAAATAAAAAGAAGTTCTCTAAATCATTGCGCAACTTTGTTGACCCAAGTGAACAGATTGAACAATATGGCGCAGATGCCGTTCGTTTGTATATATTGGGCTCTAACTTTATGAAGGCAGAACCAGTTCCAGTTGATAAAGAAGGTAAAGTATTCGTTGAATCAACAAAAACAATTCAAACACCACTGTGGAACGCGTATCACTTCTTTACACTGTATGCAAACGCAGGAAATGTGACTGCACAAGAAATGGCAAATCCAACAAATCCATTGGATAAATATATCTTGGCGGAATTAAATGTGTTAGTTGATGTGGTTAAAAATTCACTAACCGAATACAAGCCAGATGTCGCAATCAAAGAATTTGTAAGATTCTTGGATATCTTGAACAACTGGTACATTCGTCGTGGACGCGCACGTTTCTGGGACGAAGAACAAGACGCATTTGATACGCTGTACACAGTACTGGTAAAACTTTGTCGCGTACTTGCACCGTTTGCACCGTTTGTGTCTGAATATATCTATCGCTCATTAACAGGTGAAGAATCTGTGCATTTAACAGATTTCCCAACAGTCGCTGAATTCGACAACAAAATCGTAGATGATATGCGCCGTGTACAGGCAATCGTATCAACTGGAAAACAGTTACGCGAACAATACAAATTGCGCAATCGTTTACCATTGGCATCTATGACGGTTGCAGGCACAGATTTAAGCGCATACGCCGATATTATCCGCGACGAACTAAATGTAAAACAAGTTGTGTTCGTTGATAACATTGCAGACGTAGCAGATTCTTTTGTGTATCTGATTACACCAAAAATCGGCGCACGTCTGGGCGGGGCATTAAAAGAAATTATCCCAGCCGTTAAACGTGGCGACTTTGAAGTCAAAGATGACAAATTGGTCGTAGCTGGATTTGAATTAAACGCCGACGAATTCGAAAACAGATTGACTGTAAAAGAAGGTGTAACTGGGGCGGCGCTGCCAGATAACACCGCTGTGGTTGTGTTGGATACAGATGTAACCGCAGACCTGGTTGCCGAAGGGTTGGCAAACGATGCGCTTCGCTTTATCCAAGACACACGTAAAACAGCGGGGTTGGACGTATCTGACCGTATCGTTTTGACATATAATGCAGACCCGGCATTGGCAATGGCAATTGATGCCCATAAAAAGCGTATTATGAGTGAGGCACTGGTTGTTGAAATGGTAAATGGTGACGGTGAATACACCACGGATATCGAAGGATACGCATTAGCAATCTCGGTCAAAAAAGCATAAAAGGATAAATCATGAAATACCCATATTTGTACTGCGGCAATATCACAACGAAATGTCCGGAAAAAATGCCAGACGGACGTTGTAAATTAACCGAACGTTTGGGCGAGGTTGAACGCTGTCCGGACTCTGTGGTGGTGACAAGTCCAGATATGGGATTTCTGATTAAGTATATGTATCATATCCACAATAATGGTGCGCGTGTGATTTCAACAACCTGTAAAAAAGAACAATCTTTTCCAAATAATCTTTTCTGTGGTCAGATTGATAAACATTGTCCATATCAATCGCCGGGCGGTAAATGCAAAGCACACGAATATAAACAGGAACGTGAGGACTGTCCACACGAAATGTATTTAAGCGAAGAAATGGAATTAGCCACGCGCTTGCTGCAATTTATTCATCGTGATAAAGAAAATCAGAAATAAGGAATTAAAAAATGGCAGAAAAATATTGTAAAGAATTTTTTTATCCAGAAAATGATTATGGTTGTCAATGTCCTGATTTTCGTTCAAACGGTCTTTGCAAAAGAGAATCGTTATGTTCACGTAAGTTAAATTTAACACGTGAAGAATATACAATACTGGACAATTTGCGGATTGTAAAAGGGCAAAACGCAAAAATTCTGGAACTGTTACAAAAGCAGAAATAATGCTGACACCGCAAAGATATTTTGAAAATGTTCCACCGACCGTTGATATGACAATTCGGTCGGAACTGTATCACACAAATGAATTTAACTTTGCGGTGGCGGTGATTTTATCAGCCCAAGCGACTGATAAAAAAGTTAACGAAGTCACACCAGAATTATTCCGCATCGCGCCAACACCACAAAAGATGCTGGAACTGGGGATTGACGGATTAAAAGAACACATCAAGGTTATTTCGTTTTTTAACAACAAAGCAAAGAACATAATTGCGTTGGCTGAACGGTTGGTGGCAGAAAATATGACCGATACTTTTCCAACAAAATACCACAATCGTGATGAACTGATGAAGTTGCCGGGAATTGGACAAAAGACCGCAAATGTTGTTTGTAATGTTTTGTGGGGTGCACCAAACATCGGTGTCGATACGCACGTTTTCCGCAATGCACATCGATATGGTTGGGTGGATGACACCGACAACACACCTGAAAAAGTAGAGGCAAAATTACTAAAAAAGATTCCGAAAAAATATCACAGTATTGTAAATCACGTAATGGTTCTGCACGGTCGCTATGTGTGCACGGCACTGCGCCCAAAGTGCGACATGTGCCCCGTTGCAAAATGGTGTCCGAAAAACAAATAAAAACACCGGCGATTGCCGGTGTTTTTTATTATTTACGCAAACCCAATTTCTTAATCAGTTCTTCGTATTCAGCAACATCGTTTTTCTTGATGTATGCCAATAATTTTTTACGACGGTTAACCATCAACAACAGACCACGTTTAGAGTGTTTGTCTTTGTGATTAGCCTTCATGTGTTCTGTCAAATTGCGAATACGCAATGTCAAACCTGCAACCTGAGCCGCAGCAGAACCACCATTGTCTTTTTCAGTCGTTTTGAAATTTGCCACTACTTCGGCAATTTGTTCTTTTGTAACGGACATTATTTTTTCCTTTTGTTTTTTATATTGTTCTTTTTGGGCGCAATTTTCCGTCCACAACCGTACCAATTCCAATGAACACGTCACCAGAATATACACGGCGCAGACCGTCCGCACCCGCCGTCTCGACAAAGCCGCCATTCTTGTAAAAGTTAGCCGCCGTGCCGTCAAGATTCATAACCGGAATGTCCCCCAGTCCTGAATCAATTGGTTCCAAGTATTTCTTGAAATCGCCACCATTATTAACCAGATTTTCTAAAAAATCAAGTTTTACTGCATTTTTTATAGTAAATCCATTGGTTTGCGTCCGGCGTATCATATCAACCGTTGCCAAACACCCACACATTTTAGCAATATCGCGCGCAATAGAACGCACGTATGTACCACGACTGCAACGCACACGAAACTGCCAAGAATTATCAACAATCCCAGTAAATTCTAGTTCAAAAATCTCTATTTCGCGGGGCGGAATTTCAATATCGCGACCACGGCGCGCCGCATCATAGGCGCGCACACCATCAACGTGCACCGCCGAATAAATTGGCGGCGTTTGCATAATTTTACCAATCAAATTTGGCAGTACAGATTGCACCATGTCAACAGTTGGCGTAATATTATCACGGGCGATTTCATGTCCTGTTATATCCAATGTGTCTGTTTCAAATCCAAACTGGCATGAAAACAAATATTCTTTTTCATTAGAATTTATATCTTCGATAAACGGTATCATCTTTGTCGCATTACCAATTGCAATTGGCAAAACACCCGTTGCCATTGGGTCCAGTGTGCCGATATGTCCGAACTTTTTAGTTTCAAACATACGCGCAATCTTGCCACCCGCTGTTCTTGAAAACATTCCACTGTCTTTGTCCAAGATTATAAATCCATCTGCCAATTTATTCCCCAAACAAGTTTAATTGTGAACGCGTAGGTGACTGAATCTTCATAGGTTCCAGATTAACCGTTTTAACGTGCGTGCTTTCAATCGTTTCTTTTGACGCAACAGGCGCGGTATTTGATTCCAATGATTCCAAAACACTTTCTGCGCGCGCAACAACAGATTGTGGCATTCCCGCCATACGCGCAACATGAATACCATATGAACGGTTTGCAACACCCGCTACTATTTTATGCATAAAGACAATTTCATTATTGTGTTCACGCACATCAATCGTCAGACAAGACACATTGCCCAATTCGCCACCAGACACCAATCTTGTTAATTCGTGATAGTGTGTTGCGAATAATGTTCGTGGCTGTAATGTGTTCAAAAATTCAAGAACTGCTTGGGCGATTGCCATACCGTCATAGGTCGCCGTACCACGTCCAATTTCATCAAATATAATAAAAGATTTTGACGTTGCACGATTTAATATGTTTGCAGTCTCGGCCATTTCTACCATAAACGTAGACTGACCAGCCGCCAGATTGTCTGAGGCTCCAACACGACTAAACAACTGGTCACAGATGCCAATAGTCGCACGGGTTGCAGGCACAAAAGAACCCAAATGTGCCAAGACTACGATTATCGCATTCTGGCGCAGGTATGTTGATTTACCCGCCATATTTGGCCCAGTCAGTAATGCAATCGCACGCGCATTTAGATTACAATCGTTTTTAACAAAATTATCCCCACGTGCGCGCAAGACCGACTCTATCACTGGGTGACGACCACCAATAATATCAAACGCACAATCAGGTGTCACATTTGGGCAAACCCAATCATATAAATCTGCAACATAGGCCAGCGAACACCAAACATCTGCATCCGCCAATAAATCAGACGTTGCCAATAAATCATCTGCAACTCTGCGAATTTCTTCGATTAAGGAATTTATAATCTGCGCTTCTATGCCCGCAGATTTTTCAGCCGCACTGCGTACATCATTATCCAAATCAATCAAGCGCGCAGTTGTAAAGCGCATATTGCCCGCCATCGTTTGACGATGGATAAAACCAGATTCTGGGTTCATCATAATTTCAGCGCGGGCAGACGGAATTTCTATAAAATATCCCAAGATATTGTTATATTTTATCTTTAATGTGTTAATCCCTGTTTTTGCCACATATTCAGATTGCAGGGTGGCAATGGTTTCTTTGGCACCATTGGCTAAGCGGCGCATATTATCCAGTGCGATATCAAAACCATCACGAATTACATTGCCATCACGGAAAAATGTTGGCAACTCGTCAGCCAGTGCATTTTGTAATTTTAAACACAATTCATCGTGTGTTTTTATTTCCGCAAAACGTGCGCCCAGCCCAGAATCTAAGCGCACAGACATAGATTTTGCATTTGGCAAAGACATAATAAATTCAGAAATATTTCGCATATCACGTGGTGTGCCACGCCCCGACAGCAGTCTTGATAAACAGCGACCAACATCAGGAACAGTTGATAAAATTCGCTGTAACGACAACATTACGTCTGGATTTGTAATCAGGTGCGCAATGTGCAATTGGCGTGAACGAATCTCGTCACTGTCTGCGGACAGCGCGCGCAAATATCCGCGCAGTTTTCGTGCACCCGCCGCCGTCTTGGTATTATCTAAAACATCAATCAAGCATGCACCACCATCGTTAATTGGTGCGTCTATTTCCAGACTTTTCCATGTTGCAGAATCAATCAGCAACTGTGCGCCAGATTTAAATTGATGTGGCGCACGAAATGTGATTGTGGCATCACGCTGGGTATTAAATAAATATCCCGCCAATAAACAAATCGCATTGTCTATATTCGTTGAAATCGTGTCCATACGCACAACACCGCAGAATACACGTGATACAATCTGGTCTATATCTGTGCGATGATATAATTTTTCAAATACAGCCGTTGTCTTGAAAATATTACGAATTTGCATAATCTGATCGTTTTCTGCGGCAGATGCGGGGTATATAACCTCAGCCGGATTAAGTCTTACTAAATCATCAATAATATCAGATGTTTTGCCAATAAAAAATTCACCAGTCGAAATATCACAGCCCGCAATATCAAATTCATTATTATCAATCGGCATTACTGAAACCAAAAAATTAGAATTTTTTGGTATTAATAAATTTTCATCTGTTAATGTCCCAGGGGTTAAAACACGAACAACTTTTCTTTCTATGAATTTATGACCGCGGGATTTGGCCTCGGCCGGGGTTTCCATTTGCTCAACCAATGCGACCGAAAAACCAGCGCGCACCAGACGACCAAAATAATTATCTGCCGCGTGCCACGGAATACCGCACATTGGAATTGATTCTCCATCACCATCTGTGCCACGTGCCGTTAAAACCAGTCCCAGATTTGCACTAATTATTTTTGCATCTTCAAAAAAAGATTCATAAAAATCCCCCAGACGAAACATTAATAATGCGTCTGGATTTTCCGCCTTCATATCAACATATTGTTGCATAACAGGGGTTAATTTGCTTTTTTCAGCCACGATTAAATCCGTTTATTGATTGCTAACTTTTAATGTTTCGATTTTTAATTCTGCTTCTTTTAATAATTGTTCGCAATATGCTTTTAATTTAACGCCTTGCTCATAAGCAGTGACAGATTCAGCCAATGGCAATTCGCCAGATTCCATTTTTTTGACCAATTCCATTAACTGTTTGTATGCTTCTTCAAATGTTAGTTTATTTTCGTCCATAATACACCCCCAATTGTTTATCAGGTTTAGCATACAAAACGAAACAAAATTTTGCAATTAAAAATCCGGCAAATGCCGGATTTTTTGTTATTCTGCCATAACTTGTTCTGATGGCGCTTCTGGTCCTGTAGATGTTATAACCACTGTCATATCAGCCAACAATTTATCCAAACGTTCAACAGTTTCTGTATCACCCAACGCCACGGCAATTGTGCGTGCAGATTCCAAGTCAGCACGTGCAGCTTCCATATTACCTAGATTTACATTCAATGCTGCAGACTTTTCAAAGTAACCCATTGCGTTTGATGACAAAATTTCACGCGATGACATTGTTGGTACCCCCTGAATTTGTTCAGAAATTACACGAACTGCAGACGAATAATCATCAATCGCGTTTGCATAATCACTTATTGCAGTATAAGCTTCAGCACGTTCTGCATATACAGATGGATTAACAACACCCTCTGGTCTAGCCAAAGAATTTGTATAGTCTGCAATTGCACCTTCCCAGTTCTTTAACCACAAGTTCAATTGACCACGTTTCGCATACAAATCACGCAACTGTAATACTGGTGTTGGATTCGTTGTATTTGCAGCCATTGCATTATTAATATCGTTCAACGCAGCATTATAATCTTCTAAACGCATATTCAGTAAAGCACGATCATAAAACGCTACTGCATTTTGTGCATCTTTTTCCAAAGCAGTATCAAAATCAGCCATTGCGTTACGATAATCGCCAGATTGCATATATGCTTCACCACGCAAGATATATGTATCAATCGATGCAGCACCGCTGTCAATTGCAGTTGTCAAATCTGCCACTGCTTCATCAATATTACCTGCCAACAACTTTGTTTTGCCGTTTTCATAATAGTCGCCAGCCTGCAATAGTTGCTCTTCGCTAATTTGTGCAGTTGATGGTGTATAAATTGCATCGTGGCTGCGACCCAAGATATAAAAAGTCGCTGCAATAAAGAACAAAATAATAAACCAATATACATAAATAGACAAAGACCATGCAGATGTGCACGCTTTTTTCACCGTAACTTTGGCTACTGGCTTAGTTTTTTGAGCTTTTTTTGTTGATTTTGTGTTTTTAAGTGGTGTTTTTTTCATAAAAATCTCCCTTCCGTTTAATGGAATATTAGAGAGTTTTTATTATTTCGTCAATTATTTTTTGTGAAATCTTTTTAATTTGTCCGACTGTTAATTTTCCCAATTCAATTTTTCCGTATTTTATGCGGTGTAATTTTACAACCGGACAACCACACGCACGCATTACAATTCGGATTTCATTCTTTTTCCCTTCTGTAATTTCAATACGTAAAATATTCGGTTCAATTTCATCTATCTTCATCGGCGCATATTTTATTCCATCAACAATTATTCCGCGACGTGCACGTTCTATATTTTTTGTATCACCAGAAACCTGAGCAATATAAACACGTGGTATTTTTGAAGACGGCATTGTTAATTTACGCGCCAATTCCCCATTGTTGGTTAACAACAACAATCCTGTTGTTTTATAATCCAGTCGCCCAATATATTTAAGATGACGATATTGTTTAGGCAACACATCATAAATCGTTTTACGCCCTTCTGGGTCGTGCGCAGTTGTCATTGTATTAATCGGTTTATAAAATGCATATATTTCTGTTTTTTGCGCACCAACAACCACACCATTAACCGTCACCGTGTCTTGGTCAGATACAAAATTAACCGGACTGTCTATTATTTTCCCATTAATTGCAACCGCGCCATCGGCGATTAATTTTTCCGCCCCACGCCGTGATGCCACAGAACAATCTGATAAAAATTTTGCAATTCGTACAGTCATTTTTTACTTTATGATTTTAGCCAGCGCAACAATCGCCGCTGTTTCAGCCCGCAATATTGTTTTACCTAATCCAATTCCACACGCACCAGACACGTCCAGCGCAGAAAATTCCTCATCTGAAAAACCACCTTCGGGTCCAATCAGGATTTTTGTCGTTTCAAAGTCGTTTGAAGTAGTTGCGCCATATGCAGCACGTTCGTCTGCAAAAACAATTTCCGATAAATCCAAATCGTTAAATTTAACCGGTTCTAAAATTTCTGGTACAGAATTACGATTTGATTGCTCGGCGCTTTCGATTGCTATTTTTCGCATACGTTCCCAATTTACATGATGCGCAACTGTGCGTGATGTTATAACCGGCAAAAATCGTGCAACACCCATTTGTGTCGCCATATTTATTAAATCATCTGTATGCTTAATCGGCGAAAACATCAGTGTAATATCATTAGACGGGTCAGTGTGTGGCGTTTTATTGCCAATAATTAAACTTTTATCATCATCAGACACAGTCGCAGCATATTCATCGCCACCACCAAAGACCAAGCATTCGCGTGTACGCATAACACGTGTTAAATAATGCATTGTTTCACGAGATAACGGTATTTGAATACCCTCTTTAATATTGTCGCCTATAAAAATTCTTGGGATATTTTTCATAAAATTGTTTTTCCTGATTTATTCGATTGCTTTTTTCTGATATAATCATAACACAATGGCCAAGAAGTTCAACTTTTTATCAGCAAGTGGAAAAGGTAAAGGGCTGGGGATATTTAAGTCCAGCTCTTATAAAGAACACGAAAAGACCCCAATGGCGCAAATATTTTGGCGCATACGTTGGGGGTGTGGAATATGGATTGCGTGCGCACTGGCGTTTGCGACGGCTTTTGTTATTGAGCATATTTGGCGTTACGGGTGGAGTCCGGCATCCGCAGTCTGGACAAAGACATATTTTATGAATTTATTAACCAGTGGCGGTTTAAGCGCGATTGCAGAATTGCCGGCCTGGGTATTTCGATGTGTTTTCAGAACTGATATGGCGTGTATCGTGCCATTGCTGCCAATTGTCGCATACTATTTCTTGTCAGACGGCACGTTCACAGATGAATTTAACCCACACGGCAAAGATAAATTTGATGAAAAATCTTCTAACAAGGCAACCGCCACCGATATTAAGAAAATGGCACAAAATTTTAAAAACAAAGAAGGCTTGTTTGATGGTTTTATGATGGTTTTGGGGTATTTTAAAAACAAAGGAAAAAGTGTCCCGTTAATGTTTGACGAATGTTTATCTGCCTTGTGCGTTGCGCCCCCGGGAACCGGTAAAACCGCCGGTGTCGTTATTCCGACAATTTTAGATTGCGATAGCGTATCTATGATTATCAACGACCCAAAACCTGAATTAAAACAAAACACCAGTGCGTATCGCGCATCTGTTGGTCCGGTATTTATTATGAACTGGGCAGGTCAAGACGATCCAGCACGCGGTATTTATTATCCGTCTTGGAATCCGCTGTCACCTGAACACGTGCCGTTTAATACCGAACAACGTGATTTGTATATCGATTCAATTTGTAATACACTTATTCCAGACCGTTCTGGGTCGTCTGCTGACCCACACTGGACAATTACTGGACGTGCTGCATTGACTGGTTTTGTGCAATATATTGTGTCCAAGGTTGAACGTGCCAAAGCCGACGATTATTTTTATTCACGTATGGTAAATGGCACATTTAATGCCGAAGATGCCGCCGTTTTATCTGATTACTATCTTTCTATGATGACCGACCCAAATGCGTATGCGGCGCATGCGATGTTGCAACGCGGTGAATTGAACGCAATGAATTACGTCCACGTTGGAACGTGGGCAAATATCCCAGATACATGGCGTGGCAAAGAGGCATCATTGCCAATGATTCTTGACTGGTTGACTTCAAGCCAGATTGCAATCGCCCAGGAAATGGAAGAAAGACGCAAAGCAGGCGACCAAATGGTTATGATGGCCGACCCGATGAAAGACTTATTACAAAATGCAGTTGATGAAGCGCGCCAATACGCATATTCACATCGTGCCGTCCAAGAATTAACACAACTGGCCAATACACCAGACAAAGAACGTGGCTCTATTATGTCAACCGCATTATCTGGACTGACAATTTTCCGTAATGCAGCTGTTCGCAATCGTACCAGCCATTCTGATTTTCATTTTTCAGACCTGCGCGGGCTTCGTGACCCACGTGACGGCAAGATTAAGCCAGTGACAGTATATTTATCAATTAATATGGTTGACGCCCAGGCATTAAACCCGATTACCGCAATATTTATCGAATTAATGTCTAACTTCTTGTTGGCAAACGCCCCTGGTGGCAAGCATAATGGTGAAGAACTGGGGCCTTATCCTGTATTGTTTGTATTGGACGAAATGCCAAAAATGCAAAAAATGCAGGCGGTTATCCAAGGGCCAGATTTAGGACGTGGACAAAAAATTTCATATCTTTTGATTGGTCAAGACCTAAACCAAATTTCAGAAAAATACGGACCAGAAGCCGCAAAAACTATTATTTCAACAACGGCCGCCAAGATTGTATTACGACAAAATGACCCTGGGTCTGCGGACACATTTTCACAAATGATGGGAATGAAAATGAAAAAAGAAAAAGGCGCAGACGGTAAAGAAGTCACCAAAGAATCACTGCTGTACACCCCAATGGATATTATGAAATTATCAGACGGCAAACAACTGGTAATCGTCCAAGGACACTATAATCGTCCGATTGAAGCAGACCAGGAAAGATGGTTTTTAAATAAAACACCAGTTCAAAAAGAATTATACAAAAAAGTTCAAATGGGTGAGGCACCACCATTGCCAGATTTCTTGGTACCGTCGCATCATCGTGCGCTGGGATTTACTGGGACACCACGAATTTACTATCCCGCAACCAAGGAAATTAAGATACTTGAATAAAAATCCCCCAAACGGGGGATTTTTATTTATCACGTATTTGTGCGTTACATTTGGTTTCAACAGATTTTATAACACTGTCTTGGATTTTTAACAAATCTGTATCTGTCATATTTTCTGTTGGTTCGATTGTGATTGTAAATGCAATAGACTTTTTACCATCGCCTAAATCAAACGCATCAAATACAACTGCATTTGTAATACGCGCATCCGCCGACATTGCCGCACCAGTTAATTTTTCAGCCGGCATATCAACATCCACTATGAACGCAAAGTCGCGCGATATTGGCTGAAATTCAGATGGTGTGATATTTTTACCCGCGCGTTTATTTGGCATATTGTTAATATCATCAACAATTGCAATAACAGTGTTTGTTTTGATACGCAACTGTTTCGCAACCGATGGATGTAATTCACCAAATTCCGCTAATATGCGTTTACCCTGAACAATTTTTCCATAGCGGTATGGATGTGCCCAGCGTGGTGCATTATCAGTCGAGATTGTAAATTTCTGACCGTTTAACATTGATATAATATCGTTTTTAACATCATAAATATCAACGTCACGTGTGCGTGATTGCCAATGTTTTGGACCGGTGCGTCCCGTACGTACAATACACAGCGATGTATGTTGTGCACCCGGGGTATCGCCATCAAAAACCGTTCCCAATTCGAACAGATTCAAGTCTGGATAACCACGCTTTTCATTATTTGAAACGATCTGCAATAAACCACCCAGCAATCCATTACGCGCTGTATCCATATCGGATGTAATTGGATTTGTAATTTTTACAATCGGTTTATCAGACAATAATTCTTCTGTGGCACTGTTGCCGAATGCATAAGAACAACATTCGTTTAATCCACGCGATGCCATAGAACTTTTTAGATATAATTCGTGATTATATTTTTTATCTGTGTCACCAATTGTGTGTTCTGCGGATAATGCCAGTTTTTCATAACCGTATATACGCAGTAAATCTGCCACAACTGTTTCAGGAATTTGAACATCAACACGGCGTGCAGGTGGGGTTAACAACCAGTCATCACCCACGATTTCCAGCGTATATCCCAATTTTTCCAAAATATCTTGCTGGATTTTTTCATCCATTTTAACACCTGTCTTTTTGGTAAAGATATTTGGGTTATATTTGATTTTTACGTCTGGGACAATATCTGCACCCGCTATGTACGCGTTTGTGATTTTTCCACCACACGCGTCCATAATAATCTGGGCTGCATACATTGCCGCTGCACCTGTTATTGTTGGATTTATACCACGTTCATAACGATATGATGCATCTGTAGACATACCAATTCTTTTTGCAGATTTACGAACAGAAACAGGGTCAAAATATGCAGATTCCAAGATAATATTTTTCGTATTATCTGTGGTTGAACCGCGCGCACCACCGATTACCCCCGCCAGCGCCAAGATTCCCATACCATCTGCGATAACCATATCGTTTTCTGTTAATTCGTGTTCGCCGCCAAACAGGTCTGTAAATTTTTCGCCTTTTTGCGCCATACGAACAACAATGTCGCCTTTGATTTCATCCGCATCAAAGCAATGCATAGGCTGTGCCATATCATAGCAGATATAATTTGTCGCATCGATTGCAGCATTTTTTGGATTTATACCAATCGCACGCAGACGTGATGCAATTTTTTCACAACTGGGCGCAATATTTACACCACTGATTTCAATCAGTTTATATGTTGCGCATTTGTCTGTTTCAATAATCGCACGACGTTTGCCCGATACCGTTTTGAATGCCGTATCTTTTGGTGCGACATATTTCCCAGCACCACTTGCCGATAAATCGCGCGCAACACCACGCACAGACAAATAATCTGGTCGATTTGGTGTGATACCCGCATCAAATACCGTTTTAACATCCAAGACCGGCGAACCAATTTTTGTATCCGCGTCCAATTCAATAATACCATCGTGGTCGTTGTTTATACCTAATTCTTTGCCAGAACACATCATACCGTTCGATACAACACCACGTAATTTACCAGATGTAATTTCGTGTCCACCAATAACACACCCCGGCACCGCCAGCGCAGATACCAATCCTACACGTGCGTTTGGAGCACCACAAACAACCTGACGCAATTTATCAGAACCATCCTCAACCATCAGCACGTGTAAATGATCGCTGTTTTCATGCGCTTTGCATTCAACAATACGTGCCGCAATTGGCGCAACTGGTGCAGATATTTCTTCGACCTCTAGCCCGATGCGTGTTAATTCATCAGCAATCTGTTCTGGTGTTAAATCTGTTTCCAGATAATCTTTTAACCAATCATAAGTCCATTTCATATCAATACCCCCACATTAAAAACCAGCACTTTTTAACCATCTGATATCATTGCCACGGAAATCGCGTAAATCTGGCAGACCGTATTTCAGCATAGCCAATCTGTCCCAACCAAATCCGAATGCAAACCCTTGGTAAGTATCTGAGTCAATACCACAATTACGCAATACGTTTGGATGTACCATACCAGCACCCATAATTTCCAGCCAGCGACCATTTTTCCACTTCAAATCAACCTCAATAGATGGGTCTGTAAATGGAAAGTAAGACGGACGAATACGCAACTCAATATCATCCATTTCAAAGAAACGTTTCAGGAATGCACGAATATCGCCAATCAAATCAGACATAGTTATGTTTTTATTAACATATAACCCTTCTATCTGGCCGAACATAGGCGCGTGCGTTGCATCCATTTCTTTGCGATATGTTGCGCCAATACCAAACATTTTAATTGGTGCGCCTGTTTTTTCCATTGTGCGGATTTGAATCGCAGATGTCTGGGTACGCATTACATTACCATTTGCTAAAAAGAATGTATCCTGCATATCACGGGCAGGGTGATAATCCGGAGTATTTAACGCTGTAAAGTTATGCCAATCATCTTCGATTTCTGGGCCAGTAAATGGTTTATACCCAAAAGATTCCAAGATTTCAGAAATTTCAATTAAACTTTGTGTCATTGGATGCAACGTACCACGGTTTTCAGGTGCCGCATTCAAAGATACATCCAGTTTCTGCTTTTGCAGCCCCGCCATCAAAACCGCATTTTCAATTTCAGTTTGGCGTGTTTTGAACAATTCACGCAAGGTTGAATTTTCGAGATTCAATGCTGCACGTGCATCGTTATCCAGATTTTTCATTTCTTTTAGGCGTGCGGTCATTGTACCGTTTTTACCAAATGTAGCGGTATATAACGCCTGTAATTCTTCTAGTGTATTTATATTTTTAATTTGTTCTTGCATAACTTTTACCTTAGACAATTATTGAACTAATAAAGGTCGTCAATTGACGACCTTTATATTACAAAACAAATACCCCGCCGACAAGGGATTATTTAGATTCCCCGGCGCTAAATCGTTTTGCTGTATCAACCAATTTTACAAAGTTCGCATCGCCTGCATATGCCATTTCGGCCAAAACCTTGCGGTCCAGAGCGATACCAGCTTTTTTCAAGCCGTTCATAAACTGGCTGTATGTCATACCATTTTGACGTACCGCAGCATTGATACGGACAATCCACAAACCACGAAATTCGCGTTTTTTAACACGGCGATCGCGATATGCATACTGACCCGCTTTTTCTGTTTTTTCACGTGCAGCACGATATGTTGAATGATGACGGCCCAAGTAACCCTTGGCACGCGCCAAAATCTTGTTATGTTTTTGTTTTACGGTTGTTCCACGTTTAACTCTTGCCATAATTACCCCCTATTATTTCAAACCATATGGGGCCAAGATTTTAGCCTGACCGACCATGTTATCGTTCAAATACTGTGGTTTTGAACCTGCGTTGTTTGCACGTGCAGATTTTTTACGCAACAGTTTCTTGTGGGCGTTACGGGCAACACGGATTTTACCGGTCGCAGTCATAGACGCACGCTTTTTCAAGTATGACTTTGTCTTTAATTTTGGCATTTTATATCCTTTTATTCTTAGGTTTATAACAGTCTGGTGGCAATGCCTGCCACTTTGACTGATGTGTATTTTGGCATATTTTCTGGAAAAATCAAGTTTTTATTGAATATCGGATTTTTTACGTATAAACTAACTCTGATGAACCAAAATAAACTATCTTCCAGAGTATATACGATTATAAAATCCGCAGCAACGGCAGCGGTTCTGCCTGTGTTATTTATATATATTATGATTGCAAAGCCGGATTATAAAATACTTAATGAGTTGGCGCATATTGTGTTGCCGGTGGCAAATTGGGTCGGAGATGTAGTCACTTGGCCAATTCGGGTGGTTGGTAATACAATCGATGGTTTTTACGAATTATCTAATCTGCGAGCTAAAAACGAGGAATTACGGGTACGTCTGGATGCGGCATTGGCCGATAAATATTCTTGCGATATCGCGGTGGCTGAAAATAAAAAGTTAAACCATGAATTAAATATGGTGTCTGCCCAGCCACACAAGACAATTATCGCAGATGTTATGTATAATAACAATGCACTACATAATTCAACATTTATAATAAATCGCGGTACAGATAATGGTGTTGCACGTGGAAATGTAGTTGTGTCTATGGATAATAAATTAGCCGGTATTGTTATCGATGCAGGTGGTAATTTTGCACGCGTGCGTGCGTTAACAGATTCTGATTCAAATATCGCAGTACGTGTAGCAGGAACCTCTGTGTACGGTTTCTTAAAAGGCAATGGAACAAACACACCATCTATTGGATTTTTTAGCGACCCTCAATTTCAACCTTCAACCGGATTAAGATTAATAACCAGTAATATTAGCGGTGTTCTACCAAATGGAGTCTTTGTTGGCGAAATCACAAAAGACACTGATGTAAAAACAATAACACCACGTGAATTAACACGGGTTATGGTTTTACAGTTTGATAATATAGGTGAATACAGATAAATGTTGGCTAAAATCGTTCATTTTTTACGTGTATCGACACCTTGGCTTGCTGTGATTATATTGTGGCGATTATCTGTTTCTTTTTGGAATCCAGCCGGACTTTTGGCGCTAATACCGATTTTTTATTATTCTTTTGTACGACCAACACATTATTTTGTACCGTTTGCAATTTTATTTTGTTTTTTAATCGATTATAAATTTGAAACACTAGCTTTTTGGACGGCGTGGTATTGCTTGTTTTATGCAATTAACGGATTTCAGACTTTCTTTGACCTGACTAAAATAGAATTTGATGCAATTCATATTTTTATATTATTTTTCGGGCTAGGAATGTTAGTATTATTATTGGCTAATTTCGGTTTTATAAATATGCTGGAAACAATTTGGATTATATTATGGTCTGGACTTTTATATATTCCAATAACACGGTTAATAAAATGGGTGCAAAATGATAGATAAAGAGGTTGCACGCACATTTGACAGACGCAGCGCACTGTTTTTAACAGGTGGGGCGGTTTTGACGTCTGTATTGGTTATGCGTATGCTGCAAATGCAACTTTTTAACTATCGTGATTACACAAAAAAAAGCCAGAATAATTCTTATCGTATGCAATTAGATATGGCTATACGCGGTCAGATATTATCTGCAAATGGAAATCCTATATCGCGTGATGCGCCAATTTACAGAATATATATCGTTCCCGAAGAATCAGATAATATTGAACACTTGGTTGATACAGTCGCCAAGGATTTAGGATTGCGTGAAAAATCCATAAAAAACATATATAAAAAGATTCAGAAACAACCAAAATTTCAACCTGTACTGGTCAGTGAAAACGCAAAGTGGGAAAAACTGGCACGGCTTCAGGCAAAAAATCTGCCTGGTCTTCACGTGGAAAGTGGATATGGGCGTGTGTATGAACTGGGGCCGGCGGGGGCACAAATTTTCGGGTACGTTGGCGCACCAAACAAATCTGTGCCAAACGCACCATTTTTTACCACTGGGATAACTGGTCTTGAAAAGAAATACGATGAAGATTTAGCTGGCACACCAGGGCAGACGGTTATGATAACTAATGCGGTTGGACGCGTGACAGGTGAAGACAAAACACAATTTATACCATCAATCCCTGGGGGCGACATACGTACAACAATTAATGATAATATCCAGCGCAAAATGTATGATGCTTTGACTGCTAATCGTGCTGGTTGTGGTGTTGCAATGGATATAAATACTGGAAATATTTTAGCTATGGTTTCCACCCCCAGTTTTGATCCAAATATATTCCGCACTGCTGATGGTGATGAATATATCAGTACACTGCGTTCTGATTTTGCAAAACCATTTATGAACAAAGCAATCGAAGGATTATACCCCCCAGGCTCTACATTTAAAATTATTGTGGCGTTAGCAGGACTGGAATCCGGCGCAATAAATCCAAAAGAAAAAATTTATTGTCCAGGGCACTGGGATTATGGTGATAGAAGATATCACTGCTGGGAAGACGAAGGGCATGGAAAAGTCGACCTGTACGGTGCATTAAAGCATTCTTGTGATATTTATTTCTATCAGATGGCGTTGCGCATTGGTATTGATGCTATTAAGTCTATGGCGTTACGTCTGGGGTTCACAGAAACATTTATGAACGATATTTTATCACGTGAAATGTCTGGTGTTATGCCAGACAGAAAATGGAAAGAAAAAAATATCGGTGTAAAATGGGTGCATGGTGATACGATTATTTCTGGTATCGGTCAGGGATTTATTTTGGCAAACTGTCTGCAATTAGTGACAATGATGTCACGCGTTGCATCTAATAAGGTGGTCGTGCCCAGAATTATTAACAATGGTCGTGGACCACGTTTTTCGCCACTGCGGTTAAAAGAAAAAAATATTAAACACGTATTGAATGGTCTGGAACAGGTTTTACAGCGTGGCGGTACAGCAAGCGGAAGCGCAATTAATGTCAATGGTATGAAAATGGGCGGTAAAACCGGTACTTCTCAGGTACGCAGTATTTCCAAGAAAGAACGTGAAAGTGGTGTATTAACTAACGAGCAACTAAAATGGTCTATGCGAAATCATGGATTATTTGTCGGATATGCGCCACTGGACAAACCAAAATATGCGGTCTGTGTTGTGACCGAGCATTCCGGGTCCAGTACGCCCGCCGCACGAACGGCCGCCACCGTAATGAAAGAATTATTAAAGCAAGGAATATAAAATAATGGCAAAACAGACACGTGTTTCAAATGCCTCTATGATGAGTTTTAATGAAAAACTTGCCCGTTTTTCATGGGGGTTGTTTGTACCTATGTGCATTGTTTTAGCGCTTTCTATTGTTGTTCTTTATTCTGCGGCTGGTGGTGCGTGGCGGCCGTTTGCATTATCGCAGTTATTAAAGATTATTGTTGGTTTTGGTGTTTTCTTTTTTGTTGCGTTTACAAATATTAAAACCTGGATTAAGTCCGCATATGGAATTTATGCGATTGCACTGATTATGATTATTTTGGTGACGTTTGTTGGACATACAGGTATGGGAGCACAACGTTGGCTTAATCTTGGTTTTTTTCATATTCAGCCGTCTGAATTAATAAAAATTGCACTAGTGTTGGCATTAGCACGATATTTTGCATGGATGAATTCCGTAGAACTGGAGCAATTTAAAAATTATCTGGTACCTGGGTTAATGTTATTGGTGCCATTTGGCTTAATTGTAGCCCAGCCAGATTTAGGAACTGCATTGTCACTGGGAATGATTACAGTTGGAGTGTTTTATATTGTTGGCGCAAATAAAAAGTGGTTTATTATTGCGGCTATTCTGGGGTTAATGGCAGCACCGGCTATATGGTATGGCGGTCTGCACGACTATCAGCGTGGTCGAATTATTACTTTTTTAAATCCAGACAGTGATATCCAAGGAGCAGGCTATCAAATTACCCAGGCAAAAATTGCATTTGGTTCAGGCGGTATGATTGGCAAAGGATATATGTCTGGCACACAATCCCAGCAATCATTTTTACCAGAAAAGCATACAGACTTTATATTTACAATGCTGGGGGAAGAGTTTGGTTTTATCGGGGCTTTTGGATTATTATTGATATACTCTTGGATAATTATCGTATTGTTTTGGTCTGCTAAAACATGCCGAAATAGATTTGGACAATTAATATGCTTTGGTTTTATGTTGAACTTTTTTATTTATTATTTTATAAATATCGCAATGGTTTTAGGGTTAATGCCAACCGTTGGGGTGCCATTACCACTGATGTCGTTCGGTGGCAGCAGTCTACTTTCCCTGATGTTTGGTTTTGGATTGGCCCAAAACGCACATATTCACAAAGACCAACAATTATCGGCAAGGGGGAGTTAAGGTTATGAAACTACTTATCGTAGAGTCACCATCAAAGGCAAAAACTATTGAAAAGTATCTGGGGGCTGGGTGGCGCGTTATCGCGTCTGTTGGTCATGTTCGTGACTTGGTGCCTGAAAACGGCAGTGTTGATACAGAAAATAACTTTAAAATGCGTTGGCAAATTATGCCAGGCAAAGAAAAACAAATTAAACTTATTACAGATGAACTAAAAAAAGCCGATGCAGTTTATCTGGCAAGCGACCCTGACCGCGAAGGGGAAGCAATTGCATGGCATTTGCTGGATATTTTAAAAACCAAGAAATTATTAACAGATAAACCTGTTTATCGTGTGGCGTTCCATGAAATTACAAAAAAAGCGGTTCAAACTGCAATCGAAAGTCCACGCGAAATAGATAAAAACTTGGTTGATGCGTATCTGGTTCGCCGCGCGCTGGATTATTTAATTGGGTTTGGTATTTCACCGTTATTGTGGCGACGCAATTTAGGTAAATCCGCCGGCCGTGTGCAATCGGTTGCAGTTAAATTGGTTGTAGATCGTGAAAAAGAAATCGAAGATTTTAAACCGGTTGAATATTGGTCGCTGGAATCTGTTTGCAAGGTTCAAAATGCAGAATTCAAAGCAAACTTAAATAAATTTGATGGCGTAAAAATTGAAAAAATGACCATTGAAAGCCAAGATATGGTTAATAATATCTTGAATAAAATTGGAACACCTGAAATCAATGCATCTGTTATTGATATTGAAAAGAAAAAGACCCAGCGTAAGCCCGCTGCACCATTTACAACATCAACACTGCAACAGGAAGCGGCACGTAAATTATATTTTGCTTCGAAAC
The DNA here is from genome assembly GCA_045630455.1 of Candidatus Enterousia sp. Lineage (GTDB taxonomy): Bacteria > Pseudomonadota > Alphaproteobacteria > Rs-D84 > Rs-D84 > Enterousia. The sequence goes on along the minus strand of JAZQTD010000048.1, from coordinate 33,348 downwards.
GCACAATGAGTGCGGCTCAAAAACTTTACGAACAAGGGTTAATTACATATATGCGTACCGACGCAACAAATCTGAATGCGGACGCTGTAACTGAAATCAGAAAATATATTGCAAATACATATGGTGAAAACTTTGTTCCATCATCACCAAACGTATATGCAACAAAATCAAAAAACGCCCAAGAAGCACACGAAGCAATTCGTCCAACACACTTTGAGGCACCAGCATCGGGGTTAAGCGGAGATGAAGCCAAACTATATGATTTGATTTGGAAACGTACAATCGCATGCCAGATGAAAAATGCTGAATTTGATTCTGTTGCTGCTGATATTGAAACAGAAAATAAAATTGCTGTATTTCATGCGGTTGGCTCAACCCGTACTTTTGACGGTTTTATGAAAGTTTATACCGAAGATAAAGACGATGATGAAGAAAAGAAAGAATCTAAATTACCGGTATTAAATGTTGGGGACGCAATTTCAATTACCGAACTGGTTCCGGAACAACATTTTACACAGGCACCACCAAGATATACCGAAGCTTCATTGGTTAAAAAACTGGAAGAATTAGGAATTGGACGTCCTTCAACATATGCAACAATTATGTCAACAATCGTTGACCGTGCGTATGTAGAACAAGACAAACAACGTCGCTTTCATCCAACAAATGGTGGGTGGGTTATTGCATCTTATTTGAATAAATATTTCACTGATTTGGTCGATGTAAACTTTACCGCAAAAACAGAAGATACATTAGACGATGTTTCAAATGGCAAAGTAAAAAAATTAACCGCATTAGAAAATTTCTGGAAACCAACAAATGAAATGATAGAAGGCGCGCGCGGTATTAAAACATCTGATATCATCGATGAAATCAACGATTTTATGCACAAACATCTGTTTGACGAAACCGGTGACACATGTCCAGAATGTGGTAAAAAATTAGGCATTAAGTTATCTAAATTCGGACCTTTTATTGGTTGCGAAAATTATCCAAATTGCAAATACACAAAACAATTAAGTAAAAACGATAAATCAACAGACGCCACAGAATCCAGCGTACAGCGCAATATTTCAGACGCAGTAGAATTAGGTGATGGTATCGAATTTCGTGTTGGAAAATTTGGCCCATATGTGACAGATGGTGCTAAAAATGTATCTGCAAAACAATATAACGCAGAAACAATAACACTGGAAATTGCACGTGAATTATTAACAAATGCAGGCAAAAAAGCAGAACCAGTAAAAATCGGAGAAAACCCAGAAACTAAAAAGATGATATTCTTTTACCAAACTGGTCGGTATGGTCCATATATTTCTTCGAACCGTGTAAATGTTTCAGTCAAAGAAATGCCGGATTTAGATACTGCGATAAAACTTATTAACGATAAAAGCAAAAAGAAGTAATGGATAAATACAACCGCAACTTTACAGATGAATTACGTGAACGCCTGTCTGTGGTGGATGTTGTGGGGCGCATTGTACCGTTAACAAAAAAAGGACAAAACTGGTGGGGTTGTTGTCCATTTCACAATGAAAAAACACCAAGTTTTTCCGTAAATGAAGACAAAGGGTTTTATCATTGTTTCGGTTGTGGTGAACACGGCGATATTATTTCTTTTACAATGAAACATAATCATATGGATTTCAAAGCGGCGATTGCGGAACTGGCCAATATCGCTGGTATAAAAATGCCAGACTATAAACCGCGTGATCCAAAAATTGTACAACATGAAGATTCTTTGTTTGAAATTTGTGAAAAAGCTGCCCAAACATATACCGAAAAATTATTTACTCCAGAAGGGGAACAAGCCTTGCTATACGCAAGAAAACGCGGTTTTTCAGACGAAGATATAAAAAAATATCGTCTGGGGTATGCGCCAAAAAATAATATAATCGCCAATAAATTTGCAAATTATAAACACCTGATTGAATCGGGATTATGTCGACGTGGGGATTATGGATTATATGACTTTTTCCGTAATAAATTAATGTTTCCTATATTTAATGCACATGGGAAAATTGTCGCTTTTTCGGGACGTTCTTTGGATGGTTCAGAACCAAAATATATAAACACAACAGACACCGAAATTTTCCACAAAAGAAAGACTGTGTTTGGGCTAAATTTTGCACGTGATGCAATTCATCGCGCAAATCGCAGTATTATTGTCGAAGGGCAAATAGATGCAATAAAGATGCAATTGGGTGGTTTTCCAGAAACTGTTGCACCATTGGGGACAGCGCTGACAGAAGACCATGTTGCGATTCTTTGTAAATCAAATCGCAATATAACTTTTTGTTTTGACGGGGATGCTGCTGGGCAAAAGGCTGCGGCACGTGCTTGCGGTATAATAATGCCATTTTTACGTGATAATTCAGATGTAAAATTCGCATTTGTATCGGGCGGTAAAGACCCAGATGAAATCTTGAAATCTGGCGGCGTTGATGCAATGAAAAAGATTATTGATGTTGCAATGCCGTTGGTTGATTTTCTGTGGGAATTAGCAAATAAAAACTATATTGTGTCGACACCGGGTGGTCGGGTTCAGGCTGAAAAATTCTTAAAAAAAGAAATTGAAAAAATTACCGACCCAGACCTTAAAAATGAAATCGAAAAAGAATACGAAAAACGTAAATTTGAAAATTGGCGCAGGTGGAAACGTGACAAAGTTGCGATAAAAATAAAACTGCCTGATATTGATAATATCACACAAAGCACGTTGGTTTATATCGTAAATACTTATCCAGAAATTGTTGAGCGATACGGGGAATTTTTATCAACACTGAATATCGACTTTGATGGTGTAGCAGCTGATCTGGATTTAACCGTTGGTGATGCAGAAAAATATATTGTGTCACTAAAGTTGCAAAGATATATCGATAAATTAAACCTGATGAAAAAAGATTTAACAACACGTTTGTTGGCCGGCGAAGAAGATGCGCGCACAGAACTATCAAAAATTGATAAAGAATTATCAGTGGCACGTGAAAAAATGGAAAAATTAATTTCTTTGTGATAAAAAAATTACCGGTGTTTTTGAACATTTTTATCAAAACTGCCGGGAAATTATTAACAATTAAAACAGCGAAAAGTCTTTTTTGAACGCTTCGAATGAAACGTCACGTATTTCAGCGGTTGACAACCCCGCAGTTCTTAAATATTCAATTTGTGCCGGCAAAAGCTGGTAAATTGATGCAGAATGTTCGGCAGATTTTGGCTCTGATTTAATACGTTGTGCTGGTAAAAACTCTAATTTAGCCGTATCATCGGCAATCGCAGAAAATCCAATATCAGACGTACAATCCCGGCAATTACCGGCAATTTCGGCAATTCCAGATAGTTTTGAATATGTATTTTTATGCGCAATTAATTTTGTATACACCAAAATACCGGTATTTTCGTTAAAATGGCCGGCATTTATATCAAGATTCAATCTATCAAAGTTTTCAACAAAAACGTGACCACGTAATTCAGAATTTTTACCGGTGTTTTTGATAAAAATATTCAAAAATGCCGGCTTTTTATTTTTTATATCAACCGATAAAAACACCGGTTGGTTTTCAACATTTATATCTATGACTAAATCGTTTTTATCAACAATTTCACCCACATAGATAATATGCACAGGTAAATCATACTTTTTATCAATTTTGCCGGTATTTATCGTAGATAATTCAGGCACAAAAACACCATCGCGGAAAACAATAGTTTCCGCAGGAAAGGTTTTTATGTTGAATTCATTCCACATGTATGACATATTATTCGCATTATAAAGGATTTAGAAATGGGTTTCAATTGTGGAATTGTTGGATTGCCAAATGTCGGTAAGTCAACACTGTTTAATGCTTTGACACAAAGTGCAGCGGCGGATGCACAAAACTATCCGTTCTGTACAATCGAACCGAATACGGGGCGCGTAGTTGTGCCCGATAGCACACTGCACGAATTAGCACGTGTGGCGGGTTCACAAAAAATTATTCCAACACAACTGGAAATTGTTGATATTGCAGGCCTGGTTAAGGGTGCATCAGCAGGTGAGGGTTTAGGGAATAAATTCTTGGGCAATATTTTATCCACAGATGCAATTATTCACGTTGTGCGATGCTTTGAAAACGATGATATTGTGCACGTTAATGGAAAAATCGACCCACTGGGGGATATTGAAACAATTGAAACTGAATTGATGCTGGCAGATATGGAAAGTCTGGATAAACAGATTAAAAACCTTGAAAAAAAGGCACGTGGTCTGGACAAAGAAGCCGCTAAATTATTAGCAGATGCAAACGCTATTAAGGCCAATCTTGAAAAATCAATTCCTGCGCGTGATGGTGGTATTGATGCAACGCCATTTAATTTATTAACAGCCAAGCCAGTTATCTATGTATGTAATGTCGAAGAAGCCGCCGCGGCCACTGGAAACAAATATTCTGATATGGTTCGCGAAAAATTCGGCAGTGTTGCAGATGTTTTGGTTATTTCATCGAAAATTGAAATGGAAATATCCCAGATTGTTGATTTGGACGAACGTAAAATGTTCCTTGATGATTTGGGACTGACAGAATCAGGTCTGGACCAGGTTATCAAGACAGGGTATAAAACACTGGGGCTGCAAACATATTACACAATCGGCCCCAAGGAAGCACATGCCTGGACAATCACAGTTGGTATGACTGCGCCACAGGCCGCCGGTAAGATACATACAGACTTTGAAAAAGGGTTTATCCGTGCCGAGGTTATTAGTCCCGCCGATTATATCGCACTGGGTGGTGAAGTAGCAGTTAAAGAAGCCGGTAAAATGCGCCTGGTAGGACGTGATTATATAATGCAAAACGGCGATATTTGCCATTTCTTGTTTAATAATTAAAAAAACGGCTTTTGCCGTTTTTTTTTGTTGCAATTGATTTTTTATTCGTTTATAATGAAAGCTCAGTAGTAACAATTAACGAGGCGTTGATAAAAAATTATTTTTTGGGGACGCCTACAATGCAGATTATTTTGCAAGAGGTTACTCCCTGTTTTTTTAGAACCTTTTCAGGTTCTTTTTTTTTATATATGATTTCTTGGTAAATATTATAAGATAATAAAAAAACCCCAATCGGGGATTTTTTATTAGGTCTTAATTCGAACTTAATCTTATTTTCTTTTGAAACCCTGTTTCGCTTTGAACTTTGGATTATCTGGATCGATTAAGATTACCTGCTTGCCACGACGGATCTGTTTTACGTTTCCGCGTTTCTTCCAAGCCTTTAATGAACTTAAAAATTTCATGTCTTAATCCTTTGGTACGGTGGCTATTATAAACACTTTTTGTGAAAAATCAAATATTAATATTATTTTTTTGTTGTTTTTGTAGGGGCTGTTGAAATTGTTGAAAACTTTTATAAACTTTTTATCAACCGTTTTTTAACAATTATTTGCAGGATTTCTGGGGCGTTTTGTTAGAACTGTTGAGAAATACACCTGTTAAATTAACTGTTAAAAAGTTTGCTTTTTTTAACACAATTAACAATTTTTTTGAATTTGTTTTTGTGCTTGTTGAAAATTGTTGAAATTGTTATAATTCAAATACATAGGGACAAAAGAGAGATGAAACAGCAAGTTTTAAAGGCTTTGGCAAATCCGGCGCGCATATTTTATGTGCCGTATTCGTTGGCCGTTTTGAATTTTGCAGTGCAATTCATTATATTTATCATTATTTTTGTGGCCAGTTTGCTGATTAAAGGCACAAATTCAAATGTTAGTCCGCTTTATTTCTTGGTATCGGTTATTATTGTGCATTCTTTATTGGCAATTTATTCAAAGCGTGACCCACAAATTGGACAAATTATTTCGGCAAAAATTCAATTAATGAAGAAAAAAATACCAAACAGATTAGCGGCATAGGTTGAAAAATGAATAGTTTTTTTGAATATTTTGCAGGCGGTGAATTTATAGTGACCACAACTATTATGGTTATGGCGGTGATTTTTGTGTTTCTTGGGATGATGATGTATGTGCCGGCGTTGACCAAGCGGATTTTTCCGCGATTTGGCTATGCAAAATATGCTAATTATTTGCCATTCAAAACGGTGTTTTCTGACAATTCTATTGAATTAACGGATGGAACACTTATTCGTGCATATCGTGTCCAAGGGCTACAGACCAGTATGCAGGACGATAAAACCAAAGAAAAATTCTTGGATTTGCGTGCGCAATTATTTAATCAAATTCGTGATCCAAATGTAACTTTACGTTTCTATATGGTGCGTGATGCGATGGATGAAAATACAAATTATGAATTTGACCAACCGACATTACAGAGAATTTATGATAAATGGAAAAGTCAGGGATTACGTATATTCTTGAATAATTATTATATTGTTGTGTCTGTTGGTGGGGCAGATGCACGTACTAAGTTAAATCAGTGTGGAAATTATATAGAATCTATATTGGCGGCATATAAACCAAGTGTGTTAAAAAATAATACACCAGATAATATGGCACGGTTCTTTGGACGGATTTTATCACCAATTACTAAACCACAGCCAAAAACATGTAATAACAGCATTTCAAATTTAGTAACTGTTGATGATGTTGAATTTATGCGCGATGGTGTAATTAGGTATATTAGTGGCGGGGCACAAACTTTTGCAGCAGCATTGTCTTTCAAGATTTCACCGGACTATCTGGACGAAGAATTTTATGACACTATTTCTACAATCCAGACAGAAATGATTTGTATGAATGGTTTTGGTATTATGGGGGCGGCGGATGTTGAGGCTACAATACGTCAGCGCCGTTCAACAGCTGATGAAAAGGTTCAAAAATCGACAGAAGAGCAGATTTATGCAATGGAATCCGCAATGGATGAAAATGTTTCTGGAAATCAGACGTTAGTGAATTATTATCCGCTGTTCTTGATTTTTGGTGCAACAATTGATGAGTTGCAAAAATATATTGCAGAATTCAAGAAAATCGCCGCTTCGTTTGGTATTTCGCCTGTGGTGGAAACTTTTGCATCTAAAGTTGCTTGGTTTTCACAAATTCCTGGTTTTAATGTGTTTCCACGCAGTTTTAAGTTATTATCAAAAACGGCTGCAATCAGTATTCCGATGTCCAGCACTCCACGTGGTGTTGCAAATTCAGATTGGGGGGCAGGGCCGCTGGTTGTTTTCCCGACCGCCCAGGGGACACCGTATCAATTCCAATTCCATGTATCTGATAAACCGGCGGCAGTGGGACATACATTGACAATTGGTCCAACTGGTGGTGGTAAGACAACATTGTTCTCGTTCTTAATCGCACAGAGTTTACGTTTTCCTAAATTAAAAGCATTCTTTTTTGATAGAAATAAAGGGGCGGAAATATTTACTCTGGCCGTAGGTGGGAAATATATAACAATGCAAGGGAAAGAGAAAAATACTGACCCAATGGCAAATATTTTCCAAACACACCTTAATCCATTGTTGATGCCAGATAGTGCAGCAAATCGTGCATTCTTGCGTCGCTGGTTTTCTATTATAACGGGGCAAAATGATCCGAAATCAGCCGATGAAATTGCGCGTGCGGTATCGGTTAATTTTGACTATCTGTCGGAAAAAGATAGATTGTTAACTAATTTATGGGAAAGTTGTTTCTCGTCTGCGGGTGAGATGCGACCAGCACTTAAAAAGTGGGTTGATCCGTTGCAATATGGGTTTATGTTCAACGAAAAAGAAGATACGTTGGATTTGCAATCGCGTCTGACTACGTTCGATTTTACAGAAATTCTGCAAGACGAAGTATTGTCGCCGGCGGTTATTTCTTATATCTTGCATCGTATTAATAATACAACTGTATCTGGTGGAAATCCGTCATTGATTATGATTGACGAGACTGCACCTATGTTGGAAAACAAGATGTTCCGCGATAATTTTATAGCAGGTCTACAAGAAGGGCGTAAAAATCGTCAGGCTTATATGGCGGCGTTCCAGCGTGCAAATGTTTTAGATAAACTGGGGATTGGGGACGTAGTTCGTGGTCAGGCTCAGACGGTATTATTCTTCCGCAATCCGGCGGCAGATGCACGTGATTATGAACACTGGAACTTGAATCCATTGGAAATGGCGTTTATTCAAGGCAAGGCGTATCCAAATCTGAAACGTGCGGTATTATTATCGCGTCCAGTTAATGGGGAATCTGTGATTTTGAATACTGAATTGGGCGGCTTGGGGAATATGTTGCGGTTGTTTGAGTCGGGGCGTTCGTCTGTATTATTGGCAGAAGAATTATACAAAATGTATGGAAATAATTTTGTAAATGAATACCTGAAAAAACAAGGGGCTTTGGAATAGTCTGGTGGTAAAATATTTTGGTATTTTATTTGGTTTATTATGTTTACCGGCAATTGCTAATGAATGTGTGTCGTATAAAATAACACCTAAAATTACTGTATCTGCACCAATGTGGACTAAAGAAGTTGTTCAGCCTTTAGAACCGATGGATTTATGGCATGGTAACGTTATTGCGACAATGGTAGATAATTATGAAATTGTCGCAGATATTACATCAATTGAAGATGGTTTTTGTGTCGGAATTAAGCAAGTTGATGCAGAAATCGGGTATTCTAATTTTTTAGTTCAGGTTGATATAAGGCATCAACCAAATACATGTTCTTATGATGCGGTGTTGTCCCACGAAGACCAACATATTCGTGAATATTTATCTGTTGTAGAAGATTATAATCTGGATTTACACAGCGCGCTTTACAATGCGGCGGATTCTGTGATGCCGGTGTTTGTTTATTATGCAGATGATATTGATAATGCGATTGAAAAACTGAATAATAAAATTCAATCACATCCGGAAATGATTTTAATAAAACAAAAAATCAAAGCCGATGAAGAAATACGAAGTAAACGTATTGATAAAAAAGATAATGGGGTGGCACTAAAAAAGTGTTTTGAATAAAAAAATACCAATTTTTTTTATTAAAACTGGTTGCGGGGAATGGATTTGAACCATTGACCTTCAGGTTATGAGCCTGACGAGCTACCGGGCTGCTCTACCCCGCGTCACTGATTAAAAGCCTGTTTATTATATATTATTTTTATATATAGTCAAATAAAAAAAATAACCTGTGTAAATAATATAAAATGACTTTTATCCCAGCCTTGGCTTGAAAATTAGAGTTTTTGTTGCTAGACTGGGGTGGTAAGTGAGGTATATTGTGATTAATAATAAAATATTTAGAAAAGCGTGGAAGGGTTTTTGGGAACCTATACTGGGGTGTGAGATAACTCAATGGATTATTGCTTTATTATTATCTATACCTATCTGGACTGTCTATTTAACGTCTCGTAAACGTATTATTGGTATGGATGTATTAAAAGAATATCGTAAAAAACCGGCAATTTTTGTCTGTTGGCATGGTCGTTCTATGATGTTAGGGCCGATTGTTCGTGCGCATGGTGTGCGTACGTATATGGTTGCAAGTGAGCACAAAGATGGACGTATGATGGCAAAATTACAAAGATTATTTGGTGTACGTGCTATTTTTGGTTCTTCGACTAAGGGCGGTGTTTCTGTTTTACGTCAAGGTGTGCGTGTGTTGCGTGATGGACGTTACGCATTATGTTTGTCGCCTGATGGTCCAAGTGGACCGTCTATGCGTATAAAAGATGGGGCGTTGTATTTTGCTAAAATGACTGGGGCACCAATTATTCCTGTGTGTTATTCAGCGTCGCGGTCTTGGATTCAAAATCGATGGGATCGGTATTTGGTCGCATTACATTTTTCACGTATAAAATGTATTGTTGGAAAACCTGTATTTGTTGCGCCAAATGCGACAAGTCAGGAATTTGAAAATATACGTCAACAATTAGAAAAAACTATGCTTAAACAAGTGTGGGACTTGGATGCTGAGTTTAAATTACATAAAGTTGAGCAAGATTTAATCGCAGGACAATTTAAAAAAGATATTCGTGAAGCGCGAAAAAATAAAAAAATACAGAAAAAAGGTAAATAATATGAAAACACCTTGGTGGTTTTTGAAAATTACACCTTTGTCATTTGTTTTATGGCCAGTTAGTTGGTTGTATTATTTAGTTGGGCGTGTTGTTTATGTTATACGGTCTTGGGGGGCTTTGAAATCTAGACGCAAGATTATATGTGTTGGAAATATCTTGGCGGGTGGGGTTGGTAAAACGCCTATTGTTCGCCAGATTGCTACTCGTATGGATTCGCCTGTGGTTATGCGTGGGTACAAAAAAAGCAAAAATTTTGCTGATGCTGGGGATGAAGCGACTATGTTATCTCGTGATGGTTTGGCGGTGCATGTTGGTGACAGAAAAAGCAATATTATTCTATTAAACAAACAGTCTGAAGACGCGCCGATTGTTATGGATGATGGGTTTCAAAACTCGTCTATTAAAAAAGATATTTCAATACTTGTGTTTGATGAGGCGTTGGGGTATGGAAATGGTTTTTTATTACCGGCGGGTCCATTGCGTGAGCCAAAGGGTGCGGTGCGCCGTGCGGATGCAATAATTGTTATTAAAAGTAAAGCACATAAAAAAGATTTTAGTTTGCCGGTTGGTATCCCTACGTTCTTTGCAAAAAATCATACTGTATCGCCATATGAAACAGGCGAAAAGTTGGTTGCTTTTGCGGGAATTGGATATCCGAAAAAATTCTTTCGCTGTTTAGATAATGTGGTTGCAACACGTTCGTTCGCAGACCATTGGCAGTACACAGACGAAGATATAAAAAAATTATTTGTATTGGCGGAAAAGCATGGGGCAAAATTGGTGACGACAGAAAAAGATTGGGTTCGGTTGCCAGAATATGCACGTGAAAAAATTAAATATGCAAAACTGGATACGCAAATAGATGATGCGTTTTGGAGCTGGCTGGGGGATAAATTAAAATGAATACTGTGACGCAAAATATAGAAATCAAGGGACGGGGGATTCATTCGGGGCTGCCGGTGAATATGGTTATAAAGCCGTCGGATAGGCGCGGGATTTTCTTTCGTCGTGTTGATATGGCAGGAACTGGACTGGTGCCGGCAACATACGATAATGTGGGCGAGACCAAGATGCGTAATACTACAGTTGGTGCGATGAATTCTGCACACGTTCAAACAGTTGAACATTTAATGGCAGCATTGTTTATGTGTGGTATAGACAGTGCGATCATTGAAATTGATGGCGCAGAAACACCAATCTTAGACGGTAGTGCAGACCAATTTTATAAACTGATAAAACCATATGTGGATGTAAAAACAAAACTTAAAAAAATCATAGTAAAGCGACCTGTTGTTGCCTATGCTGGTGAAGTGACAAAGCAATTACCGCTTTTTGTGCGTTTGCAGATTTGGGTTATGAATAAAATATCTGGGCGTAAAGCGGATGGCTTTGTGAAACTAAGTCCAAATAATGAAAAATCTTTGGATGTTGTGGCGACGCTGGTGTATCGTGAAAAGATTATTGGGACACAGAGTTTTGAGTATTCTTTTGATGGTACTAAAAAATCAGAGAATAACTTTGTTAGAAATATCGCACGTGCACGCACGTTTGGCAAGTATTCAGAATGGGAATATCTGAAAGCGCGTGGTATGGGGCGTGGAGCAGATGAAACAAATGTAATTGCGCTGAATGATGCGGGTGATGGGACGATTAATGAACTGAATTGGTCAGATGAATTTGTTCGCCATAAAATTATTGATGCAATTGGGGATATGTACACGTCGGGCGGTATGGTTTGTGGAAAACTGGAATCATACAAGGGTAGTCATGCGCTGAATAATATTGTCTTGAAAAAGTTATTCAGTGATCCGTCTAATTATGATATAGTTGAGTAAAAGAGAAAAAAGGAAAGGGAATATGAAAAAGTTTTTTGCTTTGTTAGCGTTTGTGTTGTTGGCTGGATGTGGTGGTTTAATTAAAAACGAAAAAGGTAGTGAACATCTGGTGCAACTGGATGCGGAACCGATTGGTTGTACGTATTTGTACAAGTTGGAATCAGAAGTTTCTGTATATGATGCAGATGATGCACGCAGATATCTTGAAAATCGTATTGTGGATCAGGCGCGTGCTGGGAATGCGTACTGGATTACCAGCCAGCGTACACGTCCAAACGAATGGGTGATTTTTGGGCCAGAACGTGCGTTTATTTTGGTTGCAAATGTTTATGATTGTCCAAGCCCACAGCGTATTAGAACAGCAGCAGATTAAAAAAAATCCCCCGTTTGGGGGATTTTTTAAAAGTTCAAAGTGCAGAGTGCAAAGTTCAAATAATGAATATATTTAATGTTTTATAAATTCCTTAATTGCACTTTGAACTTTGGTTTTGTGGTTGCGGTGGTTGGGATTTTTGTGTTATAATTTTATAACAGGGCCTAAGTTAGAGAGAGAAATTGATTAATCAAGTTGTTTATATTCATCATAAAAAATACGCAACCGGTCTGTTCTGGCAACCGATTGGTGCGGGGTTTGTTGCGCGTAATTATGCTAAAAATCTGGCAAAGTCGGTTGATAAAAAACTAAAACTTTTTACAGAATATCGTGGAATGATTGGTTTGGGATCGCGTAAAGCAGGACATCGTGCGGGTATGCCATCAATCGCCGCCCAGGTTATGGAATCTATGGCAGAATATACATCTTTTTTAGGTGCTTTTGCCACAGATAAAAAGTATATCGTTATTGCGGTTCGTAATGGGGTTATCTTAGAAGACAAGGTTTTTGAAACAGAAAGTGCTGCGCGTGAAGAATATGTGAAGTTATCGCAGATTCCAGATTGGGGTGCATTGATTGCACCAGGTGTGTGGGGGATGCCGCGCGCGATTGAGCGTACATTGTATGATATTATTAGTGGTGGGTCGTCGTATGCTGTATTGCATACAATAAGTCGTTTTGGGTCGCGTATGACAGCTGTGTTATTATTGGCTGTGTTTATGGTGTTTTTGTTATATGTATTTCAAAAACCAATTGGTGAAATGTTAATACCAAGGCCACAAATTGCAGATGTGAATCCGGAATTGGTTGCGGAATATAAACGTCAAATAGAAGAAAAAAACAAAGAATTGGATGCGCAATTTGAAATAGTAAAACCTTTGCCGCCAGCACCAATTGTTATGCCGTATGAAAATTTACCAAATCCAGTTCAGAGGGCGGAAGTTTGTTACAAAGCGATTGGTTTTGTTATGCAGCCGATTGTTGGTTGGAATCAAATAATTGCAACTTGTGGTGAAACAACGGTTAGCGCAGAATTTCAACGCAGTTTTGGAACTTTGGATCTTTTTTATACAATTGCTGGCGATTTAATGCCAGGGGTATTGGTTGGTGAACGTTCTGAAGACGTATTGGTGGTAGAAGGGATTTTACCATTGGTTGATACAATCGCGTCTCAGGATGAACGTGATGCGGAAACAATTGTTCGTGAAATTACAAGTGCTTTCCAAGGAATTGATACAAATGTAGAAACAAATATTGTTGTTGATACGCTGACTAATGGTGTTGATATTACGACTGTGAATGTTGTAGAGATTGCGGCATCTTCTAAATTGGTGCCAATGCAGTTTATGAAAATATTTGAAGATTTTGGTGGCGTCTATATGACAAGTTGTACATGGGACGCATCAAGACGTTTTTGGAACTATGAGGTGATAATCTATGCAAAATAAATTTTTAATTATGTTGGCTGGAATGTTTTTTACCACAGGTGCGTTTTGCGCCACGGGTGAAATCGTTGTAGATGAAGTGTTGGTTGATGATGTAGAACAAGTTTCTGTGGATGCAATTGCTGATTATCAAGTCGAAGGTTCTTTGTTTCAACAAATTACAGATTTGGAACAAGAAAAGGTTTTGATGCAGTTGGAAAAGGAACGTGCTCAATTAGATTTGGAATTAGACAGATTGGCAGCAGAGAAAATAAAACTGCATATGGAAATTGATACACTGTCTGGACGTGCAGAACAACAGCAACAACAGATTGAAACAGAAAAAGCAAAGTTAGAGGCAGAAGCAGCGCGTTTAGAACGTGAAAAAGAAAAAATATTAGCGGCGGAAAATGAGCCTGTGTCTTATTATGAAACAAAAAAAGAAGAAGTTAAACCAGAAACAGATTTGACTAAGAAATATAAACTGGTCAATGTTATTGGGGCGGGTAATCAATTACAGGCGACAATTACAGATTTAGCTAGTGGGCAAACAAAACGTGTTGGTGTTGGTAAATCGTTGGATGGGTATGTGGTTAAATCTATATCTTTGGACGAAGGAATTGTTTTTATAAAAGATGGTAGCACGCAAACCTTGAATGTTGGTTCGGCAAAATAATCAGGATACACGATGGAAAAACAAAATAGTATTTTTGGTACAAACTCGGATACAGTAAAACTGTCTGTGCCTGTGGGGTTGGAAAATGCAGAGCCCAAAGATATTATTGATTACTTGTTTGAAAATGGAAATCGTTTATTAACTGCGACTGGGGCTGAATTTGAACTGCCGCGAGATACACAAGGTATAATTGCTTATTTTTCAGGTGGTGAAATTATTATTTCACGTACACATCAATATGATGGTCGTGTGTTGGCGTTTATAGATTTACTAAGAAAACGTGGACGTGTAGTGCACGAACCGTTTTATTCTGATTTAAGTTTGGTGTCTGGTATCTATAAAATGTATGAGGCGACATTAGGTGGTATGCATCGTTCGCGTCAAGACTATGATAACCAGATGCAGAAAGACTTTGTTGATATTATTGCACGTGCGGCGGCGCAAAAAGTATCTGACGTTCATATCGAAGTTGCAGACCAGACAACGATTTATTTTCGTATCGATGGCAGTATGCAGCCGGTATTAGAATATAATTCAGGATGGGGTGAATCTTTTGTTCGTGCGGCATTTGCGTCGGCGGATATGTCAAATGCTAACTATGCCCAGAATGAATATCAATCTGCACAAAAAGATGGACGTACACCACTGCGCGGAACCAAAGATTTATATCTGCCGTCGGGGGTAATGGGTGTACGTATGCAATTTAACCCAATTGCGTTTGGATCTCGATATGTGGTTATGCGATTGCTTTATGACAATCCATCCGAAGGTATTAAAACAGAGCAAGAATTTGGACCATATGAACAGCGTTTGTTGGCACGTATGCGTTCTTTTCCAACAGGCTTGGTTATTGTAGCAGGCCCAACCAGTTCTGGTAAATCAACGACATTGGTACGCAATATGTCGATGATGCTGAAAGAGCGTAATTATGAAATCAATATGATTACGGTGGAAAATCCAGTTGAACAGAAGATTTTTGGTGCGCATCAAATGCCGGTGGTAAATACCACAAACGAAGAACAGCGTGATGAAAAATATGTAGAAGCATTGGCGGCGGCATTACGAAGTGACCCTGATACGCTGATGGTTGGGGAAATTCGTACATTGGCGGCAGCGGAATTGACGGTACGTGGTGCGTTGTCAGGACATAATGTTTGGACGACATTGCACGCAAATTCTGCGTTGGCGGCTTTGACCCGTTTGTTGGATTTAGGTATTGAACCGTTTAAGTTAAAAGAAGAAACCTTGATGCGTGGATTGGTGTCTATGCGATTGTTTAAAAAACTGTGTCCGCATTGTCGCCAGCGTTTAATTGATAATCCACATCGTTCGGCTTATCGTCGTGTGCGTGATGCGTTTGGTGATATTGGTTTAAATCAGGTTTATATGCGTGGTTCTGGGTGCGAACATTGTAAGGGAACTGGGACATTGGGGCGTATCAAGGCCGGTGAAATTATTATCACAAACAGTGAATTTTTACAGTTGGCTTTGTCTGGGAATACAGATGGGGCAATCAAATACTGGCTTGAAGAGATGGATGGACGTACATTAAAAGAGGCTGCGTCTGCGTTAATGTTACAAGGGATTATCGGTGTTGATGAATTAGAACGTTGGGTCGGGCAATTAGACCAGCCGGGGGTGTATTAAGATGAATAAACTGGAAATGCTTTATGCAAAACTGGTATTCAGATTAAATACAGAACGACGTATGGCAATATGTCGAAAACTGGCTTCGTTGTTGCGTAATGATTTTACGTTGATGGATGCGCTGGGGCGACTTGAAATGATTGAATCTAAAAACGGTAAAAAGCCAAATGAACCGTTCGCAATCGTTATGCGCCAGTGGCAAAAAAATCTTGAACGCGGGATGAGTTTTTCAGATGCAACACGCGGTTGGGTGCCACCAAATGAAACCTTGTTGGTGACCAGTGGTAATATCTCAAATCTGGTGTTGGCGTTGGAAAATGTTGGGCGTGTTGTTGATGGTACGCAACGTATTTCACGCGCAATGCGTGGCGCGATTATGTATCCGCTGTTTTTGTTAGCATTGACGTTTGGTATTGTTTTAATGGTGGGAATTTATCTTGTGCCACCGTTGGCAGAAGTTGCAGGTGATAATATTGTATGGCGTGGGTCTGCGCGTTCTTTGATTGCGTTGTCTGATTTTTCAATTGCGTATTGGTCGTGGATTGTTGGAATTTTTGCAACGGTCGTATTGGTTGGTTGGGTTAGTCTTGCAAATTGGTCGGGAAGGCTGCGTGCGGTGTTTGATAAATTACCACCTTGGAGTATATATAAAATTCATATGGGGGTAGGTTGGATGATGGCGTTGTCAGCAATGGTTGGATCTGGGGTTACGATACCAGATGCAATGCGTATGTTGGCGGATAATGCGAATAAATATTTGCGGTCTATATTAGACAGTGCGTTGCGTTTTATTGCAAATGGTGATAATCTGGGGGTGGCACTGGATAAAACAGAACGCGAATTCCCAGATGCGGATATCGTTGGTGATTTAACGATATATGCCGATATGAATGGGTTTGATAAAAATTTAAATCAGGTTGCAAATGACTATCTGGCAGAATCAGTGCGCAAGATGGAATCTTTGTCTAATATTATGAACAGCGCGGGTATTTTATTAGTGTCATTGATTATCGCGTGGGTGGTATTGGGAACGTTCCAGATGCAGGATCAGATTACTTCCGCGTTATCATAAACAAAAATCCCCCATTAGGGGGATTTTTTACACCATAAAAGGTAGGTTTTCCAATGTACCCTCAGCCACGCGTACATTTACGTCAATCATCATAAAGATTGAATCTGGGGTGCGCTGAATATTTTCTGCGAATATACTAGAATCCAGCAAGTGACTGGTATTAACAGATAATTTAGTTATTAAATGGTCATCGTCCAGTAATGTATAAATTGGTCCAATATCACGTGGTGTGTTTGCACCAATTTCATGTTCGTTTTGTGGACAACGCAGGCCGTCCATAATAGTCTTAACACGGTTGTCGATATCAGAACGTGGAACACCAACAATTTCAGGGTGTAACATTTGAATATCCAGTTCTGCAATCAATTTTAGATTTGGTGTAATAATTGGATTCCAATCAATTCCACCAACGTGTCGTGTTGTAATTGGACTTTTGGTTGGATTTGGTACCATGTACTGGGTCAGGTTATTCCACGGACTGTGTTCAATCAGTTTCTTTAATTGTGGATGAAACTGCATACGAATGTCTGCAATATGTTGGGCCCGTTTTTTTGGGTTAATCAAAATATCGCCAAAATATAATAATTTGAATTTCATATTATTTACCTTTTTCTAAGATTTCTTTGAATTTTTCTAAACCCAATGGGTGTAGGCGTAACGCATGACGATGAGTCCATTTTACATCGTATATAAGTTGTGTTGCGTTACTGTATTTGGTTTTTATTTTTGTTTTTTTACGAAACTCGGATTCCATTGTTTTTTTTACGGTTTCTAAGTCGTATTTTTTATTGTATTGGTCGTTTAATTTTTTTACCAAATCTTTTGCGTTCAGGAAATCTTCTTTTGTAAATCGTGGTGTTGTATTTTCCATAGTTTTAATCCCTTTTTTCTTGATAATTATAGCATAAATTGCTATGTTTTATACAGAAAAAAACGAAAGGATTTTTTATGTCTGTAAATAATGAATATACTGGTGATTCGATTAAGGTATTAAAGGGGTTAGAAGCGGTTAAAAAACGCCCTGGGATGTATATCGGTGACGTGGGTGAGGGTGGTTCTGGTCTGCATCATATGATTTATGAAGTTGTTAATAACTCTATTGACGAAGCGATGGCAGGCTATGCCGATACTGTGTATGTTTCGTTAAATCCAGATGGTAGTGCGACAATCCGTGATAATGGTCGTGGTATGCCATTTGATATTAATCATGAAACGGGACGTAGTGCACTGGAACTGATTATGTGCGAATTGCACGCAGGTGGTAAATTTGATAACGAAAGCAACGGTGCGTACAAGGTTTCTGGTGGTTTGCACGGTGTGGGTGTGTCGGTGGTTAATGCGTTGTCTACGTGGTTGGAAGTGCGCGTATGGCGTGGCGACAAAGAAGCGTTTATGTCTTTTGCAGATGGTGTGCCAACGTGTGATTTGAAAATATCTGAAAATAAATCAGGTTATGAACACGGTACAGAAGTGACATTCTTGCCATCGCCAGATACGTTTACGGGCACTGAATTTAGTTTTGATACATTGGAAACGTGGTTGCGTGAACAGTCTTTCTTGAATGCAAATGTTCGTATTATTCTGGAAGATTTGCGTGGTGCAGAAAAGAAAGAACGTGAGTTTCATTCTGTTGATGGGTTAAAGGGTTTTGCAACATATTTGGATAAGTCCAAAGAGTTACTGAACAAAGAACCAATCCAGATGATTAAACAATCTGATGACAATTATATTGAAATTGTTCTGCAATGGACAACGGCGTACACAGAAACGTCTTTGTGTTTTACCAATAATATTCCAAATCGTGATGGTGGTACGCATTTGGCTGGTTTCCGTGCCGGATTAACACGTGCGATTAATAAATACATTGGTGAAAAAGGGACAAAAAAAGATATTAATCTGTCGGGTGAAGACTTCCGCGAAGGGTTAACAAGTATCATCAGTGTTAAGATTCCAGATCCTAAATTTGGTTCTCAGACCAAAGATAAGTTGGTATCAAGTGAGGTTCGACCAATTGTTGAAAGTACAGTGTCGGAAATGCTGTATGAATTCTTGGATGAAAATCCAGCAATTGCAAAAACGATTATTGATAAAATTATAGAAGCTGCCACTGCACGTGAAGCAGCACGCAAAGCACGTGAATTATCACGTAAAAAGACAGGGCCAGAACTGGGTGGATTGCCGGGTAAATTGGCGGGCTGTTCGGAACGTGACCCATCAAAATGCGAACTGTTTATTGTTGAGGGGGATTCGGCGGGTGGTACTGCGAAGCAGGGACGTGACCGCAAGACTCAGGCTATCTTACCATTGCGTGGTAAAATCTTGAATGTTGAACGTGTGCGCTTTGATAAAATGTTGGGTTCAGACACAATTGGTGCGCTGATTACAACAATGGGTACAGGTATCGGTAAAGACGAATTTGATATCGAAAAAATGAGATATCACAAAGTTATTATCATGACCGACGCGGACGTTGACGGTCAGCATATTCAGACGTTGTTGATGACGTTCTTTTACCGTCATATGCCTCAAGCGATTGAACGTGGCTATATCTATGTTGCAAAGCCACCACTTTATGGTGTGACACGTGGCAAGACCCAGATTTATTTGCAGAACCAACGTGAAATGGATAACTATTTGATGGAACAACTTGCAACAGATGGTGTCGTTGAAACTGCAAATGGTATGCAGATATCGGGTGCAGACTTGAAACGCGTGTTGGGATTAATCTTGAATATGCGCAATGTATTGCAGGGCTTGAATCATATTATGTCATTGCGCTTTGTAGAAGCCTTGGCGTTGAATAACGTATTCGAAAATGAAAGCGGTGAATCTTTTGCGGCTGCTGAAAAAATGCTGGATTCACAAGAGTTGGAATTTGAACGTGGATGGAAAATTACATCTGATGCGTTTGGAATTCATATTACACGCACGCTGCGTAGCGTAACTGAAACACATACTTTGCCACGTGACAAAGTATCTGGTGGTGAGGTTCGTGCTTGGTTGCGTATGGATGGGCACAGCGAATTGATTGAAACATTTAGTCAACCAACAGTATTGCGTGTAAAGTCCAAGTCACAAAAAATCTGGGGTGCATTGACATTGCTGGAAACGGCATTCGAATATGCAAAAACAGGCCTAAAGATTCAGCGATACAAAGGTCTTGGGGAAATGAACGCAGAACAGTTGTGGGAAACAACAATGGATCCAAATCATCGCTCGTTGTTCCAGGTTAAAATTGACGATGCTGCCAAAGCAGATGAAGTTGTTTCAATGCTGATGGGGGATGTTGTTGAGCCACGTCGTGACTTTATTGTTGAAAATGCACTGGATGCGAATTTAGATATTTAACAATAGGCTAATCAGATGTCGGATGATGAAAAGAAGTTTGATAATTCATGGGAAGCCGTATGGCAACGTGAAGTTAATGAATTAGAAGAAAAATTAAAACGTTCTGAACACTATTCGGCATCTGAGGTTGAATATATGAAATCGCGAAAAAAACAACTGGAAGAAGTGATTGCAAAACGCAACCAGCCTAAGAAAAATTTAGCAGATGGCTTTACTAAGGGACAACAAAATGTCAAAGATCAGGCTGCAATGAAAGAAGCACAAATGGCGCAGATGTTGGGTGGGCAAGGAATGGAATAAATGGATTTTTCCAGAGACTGGTTTTTGAATCTTGATTCTGAATTGCGTGCGCGTGGGTTGGATAGTGATGCTCAATCTTTTGATGAAATTTTAGAAAATATTCGGGCGCGAAAAATTTATTCACCAGATGAGTTTGCTGCACATTGTGTCTATGTGATTTTAGCGGGTGGTTTTTCACAAAAAACGGCTAAAAAAATTCACGAAAAGATTATGTTTTTTTTGAATCAAAGCGGAGTGGTTTTTGATTCTCTGATTCAGATTTTTAACAACAAAAATAAAATAAATGCGATTTGTAAAATCTGGGAAAATCGACACAAGTTTTGTGATGAATACTATCTGCAAAATTCATTAGAAGATAAATTAAAATTTTTACAAAAATTACCACATATCGGAAAAATAACAGCCAATCATTTGGCGCGTAATCTGGGCGAGAATTTGGTAAAATATGATATTTGGATTCAAAGACTGGGGTGCGTGTTTGCAGGGTGTGCAGATTTAGAAGCAAAAATAAACAATGGAAAGTTAGCACCGGAAATAAAAAGTGTGTGTGATGATATGTTTTCGCATTTGGAACAAGAAACCAGATTACCGCGGGGGTATATTGATGTGGTGCTGTGGCGCAGTTTACAACAGGGATTAATAAAGTTATGAATGTTAAAATAGAACAGTCTTGGAAAGATGCGTTGGGGGCAGAATTTGATAAAGATTATTTTATCAAACTGACAGATTTTGTGCGCGGTGAATATTTGTCTGGTAATGCGATTTATCCAGAGGCAAAAAATATTTTTAATGCGTTTAATTTATGTCCGATTGATAAGGTAAAAGTTGTCATTATCGGTCAAGACCCATATCATGAACCAGGGCAGGCGCACGGTCTTTGTTTTTCTGTGTTGCCGCCGACAATACTGCCACCAAGTTTGCAAAATATCTATAAAGAAATTGAATCTGATTTGGGGCGCAAATCGGTCACGAATGGTGATTTAACACACTGGGCGAATCAAGGGGTATTATTGTTAAATTCAACACTGACGGTGCGGGCGCATGCAGCGGCATCGCACGCGGGGCGTGGTTGGGAAGAATTTACAGATGCAGTTATTCGCGTGGTTGCTATGCGTGAAAATATAGTCTATATGTTGTGGGGGAGTTACGCCCAGAAAAAAGCAGCATTTGTAAATGCAGATAAGAATTTAATCCTAAAAAGTGCGCATCCGTCACCACTGTCTGCATATCGTGGTTTTTTTGGAAATCATCATTTTAGTCGCGCAAATGAATATTTGATTCAAAACGGTAAGTCGCCAATTGAATGGTAAAAAAAATCCCGCGTGAAGCGGGATTTGTTCTGGTGCCCTAAGCAAGAATCGGACTTGCGACTCGTCCTTACCAAGGACGTGTTTTACCACTAGACTATTAGGGCGATAAGACGTGTCATATTATACGGTCGTATCAATAAAAATCAAGGATAAAAAACAACCCGCAATAATGCGGGATATTTATTTTATTCGATACAGCAGTTTACCGCTTTTTTGACCCAGTCCTTTAATTTGCTAACTCCGCCGGATTTTGGTGCAGGTGTTTCAACAGCAACTTCTTTTTTTGTTTCTTTGGCTGTGGTTTTTGATTTTGGTGTTTCGCCACTTAACATCCCCATATTTAATCCCCAGAACATACAATACAATTCATAAGACTGGTCGAATAAATCATATGCTGTTTGTTTGTCGCCTGCGGCCAAGGCTTTGGTTCCAACTTCAAATACGCGCATAGATGCCGCCAGCAAGTGTTTAGATATACACCATACTTCACCTTCATAAGATGGTATGATTTTCAGCATAGCATTTTTGCGCATTTCACGAACTTGATTAATTAAGTCATAGTATTCGTGTTTGCCAGTTTTTGCACCAGAAAACATCAAGTGTTCTTCGATTGAAATCAGATTCATAATACCAATCGTTAAATCTTGGTCGCTGGACAAGTCTTTTGGATTAACCTTTTTTGCGGCATCTAATTTTTCAACAAATTCTTGTACGGATTCTATTTTTTTCATTGATTTACCCCTGATTATTTTATAAACAAGCAATCATCGCCCAACTGGCCAACGCAAGCGCAACAATTGGCAATACAACTTTTTCAAATGGAAAGTGTGCGTGTCCACCATTTTTTGCCTTCATCCATTGGTACAGTTTCCCAGTACCAATAAATATCAGCGCACCACAAATTGTGCCGAACAACACAGGGTCCATTGTGAACATACCACAAATAGGTGTTGGCGCATATTGTACCGCCCCCATATAAACAAAACCAATCATTGCAACAGATAGCAATATTACAATTGTATCGCGACCCCAAAAGTGCCAGTTCTTTTTATCCATAAATTTCAAAGTCCAATACCCAACCAAAGTCAAAAGCGCACCCGCCCACAGTCCAACAATACTGTCTGGAACGCCCAGACGACGTGCAATATCAAGACCTGCGCCAACTGCGATTGTGCATACTGGACACGCTGGATTTGCCATTGCACTAAATGGCAAAGTTGCAAATAAAGCTGCAATCAATTTTCGCATATAAGTCCCCTTTCGTATATGTACGCGCATATCTTAGAAAATCTGTAAAAAAAAGTCAACCATGCAAGAGTGTGAAGGGTAAGTTTTTATGATATAATGTTTGACAAAAAAATTGACAAGATTTTATTTAGTGTTATTATACAAATAACATAACAAAGGAAAAAATACATGAGCGATAAAGAAATAATGCATATCTGCAAAAAGAAATATATGCCCGAACAGTGCAAAAACGACTTTTGCAAAGACATGCTCCCAGACGGCAGATGTCCAAAATACATTTGGTTACATTGCAGCGATATGTTAGAAGTATCTAAGACAGAATACACCATTATGGAATACTTATTAAGCATACAACAAAAACAAAAACAAATAATGCAAGAAATCAACAAACTAAAAGAACATCAAAAATAATAAATCCATTTTCACCGCCCCCGTGGCGGTGTTTATTAATTATATTTGTATCACTTTTGTAAAGTATTATATCCTTTTGCCTGTGGGTTGGCCCCCCATATGGTTATCCTTCACCACCCCGACGCACAGAATAAAAAAACGACCCATCGGGTCGTTTTTTTATTCTGGTAGCAGCGGAGGGATTGTGTATTCCCACACACTTTGTGTGCGGGTCCCTTTCCAAATCGCAACGGTTTCGCTGCGTTGCACTTGCAAAACCTGCTATTTTGTCGGACCCTGGGGTCCTTATCCACCACAACTATACCAAAAATTAAACCCCGAATAAATCGGGGTTGAATCTTTGGTAGCAGCGGAGGGATTCGGACCCCCGACCAAAGGATTATGATTCCTCTGCTCTACCACTGAGCTACGCTGCCAAACGCCACGCATTATAACAACTTTTTTTTTAATTGCAAGAAAAACCAGCACCCCGATTATATTCTTATAAGAAATCATTGTTTTTTATAATAAAATCATACAGATGAAAAAATTTTTATGCGCACTTTTTTTACTATCCTTCACCCTGCCCGCAACGGCAGAAACCAATCCATTTTTTAATGGATACGAAAATCAACTTGCATTTAATATCGGCACCGGCGTAAACGGGGGATTTTTGTTGCCCCCGCCAACACAATGGGTACCATTTGCAATGATTGCCGCCCAATATTCCCAACCGGCAAATTTTTTCAGACTGCATGCACGCAAATCATTAAATATAATACAAACAATTGGGTACGGTCAAAGATATGGTTGGGATTGGGAAAAATTCACAATTCCAATCGGCATTATATCCGAAGACATCATCCCATTTTACGGGAAAAAATGGTACACTTTCATCGGTCTTGGTGCCGGATTCCAGGTCCAGCAAAACGAACGCATAGGCTCAAAACTGATATTCACATTTAAATTCGGTGGCGGATACAGACTGTCAGAATGCAGCAGCATTGAATTCTTTGCCCAACATTTTTCCAACGGCAACACCGCACCGGAAAACAATTCTTATGCATTTTATGGTCTGGGAATGATTTATAACTTCTGATAAATCAAAATTATTGATATCGCACCATATTGGTATGCGCCAAAGCAATTGCAATCGCATCGGCTTCATCCGGCGTTTTTGGTTTGGCCACCGGCAATAAAATTTGCACCATTTTATCCATCGCAGCCTTGTCCGCATGCCCCGCCCCCGTCAAAGCCTTTTTTATAACATTTGGTTCATATTCAAAAACGGGAATATCATGATTGGCCACTGCAACAATTGCAGCAGATCGCGCCTGCCCCAACAACAATGTTGTCTTGGGATTTTTGTTTACAAAAATGATTTCAATACTGCATTCATCGGGTTGAAAAGTTTCACAGATTTTTCCCAATTCACGAAAGATAGTAACCAAACGTTGGGACATTTCCATTTTTGCATTTGGCAATATAACGCCACTGGCAACATATTTACGTGATTGACCACATGTATCCACCACCGCCCAACCTGTATGCAAAAGTCCCGGGTCAATCCCCAACACACGTCGTGTCATTTTGATTTTTTCCCAGATTTCTTACGTACAACAGGCCGCACTTCACGTACAGACAAAATATTATATTTACCACTCAAGGCAATCCTATACATTTTCACCTGATACGTCTTACCAACTTTTATTTTGGACTGAATTTTTCTTGCATTAAATTTCAGGAAAGCATCATCATTAACATTAAACAACTCGCATCCATCTGTTGTGTTTATTACACGATGCTTAAGTTTAAAAAAACCAACTTTTTTTATTTTTTTTGATTTCACAGTCACAATTTCGGTACACAATGAAAAAAACTGCACAATAAAATCTATCGCAATAAATAACAACATACTAATCCAGATACTTTCAGATGGATTATAGGCAATTTCTAACGCCGCACCAATAAAAACAAGCAAAATAAAAGTCATCCCACACCCCTTTTTCATTTTCTAAAACTTATTTTACCGACGGCATTATAGCCGAAATATTTATTAATTTTCTTGATTATCTCATCAGAACGATACGACAACTGCAACGCATAGGCCGGCACCGCAGGTCGCAGCACAACATTAAAGGTATTATCACGATTTTTTCTGATTGCCGCCAATTTTGCCACCGCTGCAATATCTGGTCCCATAATCTCGTCCCATCGCTGGACCAAATCTGCATCCGATGCACGCACCCCGAAAATTTTGATTAAACCACCCAACGCCCCGCCAATTGTCTGGGGACGTTTAGAGCGTTCATCAAAATTCTTAGTTTGGTTTGACATAGGTATATTCTTTTGGCATCAAGATAAACATCTGACCCTGGGCATGCTGTCCTTGGGCGAATTTATATGCTTCATCCCCCTTGCCAAAGAAGATGTCCGCACGAATCCAACCACGAATTGCACTGCCAGTATCCTGGGCAATCATTAACCGACGGAACGGACGACCATCCGACAAATTAGTATTAATATACACCGGCAAACCCAACGTATACAAATCATCATCCATTGCCACGCTACGAATCTTGGACAGCGGTGTTCCCAACTTGCCAATTACATCTGGCGGGGTCGATTCATAAAAATAAACATAACGTGGATTTTTATAAATCACATCTTTGGCCAACGCGGGATTTGCCTTCAGGTGTTGCCATACGGCCTCGGACGAATAGCCCCCTTTTGGTCTGATACCACGATTACGCAATTCTTCACCAATTGATTTAAACGGCATATTATTAACGGCCGCAAAGTTCAACTTAACATCCGTACCATCTTCCAGACGCAAATTTCCCGAACCCTGAATCTGAATATTTTGCACATCAACGATATTAGCCCAATACAACACACGTCCAATTTGTTTTTCAACAATATCCTTTTTTGGAACACCTTTGTACTGACGTCCATCTGTTGGCACCCCCATCAAAGGTTCATTACAATTGGCCGTCTTTGTACGACACGCAGGAATTATTGGGGAATAATATCCCGTATAAGTTCCACGGTCACCACCATTATCATTATAAATCTGATACGGCTGAAAATTCGATTCAAACCATGCGCGCACAGTCGCCACATCGGCCGACGCAGACGGCAACATACGACATTTTTCCGCAAATAATTCCTTATCTGGAATCAATCGCCCAGTATATTGAATCTTGGCCTTGCACGAATTACGAAACGCCTGCAAAGCATAACGTACATCATCATCACGCCATCCCGGCAAATCGGAATAAGACACACGTTTAAAATTAGATGGAATTACCGAATTATCCCCAACCACCGTCGGCGTAGAAACATCACACGACGCCAGGACAAATGCACAAAAAACAGATAAAAACGAACGCAAAACAATATTTTTTTGAAAAAAAAGCATTTTTAGCAATCCCCCCACTTGTAAAAGATTTTTATAATGCTATATTAGCATAAAATCAGGACGCAAGTCCAGACCATAAAATTAAGACCACAAGGAGAATTAACAATGGCAAAATTTAATATCATTTCCCAGTTCTTGAAAGACATTTCTTTTGAAAGCCCAAACGTACCTGAATTATTCTTTAAAAACGATAACGGCCAGGCAAAACTGGAAATCAACATCGACATCCAAATCAAAGGCGCCGACAACAATTTGTTTTTAGTGGATGTTATAACCAAGATTCATTCAAAACTGGATGCTGGCGACAAATCTATCTTCTTGATTGAATCCACATATTCTGGTCTGGTACAGATGGAACAGGAAAAAGACGAAGAAGACAAAAAACGCACATTATTGATTGATGTACCCACAATGTTGTTCCCATCTGTTCGCGCATTGGTAACACGTTTAACATCTGAATCAGGCTTTCCTGCATTCTCGATGCAGCCAGTTGACTTTGCTCAATTGTATGAACAGAAAAAGTCAAAACAATAAATATATACACATATGTATTACAAATCCCCCAAATCGGGGGATTTTTTATCTAAAAAAACTATTTTATTGGCGGAAAACAATCCCCACCGATTTCAGGGCAACAATTATACCCAAGATCACCCATATCAGTATACAATTCCCCTTCGCAACAACCGTGCTTATCAGGCTCGGTTCCGTCCACACACAATCCTGGTTCCGCAAACAAGAACATATTACGCCCCGCATGGGCCAAGACCCCAAACGCGAACCCCAAAACAAACGATATAACAACCGCTGATGCTAAATTAATATTCTTTTTCATAAAAACACCCTATTTTATTGGCGGGAAACAATCTCCCCCATCCTTGGGACAACACGCAAAAACAGTATTTCCTAAATCCTTGAACAGTTCGTCAGTACAACAACCATATTTATTTGGTTTTGTTCCATCCACACATAAACCAGCATCCAGATTTGCTAACTCCTGCTCCAACAGTTCTTCTTCCGTTGGCCCCTGGACAGTTTCTTCTTCAACAACCTCTTCTTCAAGACCCACAACTTCTTCTTCATCTTCTGGCTGTGATTCAGATTGAGACTCCAAAACAACGTCGGCTGCCTTGACATCTTTTTCGTCGTTTTCTGTCTGCAGTTCATCCTCTGTCGTCACCACCGCTTCGGCAACAACCACACGCGAACTAGCCGACGTCTTACGTCCACGCGCGGCACGCGAACAGCTGCGACGATAATCGGCCTTTAACTTGGTCAATTCATCAATTGTATCTGTATCGGGCTCTTCTACTGCGGATAATTCAGAAATCATTGAATTAATCTCAGCGCATGTCATACGTACCGCAACACCTGCAACCTCATCCGCAAAGCTTGAAGTCACCGTAACAATTCCCAATAATATAATCAGAAATTTCATCTGCGCACCCCGTTATTGTTCGTTAATTATTTTTTCAACTTCCAAAATGAAATCAATTGCCGGATTTGTTAATTTTTTAGCTGTTTCAAATATTTCTTCAGCGGCCGCCTGCATATTCAAACGTTTATATGTTTCAACAACCTCGATTGTTTCATCATTATCAAATTCATCATCTTCCAACGCACGCGCGATTTCCAACTCTTGCTTTGCCTGGTCCACATATTTTGCACTGTTTGCTGGGCACCCACGTTCAGACAAATTAGCATAGATTTTTGCACGCATAATACGATATTCTGCATCTCCGTCTGGACCTGGCAACTGTTTCAACAACAATTCTTCAATTTGTTCACATGTTTGCTGAACAGTACCTGATTGTTGCAGCGCCGCCAATATTTCACGTTCACGCTGGGCCATCTTATGATTTTTCAACTGGTTTTCTGAACAACCATTCATAACCATTTTTTCATAAATTTTGATGTTTTCTTCATGTTCCCATACTTCTTGTGAAGCTTCTGGGTATAATCTTTGCGCCAACAATTCTTCGATAACAACACATGTCGGTTTTTGATTTGGGTCTGTCACCTTAATCAAAATTGGCAATTCTGCAACAAATTCTTCACCAGATGCGTCTGCCCATCCAACAATTAATGACACACGCCCTAAATCCTGTGCAACACGTGGGGTATATTCAACAACAATGTCACAACCTGCCTTTTCATTAACACGCGCAATATCCGCACAGTCATTTGTAATTTTCAAACCGCTGATACCATCAATTGGTTTAACAACCAAAGTATCCAGTTTTGAACTCACAGCCACATGAACATTATGTGTTTTTGTTTCACCAACGTTTATATCGGTAAAATCAATATTTGCATTTGGACTAAACTTAACACCAATACCATCCGCCGGTTTTGGACGGGAATTCAATCTGCCAAAATCCAAACCAACCATAACACCGCATGCAAACAGTGCCACCAACGCTAATATTCCCCAAACACGTTGTGATTTGGTATGTTTAACACGAACATCTTGTGATTTTTTCATATTCCCCTCTCCTGTTATCATTAATGATTATATTACACTATATAACAATCCCATTGTCAATTGTAATTTTTTTATCTGCACGCGCTGCCAGATTCATATCATGCGTAACGAACAACATTGCCATCTTGTTCTTACGAACCAAGTCCAACAACAAATCAAACACAGCCGTCGCATGTTGCGGGTCCAAACTGCCCGTTGGTTCATCGGCCAACAATATATCAGGATTATTTGCCAGCGCCCGCGCAACCGCAGTACGTTGCTGTTCCCCGCCCGACATTTCACCCGGTAAATGTGATGCACGATGTGCCACATTTGCAGATTTCAACAGTTTTATTGCGCGCGCGCGCGCAACATTTTCATCCACCCCATTGGCCAGCATCGGTAACATAACGTTTTCCAGTGCCGTAAAGTCCGACAATAAATTATGTCGCTGATACACAAAGCCTATTTTATTTCTGCGAATTTGTGTACGCATATCTTCATCCATCTTTTGAACAGCGGCCCCATTAATTAAAATACTGCCAGAACTGGGCTTATCCAGCAATCCAACACATTGCAACAAGGTCGATTTTCCCGACCCCGACTGTCCAACCAGCGCAATAATTTCCCCGCGATGCAAATCAAACCCACCACCACGCAAAATATGCAAAGGCTGCCCCCCTTCTACAAAGGTCCGTTTAATATCACGCACCGACATAACTACGTCTGCCGAATGCACCTTTGACAAAGAATTCAAAATATTCGCCATTTATTCTTTTCCGTTGTTTTGTTTTGCTTGCTCTATCTGTTGAATTTGTTGTTCCGCGACCAACAAGGCTTCATAATGTTCCGGTGTTGTAAAATGCCCAAACTTCAAATTTTGATACCGCGGATTATCTTCATACTCTATCGCAGACCAATCGCGCAAAAACTTTTTAAGCACAACCTTGAAATTGGCATCATCAAAACTTGTCTTTTTATTACTCATTTCTTAACACCTCAACCGGGTCTGTATTTGCCGCCTTCCACGCCGGGTACAATGTTGCCAGACACGCCAACAACACCGCAATCAACGCAATTCCCAAAACATCTGTCCAAACCAACTTTGATGGTAACTCTGACAAATAATACAATTCCGCCGGGAATAAATCACGCCCTGTCAACCATTGAAAAAACTGACGAATTGGTTCCACATAAATCGCAATCAAAACCCCCAGTATTGTTCCAAAGAACGCACCAATTGCCCCAATTGAGGTTCCAGACAAAATAAATATCTTCATCATAGATTTACGCGACACACCAAAAGTACGCAAAACCGCAATATCTTTGTTTTTATCTTTAACCAGCATAACCAAACTGGAAACAATGTTAAACGCCGCAACAATAACAATTAACATTAATATTAAAAACATAACATTTGATTCAACCTGCAACGCCCCAACAAAGCCTCGATTTAAATCGCGCCAATCGCGTACGACAAAACCATCAGGCAACAAACGCGCCAAACTTTCCAGAACAGGCTTTGTTTCTTCGGGATTACGCAGGAACAAATCAATATGCGTAACTGCATTACCAATATTTAAATATTTTTGTGCGGTTTCCAGTGGCATAAAAATATACCCTGAATCATATTCGTACATCCCCATAAAAAATGAACTTTTCACAGGATACGACATAATACGTGGCATTGAACCAAATGGTGTTGGTGTCGCGTTATTCGCAGACACCAATGAAATATTATCCCCCATTGTCACCTTCAGCGCGCGCGTCAACGAAGCCCCTGCAACCAATTCACCATCGACAATCTCGGTCAACGGCTTACCATATACACGGGTTCCCGCCTGGGACTTAGCAATCAAATCAGGCATTCTGATGCCACGTATCATGGCACCGGTATTATTACCATTTGCGGTTGCCATAACCTGCCCTTCAGCAATTGGCACAATATTTACCACCTGTTGTTCGACAACACGATTCTGCTTCATCTTATCAATCAGAAAATCAAAGTCAGAAATTGCACCATCCTGATGATAAACCACAACATGCCCGTTCATTCCAACAATACGCCCCAACAGCGTATCATGAAAACCACCCATAACAGACATCACCACAATCAGGGTCGCCACACCCAACATAATACCAATCAACGACACCCATGAAATAACCGAGCCAAAGCCACGCTTTTTTGCCCCCAAATACCTAAAAGCAATCTTACGTTCCAGTTTTGAAAACATCTTTACACTATCCTTAATCGTTCAAGAAATCACGCAACGCATCACCAATCAGTTCATTTGCCCCCGACATATCACCTGCCCCATCAACCACGGACACAACACGTGGCGACATAAACACCACCAATTCCGCGAACGGCGAAATCAACGTTTCGGGCGTTGTCACAAAAGAATGTGTTGGAATACCAATAATCACATAATTATCCCCAACAGTTGACGGAATATTAAACGAACTTAATTCACCCTGACTGGTACGCAGAACGATTTTTGCATCAATCTTTTTACGTCCCGCAAAATCACCATAGGTACCTGTTGCCCCAACAATCAAATCTGTTTCCAATCTTTCTTCACGACCACATTGTCCAATATCAAATCGTGACTGCCATCCATTTGGAATTGCAAACGTCCCCTGGGAAATCAAAACAACATTTGCCTGTTGTCCCAAAAATTCCTGCAAAGTCTTGGTATTAATTTCTGGCCCAACGACCAAGGCACGCCCAACAACCCCCGGGATAGACATCTTAACATTCTTATCCCCAAAGGCCGGCAACAAATTCATCCAAACAATCGGATTATCTGTACGCGGATAAACACGATAAACATCGATATCCCATGCCAACATATACTTTTTCCCAGAAATATCGGCAATAATACGCGCAACTTCACGTTCCGTCTGATAATTACCTTCAAATACAACCGTCTTGTCCGCCCAATCTACCAATAAATTCCGCATATCCGCACCATGCATCGCATCCAACAGTGCCATAATAATAGTCTGATTTTGCGGCATTTTTATCAGCCATTTAGCCCGATGCTTCAAATGAATTTCCCCATTATGCGCATCATAAGAATAATATACACGCCCCATCTTGGTCATTAACTCAACAGCATCTTCCAACGACCCCGCAGTAATAGTTCCAGAAATTTTCTCATACAACTGCTCATCTTCTACAACAGCAATATCCGTACCCTGTAACAGTTTGTCCAAGGCTTGCTTAACCGTCAGATTCTTAAACTCATAATCCGAGACCTTTAAATCTTCAGGCAGCGCACCCCCCATCCCCAAACGAACCATTTCTATCTTTTCTGCTGGCACAACAGAAACCACACTTTGATTATTCCAATCCACTTCGCAACGCATTGGCAATTCAATTGAAAATCTGCGCGCTGTATCGGTTGTCAATGCGGCTTTCTTTGGGAAAATAGGCACAGACCGGGAATCAATAATCGTTTCTTCCACAACTGTAACATTGTCAAATTGCGGCACATCTTCCTTTTTTTTGCCCAACAAAGAACACCCCGCCAAAACAATGACACACAAAAATCCAAGAATCAGATTTTTTATAAACTTCATATTCAACTTCTCCTTATCCTTATATCATACTAAATATTCATAATTTTTTCAAATTCTTCCAACGTCATTTCTTGTATTGGTTTTTGTGTCGGCGTTGTTAAATCACGCATACGTTCAAATTGCGCAGCGAACCGATTAACCAACGCAACAATTTCTGGCGACAACTTCTTTTCTTGGGCAACCAAACGGCGACCATACTCAACAACATACTCCAAGTCGGATCGTAGCCATGTCGTTCTGTGAGCCAAGGAGTTGGGGGGGCAACTTGT
>JAZQTD010000047.1:0-13096 GCA_045630455.1 Candidatus Enterousia sp. | reverse complement strand
TAGGCCATTTTTCGCCCCTCAACATTTTACAATTCAACTTCATTTCCGAAATGGGAAAAATCCCCCGTTACAATTTCCGCAACATAATACCAAAAATTTTCAGCACACTTTTTTCGGGGTTTCTTGCGGCAAGATAATACATTGACATTTATTGTATAAAGTTGTATCATTATCTTGTATAACTGTACGTGCATACAGTTGTGCTATTATAATGAAAGTGAGGATTCCGAAAATGACGAACCGTGAAAAACGCAAAGTTGCCGAAATGGTGACTATGGAACAGAAGTGGATGTATGATCATCCAGAGTATACCATACCCCAATGGTATGTCAATTTGATCATATCAGCCGTGTATCGCTTACAAATGAATGATTATGAAGGGGCTGCACATGATATTGAACAAGCAATCCGCGGGCGGTATGAAAGTATGGGGGTGATACTATGACAGATTTACAACATATCCCGCTGTGGGAAATGGAAATGCACGAAACCGCGCTTGATGCAAAACTGGATGCAGCACCCGCATATTTACGCACGATATTAACGCCTACACAGTATAAATACTATACATACTATATTTACGGCGGCATTAAACTTGCTGATATTGCAATGTATTTTGATGTGGATATTACGACAGTATGTCACGGAATCCGCCGCGCAAGAAAGCGTGTATTGGATTATGTATCAAAGCAAGTTGTTTGAAAGGGGTATAATATGTATATCATAATAGAGTATAATAACGGACGTCAGGAACAAATTTATAATGTATTGTCTTTTCGTGTTGGCGATGTGATTGACATTAATGGTGAAAATAGATTATGTTTAACAATACAGTATGAAAATCATTCAGTTCAATATAAATACGATGTTGAATGCATAAGACATATTGGTATATATGTGAAAGGGTGATATAAATGGCTACAAAGTTAACCGGAAAGGAACTTGAAATCAAGCGCGAAATTGACCGGATAAACCGCCAAATTCGGCAAGCCTATACAAAATTAGGTGCAGATTCGCGGCTAGCGCAACAGTATGAAACATTGCTTTACGGCGGCCAACAGCGCAAGGGTGAAACGATATCAGATATGCGCGGAAAGGGTTTTGAGGGTGTACGCTACACAAAAGAGGGAATCCCCCAAATCAGCGCAAGTAAAGCGGCTATTTGGGATTTTGCAAACGTAACAGCGTATGAAAAGCAGCTGAAAATCCTTGGTAAACAGCAAACGGTACAGGCCGCGCAGTCTGCAATGATAAAGGCGTATGAAAAGCGCACCGGAATCACCGTGAAAGGCCGCGCGGCAACCAAAGCGGCACTAAAGGCCGAAAATGAACGGTATGAAGAAACAGAAAAAGCATTCCGCGGACAGCTTGCAAAACTTTATGAAATTGAAAGAAAGCGGGGTGTAAGACTGAAAGCACATGAAGATATAAAAGCGTTATCAAAAGGCCGTTGGACTAGTGACACGGATTTTGCGAAAATGCAAGCGATTGTTGAAAAAGCTATTGAAGATGAAAATGCGGAAATCATCCGCGATAAATTCGGGGAAAATCAATGGTGAGGAAAAATGATTTATACCAATGTGAAACAGTTTATCCGCGCGAAACTGAACCGCCGGAAACAGCTTTTTATTTACTCCCAACATAAAAAGTATATCCGCATCCGCGCCGGATTCGATATTGAAACAACCCGCATAGGCAACTATGCTTATATGTATCATTGGCAGTTATCATGGAATGATGATGATTTGTTATTGCGCAAGTGGTCAGATTTTGAACTTTTGATATCCGAAATTAACCAATGGCTGCAACCCAAAAAAGCCTATATCCTTTTTTGGGTTGCGAACCTTGAGCATGAATTCGCGTTTTTATCCCGCCGTTTCCATTGGGATAAAATTTTTGCGCGGGAATCGCACAACCCCCTAACAGCTGTTACGGGGCGCGTAGAGTTTCGTGAATGCCTTTCGATCAGCGGTAAAGGGGGGCTTGCAAACCTTGCAAAGAATTTCTGTACTACTCAAAAATTAAAGGGTGATTTAGATTATAATGTAATCCGCAACAGTTTAACGGAACTTTCAGACGGTACAAACGGAACAGATAACGAAATCGGGTATTGTCAAAATGACGTTCGTATATTGGCTGAATGGTCAGACTATATATTTCGTACATTCAGCGATAACCATTTAGATATACCGCTGACCGGAACGGGAATCGTGCGTAATGATATCAAATACTATGCAGAACAAACGGGTTGTATAGAGCAGATACGGCAAGCGGTTGTTGATTTATACCCCGACAGAATCAACTATAACTATTATATGCAATATCTATTCCGCGGGGGTTATACTCATGCGAATATATGGTTTGTGTGCGCCAAATGGGAAAATACTATTGGTGTAGACTATAATTCAAGTTATCCGGCCGTGATGTTGCATTGCTACTATCCTATGACCAAGTTTATCCCTTGCGAATGTGAATGCAATGGCAAGGAAATTACCGACAGCAAAATGCAAGATAAATGCATGATCATAACTTTAGATATTGACAACATAGAGCGTAAAACATACCACGCAATCGAATCCGAACACAAAATCATAAAATACCGGAATGCTAAATTTGATAACGGCAGATTGTATTTTGCCGAAAAAATCCGTGTTTGCCTAACTGAACTTGATTATGAAATATATACCAAGTTTTACAAATGGGATAAAATAACGGTTGTGGAGTCGCAATGTGCGGAAAGGGGGAAACTGCCGAATTATCTATTGAAACCGCTGAAAAAGTATTATGAACTGAAACAGACACTGAAAGCAGCGGGAAAAGAAAACACCCTAGAATACAAAAACGCGAAAGCGCGTCTAAATGCGTTTTATGGTTGCTGTGTTACACGTTTGAACTTTACGGAATACAAATACAATCAGGATGAACCGTTTATCACGGATAAAGGAAAAATGGTAAATACGGGGGATTGGTACGAAATTGAAAGCACAAAAACGTATGAGAAGATGATATCGAAACAGCTGCTTTCGCCGTTTTGGGGTATATATGTAACTGCACACGCAAGGGCGCGGCTATTACGAACTGTATACAATCTTGATTCTGATTTTACTATGTGTAATGTGTTATACTGTGATACAGATAGTATCTATTTTGACGATACCCCGCGAAACCGCGAAATTATAGCACGTTTCAATGCTGATATTGCGGCATACAATAAGCAGTATCTGCCGGAAGTGTTTGCGGATATCGGTTTATTTGATTGGGTGGATAAAGACAAGAACAAACAGCCGAAACATTATGTATTTATGACTTTGGGCGCAAAACGGTATATTAAATACTATGATAATCATGCAGAAATCACGGTTGCCGGAATGCGGAAAGGCAGTTACGAACGGAACATTATGCAGCCATTTGCAAGTGAAAACTCTTATCCAATTTACAAAGAGTATGAAACCGATACAGGCGAAAAGCGTAAAAAGATTGTCGGTTATGTAGATACAGAAACCCTGTTTGCAAACTTCACGGATAACTATATATTGTCTTGTGATGATTCCGACAAACTTGCATCCGTGTATGCAATAGATGAATACAGCGAAACCGTAACGGATGCGCAAGGGCATACGGAAATCATGCATGAAAAATCAGGGGTTGCGCTTGTGCCAATTCCGTTTAGTATTAAAATGGATGATGTTTACATCCGGTTATTAGAGCAGATACTTGAAGAAAGGCGGAAAATATGCAAGATATAAAGTATATTGACGGGGATAAACAGAAAGGTATACTGTATGATTGGGATAAAATCAAAAAGCAATATAGTAAGCTGAAATGCCCCAAGAATGTTTACAATCCCCTGAAAGCGGATTTCACAAAGTTCGGATATGTGATATCTATGTCTGACCGATCACAGGGCAAAACAACGAATCCGCTGCTTTTGGGAATGATCATGAATGCCATGTACGGCACAATCATACATTATATAAGATGTACGCCGGATATGGTTACACCCAAAACCATGAAAGACCTATTCAAAACAGTACTGGAATACGGGTACATTGAGAAAATCACAAAAGGCGAATGGAATAGTTGTTTCTATTATGGCAAACGTTGGTATTATTGTAACGTGGATGATGACGGAAAGATAGTGGAAAAATGTCCTGAACATTTCATGTTTTGCTGTTCCCTTGCCGAATCCGATAATTTGAAATCATCGTATAATTGTCCCCGCGGCGATTTGATCATCTTTGACGAATTTGTGCAGCTATCCGGATATGGTTACAATGATTTCATTGCGTTCACGGATATCACAAAAACAATCATCCGTGACAGGGAATGTCCGGTTGTGTTTATGCTGTCAAATACCATTGATTTAACAAGCCCTTGGTTCGATGAACTGTGCATCCGTGATATTGCAAACATCATGCAGCAAGGTGAAACGCGCCAAATCGAAACGGCAGAGGGTACGCATATCTATTTTGAAATACTCCCCGCCAATCTGTCAGAACAGCGGCAGAAAGTCAACAAGCGGTTTTTTGGTTTCCCGAATCCAAAACTTGCGGCGATTACAGGCAAGGGGACTTGGGCAACTGAAAGTTATCCACATATCCCGCCGGATAAAGAGCAGAAAGCGCGAATCCTTTATAATAGGTTGTTTATCCGGCAATCCGGCAAGCTGCTTAAATTGCAGCTTGTAAAGAATGATACAGGATTATGTGTGTATGTGCGCCCCGCTACACGTACATATCAAGACAGCTATATTCTTACACACGGCGAAATTACAGCACGAAATGAAATCTATGGTTTTGGCGCGCGTGGTTCGCTGTTGGACGTATTCTGGAGACTGTACAAAGCAAATCGGTTTTACTACGCAACCAATATTGACGGGGCATTATTTAAAGCATACGTGAATGCTGTCGTGCAAATGAACAGAAACAGAAATACGCATGGTATTTAACGAAACCATGTGCAGAAAAATGCACACGCTAGAATGCCCCTAGAATGCGCTAGAATGCATTTCTAGGGGTGTTTCTCTTTGCGGGGTGTTTATACCTGAAAACCCATAGAATGCGATACGTAAAGATTTATCAATGAACAAAATAACGATTTTTGAAAATGCGTATTTACGTTATTTCAGATATGCAATTTTCGGATATAGGATTTTATAAAATTCTGAAATTCTACTTTTTGTATTTGGAAAATATGAAACTTCAAATTTTCAAAATCGCAATTTTGTCTATTGACAAATAAATGGAAATCGGTTATAATTGGTACGATAGTACCTATACTATCAAACGAAACTTGAAAATTTGATATTGAGAAAGTGAGGAAAACACGATGAAAAGGGAAAAAGCTATTTATTATGCGCACATCATAAATACAAATACCGATTTTCGCGCGCGTGTTGATTTGGATTATTTATCCAAAAGTTGGTATGTGCAGATATTAGGGGATAAGTATTATACATCCAATATTGAAAAATCTGTTATTTGGGCAATAGCTACAAAAGCAGTACAAGTAGATAAACCAATAAAAATGTATGCCGTATATATCAATGGGGATAATGACGGCGAATTCACAACATTGGCGGCTGCAAAAACATATATTAAAGATTACATCCGCGGAACAGCTGAAACATACGGCAAAACACAAAAATACATTCGCGAAAATACTGATATCAAAATCGAAATTATTGAATATTGAAAGGGGGTATGAAAATGAAATGGTATAAAGTATCATGGATGATCAAGCGCGGGGGCTTGAAAATGGCCTATTGCTTTATTCAGGCCGAAACCGCGAAAGCAGCGCGTGAAAAATTTGACCGGATTGCCGCCAAGATCGACAGCAAGAAAAAGAGCTATGGCCTAAACCCCGCGCACCGCTTTCAGATTTCCGTCAAGAAAGCAGCGGCAAATGATGTTGATTTGTCGGCAGTCTGGAAAGAAAGCGGGGAATCCTGAATGATTGAAGCGAAAACCGCGGACGGACATTGTGAACTGTCTATGTCCGGAACGGGGGCGGAATTAACGGAAGATATGCGGGTGATCATCCACGCGGCCTATAACGCAATCATGAAATCCGTTCCGGAATTCAGCAAAAACGCATACGCGAACTTCTACAGAATCGCGCTTATCAAAGCTGTAACAGAATGCACCCCCGAAAACATGCCGTGAAAAAGCGAAACAACCCGCTTTCGGGCGGGTTGTCGGGTATATGTGGCGATATACTCCCGATGATGCTAACCGTCACGGAACTAGCTAGAAAGGAAAACCGCAATGAAAGACGAAATGAAGAAGAATGCAGCGGCAACCGCTGCAACCGAAACCGCGCCGGAAACGGCAACCGAAAACACGCCGGATATTGTTGCAGATGATGCGACAGACACCCTTGCGCTGTCAACTGACTTTTTCGGAAAAATCAATCTTGCCCGTGATATCGCGGGCGGCGGAAAGGGTTATTGCACAATGACCGCGGAAGATAACCGCGCGAAAGCAACCCTTTATAACGCTTGCGCAAATCCGGAAAAGCTGTCTGCAAAAATCAACGAACCGATTGAAATGACACATTTTTATGTGGAAGTCATTCAATGCGCGAATGAAACCACAGGCGAACTTGTGAACGTTCCGCGCGTTGTGATCATTGACAAGTTCGGCAAGGGTTATCAGGCCGTTTCCGTTGGTATCTATAACGCCGTGAAACGTATCGTTTCGATGTTTGGCAATCCGGCGCAATGGGACACCCCGCTTACAGTCAAGTGTCAGAATGTTGACCTTGGGGGCGGACAGCATACATACAATCTTGTAATTGTTCCGCCGGAAAAGTAAACCCCACGAAAATCCCCCCTAGAATGCATTTCTAGGGGGGTTTCTTTATGGGTGATAACTTTTCACTAGCGCATACAGTTCCGCTAGTGTTGGGCAATACGGCGCGAAATCGGGGGATATATCATATAGTGATTTTTTGCAAATCATAGGCCTGAATGTCAGATTGCTGACTGTTTGGCCGCTGTATACAATCGCAAGTAAATTTTTGTTTAGGCCGTCTGTACTTTCCGACAGCAAAACCCCGTTTCCATAATCATACTTTGTGTATGAACCACGCGCCACATACAAAGCATAGGTACTATTTCCACCCCCCGCGGGGCAACCTGAAAGATAATATGTCCCGTCAAAAACAGAATCCGCGGCAAGTACCTGAATTGTGATATAGCTGTTTGCGGTTGCCGTTCCGGTTGCTGAAATCGTACCGTCTGGATTGACAGTCCATACAATGTCGTTTATAGTTTGGCTTGTGGCTGTCGGCTGCACACGGTTTTTCCCGCCTGTATCAATGATAATTGAAAGGCCGCTGTTTAATGCTGATATATCGTTTTCAGCATCCGCTATATCTGCATTGATATCTGATACAATGTTGTCAACTTCTGTTTTTGTGTATACGTTTTGAAATTGATTTGCAGACGGCTGCAAAATCCATGTACCGGAAGAATTCATCATGTACTTGTCGCCCGTTGCAATATCATATGCTTCTGAACCCGCAAGGAAATACACCCCGTCAAGATTATCCAGTCCCGATAGATCGGCGGCAGTATCTGCATAAATTTCCATGCGGCATACATTGTGTGTCCCGTCATATTCAATTTCATATGATTGCTTCATTGTAATCATACAATCACCCCGTTTCGCAGTAAAGCAGCGATTTCTTGCTTTTCAATTTCGGTTGCACCCATTACATCATATACAAGCTGCAATGCGGGGGAATTTGACATAATCTCAAATTCACCATACCCGCCGGAAAATGCGCCAAGGTTGCCGGAAAATTCACACGGAACGCCTTGCGCCTGTGCGTAATCGGGTGTATATGCTGTTCCGCTGTATGTCCACACAAGATAGGGTACACGATTTTCACAGGCTGTTGTACTGCCGTGTAGATCGGAATTCACAAGCTGTGCAGAGAATCCCGCATTCATGCCGTTTTGCATAGCAACCATTGCGCCCTGTACGTTATCCTGTACGACAGCTGTTACGCCGGACGTAATTGCGCCAAGTCGCTGCAAAGTACCGTCATCGCCGCCGGACAGCGGGATATTATAAGCACAATTTCCGGATAGTTCACCTAAAACGATACCATTTGCTTTTACCGCTGCAACAATATTCCCGTTCAGTTGGTCAACTCTATAACGTAAAGTCAAATCCGAACCGATTATCTGTTCCGGTGCTATTGCCATTTCACCGCAAAACGGTATATGTATTTTACATGTGATTGCTGTATAATCCAAGAAATTGTGAAAGGGTGCTTCAATCGCGCCGAAAGTGATCGTTTTATCTATAAAACCGATACTTCCGCCAACAGATACACATGTACCCGAAATTGGCGAAAGATACAGCCCCGCCAAATTTATTCCCGTGTTTCCTGTTCCTGTCGGCATGAAATCCGCCGGAAGTGAAAAACACCCAACGATACACGATACAGGATTATGCGTTTTATTGTTGAATTTTTGCCATAAAGATTTCGCAAGGGTGGACGAATCCCCCCATAAATACCCTTGCAAACTGCCGTATGCTTGCGCATTAATGCGGTATGCATGTAGGCCGCGCCCCCCAATAGGAACAATTTTAGACGGGGTTGCTGTCAATGGTATATCTGTATGCGGGATTTTTCCTGTACCCTGTCCCCCATCTTCATCTGTTCCGCTGCCGTAATCATAGTTTGGACGTATCGCGGATTCCCAGAAACTTTGTTCTACAAATGCTGTTGGTTGCACTACATTATTCCATGAAGTTTTTGGTGCTGTAAATCCAATATATATTACACCCTGATAATTTATAGATGCGAGATACATGCTAATAGGTGTCGGATCACCTAAATTTTGACCGCTTGAAATCGTAACACCGCCTGCGCGTAACTGTGATATCTGGATATACTGATTTCCGCCACTATTGCTTGCAACGGTAATAGAAAACGATAATCCGTTTTTACAATACAAAGTTGTTGCTGTTGGAAAAGTGTTTCGGCTAGACAAAAACGGCGGGTTTTCCGTTGGCTGCTCAACATTCCGAATTCTTCTGCCGTAACCGTCAAAATACCGATATTCTTTTCCGTCTATTGTCACAGATAACGGCGGATTGTCTGTGTAGCCATACTCTAACTCTGTGACAGGTATTGTCAACCACAAGTTTTTACACGCAGAATCACGATAAAATGATATATATTTCGGCATATGATCACCCCACAGTAAATAGAATCATATCGGAACTATGCGCCCCGATTGCATCCGCCGGATTTCCCGCCACAAATCGCCGCGTTTCCACGGGTGCGCGATTATCGGGGATATAGGGAGTTTGCAGCGCGGCCGAACGTTTACACCATACAGGCAACTGCAAAATAGCTGTTTTATAAGTCATAAGTACATCTATATCACAAAAGGCCGTTGACAGATTTTCCCGCGTGTTAACGATACGACAGAAATAATATTTTGTGATATCATCCGCTGGTGTTTCGCCGTGAAACGTAATACCACAATAATTATAACTGTCGTCAATTGTCTGTTCAACAGGGAAAACGGGATTATGAAAATCAATTTCACCGCGATACTGTACCGCATAAAATGGTACACCGTCAACAAGCGTTTTGTCTATCTGTCTGTTATCCCCTTTGAAATGGTAGAAAATAACATCTATCGCGCCCATATGATCACCCCACAAAATAACAGTATTGGTCAAAAAACCGCTTGACAAAATCCGCAATCAGGTCAACAACACGCAATTCTAGTTCCTGTGTAATCATCTGTGCAGACGTTGTAACGCCGATATTTCCGGAACGTTTCAGATAATGCTGTTCGCCTTTATGATAACCGGATTCCGCCGCATCATCATTATCTTTAATTGACATTGTATTATCATAGGTTGTTTCGCTGTCTGCATCCGTATAACTTGTGGTTGTGGTTGTTTTTCCGGTTTGTGCGCCGTCACCGCTAGAATTAATACCCGTTTCAAACGGGGTTGATTCGACTGTAATTTCGCCGTGTGGGGTTGTGCGGTGCGCGTCCTGTTTTGTTCCGGTTGCACCCTGTTCGCGCATATTGTAATTTTCAATAGGATTGTATTCAGCGTAAAGCGCGTCAATCATACGCTTTAAATTTTCGCCGTTTCTTGCTATAAAGTTTTTCCAATCAGAAAAAATAAATCCGCCGTACAATTCTTCTCCCGTTTCGGGTATCACCACATGCTGCAATTTTGATTGACAATAAATCCAATCTTGCCGCTTAATCCACAACCCCAAAACTGTATTATAATCCGCAAGGGTTGTTTCCCCAACTTCAATTTCAAGATCAGGTGTTATACCTTTCTCATGATACATTATGAGTATATCATAAACGCGGTATTGGTCAACTGTCGGTTTCTGAATTTCCGGACAAATCCACATTATCAGCACCCCTTTCTGTTTCGTTTTCGGTTTCTTCCGTTTCGGTTTCCCGTTCGCTGTCCTCTTGCAGCATACGCAGTTGATACGCTTTGTATTCCTGTTTCCAGATTTCCGAAAAGTCAACTGAAATTTCAGTACCAAAAACAGCATTTACCATTTCAACGCCTTTTTGGCGTTCCGCTAATTTATTCAGCGGGTAAAACCATGTTACAGAATCCATACCATGAATTTCGTCTGTTGATTGCTGTGCGGCTTTTGTCGGGGTTTTGATCGAAAGTCCCCGCCGCGAAAAATGCCGCCGCATCAAAACGTCATAAAACTGCGAAAGATACTGGATATATTGCGCCTTTTCCGGATGCTGAAATACATCCAGTACTTTCAAATTTTCCGTTCCGGTTTGCAGTCCAAACATATCAAGCAGATTTTCAGATACAACTGTTTCCAGTTCCCCCGCAACCACTTTTTCAATAATTGCTTTCAATCCCTCTTTTGTGTTATCGTCACCCGCTGCAAAGATAGGAGCAATTCGCGCGAAAATTATATTTGATTTTGTTGATTTATCCAATTCCACAAAAGTTTGTGTATCAAAAAATAAATCTGTTTGCGGTGTATGGTTGCTGTTGTTGTAGATGATTGCAACGTCTTTACCGATCACCCCGCGAATAGATTGACCATTCGGAACATATGCGGTGCAATCCTTGCCTAATCCGTATTGGTCTAATTCGCCGTTTCT
Organism: Candidatus Enterousia sp.; assembly: GCA_045630455.1. GTDB lineage: Bacteria > Pseudomonadota > Alphaproteobacteria > Rs-D84 > Rs-D84 > Enterousia. Next base: position 1,950 of record JAZQTD010000047.1, on the reverse strand, counting down.
GGATGCGAAAGGGGCTGCATACAGTTTTCCGTCTACTTTTCCAATAGCGGCAATACCCGATAAATTCAGATATTGTTCTAAAAATTTTTGGTCTATTGTTTCCGGTAATCCCGCGTATTGAAACATCATGGTATCACAGACAAGCAGATAACTAAAATGCATATCCGCGCGCTGTATGTTTTCCATGTATGTTATCATCTGTTCAAATGTGGGTTTAAATTGTTTCCCCATTTGGTTTCACTCCTTTTGAAAATCCCCCGCGGGGTTTCGCGGGGGATTGTTTTTATTAGGTTTGTTCTTCACCAATATAGAAAGATACAATCGGGAAATGCGAATTGACGATATACGAAATCAAGCTGTGATAGAAGCTATTGACAGTATCGCGGCTTGCTGCATATTGCTGTGTAACCTTGCGCTTATCAACTGTAACGCCCATTGCATACCTATCATATGCAATTGCAACCACATTTGCAAGGGTGTACGGTTCACCCGTTTCGGGTGTAAGTCCCGCGGCCGTTGCAGCTGCATTGGAAAGAATAATGGTAGACGCGGTATCGAATGTATAATAGGGGGCTGTATCGCCTGTATCAACAGCGGCTTGCCATGCGGGGACTGTATCATAATCACCAATGCCAATGAGTTTTTCATTATAGGTATTTGCGCGGACGCCGAATTTTGCAGCTTTCGCGGCCTGTGACAGCATAATAACATTTGGTTCTGTGCTGAAAGTACTGAATTCATGGTCATTATACAGCGCGGACATACTGCGCATGTAATCTTTTGTCATATCAATCATTTTCAGCATATGCACCTGAAAATCTTCTTTTGCAAGAAGTTCCGCGGCAGTCAGTCCCGTATCTACGCCGCCCTCTGCAACATAACTTGCGCGAAGATCAACAGCGTTACCATTAGCGAATGCGATTGAGTGCCCCATAGAAACACACATGAGACCATAGATTTCAGCTTTCACTTGCAGCGTGTTTTCGACAGAGTTAAACAGCCCCGCAAGGAAAGATTCGTATTCCGACAGATTGCGGAATGCTGTGAAAAACTGTTCGCGCGCGGTTGTCAGCGCAACCATGATTCCGTGTGCTTTCTTGTAAAGTTTCGCGGCAACAGGGGGTTTATAGCAACCAAATTCGATTGCAGCAATGCGTTTACCCTCTTCAATACCCGGATATACACCGCCGCTTTCGGGGGTATTCCACGCGACAAAACCCGCCGGATTCCACATTTCGTCTATCATAACATCCGAAAGGTCAATCATGATATGCTCTTGCATGATACCCCAATTCACGGTATCAACAAAGAGTTTCGGCAATCTTGCGGTATACGCGCGGGTGTCAATGACGATTTTACCCATTTGGGACAGCAATGCTTTAAACATTACATCCGGCGCGCTGTCTACGCTAAAATCGCCGCTTTCATTCAGTCCCAACTTTTCGCCAAGGTCTACAATCGCATGATCATCAAGTGAATCAAGCGTATATGTTTCATCCATATAGCCTTTTGCAATCAGCTGTGCGATTGCCGCTTTTGTGACGTTCAGGGTTTCAGATGTACTATACATAAACAATCATCCTTTCAATAATCAAAATTTTCCGGAAAACTTTGCAGTACATTGTAAACGGGGCGCACCGCGCATTTCATGCAACCCCATTTACAATGTGTAATGCGGTGAGGAAAACCGCTACTTATAGTATAATCAAACTTTCTGTAAATGTCAATAGCATTTATACAAATTGTCAATATGTATTTTTAACAAAGTTATGTGCATTATTTTGTACATGATACACAATTTCGTTATATTGTATTATCTTGCCGCAAGAAACCCCGAAAAAAGTGTGCTGAAAATTTTTGGTATTATGTTGCGGAAATTGTAACGGGGGATTTTTCCCATTTCGGAAATGAAGTTGAATTGTAAAATGTTGAGGGGCGAAAAATGGCCTA
>JAZQTD010000046.1:0-1031 GCA_045630455.1 Candidatus Enterousia sp. | reverse complement strand
CTGGTGGCATTTGAACTACTGCAGGAGTCTGGGATCCATTTGCCCCAAAGTATTGGACAATCCGTGTCTATTATCGGCGGTATTGTGGTGGGAACTGCAGGTGTGGAGGCCGGTCTGATTTCCCCGGTGGCGTTGATCGTGGTCAGCATTGCCGGTGTTTGTGGGTTTGTGTTACCGAACCGGGATTTGGCATCCGCTATCAGGATTTGGCGAATCTTGCTGGCAGTAATTGCTGTTCCGGCAGGACTGCCTGGTCTGGTGATCGGAATTGTAGCTTTTACAGTGCATTTGGCAAGCCTGAGAAGCCTGGGGGTTTGTTACCTGTTTCCGGTGGAGCCAACTCTTTTGCGTAAGCGCATGGTCAATAATAAATATCGCAGCAAGCGGGCAGATGCGGTGGATAAACGGAATCAAAAATAAGTGAAAAAAAGTGGATTTAGCGCTTGACAATTAGAGGGTGTTTTGCTATTATACGTCAGGCGCTTCCGGCGGGGGGTGCTTCATAAAAGCGAGGCTAAAAAAATTGTTGAGAAAAGTGAAAAAAGTTCTTGACAATGGAAAATAGTCATGCTATTATAAGCAGGCCCACCGCTCAGGCGGCCGAGTGCGTTGTACCTTGTAAATTGAATAACGCAAAGACGAACAAACACCTTGGACAATTAATGGATTGTTCAAATCGTTGAAGAAACGAATTAACAGCCAACGAAAATTCTTGAGTAATATTTGCTAGACAAATTTATTCAAAAAATCATGATTTTAGAGCTTTAAGCTTTAAGATACAATTTTTTGAGAGTTTGATCCTGGCTCAGGACGAACGCTGGCGGCGTGCCTAACACATGCAAGTCGAACGGGACTTATTGGAATGCGACTTCGGTCAAGTGAATTTAAGTTTAGTGGCGAACGGGTGAGTAACGCGTGAGGAACCTGCCTTTCAGTGGGGGACAACAGTTGGAAACGACTGCTAATACCGCATAATATATTCGGGTGGCATCACTTGGATATCAAAGCTTTATGTGCTGAAAGATGGCCTC
>JAZQTD010000045.1:0-3321 GCA_045630455.1 Candidatus Enterousia sp. | reverse complement strand
CAAAAGTGTTATTTCTTTTCCTGCTTCAATATCCATGCGTACCCCCATAAAAGCAGCGCCAATAATACAAGCTTAATCGCCATCCCTTAACTTTTCCTGCTCTTTTAGAAAATTCTTAAGCCGTGTTATGCCGTCGGCCATCGGCTTTATTTCTCTTGCGCTTTTAATCAGCACGGCTTCCTGCTCTATGTGATCATAAAGCCAGCTGCGCTTATAAATCACATAATCGCGGCAAACACATTTACATATGTCGCCTTCTTCCATGCGTTTTGCCAGTTCTGTGTAATCCATAATTGCACCCCCTTTTGCAATCTATCAAACACAAGCACTTATTATTGCCAGAATAACTGCAAAAAACAGTATTCCGGCGCACATCTTTTCCAGTTCGTTTAATAATTCTTCGTTCATATGCCCCCATAATATTTAAACCAGTGCGGCGCTTTGGTAATGTACACAAATTATGGATTGGTTGGGAAGTTCTCCTTTCTTTGTGTTTTTGATGTGTGTTCTTTTTTTGGAAATTTGGGTTTTGTTGTTGTTAGTTACTTGCCGCACTGGATTAAATCAAAATAAACTTAACTGCCCTTCAATCTGGGCATTCTTGTTGTTATAGTCCTTAAGCCTATCAAGATATACGCCATTTATGCTTAATTCGCCCTGTGCGCTGTTCTTGAAAATAGTTTCGGTCGTAACAATATTTGTCTGTTCCACATTTGGGATCTTGTGCACGTCCTTTAGCAGCTGTTCCCAATCTTTGCCTTTATTGACATTAAGCATCTTAATGCGCTGGCCGCAATCTGGGCAATAATGGCGATTTTCCCAATTTGCACCAATGCCCACGCCCTTGCAGATCGGACAGCAAAACCCCATGCCATCAAAGGGAATTGCCAGCACCATATCACGTTCAACTGATAATTTCGCCATTTCTGCCCCCTTTTGGTACAACGTCGCTGTTAAATACCTGCGCCGGAAATGGCACATAAAAAAATTCGCCTTCTTTGCACATTTCCTTGTAATCTTCCAGCGCTTCCAACAAAACAGCCCCTTCTTCGTCGGTAATCGCAAATTTGCCATTTACAGCAAAATCGTGCTGCTTTAAGTTCCCCAGAATCGCCCTAAGTATTTCCGCTTTTGTGTTTCCGCACATAACGCCCCCTTTGTCATTCCCTTTTTATGCACCTTTAAGCTTGTTTACCCCTATTTTTTGCGCTTATAATGCAAGGGCCTGCCGCACTTCGGGCAGTAATTGCATTCAATAACCTTCTTGGCCTGTTCACTGTCCTTTTGGCAGACGATTTCCAGCATATATGTGCCATATGTCAGATACGACAAATTAGCCGTAATCAGTATGTCATTTAAAAACTTAGCTTCTGCCAGCGGTTCGATGCCATACGGCATTTTAGGTTCGCAGTATCTGCACATGATGCCCCCTTATTCGCCCAGTTTCCTGCCGCAAAATGGGCAAAATTTTATATCAATGCTGTCTGTATAGCCCATATTGCCTTTTGAAAAGTCGAAAGCCAATGTCTTTTCGTCTGGAATAATAGCTGCCGAAACACAATTGTCATTTCCCAGATTGTTTACAAAAAAAACATGGGAATAGTTATTGTCTTTAATACACCATTTACACATTTTGCCCCCTTATTTCGTCCAGCTTCCTGCCGCACATCGGACAATAATTAATCTCCGCAGCCCAAATGTTTATAATATCTGAATCGTCCTCGCCTTCGTAATCATATTCTGTTAAATAAGCTTTGCCATTATGCGTTTCAATAAAAGTTGATATGCAATCAGCTGCTAATTTAAGTTTCGATTCATACTGGATATGTCTTTCGTATTTATTTTTGGTTACATCACAGAAATTACACATATTGTTTACCCCTTAATTTTCTAATAATTTTCGTTCAAGTTCATCAAAATAGCCATCTGGCCGTTCGTGTTCTTGAATATCAACAAAGTTTTTAACTTTTGTTTTCGCCCTATTTGTCGTTTTATAAACGCCTTTAAGAATATTTCTATAATTTTCCGGAACAACAGCCCAGCTAAAATTCACCCCTTTTGATTCTGTCGTATTACCTAACAGATAATCACTTTGCTTAATCTGATCAATAAGCATTTCGAATGAATCCGGCGTAAACAGGGCAAGGCATCTTTTTAGGTTTTTAATTGATTCAGCATATGGATTGATAACTTTTATGCCTTTAATGCCATATTTTTCAAGCTTGTTCCATGTTTCTTTTATATTTTGATAGTTTATATCGATATTTGATATTTCTACTGGCTTATTAATATCTATATCTATATCTAAAATATTATTAATATCTTTATCTTTATCTATATCTATATCTATATCTATATCTAGAGATACGACGGACAACGACGCGTCGTCTGACGTCGTTTTACTGTCGTGCGATTCGTCGTACGATTCGTCGTGCGATTCGTCGTGCGATTCGTCGTACGATTCGTCGTGCGATTCGTCGTACGATTTTTTAGCTGGCCCGCATATTAACATTCGCTGTTTTTCGCGTCGTTGCTGCTGATATAGCCTGTCGTATTCTTTTTTCTTTTCGTATGCGCCCTGTGATTGGTACTTCTCCCAATTGGGTATTGTTATTACATCATTGACCAATTCGATCATGCCAAATTGTTCAAAAGTTTTTAGGGCCATCCGTATAATTTTTATGTCGCGATTAAAAATTGATGCCAGCATTTCATCCGTATATGGCATTTTACGATTAAACATAAAAACGCCATTATTATTATTTTTACCTGCAAAACATAACAGCCTTATCCAAATAACAATAAGTGTGTCGCCGTTGGGCAACCCTTCAATTAAGCGTATTTTTTCATCATCGAAAATGTCCGTGACAATTCGAATCCATTTAAAGCCAGCCATTGTTTACCCCATTTCTGAAATGTACAGTGTTATCCGGCCACTGCCTGCGCTGTAATATTTATTAACTTTTAGTTCTACTATCTGGGCATCGTCATACCATGCAATGCCGTTCAGTGCATCCAGCACCGATTTTGTTAAGTTATCTAAATCGGGCTTAACTGTATGTGATAGCAAACCGCTTTCAATATCCGCACGCTTTTTCTTAGAAAAGCTTTTCGGGATCTCCATAAAAAGCTGATTCGTACTTCCAGCGGCTTGTATCGTTCAAACTTTTTGCCGTCAGCTTTGTTTATGTATAATGCGGCCACTTGGTTTTCAAAGTTCTTTGTTTCATACGGCGTATGCGTAAATACACGCCCACGTACTACCCTAAAACGCGGCCTAAGTTTCGGCTGCGGTTCAAGCGGTATCGTTACATATATATC
>JAZQTD010000044.1:0-102373 GCA_045630455.1 Candidatus Enterousia sp. | reverse complement strand
AACTATACCAAAAATTAAACCCCGAATAAATCGGGGTTGAATCTTTGGTAGCAGCGGAGGGATTCGGACCCCCGACCAAAGGATTATGATTCCTCTGCTCTACCACTGAGCTACGCTGCCAAGCGACACGCATTATAACAGACTTTTTTCAGATTGCAAGTAGCAATTTTTACTGGGATTTTGTTCGTATTTACAATAGTTGCGCTTTTTTATAAATTCTATAAGTGTTATGAGCAAAAAATTATGCGCTTTGGTAATGGTTGTTATGGCGGCGGGTGTTGCCCGTGCTGATTGTGCTGACCCTTTCTTTAATGGGTATGAAAATCAGGCCGCTTTTAATCTGGGGGCGGGGGTAAATGATGGATTCTTAATCCCGTCGCCGTCTGAATTTGTGCCGTTTAATATGCTGCATATTCAGTATTCTCAGCCTATGACTTTCTTTGGCATAAATGCGCGCAAATCATTAAACATTGTTCAGACAATTGGATACGGTAAGAAATATGGTTGGAACTGGGAAAAATTTACAATTCCAATAGCGATTATGAGTGTTGACGTATCGCCTTTTTATGGTGATGATTGGTACACATTTATCGGGGTAGGGTCGGGTTTCCAGGCTCAGCAAAACGAGCGTATAGGCTCTAAATTAATATTTAGTTTCAAGTTCGGTTTTGGGTATCGTTTATCGATGTGTACATCTGTAGAAGTTTTTGCGCATCACTTTTCAAATGGAAATACAGCACCTGAAAATAATTCTTATGCGTTCTATGGGATGGGACTAACATACAGTTTTTAATAAGAAAATTATTGCAAAAAATATTTATCAAATTATAATTCGTCTCAGATTTATGTGTATGAGTGCGATGACGTGCCTGACAACCACCGAGTGTTCATAGACATTACCAAAGTTATAAGCCAGGGTGGCACCGCGCCGAAAAATCTCAGCGCCCCTGATGTTTTAACAAGAAAATGGGTGCCAAAAATCCAATAAAATTTTTGCGCCCGAAACCAAAAAAAGGGACCAAAAAAATGTTATCTTTGAAATCAAAGTTCAGAACACATACATGTGGTGAATTGACGGCTGCAAACGTTGGCGAAACTGTCACTTTGTCGGGCTGGGTTCATCGCAAGCGTGACCATGGCGCATTATTGTTTGTTGACCTGCGCGATAATTATGGAATTACTCAGATTGTTTTTGATGGCGGTAATACAGAACTGGAACATGTTCGTCCAGAATCTGTGATTAAGGTTGTTGGAAACGTCGTTGCACGTGACGCGGCGGCGGTTAACGATAAAATTCCAACTGGTCAAATTGAAATCCAGGCCACATCTTTCGAAGTTCTGACAAATTCAGAAGTTTTGCCATTCCAAGTATTTGGCGAAGATGAAGTTGGTGAAGAATTGCGCTATAAATATCGTTTCTTGGACTTGCGCCGTGAAAAATTACACAACACTATTTTGACACGCAACAAGATGATGAAGTGGTTGCGTGATAAAATGTGGGATTTGGGTTTTTCGGAATTCCAGACACCTGTTTTGACTGCATCCAGCCCAGAGGGTGCACGTGACTTTATCGTGCCATCTCGCTTGCATCATGGTAAATTCTATGCATTACCACAAGCACCACAGATGTTTAAGCAATTATTGCAAGTATCGGGCTTTGACCGCTATTTTCAGATTGCACCATGTTTTCGTGACGAAGACTTACGCTCAGACAGATTGTTGGAATTTTATCAATTAGACTTAGAAATGTCGTTTGTAGATCTGAAAGATATTCAGGCGGTTGGTGATGAAGTTATGCCAAACTTGGTTCGCGAATTTGCACCTGATGCCAATGTATATCCAGAAATTCCACATATCACATTTGATGATGCAATGCTGAAATATGGTTCTGATAAACCAGATTTGCGCAACCCAATCATTATCAGTGACGTGACAGATGTTTTCCGTGGCTCTGATTTTGGTATCTTTGCAAACGCAATCGAAAATGGTGCTGTTGTGCGTGCAATTCCTGCACCAAACAGCGCAGATAAACCACGTTCTTGGTTTGATAAATTGGGCGAATATGCGGTCAAAGAATTAGGCTTGGGCGGATTAGGATACATTGTATTTGCCGAAGAAGCCAAGGGACCAGTTGCAAAAAAATTAGACGAAGCACGTATTGCAAAACTGCGTGAAATCGCAGGTGATAATTCTTCATTGTTCTTTGTATGTGATATGGTTGAACCTGCATCCAAAGCGGCGGGCAAATTGCGCAACAAATTGGGTGCTGATTTAGGTTTGGTAAATCCACGTGACTTTGCGTTCTGTTGGGTTGAATCTTTCCCATTCTTTGAACCAGACGAAGACCGCGCAGGTGCACCAAAGTTCACACACAACCCATTCTCGTTCCCGATGGCAACCTTAGAAGAACTGGATACAAAAAATCCATTTGATATCAAAGCGGCTCAGTTCGATATGGTGTTAAACGGTTTGGAAATTTGCAGTGGTGGTTTACGTAACTATAACCCAGACATTATGAAAAAGTGCTTTGAAATTGCCGGCTATCCGATTGAAGCAGTTGAAAAGAATTTCAGCGGTCTGTACACTGCGTTCCAGTACGGCGCGCCACCACATGGCGGTTGTGCATTCGGTATCGACCGATTGGTGTCTGAAATCACAGGCTTTGGCGACAGTGTTCGCGAAGTAGTTGCGTTCCCAGCCAACCAACGTGGTCAAGACTTGTTGATGGGCAGTCCAAACGAAGTGACTGAACAGCAACTGCGTGATGTGCACATTACTATCCGCAAGAAAAATTAAAAATAAAATCTAATGGCATATCTATGAACGGTGCCGTCCCCGTAGTGTACAAATACTACATGAGTGGACGGCACAGTTCATATCTATACTATTATCTTTTATTTTTTTGACAAGCAAGTGGTTGGGTGTATGTTTGTGTACACTATGATGCTCGATTTGTTTTTATCTAAATCATTCTGTTTAATTTTTATCAAGTGCAATGAGTTGGTATGAAACCATACCTATAGGAATGTGTTGTAAAATAAATATAATTCGTCGTAGGAGATAAGCACTATGTACGATTATATTGACAAGATTTCTTTTAATTTGCGTTTAACACCATATCAATCAGATATGCTGAAAAACAATATTCAAAAATATAATATGGGGCGTATTGTAAAACGTGGTGGGGTGCTGTATGTTCCATATGTATCACGTGGTATCTTGGCGTGGATTGCAAAGTTTGTTTGTGGTTCGCAGGCAGATTTAATCGGGCAAAATAAAATTCTGATACAAAATAGACGTAAAATAAATTTCTATAAAGATGGGTATCATTGCATAAAAATAGGTCACTATAAATACTATGCGGACGCATCAGGTCAGGCGATGTCGCGTGAAGATTTTTTGCGCAATATAAAGTCCTAGAATTTATTATGTGTCTTGATAAATTCACGTAAGTAATCGCCGTCAAAATTTGTCATAATTTCGGATAGTGAATATCTGCGCGTGCCGTTCGGCATAATGTCTAGTTGTACAACAGATGGTGATGGCGATGTGCCACGCATTGTTAAATCAAGTGTGGTATACATTTCACGATTTTCTATTTCAATCGTTCCGTGGCCAGTGGCATGGTGCATAGAAATGCTAAAAGGTTCGGTTGTGATAAAATTGCCATTGTTATATCTGCCATTTATGTGCATGTGTTTTAATCTGCTTTCGCCGGTGTTCAAGGTGCGCGATAATACAAATTCCATATTTAATTTTGTTAAATCTTTGGCGGATGCGTAAAAGTCATCCAGCCCCAGTCCAACAATATATCCACCATCAAAAGACAAATCCATGTCGCCCTGCATATTATACCAAATGTCGTGCGCAATTTGCCCAGATGTATTCATATGTATTTCTGCTGTTATCATTGTGTTGCGGATATTTACAGGCATAGATTTATTTAACAGTTCACCATTGATAACAAATTTATTTAACTGGGCAAAAATATCATAATTTGTTTTGTCTTTTTCAATGGTTACCAATACGTTACCACGTGCGTTGTCTGTGATTGAAAATATCTGGGCATTGTTTTTCAATGAATATACAAAGTTAGTATATTCCGTTTCGTTTAGTATTATTTTGTCCGCAGACAAAGATACATTTGCATCTAGGTCAAACGGAATTAGTATAGGCGCATTTGTTAAAAATTCTAGTTCATCATAGTTTGTAACAAAGTTATCTGATATAAATTTATCTATATTTAGTAAATCTGTGTGTAATGTTATGTTTTTATTATTTACAGAACCAAAAAATATCGTGCCTGATAAATCTAATTTTAAATCAGATATTTTGCCGTTGTCGTATGTGCCGGATATTGTATATGGCATATCATTAATTGCACGTAAATCTAATTTTGGAACCCATGTGTGTGCAGATGTACCGCTTAACGTAAATTTTTTACCCTGGGTTTGAAGAGACCATTTTTTGTTATGTGGTACAAAGGTCATTACATCGCCATGCCACACAAAATCACCAGAATCATTATTCATAAATGATGGTAAAAACGGTATGTTAATGTTTGCCCATCGCAGAGTTTTGTTGTTTGCAAAATTAAATGTGGGTTCTATTGTGTTACCTGATATATGATATGTACCGGCGACATCACTGAATTCAAATTTGATTTTACCGTGCGAGCCAAGTTTTTTTATCCGTTCGTTAAAAATACCAGATTTTGGCATTTTTTTATCTGACTGGATTGTCATATCAAATGAATTATTGTTCACAGATAAATTGCCGGTTATGTCTTGGTATGAATATGGTGTGCATCTCCAATTGTCTGGTGTGCCAGAAAATAAACATGTAGATTCGTGACCGTCAAATGGCATTGTTATTAATATATTATGTGCACCGGTTGAATCAATTCGTCCGCCAGTAATCGCTATGTTATCTGCGATAATGTTTGTTATTTGTAGCGTGTTGTTCGTAGCAATCGCATTGATTTGAACGTGTTTGAATTCATAGTTCATAAACTTTAATTTTCCATAAAAGTCTAGATTATATTGCACATCGGTTAATGCATGTTCAAGGTTTAACAGGCTTGAAAAATCATAATCAATGTTGTCTGATTTTAACTGAATAAGTTTTATGCCATTTGATTTTGTTTCTATGTTTCCGGTTATATTATTTGCCTTGATATCTGTGTACTTGAAACTGTTTATTCCATCCCATTCAAAGTTTAATGTGACGTTAAATTTTTTATTAAATTTTGGTTGTGCAATATCCAGCCAACTGTTTAAATCGTCTGTTTCAAATGACATATGTCCACGTATTGTGCCGTTGTCAAAAAAGTCGCCAGTTATATCAAGGTTGTTGTTTTTATTTGTTATATGAAAAGTGTTACCTGAAAATTCAATTTCGTATTTATGATTCTTGCTGCGGATAATGCCGTGAAATTGGTTGTTATGCATTTTTGCACGGATTATATAAAAATCACGGCCTATAAAACGAATGTTAGAATCATATATGTTGATGGTGTGATTAAATTGCGCCGGTACCAGTTTGGTAATATTAATATTAGCATCAAAAATAGTGACCGTACTTTCCAGTTCTGGGTTGCTGAGATTAAATAAACTAATAAACGGGACAGATATTAAGACCGAGCCGATTTTGGCGGTTGGAACGCTAACGTCGTGTGCAACAATTTTAGCCCCAGATACTAGACTGAAATTTATATCGCCATTTAACTTTGCATCAACATCAACTTGATTAGCAATAGCTTGTTCAATCATGGGCTTGAACTTGTTTAATGTAATAACCGATGGCGCGATAACAAATGCTAATAAAATAGCTGCGATTATGGATACAATGGTCCATGCGATTCTGCGTTTATATCTGGGTTTTAATGTCATTCTCTCGTCTCTTGTAATTTAATTATAATGAATTATACTTAGTGTTGTGAACAAAAAAATATTTAATCTTGAAAGTAATTATAAGCCAATGGGGGATCAGCCGACCGCTATATCTGAATTGGTGGATGGTGTCAATGATAGTCGTCGGTCCCAGGTGTTGTTGGGTGTGACTGGCTCGGGCAAGACTTTTACAATGGCTAATATTATCGCAGAATTGGGGCGGCCGGCATTAATTATGGCGCCGAACAAGATTCTGGCTGCACAGTTATACACTGAAATGAAGTCTTTTTTTCCAAATAATCACGTTGAATATTTTGTGTCGTACTATGATTATTATCAGCCAGAGGCATATATGCCAACAACAGATACCTATATCGACAAAGACGCGTCAATAAATGAACAGTTGGACCGTATGCGACATAGTGCAACCCGCGCAATGCTTGAAGAACGTGATGTTATTGTTGTGTCTTCTGTGTCGTCTATTTATGGTATGGGCTCGCCAGAACAATATGCAGGAATGCGATTGGTTTTGCGGGTGGGCGATAATATATCAATGCGTGATGTTATGCATGCCTTGGTTGATATTCAGTACAATCGTAACGATATGTCTTTTGAGCGTGGTGAATTTCGTGTGCGTGGTGATACGTTGGATTTATTTCCTTCTCACAGTCAAGACAGGGCGTGGAAACTTTCTTTCTTTGGTGATGAAATCGAAGAAATTTGGGAATTTGATACATTAACTGGTGCGAAACTGCAAAGACTGGATCGAATTGTGGCTTATCCAAATACGCACTATGCAACACCAATGCCAACGGTTTTGCAGGCGATTGGAAATATCAAGGCAGACTTAAAAGAACGCTTGGAATACTTTCACGAAAATATGAAATATATTGAAGAGCAGCGTCTGCGTGAACGTGTGAACTTTGATATTGAAATGATGGAAAGCACGGGTACGTGTCGTGGGGTGGAAAATTATTCAAGATATTTGTCTGGGCGTGCCCCAGGGATGCCACCACCAACGTTATTTGAGTATTTGCCAAAAGATGCGGTTTTATTTATTGATGAAAGTCATGTGACTGTGCCCCAGATTGGCGCAATGAGTCGCGGTGACCGTGCGCGTAAAGAAACACTGTCGCAATATGGATTTAGATTGCCGGCCTGTATCGATAATCGACCTTTGACATTTGAAGAGTGGGATAAATTGCGCCCGCAGACAATCTTTGTGTCTGCAACACCTGCAGACTGGGAATTAGGGCAGGCGGGTGGAATTGTGTCTGAACAGGTTATCAGACCTACAGGGTTGTTAGACCCGATTTGTGATGTTCGTCCCACACAACACCAAGTTGATGATTTATTAGACCAGATTAAAAAGACATCTGGGCGTGTGTTGGTGACAACGTTGACCAAAAAAATGGCGGAACAGTTAACAGACTATCTGAATGAAAATGGTGTTCGTGCGAAATACTTGCACAGTGATATTGAAACGCTGGAACGTATTGAATTGTTGCGTGATTTGCGCCTTGGTAAATTTGATGTTTTGGTTGGGATTAATTTGTTGCGCGAAGGGCTGGATGTGCCGGAATGTGAACTGGTTGCGATTATGGATGCGGATAAAGAAGGATTCTTGCGTTCGACTCGTTCACTGATTCAGACGATTGGGCGTGCGGCGCGTAATGCAAATGGACTTGTAATCTTATATGCAGATAAAATTACAGATTCTATGCGTGCAGCATTGGATGAAACCGCCCGCCGCCGTGAAAAACAAATGGCGTATAACACCGAACACGGTATTGTTCCACAAACAGTGACCAAGGCCGTCTTTGCAGAGGTTGGTGAAAAACAAGAAAAAACTGACAAGGCACGCAGATTTGTTTATGATAAGTCTGGTGGGGTTATGGATGCGGAATCTCTGCGCAAAGAAATTGCGGCACTGAACAAAAAAATGCGCAAGGCTGCCGAAGATTTAGAATTTGAATTGGCTGCCGAAATCCGTGACACAATCCATAAACTTGAAGATGATTTATTATTGGTGGAGTAGGGTATGAAAGAATATATTTTGGAAAACATTGAACAAACACGTGCATGGGCACGGGAATTTGCAGCAACTTTGTCTGCACCGTGTGTGGTAGCATTGCACGGGAATCTGGGAATGGGAAAATCTGAGATTGCACGTGCAGTTATTCAAACATTGCGCGGGGCGGATACCGTTGTCCCCAGTCCGACATTTACAATTGTGCAATCATATGATGGTATTTCACACTTTGATTTATATCGTGTTGAAGACGCATCCGAGTTGGTTGAAATTGGTTTGGAACACGCGATTGAAAATGATATTACACTGATTGAATGGCCGGAAATTGCAATGCATATGCTGCCAAGTAATACGATAAATGTTTATATCACCCAACATGGTGATGGACGCCGAATTGTTGTGGAATAAATAACAAAAAATATAAAAAAACCGCAGATTTCTGCGTTTTTTTTTTTTTTTTTTGCGTGCCGAATTTAAGCGGGGGGGGTAGATTAGGTAAAAAAAATGCTGGTAAAAGCCCCATAAAATATGGTACAATTATGCCGAAAACAAGGACCGTTTTCCTAGGAAGGGATTTAAAATGAAGAAAATATTGCCAGTTTTACTATGTATTGGCGCATTGCCGGCGTATGCAAATTCGATGTCGTTGGACGATGCGTTGCGTGCTACATACAATGCCTGTGTCGGAATTGACGACGAATTAGCGGATATGAAAACAATGGCCGGGATAAATACAGCTATCACTGCGGTTGGTACGGCGGCTGGTGCCGGCGCAACAGTTACCGGTGTGGTCAAGGCATCAACCGACCAAAAGGTGGAAGAACTGGAAAAACTGTTGCAGGAATTGGAAGAAAAAACCAAAGATATGAAGCCAATGACAGAGGAAGAAATTGTAGCGTTCCTTGATGAATTTAACAGGGAATACAAGTCCGGTGTTGATAGTAAGGCTAGTATCAAAAGTGAAATTAATCAATTGAATGAAAAATCCAAAAAATTGGGGAATTGGCGTACAGGTTTGATGGCGGGATCCACGGCGACCAACGTTGCCGGTGCGGTTATTGCTGGCACCAACCAGGTCAAGGGGGATTTATTAGCCCAGATTGATGCGTGCAAGGCATCGGTCAAAGATTTACGCAATGCAATGATGCAGGCACGTATGAATGGTGAAGATATTACAGAGGCGCAAAAAATAGCAGATGCATGTGGCGAATTTGAATATGCTGATTTGTCCAAGATTAACATTCGTGGCAAAGGTGCGGCGATATCCGCTGGTATTGGTGCAGCGACTGGGTTGGCTGGTACGATAACGTCTGTGGCGGCAAATACAGATGCGACCCGTGGCGATAACAGTGACGCAGGTAAAAAGAAAGAAAAAAATTTAAATACAGCATCGAATATTTTGGCTGGGACGACGACGGCTGCATCTGCGACAGCGACGGTATTCAATGCGACGCAGATAAAGGCGATTAAACAAGTTGCAGAAATCGCATCAAAATGCACGGAGGTCTTGAAATGATAAAGAAAATATTAGCGGCATTATTTGCGTTTTGTTTAATCAGCCCGGTATCGTCATTCGGTGCCGAATTAAGAATTACAGATAAAAATGCATTGCAGAAAGTTCTGGAAATGCATTTGCCAAATGATAAAGCCAAGCAAGCAGCGGTTATACAGGTTTATTTGAATTCTTTGAGCAGTACTGGCGGAAAAATTTCAACAGATGTGTCTAGTGGACTGAGCATTGAAATGTGCAAAGCTGCTGGTTTTGTTGAGGAGTCTGTGTATGATCCTAGTCAAGATCCTCTTGTACAAAGTACGAAAGCGAAAGGAGCAATGCAGTTGCAAGTACAGCAGATGCCAGTGTTTGGTGTTGGGGGTTATGCTCCACTGTATACTCCAGACTATGTAAAAGATGTTGAGTATACAGTCATTTATAGTCCAAACGACAAGTGTAAGAAGTTTATCGAAGATGTTGCCTGGAAGGCGACTGGTTTGTATTATGACGTGTGTGGCGAATCTGAAAGAAAAAGCTTTGAAGCTAAAAAGGTGGGTCAGTCTTTTGCTAGGTGTATAAAATCGTTCTATGAATTCCAGGGGCAACAGTTAAATGGGGTTGGTCTGGCCAAAGAATGGGCAATGTCGGAAATACATAATTCTCAATATGCACCAGAAGAGATTGTGTGCGAAAGTAGTTTCAGAACCAAGGATAATGATGATTATATAAGCTGTAAATCACTTAAATATCCTACATACTATGAGTTTCTGTTTGATGATTTAACAGAATCAAATGATGACACAATGCGTGAATCTTTGATACAACATATTTTGTGGGTGCCTACAAATAAGACTTGGGTAACTACAAAGCAAGAATGTGACAAGGTCAACAAGACCGCTAAAAAATTTAATGCGAAGGCAACATTGAAAGATGTTAGGGGAACGTCTGTCTGTCGTGTAGAATTTAATGATATGAAATCAATATCTCAGTTACGGACGGCATGTGGTATTGATAATTTTGCATTTATGAGAGGAGATGAAATTCAAGCTAGGGCTAATAGTGGTGTTGAATCTAGTGTACGCAAATATATTGCAAGCAAATGTGGAATCAAGGCCGAAGATGTATACTGCGCATATTCGGTAGTAGATTATAAGGGCAGTGGCGGTGCGTATGCGGATGCTTGGGTGTTTGATGGTGGCGATGATATTCTTACATGCTGGTTTTATGAAGATGCGGAAGAAAAGCCTGTTCTTTATAGACCAGATGGGCAACCTTTGAACCCTCTAGTAGAGACTTATAACAAAGCCTTGAAGGAGAGTGGCGGTAAAGCAACACGTTACATAGACTTTGTTTTTGACGATTTGTCTGAAAATAGTGACAGCAGGGCAAATGCTGGGCAGCAAGCTGTTCAATGTCTGGGGGCTGATGGTGAATTCGATGGATCAAGATGTACTATGCTTGGTAAAGAAGCATGTGAACAATTACAAGTAGTAAATGAGGAAACTTGTCCAACATGCGAAAAGATTTATTGGGATTCATCAAAAGGAATTTGTACGTTGGGTTCTGCTGAAGACTTTGAGGAGGCGCAAAAGACAATAGACGTACTGATAACTGTTGGGGCTGTTGTTGTTGGTGTTGTTGTCACGGTTGTTTCAGGTGGTACTGCTTTGGCGGTTATTGGAACTTCATTGACAGCAGTAGGTGGTACAACTGCACTGGTTGCAGAATCAGTCACAGAAGCTGATATTGATGCAAAAATCGAAGAATTAAACAGATGTAACGAGCCAAAATGTGCAGAAGAATTCTTGAAAAAAACTCTAAGTACATTAAATGGCTTAAAACTTAGCATGACACAATCACAAGGACATGCAGCCGATGCGTTGGTATCAAAGCTGATTGGCTTGTTACCGCCGGATTCAGAATATCTGGCAAAAATTATAGAAGGTTGTATCGATCCAAATGGTGGTGATGAAATTCCAGAAGGTTGTGTATTGTATGAAAGAAACGTTACTGCATCACAGATTGTTGGGTGGGTTGGACGTGCATTGGAATTTATCGGTGGTGCATGTTTGGTTGTTGACGGTATTATGCAATGGACAAAGACTTCAGCATCAATCGTCGACAAGGTTGATGACCTTAAGAAAACAGGTTGGATTCGTGAAGGCAATAAGTGGCGTCATCAGACAACAGGTGAGATTATTGATAAATTACCGCGTGAGGGGGTAATTGGTTGGGACCCACATCCAAACTTAAGAGGTGGTGGCCGTTGGCGTGGTCATATGTATGGTAATGGAACAAGCGGATCTTTTACAAAGGTAGCGGAAGTAGAAGAGTATATAAGAATGATTGATGCTACCGGCAAAGCTATTAACTTGGCAGAAGTTGCCGCTGGTACTTATGCCGCAGTTGATGCATTGTCAGACCAAGGGTATGCAGGTCAGTACACATTGCCAGATACAAAGGCAAAAGGTGGAATTGTGCCTGTAACATCAGAACCATTGCCAGAGACAAAGGCAGAAGGTGGAATCGTGCCTGTAACATCAGAACCGTTGCCAGAGGTAGTAACTGAGAAGCCTGTGTCTGTTCCGGAAGGCAAGAAGGCTGGTGTTAAAAAATCTGTTGTACCTGGTATTCCAGATGTTGTGTTGGACTATGATGTTGAAATTGAAGATGAAGAAATCGAAGTAGAAGATGTTGTTATAGACACATTAGATGATGATTTCAGTATTAAGTATATGAACGTACCAAAATCTTCTAAACCTGTGACAACAACGACAACTGGTGGTGGTAAGAAAGATCTTCCGTCACAGTCTGTCAAAGATCCACGCAAGACAGGGCTTATCGCAACGGCTGCTGTGTTGGGTGCGGTTGGTACTGGATTGTTGGTTGGTGGATTGGTATCACGAGACAAAGACGATAATGCAAAATCTGCATCGTCAAAGGGTGGTAATACAAAGCTTGAAAAAGATTTAGAAACAATTTTGAATAATTCGGACAAATCTTTGGGCTTTGTAAATGGCAATATGATTAAATTGGTGCCGATGAATACTGTTAATGGTACGAATGCAAAAATCCTTAATATTAACGGTAATGCGGTTGCAGTCGTTGATTATCGTGGACACAGATTGCCATACTATGTAAATGGCCAAACGGGTTCATGGGTGCCATTGCTGGGGATTGGCAAGACAGGTGGTTGGTTTAATACTTATCTGTCTAATACACCGCCGGCGGTTATTACACAGATTTCAAATGTCTTGAATCAACAGTTGAAGCCTGAAATCGTCGCACAGTTTGTGGGTGCAAATGCACTTGGGGTGCAATTCCCAATGCCAATGCAGACTGCGTACGATGTTATCAATGCTGAATTCCCAGGCGGTGTGGTTGAAACATTTAATGGTGTGTTCAGTCCGTCTGATCAGAAACTGTATAACAGTAATTATCAACGAATAAAAAATATGTTTAACATGGCCGCCCATTTGGGCGGTTTTTTTATGGGAAAATGTACCCGTGGATTTAGGGCAGAGGGTGCGATAGTATAAATAGTGCGGATACAGATGTATGGTTTTCTGATGTCCCGAACCCACATCCCAAAAAAAATCCCCCGAATGGGGGATTTTTATTTTATTGGTGGAAAGCAATCACCACCAGATTTTGGACAACATGCGAATACTGTATTGCCCATATCTTTAAATATTTCGTCGCCGCAACAACCGAATTTATTTGGCTTGGTGCCGTCTGCACACAGACCAGATTCAATGTTTTCGATACGTTGTTCATCGGTAAGTTCTGGTTCTGGGGTTGGCTCTGGTTCTGTAACTGATTCAGGTTCATCGACAGATACCGTTATTGGTGGAAAACAATCGCCGCCGGATTCAGGGCAACAATTAAATCCTAATTCGCCCATATCTGTATATTTTTCGCCCGGGCAACATCCGTTTTCATCTGGTGTGTCGCAGGTTTTATCTGTTGGTTCTGAGTCTGTATTTTTTTGTGTTTCTGTTGTAGATGCAACTTGGGCGCGACGTGCGTTTTTGGCCGCAACACCGCGTGCACCGGCGCGCTTCTGACAAAAACTGCGTTGTTGTTGTTTTAGTTTGGTTAGTGCATCAATTGTTTCTGAGTCAGGTTCAACAATTGCGGAAAGTTCTGTAATTTCAGCCGCAATTTCATCACATGATTTGCGTTCGGTGACGTTTGTGGTTGTTGCAACCTCAGTCGCAAATGCGGCCGTTGCAAAACCGGCAACCATTGATGCAAATGCAAGTTTATAAATTTTCATTTATTGCTCGTTTATTATTTTTTCGACTTCTAAAATGAAATCAATCGCCGGGTTTGTTAATTTTTTGGCGGTTTCAAAAATTTCTTCGGCGGCAGCCTGCATGTTCAGACGTTTGTATGTTTCAACAACTTCGACTGTGTCATATTCAGAAAATTTATCGTCTTTTAATGCACGTGCAATTGCCAATTCTTGTTTTGCCATATCGTGATATTTTTGTGAGTTTTCTGCGCAACCACGTTCAGATAAATTTGCATAAATTTTTGCACGTTCAATGCGGTCATTAGATGATGCAAATTCATCACCTTGGGGGATGCGAACCAGCAAAGACTCTTCGATTAAAGTGCAGGTTTTTTTGTTTGTTTCTGCTTGTGGTTGTTGTTCTGTGGCGTTGGCATCATTTATGATGTGATTTGGATTGCCGTTTATACCCATACCAACCATCAGACCGCACACAAATAACATAATTAATGCGAACCAACCCCAGAATTTTTGGGCGGGGGTGTGTACGCATCTGTATTGTTTTATTGGTTTTTTTGTTGCTTTTTTCATTGCTCTCTCCGTTTTTTTATTGTCTGTATTATATCACAATTCCGTCACGAATTGTAATGATTTTGTCGGCACGCTGGGCCAGTGTCATATCGTGTGTCACAAACAGCATTGCCATTTTGTTTTTGCGTACTAAATCCAACAATAAATCAAACACAGTTGTTGCGTGATTTGGATCTAAATTTCCTGTTGGTTCGTCTGCCAATAAAATATCAGGGTTGTTTGCCAATGCGCGTGCAACGGCGGTGCGCTGTTGTTCACCTCCAGACATCTGTCCCGGTAGGTGGTTGACCCTGTGTGCAACGTTTGCCGAACGTAATAATTTTAATGCACGTGCACGGGCTTCATTTTCAGGGACGTTGTTTGCCAGCATTGGTAAAATTACGTTTTCCAGTGCGGTAAAGTCTGATAATAAATTGTGTCTTTGATATACAAAGCCTATTTTTTTACGGCGAATTTGTGTACGCATATCTTCGTCCATTTTTTGAACCGATGCGCCATTTATCATAATGCTGCCGGATGTTGGTTTGTCAAGCAATCCAACGCACTGTAATAGTGTTGATTTTCCAGAACCAGATTGACCAACTAATGCGATAATTTCACCGCGGTGTAAATCAAAACCGCCACCGCGCAGAATGTGCAGGGGCTGGCCCCCCTCTATAAACGTTTTTTTTATATCCCGCACTGACATAACAATGTCGTTGGAATTAACTTTTGATAAAGAATTTAATATACTTGTCATTATTCGTGTCCGTTGTTTTTACGCGCGTTTTCGATTTGTTGAATTTGTTGTTCCGTGCGTACAAAGTCATCGCGGTGTTGTGGTGCAATAATATGGCCAATGCGGATAAAGTTTAATCGTTCATCGTCTTGGTCTTGTATGCATTGCGCTTCGGTTCTGTTCATAAAATAATTAATGTCGGCGGGCGAAAAACCAAAAACAACACCGTGTATGAAATTTTTTTCGGCCATTTTTTTATATTTTGTTGGGGATAGCCATTTGTTGTTTTTTGAAATATCGTCCAATTTTTCTTGGGTGACATTGATGTGTGCCAGTTCTGGGTTTAATTTTCGTATTTCATCAGAATAGTACTGTATTTTTTTTGCCCACTCTTGTTTGTGTTCCAAGATATAATCTTCTATGTCTTGTAATTGTTCGGGGGTATATTGCGTCAGTTCTTTGCGTTGATCTGGATGTATTTTATCTATATGTTTGAGTTGTGATACAATATCACCACGTTCAAAATCTTGGTAGTCATACATATAGCTATAATTCATTAACAATGTATAATTAGATAGACCGTCTGGAAATTTATATTCGTAATATATTTTATGTGGTGGTGTGACACCATAGGATTTATAACGTTCTTCGGCTTTTTTTGCCGATAAAGTATCGTTGCCCCAAGTTAGGTTGAAAAGTTCAAGTATAATTTTTTTAAACAATAATTCTGTTTCTTTTTTATTCATTTCTTAATACCTCTACTGGGTCGGTGTTGGCGGCTTTCCAAGCAGGATATAATGTCGCCAAAAAAGACAATGCAATCGCCAATACTGCAATGCCAACAACACTACTAAATTCTAGTTTTGATGGCAATTCAGACAGGTAATACAATTCCGCAGGGAATAAATCACGCCCAGTCAGCATTTGTACAAACTGTCTTATTGGTTCGATATAAATCGCAATTAATGTTCCGAATATTGTGCCAAAAAATGTTCCGATTACACCAATCGATGTTCCAGACAGGATAAATATCCGCATCATTGATTTGCGCGAAACACCAAATGTGCGTAGAACAGCAATGTCTTTGTTTTTATCTTTGACCAACATTACAAGGGATGAGATGATATTAAATGCCGCAACAATTACAATCAGCATCAATATTAAAAACATTACGTTTGATTCAACTTGCAATGCGCCGACAAAGCCACGATTAAGCTCGCGCCAATCGCGTACTACGAATCCGTCAGGCAACAGTTCCAGTAATGATTGTTGAACAGCGGTTGTATCTTCGGGATTTTTTAAGAAGACGTCAATATGTGTGACTGCGTTGCCGATATTTAAATACTTTTGTGCTGTTTCCAGTGGCATAAATATATAGCCTGAATCATATTCATACATGCCCATAAAGAATGATGACATAACTGGATACGCCATAATGCGTGGCATTGAACCAAATGGAGTAGGGGTCGCAGCATTCGCAGATACAAGTGAGATATTATCACCCATCGTCACGTGCAGCGCACGTGTCAGGGATGCACCCGCCACCAATTCGCCGTCACTAATAGCATCCAATGGTTTACCATAGACGCGTGTTCCGGTTGTTGTCTTTTTAGCCAAATCAGACATACGGATACCGCGTATCATTGCACCTGTGTTATTGCCGTTGGCGGTGGCCATAACTTGACCCTCTGCAATGGGGACAATGGCGGTGGCGTGGGTGGATACAACCTTGTTCTGGTTCATTTTGTCGATTAAGAAATCAAAGTCGGAAATCGCACCGTCTTGGTGATAGACAACAACGTGACCATTCATTCCGATAATACGCCCCAGCAGTGTGTCGTGAAAACCACCCATAACCGACATTACAACAATCAGTGTCGCAACCCCCAGCATAATGCCAATTAAAGATACCCATGAAATTACAGAACCAAAACCACGACGTTTTGCGCCAAGATATCTGAATGCTATTTTACGTTCCAGTTTCGAAAACATTTTATTTTTTACCTTTATTCACTTAGAAATGCGCGCAATGCATCGCCCGCCAATGGTGTTAATGCGTTGTCTGGTATTGTCGCAGGGTCAACAATCGAAATCAGACGTGGCGACATAAATACAACCAATTCTGCAAATGGACTGATTAATGTTTCAGGAGTTGTGACAAAAGAATGTGTCGGGATACCAACAATTACATAATTGTCACCAACGCTGGTTGGGATGTTAAACGATGATAATTCGCCGTTGCTGGTGCGCAGTACGATTTTAGCATCGATTTTATCGCGGCCTGCATAATCGCCATAGGTGGCCGTTGCACCGATAATTAAATCTGTTTCAAGGCGTTCTTCTTTGCTGCATTGACCAATGTCAAAGCGTGACTGCCAACCGTTTGGAATTACAAATTGACCCTGAGAAATCAGGACTACGTTTGCCTGTTGCGATAAAAATTCCTGTAATGTTTTTGTGTTGATTTCGGAACTGGTAACCAGTGCACGTCCAACAACACCAGGTATTGACATTTTGATATTTTTTTCGCCAAATGCCGGTAACATATTCATCCAAACAATTGGGTTGTCTGTGCGTGGATATACACGATAAACGTCAATGTCCCATCCAATCATGTACTTTTTAGATGCGATGTCAGATATAATCTTGGCGACTTCGCGTTCGGTTTGATAGTTGCCTTCGAATGTGACGGTTTTATCGTCCCAGTTTACTAATAAGTTTCGCATATCTGCACCGTGCATTGCGTCCAGTAATGCCATTATAATACTTTCGTTTTTTGGCATTTTTATCAGCCATTTTCCACGATGAGTCAGGTGGATTTCGCCAACGGTTTCATCATATGAATAGTATGCGTGCCCCATTTTTGCCATTAATTCAACCGTGTCTGACAATGCGCCTGATGAAATTGTGCCAGTGATATGTTCTATCATTTCGCCGTCTTCGACCACGGAAATGTCTGTGCCGTCCAGCAATTTATCCAGTGCTTGTTTAACAGTTAATTTTTTAAATTCGTAATCAGATACCTGTAATTCAGGCAGGGCGTCACCAGTTTCTAGGCGGACGATTTCAATCTTTTCTTCGGGGACAACGGATACTAAGTTTTGGTTGTTCCAGTCAACACTGCAACGCTTGGGTAGGTCAATTGAAAAATGGCGCGCTGTGTCGGTTGTTAATGCCGCCTTTTTCGGAAAGATAGGAACCGAGTTTTCATCAATAACCAATGTATCAACAACAGTTATATTATCGTATAGTGGTTGTTGCGCCTGTTGATTTTGTTGGGCACACCCAGACACCAAGCATATAGTTAATATCACAAATGTAAAATATGTTAAATATTTGTTAATGATTTTCATAATGTCCCCTTTCCCCATTAGATGTTCATCAGTTTTTCAAATTCAGCCAATGTCATTTCATGAATTGGTTTTTGTGTTGGTGTTACCAAATCACGTACCTGTTCAAACTTGGCACTGAAGCGTTCGACCAATGATTTGATTTCAGGTGATATATTTGGATCGCTTTTAATCAGGCGGTTACCGTATTCAGTAATGTATTCTAAAATATCTGCGGCATAAAAACGACCAACATAGTTTTCCATTGCAATTCCGCCTTTTTGGACGCAAATCGCAGACATAAGCATCGCAGTTTGATTATAATAATTTGCCAATTTAATAAAGTTCTGAACGGTCAGTGCCATATATAAATTCCTTTGTCCTTTTATGGTATTATAAAAACTATTGCCCCAAAAAGGCAAATAAATTATAATGGAAATATGAGAATAAAATTCCTTGGTGTTTTGTTGGCTGTTTTTGCACTGGTCGGGTGTTCTTCGCCCAATCGGGGCAGTATTGATGATGCAACTATTTTAAACTGGGAAAACGAAGCCGTGACTATGGAACAGTTTGTTCGTGATCATCGCTCGTGCTTGGGGATTAAAGATCCGTCATATCTGCCGCGTTCCCGTATCACAAAATTGTTATCGCCAAATCAAAGTTCTTTGATGCCGGATTGGGATGGGTTGTGGGTGACGTTCCAGTCAAATGAATACAAAGACGTTGGTCAGCGGGCGTTATTGTCTGTGCCACGAAATCAATCATCAAAAACGGTTGGGGCATATCGGCGTTGTATGTTTCGGCGTGGGTATTTATTACGTGCAATGTAAAATCAAAGAGCAAAGCGCAAATAGCAAAGTGTAATTGTTGTGTGCCCCATCGGCGCACGATATAAAATCCATATTTGCACTGTGAACTCTGAACTTTGAACTTTTGTATTTTTTATGATATAATGTACGTTATGAAACGTTCTATTTGGTTTTGGTTGTGTTTTGTTGTTGCTATTGTAATGGCAATATACTTTTCAACGCGTATTATTATGGTCGTAATGGGGCGGGGAAATCTGGCCCAGGTGCAAAATATTTCAATCGTGACGGATTCTCGTGATGCTGATATGGATGCAATGCGTGTGGCGGTTGGGGGTATGGTTCGCAATAGTTATGATGTTGATTTGGATGCGCTGAATGCGCGGATTGCGGCGGTGCCAGGAGTTAAAATGTCTGCGGTACGGCGTTTGCCAAATGGTAATTTGGCGGTGCGGGCAGATATGCATCGTGCAGTTGCCCAATGGTCTGATGGTGAAAATTATTTTCCGCTGTCTGCGGATGCTACAATCGTCAATAACCCCAGTGAAAATCGTGATATTGGTGCGGTTGTATTTGTTGGGGCTTTGCCAGATGATATTTCAGATATAACGGCGGCGGCACGCAATATGGTTGCTGATGTTAGTCACTTGGAATGGATAGAAGGGCGGCGTTGGAATCTGATTACGATGGGGGGGATTACAGTTATGTTGCCGGAAAAAAATCCAGTTCAGGCAATAAGTACGCTGATTTCACTGAATCAAAATCACGGAATTTTGGGTAAAAAGATTAAGGTTATTGATATGCGCGATGATGCGCGTATATTGGTTAAATAAACAATGAATATGATGGATTCTTGTTTTTTGTGTCTGGATATTGGCACGGCGGGTGTCCGTGGTATTGCGCATCATGTGAAGTCTGGAAATATCGCAAAATCTGCAATGTTTTCAGTGGACAGTTTTGATACTGTTTTTGCGATTAAGTCAGTTGTAAATGAATTGGAAAAACAAATCGGTCGAAATCTGGATACGGCATATATAACGGGAAATTTGGGGCCGTCTGTTTTTCAAGCGATGGTTAAAAGTACGACTTGGTCAGGCGAACATAAAATAAACCAAGGTGATGTAAGAAACTTAATTGCACAGATTGCGCCACCGGATGATTTTCATCCTATTCATATTGTGCCGTTGGCATACAGTCGCCCCGGTGCGCGTGATATGCTAAATCCAGTAGGTAGTGTGGACAGACAATTGGTTGCGCTGTTTGGTGCGATATTTTATAGACTGGACAATTTGGATAATATGCATTCGTTGTTGCATCATGCTTATATAGAACCGATTGCGTTTTTTGACCCACAATTTGTACAAAATGCTGCGTTCAGAAAGCTGAAACAAAATACTATGTTCATAGACTTTGGAGCGGAATTTACGTCGGCGTCTATTTGGACAGATCGGGGTCCGGTATGGCATGCCAAGATTCCAGTTGGTGGGACAAATATCACAGATGCAATTGCAGGTGCTTTTAATATTGATGTCGAAGAAGCTGTACGTATAAAACAGGCGGTCGCTGATTTAATTCCAAAAGAAATGGATAGATTTACACCTGCAGATACCGGATACAGTTTTTCGCGTGGCGATGTAAATGATATTGTGTTGCCGATTGTTCTGGATGCGGTTGGAAAAATACGTGATTTGTCTAATGCGGCATTTGAAAAGTACAGACCAGCACGAATTGTGTTGACAGGTGGTGGCTCTGAGATGGGTGGGGTGCGCGATTTAATTGAAAATACGTTTGCAATCCCGACCGAGGTTTTGCATACCGATGCAACGGTACGCGCGTTGTCGCAATATGTGTGGGGGATATTTGCGAATAAGCGTAAAAACTATTTGGCAAGGGTTGAAAAAATATATTCTTTCTTTGGGCGGATTGGTGGTATTTTTCAGCCACGCAAGAAAAAGGTTAAACCACGTCTGATTCCTATTTTGCCCAGTTCGCTGTGCTTTGATATGAAGCGACCCGAAACATATTCTTTGTTCAGGGCTGGTGGTATATCAATGATTCATGTTGATATTATGGATGGGTTCTATGTAGATCGTGTTGCAGGCAGTTTGGATTATATTAAGTTTATTCGTTCGCATACCAATGCGCACTTGCACGTTCATTTAATGACGGAAAGTCCGGCTGTTTGGGCGGCGGATGCGATTGCAGCGGGGGCTGATACGGTTATTTTATCAACGAATACATCGGGGGTTCGTAATGCGGTGCGTACGGTCAAGACGGCGGGTAAACGTGTTGGGATTGCGCTGCATCCAGATTCTTCGGTCAAGATATTAACAGATATTTTACGTGACTTGGACGAAGTTATGGTTATGACCGTTGTGCCCGGGGCGGCGGGGCAAGATTTTAGACCAGATTGTTTGCACAAAATTTCTGTCTTGGCGGCGACACGTAAAAAGTACGGATTAAAATTCTTGATATCGGTCGATGGTGGAATAAATGACAAGACGGCACAAATGTGTTGGGGGGCGGGTGCGGATTTATTGGTTAGTGGTTCGTACCTAGCGGAAAGTGCAGATTTTCCATTGGCTGTGCAAAGTTTATTAAAGCACTAATAAAATAAAACCACCCCACAAGGGGGTGTTTTTATTTCTGGTGGGAGTGGCTGGATTCGAACCAGCTCAGGCTTAAGCCAACAGATTTACAGTCTGCCCCGGCTCTCCAACTCCGGCGCACGCCCAATCCCTTGGTGCGGGCAGCGGGAATCGAACCCGCATTTCAAGCTTGGAAGGCTTGCATACTAGCCTTTGTACTATGCCCGCAACAAATTCAGAGCCCTGTGATTATATATTATTTAGACACAAAATCAAGTGTTTATTTATTCTTTTAAAACATTCTTACGATTTCTATCATTATTTGGTGGGTTGATTGGTCGTATTTGGGGATGTTGGAATCTTGGGTTGTGTATGTATAACTAAGCGCGGGGATAAAGTCGTAAAGGTTTATACAACTGTTATATATTCGTGTGTAAAATTGCCATATGTTGTCATGGCGCGTGATGTGGTGAAATTCGCTGTCTATTAAAAATGTGCCAGATGCCCTGTATTCATTATGCGTGTACATTGCGTTTATGTAAAAATTAAATCCGTATGGAAATGTACGAAAATACCCAACTGCTATGCGTCCCATATCAGACCCCAGTTCGGACAGGTAGGTGTGGTTGTGTGACAGGGCGGTGGTGATGGATAAAAAACTGAGCGTGTTTAAGTAGATTTTTGGATGGATGTATAATGTCCAATCGTGACCGCCCAGTGCGCTATTGATTGTATAGTTATGATATTCGGTGCGCTGGATATCTAGACCGGTATCTATAAAAATTTTATTTGTAATTTGTGTGTTTGAGTTTAGTCGCACGCCATACGAAAAATTATAAAATTCATCGTTATATAAACGTGCGCCAAATGATGTTTGGATACTGATGTCGCCACGTGAAAATATGTATCGCGGACCAATGGCAAAATGTAGGGAATAATCGGTGGGAATGTTGTGAGATGTGTTCAAGACTGCACCGCCCATGGTTGTGCGTAATCCAAAATTTTTATAAATATTTGTGTAATAATTTACTGCGCCGTTTATATTTAAGCCAATATCAGATGGGGCGGATTCCAGTTCTTGGCACAATGGACCGTTTGGAGTGTTTATACATTCGTGTCGATTGGATGGGGTATAGTTAATACTGCTGTCGGGGATTGCGCCAATGCCAAATTCTGTGTCCCATTTTTTTCTGAATCTGATTTCTGTCAGATATTTATTAATAGATTCAGACTGGGCGGGGGAAATGTCTGGGTCGCTAAGCGCAAATTCAAAATAGTATCGGGCGGCATCATACTGCCCAGAATCAAAATATTCTTTGGCGATACTGTATTGGTCTGTTGGTGTGATGGCGTGTGTTGTAAGTGGGCAGAAACAAAGACATAAAAAAATAAAAATCCGATTTTGCATACCTTTGTTATTTTATCGATTGATAATGTTTATAGCAAAAGGAACAAAATCGGACTTGTATTATTCTTCGATTTCTATTTCATCGATATATTTGCGGTTTACAGATTCCAGTTTCACCGGTTTGTATTCCGCGGATGTTATTGTTGTATCAGGGGCAGATGGAACAACCGTTACAACATTCGTTGGTTGTGTAATCATAGTGGTGGTTTTGTTGCGACCATATGCCCGTGAAGAATATTTATCGGTAAAACGTTCTGGGATACGGATATAGTCGTCTGGATTTATTCCGTCTGTTTGCAATTCAATTGTGTCGGCCGGTGCAATGTGGCGTTGTTCTATGTTATAAATCGGTTTAATAAAGTTAGTTGGGGCGGGTCTGATTTCATCAGTAGTGCCGTCGCCGTTTAATTTTACAATGCGTAAAGCGCGTTCATTATCGCCGGTTGGCTTTAACCGGAACAGGCCGTCTGTGCCAACGTAACCGCTGGGGTCAAGCAGATATGCTGCATTTGATTTGTGTGATTTTATCATACCAATTGCTAAATTTGCTGCGTCATACCCAAATGCAGCCAGGCGTGATGGTGACGCGTTTGTTATTTGTTGATATGTTGTGGTAAATGTTTCGTTTGATTGGGGCAGGGTGGCGTATTTTGCGCCCTTCATTGTTATATCAGATGCGATATCTGTGCCGTCCCACAATGCAGAACCATAGTATTTTGCATCATGTGATGATATTCCATAATAGCGCATAAAGGATGCCAGTTTTTTTGTGTCTTCGGCATCGCCCAGGAATAATATCGCATCATATGGAATCGCGCCAGTTGTGTCTGTACGTGAAATGCGTTCTAACTGCATATTCAGGTTTGAATATTCTAATGCTGTTAATTTTTCATTTGTTAGAATGTCAGACAATATTTCACGGGAGCGGGTATTAGCATTGGCGCGGGCAGTATTCATAGATGCGGTCTTGGCCACGTCTTTGATTGAATTTGCATCGCCAGATTTATAGTAGAATAAGCCAGACAATGGAATGTTGTAAATGCCGGCTGCGCTTTTTGCGGTGCCCGCCATCAGTTTCCCAGATGTTGTGTCAGGTGCCAAGATAATAAATGACTTTATCCCATCAGATGCCATTTGGCTGATGATTGTTTCAACCGAGTTCGTTGGCATCAATGCCATTGTCATAACACCGTTGCCAACCGCCGTTGCATCAGATGTAAATGATAATGCTGGCGTGTCTGAATCTTTGGCATCGCGCAAGAATCGTGCGTTGTCTGCAAATAATGGGCCGATAATTATTTCAGGGTTTGTTGCCAATGCTTCGTTAATAGTTTCGTTGGCGTTTGTGGCGGTATCGTAAAATGATACTGCAAGGTTTTTCTTGTTATGTTCCAGCACAGCGGTTGTAATAGATGTCTGGATTGAGCGCCCAATGCCCGAATATTCGCCAGTTGTTGGCAGCAACACCGCAATGCGATGTGTTTCATCATCATCATCCATATATGTGCCATATTCGTCCATCGCGCGACCGTACTGCATGGGGGTTGGTTTGCCCGCCATGGTTATATCGTATCCATCAGACCAGTTGTCATCTGGTGTTGTTGTCGCGCAACCCGCCAGCAGGGCAATCAAGCATAAAAAATTCAAAAAGTTATTCATATACATTGAAAAATCCATTTTATCTTGTATCATTTTACTATAAAAGGATTTCGAATGCAATCAGGGCTTTATATTGTTGGAACACCGATTGGAAATTTATCTGATATGTCGCCACGTGCGATTGAGGTTCTGCGGGGTGTGGATTTAATTGCTGCCGAAGATACGCGGGTGTTTGGAAAACTGGCTACGCATTTTGATATAAAAACACCACGTGTTTCATGTCATGAACATAATGAACGTGATGTTGTTGATGGGTTGATTGAAAAAGTGCAAAACGGTCAATCGGTCGCAGTGGTGACCGATGCAGGTATGCCGGGGGTATCTGACCCGGGGTTTCGTATTGTGCGTGCGGCGCGTGCGGTGGGTGTTGATGTCTTTGTTGTGCCGGGGGCAACCGCGGTAATTAGTGCGTTGGTATTATCTGGATTTCCAACTGACCGATTTACGTTCTGTGGTTTCTTTGATGAAAAAAAGTTGCGTGAAGACAATAAAATTCGTCATACGATTATTTACTATGAAAGTCCAAATCGTATTATGAAAACAATTGCTGAGTTTGCACGTGTTATGCCGGAACGTCAAATCGCAATCGTGCGTGAAATTACAAAAATTCACGAAGAAACTATTATTGGATATCCGGCGGATTTACTGCGTATAGAGCCACCAAGGGGCGAGATTGTTATTGTCGTGGGACCGGCACCTGATAAGAAAATGACAGATGATGAAATTTCTGAAATTGTAAATGATATTGTAGGTGGTCGCACAAAAAGTGCCGCGGCAGAACTGGCCGCGCGTAGCGGGATTCCTAAGAAAGAAGCGTATAAACGTTTGTTGGAACAAGGGGGCGATAATGATTAAATTTGTGGGCAGTTTTGAAACTGTTAAATCTTTGCCACACACCCAATTTGCAGAGTATGCCTTTATCGGGCGCAGTAATGTTGGTAAATCATCCCTTATTAATGCGGTTGTGGGGGCGCCAATTGCACGTACATCTAATACCCCAGGGCGTACGCAAAGTATAAATATGTTCAATATGGACGATCGGGTTATGATTGTGGATTTGCCAGGCTATGGTTATGCACGTGTGGCGCGCACGGATGCAATGCGATGGCTGCAAAGGCTGGAAGAATATCTTTTGAATCGCCGTCAATTAAAGCAGTTGTTTATTCTGATTGATTCAAGAATTGGTGTCAAAGACGCAGATCTGGATTTAATGGATTTTTGTGATGCGAACGCAATTCGTTATCAAATTGTTTATACAAAAAAAGATAAAAAAGTGCGTGTTGCAAATCAAACAAAAATCAATCACACAGACCATGGCGCAATGGTGCCAGAAATTCTTGAAACTTCGGCCGAGAAAAAGATAGGCTTAGAACCGATAAAGGCAATACTTGGGATTAAATAAAAATATCTTTTGTGTGACAAATCCAACACGTATGGTTGACGCTTTGTTTAGAGTCATGGATGCGTCAAAGGTTGGGTTGCGCGATATGCTGATTTTTTTGCCCAGTCGGCGTGCGTTGCGAACGGTTGAAATGGCGCTGGTTTCGCGTGCAGGGCGGCCGATAATTTTGCCACACTTGGTCGCGCTGGGTGAAGGGGTTGATGAACCGGATTTAATCGAAGAACAAGAATCGCTAGATGTTATTTCTAATATGGAACGCGTTGTTGTGGCGGCGCACCTGTTGACGGCAGATGCTAAGATTAATAATTTATCCACAGCGTTGCCGATTGCGCGCGATTTGGTACGTATGTGTGATTATCTTGAAAATGAAGGGGTTGATGCAGCGACAATAGATTGGGAAAGTCTGGTTGATGAAAAATATGCTGCGCATTTTCAGGACAAGGCAAAAATGCTGAATATTATGTCGCGGGTTATGTCTGAATTTGGGGCGGGGCGCGTAACACAGACGCAAAAAAGAAATGCTGACATTCGTGCGTGGATAAGCGCATTGGATAAATATAAATTGGTTGTTGTTTGTGGTTCAACCGCCAGTGTTCCACCAACCGCAGATTTAATGGCGGCGGTCGCTGGGTTGCCCCAGGGGCGCATCATTTTGTCTGGGAAAATTGATGGGCGGGATGCAGATTTTGCGTTGGATACAAATCCATATAATTCTGAATATAAATTTTTGGAACGGATTGGTTGTGTGGCAAAAGATGTTATTCCGATTGATGTTGATGAATCTGCGATTGATTTTTTGAATTATTGTTTTGGTAATAATCCAGCAGAATATGCTGGGGATAAAAATTTATCACATTGTCATTTGGTGAAATGCCCGACTGAGGCAATAGAGGCAACAGCGGTTGCTGAAATTGCCGCACGCAGTATTGCACAAAAAAAATCAGTCTTGGTAATTACGCCAGATGCGGCGGGAAACCAGCGTATAGCGGCGGCGATGCGTGCGCGTGGAATTGTGGTTGATTTTTCTGGTGGTGTGTCTGGCACAATGACGGGTGCAGGGCGGGGTGTTCTTAACTTGTTAGACACGTGGATTGAAAGTGGTGCCGATACATTTGAAAAAATCTATGTGGATAATAACTGTGATTTATTTGATACGGTTGCAGATATTGTTGAAAAGTATTTTGATATGTTTGCACCACGATTTGCCCCAGATGAAATTCCAGAGATATGGGAAAAAATTCGTGAATTGTCGCGTGCGTTGCAATCGGTTGGGATTCGTTTAAGTGTGTCTGAGGCGCGGGCTTTTATTGCAGATGCGGTTTCATCTGTATCGGTGCGAAGTGCGCCAAACGCAGATACGTCTGTGGTTGTTCTGGGGACGATTGAATCGCGTATGCAGACCGCAGATGTTGTGATTTTAACTGGACTGAACGAAGGGATGTTTCCCGCACGTGGCTATGAAAATGCGTGGCTACCACGGCGTGTCGCAGAACAAATTGGTTTGCCATCCCCAAATCGCAAGGTGTCATTGCAGTCATTGGACTTTATGAATTTATCATGTGGGGCGGATGTTTATTGGATGCGTTCTGTTGTGTCGGGTGGTGTTCAAACGACCGAGTCCAGATTTATATCGCGTGTTGTTGCACGTGCAGGAGAATTTGATTTAAGTGCTGGTGATGAAATCTTAAGGATCGTTGCAGAATATGATAATCCAGAACCAAATGGACTGGATTATTCGCCACCGCAATTGAGTACTCCTGATTACAGTGATGTTTATGTGACGGAATTAGAATTGCTAATTCACAATCCGTATGCGTTCTATGTTAAGCATATTTTACGGTTAAAGGTTTTTGATGATTGGTGGGTTGATGCAGATGCGCGCAAGTTTGGAAATCTGGTTCATGAAGTAATTGAAAATGCAACAGATTTAAATCCAGATGTTTTGGTTGCCCAGATGGATGCACGTGCACGCGCGGTGGTTGGTGAAAAAAGCGTGATGTATCATTTCTGGCATAAAAGATTTTTAGAAATTGCGCCGGTTGTATCAGATGTGTTGGGTGCAATTCCAAATCGATATCACGAAATAGGGGGGCGGATAAAGTTCTCTGTGGGTAAATCGTTCCGCAATGTTCGGGCACGGGCGGACTTGGTTTGGTCTGATGGGGTTATGGATTTCAAGACGGGCACACCACCAAACAAATCACAACTGGAAAAAGGTAATATGCCCCAGTTGCCACTGGAAGCGTTGATATTAAAATCAGGTGGATTTGAATTGCCGTCAGATATGCAAATTACAAAAAATCCGATAATGATATTTTTGCAGATGAAAAATGGTGCGGTTGGTACAATTCCATACGATATTGACGCAACAGAAAAAATGATAAATGTCGCGGTCGATAAAGTGACAGAATTATTTACTATCTATACCATTGGAAATGCGCCATACGAATATCGCGAAACAGGCGATGAGAAATATAAGATTTATGATGATTTGGCCCGTGTAAAGGATTAAAAATCCCCCAAACGGGGGATTTTTATTCGTGTTTATTTGGATATTTACCATCAATTAAGTTTTGACGCACAACGTGGTGTTTAACTTTTTGTGTGCTGGTCAATGGTAAATCTTCGGTCGTCATTGCAAAATGGGTTACCCATTTATAGCTGGCAACTTTTTTATTTGCCGCTGCAATTGCCGCAGACAATTTTTCCATTGTCATATCAGCATCAACACTAAATACACCGTATGTGACTGTTTTACCCTTTACAACGTGTTCAAAGACCGCAACGTTTTTAACGCCTGGGATTGTGATAAACATACCCTCTAATTCATCTGGGTAAACGTTTTTGCCACTGTCCAAAACGATAACTTGCTTTTTGCGACCCGCAAAGTGCAATTCGCCGTTTTTATCCATAGACACCATATCGCCAGTGTTAAAGAAGCCACGTTCATCGAATACTTCGGAATTAACGCCTGGGTTATTCATATATCCACCAAATACCTGATGACCACGTACCCACAGAACACCAACGCCTTCTTCGTTTTTATCACGAATTTCACATTCGTTGTTCTGGGTTGGACCACCAAACGCAAATGGGAAACGTTTCTTGGTTGGTTTTGAAATACAGATTGGACCAACTGTTTCTGTTAAACCATAACCCTGAATAAATGTCAGGCCCAAACGTTCATAGAACGTTTCAACCTCTGGCTTAGTTGCTGCACCACCGGCTACCAGCAGGCGTGCACGACCACCGAATACGTCCAAGATTGGTTTTTGCACCTTGCGAACCAGTGCACCCAATCCTAATTTTTCCATTGTTTTTCCGTGTTTCAAAATAAACGACACCAGCCACCATTTTTTCTGGGCTTTGACATTGTCGATGATTTTATTACGGAAAACTTCCCACAGACGTGGAACAGCTGGAATAACCTGGGGACGATATTTCTTAAAGTCCGCCATAATTTCTTTTGGATTAATAGTTGGCTGTAAAATCACGCCCGCACCAAAGTGCAATGTGGCCAAGATTTCAACTGCAAAACCAAACACGTGATACATTGGCAAGAAACCATACAAATAATCACCTGTTTTAAACCATTCTGACATATCTTCCAATGAATTTGCACATTCAGTCAGGTTAAAGTGCGTTAATGGCACAACCTTTGGCACACCAGTCGAACCAGACGTAAACGACATTGTTGCGACATCTAATGCTTCAACCGCCGCAGGTTTCAAATCTGGATTGGCTTTACCATCTTTTTTTGTAATGTCATAGAATTTGAAGTGTTCTGTTTTGTAAACAAAAGACTTTTCCGCACAAACCATTTTGCAATTTGTAATCTGTGCCATATTGTCATATTCGTATGGTGTCAGATTTGTATCCAGCAGCAATACTGTTGCGCCCAAGCGCCACAACGCAAACATTGTGATTGGGAATTCTGGGATATTGTGGGATAAAATACCAACAACATCACCCTTGGTCACGCCGGCTTTGTCCAGTGACGTAGCGCGCGCTTTGACCAATTCTAAAAATTGAGCGTATGTAACATTTTCACGAACCAGATACAAAATGTCTGGATGTTTTTCTGCAGTTTGTTCCAGCAACTTATACATATTCATATCAAAAATTTCCTTGTTGTTTTTATATTGGACTGACGTTATTATACCTAAGAATAACAGGAAAGCAAATATGAAAATTCTAACCCTTAATATAAACAGTATTCGTGCGCATGCGCAAAGTTTCTTGGACATTTTGCGTGTCGGCGAATATGACGTAATCATGGTCCAAGAGATAAAAGTTGAAAACGCATCGTTCCCACATAACTTGTTTGATGAATACGGATATAATGTCAAAGTATTCGGGCAAAAGTCTTGGAATGGTGTTGCGATATTTTCTAAATATTCTATCGAAGATGTTGTTTGCGGCCTGCCGACATATCCGGATGTAAACGCACGTTTTCTTGAATGTGTGATTGATGGGCATGTGCGTATTATAAATGTATATATGCCAAATGGAGATACTGTCGATTCACCAAAATTCCCATATAAATTAGAATGGATGAATGCATTTACAAAATATATTGAACAATATACTAACTCAGCTGAGGCTGTGATTATCGGTGGTGACTTTAATGTTGCAATCGAAGATCGCGATATCTGGAAGCCAAAAAATTACGAAGGTATCGCAATTTCAGCACCAGCGGCACGTGAAATAATGAACCAGTGGTTAAATATGGGTTGGATTGATGCGTGGCGCACTTTGCATCCAGATGAAGTTGATTATACTTGGTATGGATATCGTGGACGTGACACTGTTGGTAATAAACAGGGGTTGCGCTTAGATTATTTCCTGTGCAACAAAACTGCAATGGAAATGGTTAAAAACTGTGAAATTGATTTAGAACCACGTTTGGCAGAAAAACCAACAGACCATTGTGGATTAATGATTACATTAAAATAAAAATGCCCATTTGGGCATTTTTATTTCTTGTTCTTTCTAAATTCGTCCAACGATACAACACGTTTATTATCCGGCACAGTCCCCGGCTTTTCATCTAATGGTAATTCCATATCATTATCGGGCGCAACCTGATTTTTTGGATGAAACGATAACATAAAATCAACCGATGGATCTTTGAATTCAACCAGCGCAGAAAACGGCACACGAATAAAGAACGGACGACCGTCAAATGTTAATTGAACACCAAATTCACGTTCTGACACATTCAGGTTATTATAAGAATACTGCAACACAATTGTCATAATGTCAGGATAGCGCATACGCAAGAAATCCGGCAAAACAACGCCTGGGTCACGTGTCTTAAACGTGATAAAAAAATGTGTTCCATCCCCCAGACCATTTACCTGGGCGTGAATTAATGCATCTTTGACAACAGACTTTAATGCATTGTCTAATAATGTTTGATAATCAATACGTGCCATTTTATACCTCAGGTACCAGTATATTATTTATTTGCCCATTTTCGCAAGCAACAAATACAGCATTTGGAACATCTTTGAAAACATCTGCATCTATACCCGTTGCCCAGACTTGGGCATTGGCATCTGCCAGGTCTGAAAACAACTTTGTACGTGCGTCTGAATCCAGATGCGCCGCCGCTTCGTCCAGTAATATCAGCGGCCGTGCACCAGTTTTAAAATGAATCAATTTTGCGTGTGCTAAAATCAAATCTAACAAAATGGTTTTTTGCTGACCAGTACTGGTCAAATGCACTGGCAAATTTAATTTATTATTAAACACACCAAAGTCAGACTTGTGCGGACCGTCCAAGACCATTTTATCACCAATTAATTCGCGGGTATTTTGCAGGTATTCCAGATACGCGCGCTCTGTATCGCCCGATGACAGCCCATCTATTAACATTTGCTCTATCTTGCCCGATACAGACACCGCGCATCGGTCAAGAAAATAATTTAATTGTCCGGCATATTGAATACGCGCCGTTGCCACGGCAACTGCCGCCCCTGCGATTTGTGAATCAAGTGCATTTATCCAATGTGAATCCGCTCCGCTTTTTAACGCAAATGCGCGTTCGGATAATAACTTAGTTAAGCGCGCCACACGTCCCGTATGCGATACATCAAATGCCCCAGCCAATCTATCAAAAAACGCACGACGTTCAGACGCACCATCAACAAATAATCTGTCTTCACGTGGGGTCAACCATACAATACGTAAATGTTTCCCCAGTTCGGATAGTGGGGCACTGTCGCCGTCTATCTTGGCGCGCCGATTAGAATCGCCCGCACTAAACGTAACGGATATATCTGTCTCGTCCGCTAATGTTGCAAACACAGAAAATCCGCCACAACCATTAAATCGTGCAATATCACGCATATCTGCGCCACGCATACCACGATCACCAGACAACATTGATACCGCTTCCAGCACGGCTGTTTTTCCTGCACCATTTGGACCGGTTATAATAACATTACCCCGCCCATACGTATTTATACGACAGGCGTCGTGATTTCTGTAATCAGTTAATGTTATAACGTTTATCATAGGAATTATGATAATAAATAAAAAACACATAAACAAGAAACAAAAAAAACACCCATTCGGGTGTTTTTTATTTGGAGGCTTGGGTCGGAATGTTCGCATCACCTTTGGCGACCGTTGCTAAACGCAACTTGACTCACCACTCGCACGGATTCGTCGTGTGCAGGGTGCTTATTGCACACGACAAATCTCGGCTCGTATGCGAACCGTACCGGTTCGATGACTCTTCCTAAATTTCCAAACAAAAAATGCCCGACAAGCGGACATTTTTTATTTGGAGGCTTGGGTCGGAATCGAACCGGCATCCAAGGATTTGCAGTCCTCTGCATAACCACTCTGCCACCAAGCCTTAACTGTGTGATGGCATATTACGCAAAAAAAAATTGTAATTCAATAGAAAAATGTATAAAATGTAAAAAGAATTTTATGTGAGAGAGAATTTTATGAGAAAATTGTCGTTTTTAGCGTTTTTTATGGTGCCATTTTATGCTTTTGGGGCAATCGACAACTGCGCCACACGCACAACTGCTCCGTCTGAACTTTTATCCTTGCCTGATGTTATAGAGCTTGGGCTGTGTCGCAACCCACAAACAGCGGCATCGTATCTGGCATATGAATCGTCAAGATATTCAAAAAACGCTGGCTACGCAAATTATTTACCCAGTGTTAGTGCCAGCGCTAACGCATCACTGCCATATCGCAACAAAGAATGGGGGGATTGGTCATATGGTGCATCATTGTCTGCATCGTATCTGATATTTGATTTTGGCAAGCGTTTATCTGACCAAAGACAGCTGATTAATGCCTGGCAGGCGGCGGGATTTGACTATGATGAAAATGTTCAAAATTATATCTATGGTTTAATTGGTTCATACTATTCATTATTAAACGCAGAAGCTGATGTAAAATCTGCTGAAAAATTATTATCTGTTGCAAAAACCGCCCAGGAAATGGCAACTAAAAAATTCAAAGCAGGCTCGGTTGCCAAGGCGGATGTATTAAAGGCAGACACCACATTGGCCAGTCGTGAGTTAGATTTAGAGCGCACAAAAAACAATCGTGAAATCGCCAAAGGGAAATTATTGGCACAATTGTCTTATTCCGCAGATGACGAATTAAATATTGCAGATTTGCCAGCGGAAATTGGGACACCTGGTGATACTAAATCATTGGACGAATTATTTGAATTGGCGCAAAAACAACGTCCTGATTTATTACGCGCATCTGCGAACAAAGATTCTGCGTGGCATCGCCGCAACAGCGCATTTTTGAAAAATCTGCCATCAATTTCTGCATCTGGGTCATTGTCTTGGAATGATACACCATCTGAAACATATGGCGCAGGTCAAGATAACATCAGTGGCAGTATTGGTATTCGCGCATCAATGCCAATATTCGCAGGCTTTGCAAATATGTACGGAATTAAATCCGCCCAGGCAAACTATGAACGTGCGATTGAAACAGAACGCAACATAAATGACAATGCATCACTGGATGTATTTACTGCATATCAGAATTATAAAACCGCACAAAAGGTTTTAACTCAAACTGAAACTTTATTGAAATCAGCAACTGAATCCGAACGTGTGACATCTGGTATGTACAAGGTTGGACGCGCAACAATGTTGGATTGGCAAACGGCTCAGTCTGAATTGCTGGATGCACAAAAGCAATACAATGCCGCGCGCTATGACTTGTTTACAAAGCGTGCAGCGGTCGCGTTATCAATTGGTGATATTAAAGCGGAAATAGAAAAGGAAGAAAACAATGGCAAAGAAAGTGAATAATAAAAAAGTTGCACAAACCACAACGTCAAAACGTCCTTGGTACAAGCGACTGCTCTCTTGGCTGTGGCGCAAACGCTGGTGGATTATGATTTTAATTGTTGCCACATTAGGTGGGATGTTTATATTTAGTGGCGATGAAAATAAGCGTGCCGAATATTCTATGACACGCATTACACGTGGCGACCTGCGCCAGGTGGTAACCGCCACAGGCGAAATTCAACCTGTAAACACTGTCAACGTTGGGTCACAAGTATCTGGTACAATTGATAATTTGTATGTTGATTTTAATTCTACGGTTGAAAAAGGTGATGTTTTATTAACGATTGAACCATCTGTTTTGCAAGCATCTGTTGATGAAGCAAAAGCATCATTGGATAGTGCGATTTCACAACGTGATTATGCAAAAAATGAATATGAACGTAATAAATATTTATATAGCGAAGGTTTTATTTCCCGTGCAGAAATGGAACAATCTGAAACCTCATACACCCAAGCCGAGGCATCTGTGAAACGCGCACAATCTACATACGACCGCGCGGTAACAAATCTGGGTTATGCGACAATTACATCACCGGTTAACGGCACGGTCATATCGCGCAAAGTTGACGTCGGTCAAACTGTTGCCGCATCTTTCCAAACACCAGATTTGTTTGAAATTGCCGAAGACTTAACAAAAATGCAAATTGAAACATCCGTGTCAGAGGCTGACATTGGTGTAATCACAGATGGTCAACCCGTTACCTTTACAGTTGACGCATATCCAACCGAAACATTCGAAGGGGTGGTACGTCAAATCCGCCTGTCACCAACGGTCACATCAAACGTTGTTGTTTATACTGTTGTAATTGACGTCGATAATACAGATTTGCGCCTGAAACCGGGTATGACTGCATTCGTGACAATTATCATTTCTGAAAAACAAAATGTATGGAAGGCGGCAAATTCTGCGTTCTTGGTTCGTTCATTTAATGGAATTGTTGATGATTTGGATATCAATGGTGCAACCCCACAAACCCACTTGATATTAATGCGTGATGACAAGATTGTTCTTATTCCATATAAAAAGGGCTTAAGTACTGCAACCGAAACAGAAATTATATCTGATGAAATTCAAATGGGCGACCGCATTGTAACAGGACGCGTTGGCGCAAAAACGATGTCGTCTGGACAACAGGGACGAATGCGCGGTCCAATGGGAGGTGGTGGCGGTCCACGTTAAAAAAATCCCCCAAACGGGGGATTTTTATTTTGCTTGTTTTTGTTCGTACAGTTGAGCGAAATCAACCGGCTGCATTGCGAATGTTGGGAATCCAGATTCACTTGTCAAACGGGTAATTAACGCACGTACCGCTGGGAACAATAATGTTGGTACATCAATCAACAATGTGCGTTTTTTTGCTTCTTCGTCTTTTTCTTCTTCCATTTGAACCAAGCCAGAATATGTAGATTCAATCAAGAAAATAGATTTTTCGCCGGCTTCTAATTTAGAATGAACCTTGGTAATCAAATCAACCATAAACAGGTTGTTTTCTGCGCCCTTAATCTGGATGTCGATGTTGATTTCAAGTTTAGCCTGGCCGTTGTCCTGTTTGAAAAACAGTTCTGGTACGTTTGGACTTTCAAAAGAGATGTCTTTTAAAAACTGAGATATGATATTGAATTTTGCCATTATTTGTTCTCCTTTTCTGGCGTTTTAAGACACTGGACTTAGCTTTGTCTTTTATGGTAATATAGCATTATAAAAATATTTTACAAGTGGGGACGGGGTATAAAGTATGAGAAATTTATTTTTAAAGGTTTTTGGGATTGTTTTCACAGTGTTAGTATTGGCATCGTGTGATGTTTCAACGCCAACGTCATCGTCTGATAATTCTGTGGTGCCATCTAATTTTAAGCGGGTTTCTTATTCTCAGTTGACGGGGTGGCGTGATGACGATGTGCGATATGCGTTGCAGGCGTTTCGTAATTCGTGCAAGGCGCGCATTCAATACGTTGGGCGCGTGATGCCAGATAAAGAACTGTTTGATGAAAAATGTCGTATGTTGCCAAGTGCATCTGCAGACGTGGCAACAGTGCGTGCGTGGTTTGAATCTCATTTTCAGCCATATCAAATCTTTAATGATAACGGCGGAGACAAGGGAACGTATACCGGATACTATTCACCGGTAATCCCAGGTTGTCGTACGAAAACAGCCAAGTGTAATGAACCGCTGATGGGAATCCCGACCGATGGGCGCAATTACAAAGGCATTGCAAAAAAAGATATTGTTGAAAAGGGTATTGGGCGTGTTCTTTACTGGGCAAATATTGTTGATGTGCAAAATATTCAAATCCAAGGGTCTGGGGTTTTGCGTCTGGAAGATGGCACAAATATCAAATTAAACTTCGCCGCTGTAAATGATATGCCGTTCAAATCAATTGGTGAAGAACTGCGTCGTCGTGGTATTCGCCCCGCTGGTGGTTATTCGGCCGATGCGGTTTGGACACATTTGAAACAAAATCAGTCACTGGCACGTGATGTAATTTATTCAAATCCGCGCTATGTTTATTTCTATGAATCTAAGCCCGTAGATGTAATTGGAAAGTTGGGTACGCCATTGTCCAAGATTCGCAGTATTGCAATGGATGATGATTTATACACACTGGGGTTACCGGTTTATATCAATACTAATTTGTCCGATGGTCGTCCGTTCCGTCGCTTGATGATTGCCCAAGATACCGGCAGTGCAATTCGTGGTTGGATTCGTGCAGATATATTCTTTGGCTCGGGCGATGAAGCGTATAAACTGGCCCAGGGTCAGCATGCCCAAGGTCAAATGTTTATCTTGATGCCGAAAGTGTACAGTTATGTCAAACCACAATAATGAAGACAAATTTTCAAAACGTGCCGCACGGCCACAAAGTATGGCTGGTGTTATGGGTGGATTTTTGAAAATGTTCGGCGCGCGCGCATCAGATTCTGATTTGGTGGCACGTTGGGCTGAGATTATGGGGCGGGACATTGCCGCGATTGCAACATTGGCGGCGATAAAAAAAATGCGTGATGATAAATTTAATGTGACAATTCGCCCAACAAATCCAGCGTATACATTACAACTGTCATATATGGCTGACGAGATTACACAACGTATCAATAAGTACTTTGGCTATGATGCGGTGGGAAAAATAAGTTTTAGGAAATAAAAAATCCAAGGGGGATGATATGGAAGAAAAGTTAATAGAAACACTGGGTGTCGGTATCTTTGTAGGCTTGGTATTGACGCTAATGCTAATTCATTGTTTGTGGTGTCGGCTTACTGTTGCCAAGGATACTATTACAGTGTCCGACAAAGGGATGGTCGTATCAAGTCACGGTACAGGTGAAAATCGTACAACCGTATCGCACTATATGGTTTATACAACCAAAGGTCAGGCAATCAAAAATACAAACTGTATTTGGTTTTGGAAATTCAAAAGCGATGAATTGCAAGGCAAACTAAAAAAAGGAAAAAAGTATAAAATTAAAACGTGGGGTGTTCGTATTCCTTGGTTGGGTATGTATAAACATATCATCAGTGCTACAGAAGTTAAAACAACAAAGCGCAGGGTTGTGAAAAAATCAAAATGACGAAACGTGTATTGGGGATTGATCCCGGGCTTTTGCATACTGGGTGGGCGGTTGTTGATACCGCGGGTCAGTCGCGTAAGTATATTGCCAGTGGTGTTATATTACCCAAAACCACATTGCCGTTTGCAGAACGCCTGGCGACAATTTTTCGTGGTGTGTCCGAACTGTGTGAAATGTTTGCGCCCGACGAATGCAGCATTGAAATTACATTTGTGAACAAAAACCCAAAAACAACATTAATTCTGGGACACGCACGCGCGGCGGCAATTGTTGCGGTGTCAAATCGCGATATTCCCGTATTTGAATACGAACCCAATAAAATTAAAAAGGCCCTGACCGGCGCCGGTCATGCCGACAAAAGCGCAATTGATAAAATGGTGAAAATTTTATTGCCAGCCGCAAACCCTAAAACCGCAG
Organism: Candidatus Enterousia sp.; assembly: GCA_045630455.1. Taxonomy (GTDB): domain Bacteria; phylum Pseudomonadota; class Alphaproteobacteria; order Rs-D84; family Rs-D84; genus Enterousia. The sequence continues at coordinate 63,890 of JAZQTD010000044.1, read as the reverse complement.
ATGAGGCCGATGCAATCGCAATCGCCTTGGCGCATACGAATATGTCTGCGTTTAATCAACTTGCAAATCTTAGATAAAATTTTATTTGTCTTAGTAAAATGGGTGGGTTTGTGATATAATTATACCTATGGCACGGGATAAGTATATTTCAGTTAATAATAAAGTTAGTGGGTTTTCGTTTGCAAATCTGGGGTTGTTTACCGGGGTTGCAGACGGTATTTATAATGCGGTTTATTCGCTGGTTATTCTGGATATATTTCGGTCTTCGGCAACGGTTGGTGTTTATGTTGCGCTGTATTCTGCGTTCTGTTTAATTGTTGGTTTGTTCGCAAATGAAATATTTAGACGCTTTTCCAAGGTGCGTGTTTTTTACTTTGTGTTGCTGATGCTGGTGGTGTGCTATGCGATGATGAGTTTTTCAATACTGCCACGGACGTTTATTATTCTGGACTATACCAGTGGTATTGCATCAACGTTGGTGGTGATGTTGATTCCGTTATTTATGTCGGATTTTTCGCGTAATATTGGTATGGCGCGCCTGAATGCGCGGTATCATTTGTGGCTAAATATTGGCGCGCTGTTTGCGCCGATGGTGGCGGTGGCAATTGCAGACTATTCTGGAACAAATCGTTCGGCATTTTTAGCATCTGCCTTGATATATCTGGTGGGGTGGGGTATGTTCAAGTACTTTGCCATTGTTCAAGAAGACAAAAAGATTAAACCTGTGAATCCGCGCCGTACATTCAAGGCGTTGTGGAAAAATATGGTTGCGTTCTTTCGGACGGCGGGTATGACACGTGCGTATATGGTTAATTTTGGATACTATTCGTTGCGTGCGCTGCGTGTTCTGTATGTGCCGATTATAGTGATAGAAGCTGGTTTTAGCAAAGATACATTGGGTTGGGTTTTGACGTTGGGAATTATTCCGTATTTATTGCTTAGTGAAGCGATGGGAAAGTTGACGAAGCAGTATGGAAATAAAATTTGGCTGACGTTGGGATTTTTATCTTTTGCGGGATTGGCGGCAATTGCGACCGTGGCAACAGGGTATCCATTGCTGATGATATTTATCGCGTGGCAGGTGTCGGGTGCGTTAATGGAATCTGTGCATGATTTGCTGTTCTTTGATGCGGCGAAAAAATCACAACAGACCAAATTTTATGGTGTCTTTCGGACCAGTGCAAATTTACCCAGTGTAATTGTGCCAGCATTGGCGGCGGGGGTGATTTCTGTGTTTGGAATAACGTCTGCGGTTTGGGGAATTTCTGCGGCTGTTGGGGTTTTGTCGACAATCATATTGTTGGCGGAAAAAAGATAAGAATCCCTTGCTTTTTTAGTATATCCCCGCTATGATTTTAATACGAAATAAAAGGGGAAATATTATGGCGAAAAAAGAAGTTGTAAAAGATAATGCGCCGGCCAAGAATCCTGCATTAGAATCTGCGCTGGCACAAATTCAAAAGCAATTCGGTAAAGAAGCAATTATGAAAATGGGCGATGGGTCCCAACAAAATATTGAGGCGATATCTTCTGGGTCTCTGGGGTTGGATATTGCGTTGGGTGTAGGCGGTTATCCCAAGGGGCGTATTGTTGAAATCTATGGTCCGGAAAGTTCTGGTAAAACAACGTTGGCATTGCATGCGGTTGCAGAATCCCAAAAAAAAGGTGGTACATGTGCATATATTGATGCGGAAAATGCGCTGGACCCATCGTACGCAAAAAAGTTGGGTGTTGATGTTTCTAATTTAATTATTTCCCAACCGGATTCTGGGGAACAGGCATTGGAAATCGCAGATACTTTGATTAAGTCTGGTGCAGTTGATGTTGTTGTTGTTGACAGTGTGGCGGCACTGGTACCAAAGGCGGAACTGGAAGGCAATATTGGTGATTCTTTTGTTGGAACAACTGCCCGTTTGATGAGTCAGTCGTTAAAGAAACTGGCGGGTTCTGTATCGCGCAGTAACACTTTGTTAATCTTTATTAATCAAATTCGTATGAAGATTGGTGTTATGTTTGGTAACCCAGAAACAACATCAGGTGGTAATGCGCTGAAATTCTATGCGTCGGTGCGCCTTGATATTCGTCGTACAGGTCAGATTAAGGATAAAGAAAACATTGTTGGAAATGAAACCCGGGTCAAGGTTGTTAAAAACAAAGTTGCGCCACCTTTCCGTACCGTTGATTTCAAAATTATGTATGGCGAAGGTATTTCAAGAATCAGTGAAATCTTGGATATGGGTGTGAAATATGATTTGATTGAAAAAGCAGGCAGTTTCTATTCATACAACAGTGAACGTATGGGCCAGGGTGAGGCAAACGCACGTCAATGGTTGAAAGATCATCCAGAAGTTCAAGAAGAATTACTGAATAAAATTATGGCGCGTTCATCTGGTATCGCCGAAGAAATGACAACTGGTCCAGTGGATGATGAAGATGATGTGATGCCAACGGAAGAATAATCAACCAAAGGAGGGCATAATGACAAATATTTATTCAGATGATTTTATCGGATAATAAAAAGGAGTGTATTATGCGTGAAACGGAATATATTTTTCGAAAAGTAAAGAAAGAGTCAGACGAGTGGTAAAGATTTATATCCCCAGTTGGCGGTTTGGTCACTGGGGATTATTTGTCAGATAATAGCCAAAAATAAAAAAGGATGACCTATGAATATTTCAAGAGCGTGGGCGATGACTAAGGTTACGGTGTTTGGACATATTTTGAACTGGCCGTGGCGTTCGTCTAAAAAACGTCGGGCTGTTCGGGGCGAGGTTATATCGCGCATAGTTTCGAAATATTTAAGGCGATATTTACCGGCTGCTGCAGCGGTGGTTGAACGTGAAGTGGAAAATAATGACAAGAATGATAAAATCTTTACACTGTGGTTGCAGGGCGAAGATAAAGCACCACCACTGGTCAAGGCGTGTTTTAGAAGTATTCGTAAAAATTGTAAACAAGAATTAATCGTTTTGGATATGGATTCTGTGTTTGACTATATTTCTTTGCCCCAGGTTATTGTAGATAAATACAAAGCAGGTAAAATCGGGCATGCACATTTTGCTGATATTTGTCGTATTGAGTTATTGTATAATCATGGTGGATATTGGTTGGATTCAACTGGGTTTGCAACTGCACCAATTCCAAAATGGATAAGTGACCAAGATTTCTTTGTATATTTAACAGGACAAAATGCTGGTGTTCCATATAGTTTTATGCAAAATTGCTTTATTCGTGCGCGCAAGGGGGCGTATTTGCTGGATGCGTGGCGTGCGATGATATTGGATTATTGGATGCATGAAAATTCAAAGATAGATTATTTTATGCATCAGTTAATGTTCAAGATTTTAATTGAAAATGATGAGCGTGCTAAAAAATATTTTGCCGAAATACCACACGTTGACCAAGATCCAACACATGCATTGTGGTGGGCATATCATGATAAACTGTTTGATAAGAAAACGTTTGATGAAGTAACAAGTGGCGCATTCTTTCAAAAGACCACATACCAACAAGCGAAAAATCCAATCCCGGGTTCTTTTGCTGATCAAATGATTAAAATGTAAAGGATTTAATATGCCAGCGATTTCTATCATTATTCCAGTGTACAATGTTGAAAAATATCTGCGTAGATGTTTAGACAGTGTACTAAATCAGACATTCCAAGATTGGCAGGCAATATGTATCAATGACGGCAGTCCAGATAACAGTGCAGAAATTTTGGATGAATATGCAAAGCGTGATTCGCGATTTGTCATTATACATAAGAAAAACGGTGGCGTGTCTGCGGCAAGAAATGACGGTATAAAAAAGTCCACAGGGCAATATATTTATTTCTTGGATGCAGACGATTTTATTGATGATAATTATTTGTCTCGAATGTTAGATTGTGCGTTGCAAAATAATGCAGATATGGTTGTTTCTGGATATGTTACTAATAACAAATACGCTAAACCTATTGTCTATAAAAAAACAAGGATATTGCGTAGTATTGATAAAAAAGCAAGACACAGTTTTGTGCTAACTGATTCTTATGTGTGGCGTTATTTGTTTTGTAAAGATTTTATAATAAAACATAAGTTGAAATTTGATACTGGTTTAATCGCCCAAGAAGATACTTTATTTGTGTTAGAGGCAGTAGAAAAAGCAAATATGATTGTGACAGTACCAAATGTAAATTATCACTATATGTTTAATGAAAATTCCGCCTTGAATTCACGGGATGCAAAGCATCATGCCAAGGTGAAACAGCAATATAAAATAGGAAAGCAATATCGTAAAGAATTTGCAAAAAAACATAATTTAATATGGTTATGGAAATTTAGAAAAATAATAAAACTGTTTAGATGAAAAAGGATGAAAATATGCCGAAAATATCTGTGATTATTCCAATTTATAATGTCGAAATATATCTGAATAGATGTTTGACCAGTATTTTGAATCAGACTTTTCAAGACTGGGAAGTTATTTGTGTCAATGACGGCAGCCCAGATAATAGTATAAAAATATTAGAAAAGTTTGAAAAACTTGATGCAAGATTCAAAATAGTTAATAAAGAAAACGGTGGACCATCAGATGCTAGAAATGTCGGTATGCAGGTCGCAAAAGGTGATTATATTTTATTTGTAGATAGCGATGATTTTATTCATCCCCAGACAATGGAAATAGCTCTTTTTATGTCTGAACGAGATAAGTCAGATATGGTATATTTTACATACGATCGTATTTATCGTCCATACTTGATGGTTCGTCATAAATTGGGATTGAATACAAATAATTTTGTTCCAAAGCGTATAAATAAAAAATATGACTTGTCTAAAATAAAGACACGTGTAACAGACGATGTGTTTGAATATGCGACCGAGCGCACACACAATAAATTTAATCCAAAACGCAAATGGCTGATTAAACATTGTCAGGTTTGGAGATGTTTATATAAGCGTGAATTGATTGCGGATATTCCTTTTATCAAAGGGATTTTATTTGAAGATTTTCCGTGGTGGAGTGAAGTTTTATTACGAAATCCACGAACGACAATAACTAGGTTGCCATTGTATTTCTATATGCCGAATTTCGGTGGTATTGTATTAAGCGCAAAGCAGCTGCGTATTATGCAGGGGTTGTGTGTCGGAATTGATGATGTTTATAAAAAGTATAAACAGGGGGCTACGGATTATCAGTTCCAAAAATGGAGTGAAAATTTCTTGTGGCTATTTATACAAAAAGCGTTTATGAAAATCAAATATTTACAGTCAGATGATGAATTAAAAAATGCTCGTTTGTGGTTCTGTGATTTGGATAAAGCAGGGGTGTTCGATAACCCGCCAAACAAGCGGGCAGAAAGTCTGGCAGGGGATATTCGTAACTTTATAAAATTGTCTAAGAGCAAATAAAAAACGGGCTTTGCCCGTTTTTTATTTTTCAAATGATGATTTGTTTGGAAAGCGTTCCGCCATAAATTTTGCGTTATGTTGTAAAATTGTTTCATCTGTATCGCTTGAGTCGTTAATACAGAATATTGGTGCACGTAACAACGCCTTGCGGGCACTGGATGTGTCTGTGCATATAACAGGAGAATTGCGAGTTGTTCGCGCAAAAATCATATTGTATATTGCGTTGGTTATTCTGTGACGTGAGTGTTTTCTGGCGCGACTGTGAACAAATACTGCACGACCAGTCACTAAATCATATAGGTTAAATAACCAACGTTGAACTTCGTTATTTGTGCGAAACTTGTTGCGAATTTGTTTGTCTATTTGGTTTGTTATCATTGGGTGGTTACGGCATTCTTGCCAAGAAGATTTTAGATATGGATCTATTCCGTGCGATGGTCGGTATTTATAGACATCGTGACCAAAAACGTGTTCTATAAATTCTGCAGATAAAATTAGCGTTTGATCGTATTCGCTAACACGGGATTTCCATTCGTTTATATCCTTGCAACAGCCGTGATGACTGCTGTATCGAACAATTGCGCGGCCCTGTTGGTCATAAAAGAAACTGGGGGTAAGGGGGCGATTAAAAAACATATCATCGTTTAGTAACAGAAAGTGTTCTGATAGACCTGGAATGTTTGGAATACACATTTCTATGGAACTGGAATTAAAAGTAGGAATGGCATCGTGTGGTATAATTTGTTCGTGGGGAACAATTGTTATTTTCGGATGTTTGGTGTTTAACCACTTTGGTACTTGATTAAATCCTGTGATAATATAAATATGATTAACCCAAGGAACAAATTGTTCTACGCTGCGCAGGGAATATAAAAATTCGCCGTTGTCGCGCCAGCGTGCCTCTGTTGTGGCATAGTCAGATACTGGTTTCTCGCCTTTGATGATTTCTTGCCATTTGTTTTTCTGGGCGCGCCATTCTTTGTCGGTATCGTCAACCCATAGATATACTAAATCGATTTTTAATTCTTTATCTTTCATCGTTTATACCCCTGATTTTTGAAAACGTTCTGGAATTTTAACAACGATTTTCATTCCGCACATATTTGGTTTATTAAGTGCGTATGGTGCGCGGATATAAGTTTGAATTGTGCGGGCGATTTTTATCCATTTTTCACCGCGGGCAGGGCGATTAGTTACATCGTTAATCGTTCCGTTGCCACGACGTTTCAGGTGATTTACCCAGTCTTCGCCACGTTTGGCAGCCTTGGCCAATAACATATCCATATCAACTGCGCCAAAGTGCAACAGATATAAATTCTTATCAATATGGAAATTATGTTTTTTTACACGATGAAATCCAGACCCCCACTGGGCAGGCTTGTTCAGCACAACTGGCTTGGTGTATCGCGTAGATAAAAATGCAAATCCGCGTTGTTCTAAGAATGGCTTGGTTGTATCCAGTGGCTGTTCATATTTCATATGTTGTCCCACGTCCAGCCCCAGACCAGATAATGTTGTGTTAAATTTTTTGTTTGATAAATATTCGGCTAATTCAATATTTAGGTTTGGGTCAACAATTAGAAATTCATCGCAGTCGCATCCGATTACAATGTCGTATTCATTAAACAGTTTTTTTGCCAGTTCTGACATTAACCCAATGCGGTATTTGTCGCCAGCGGCGCGTGACATATCTGTGTGGGGCAGTTTTGTTACGTGTGCTGCACCTGCGTTCTCTGGCACTGTTTGATCTGTGCCGTCCAGATAAATATACAGGTTTTCATACCCAATTTGTTCGCCGTAATATTCAATCCAGCGGGACAGAAAAAATTCATCGTTGCGTGCCATTGTAATGGCGGCAATACGTTTTAATGGTTTAGGTTTCATATGCCTTCGTTCCTTAGTTTATGAATTGTGTATCTGATATTGCGATATATAATTTTTAATGGGTTGCGTGTTAATATTCTTGATATGTATTCGGCACCGTATACACGTTCCGCACAGGTCAGTATTATGTTGCGTGTTTTTGAATCTGTGTGATTTAATATGTATAGTAGTTGTCGTCCCAATGCGCCATAATGACGTGAAATTGCTAACTTTTTAATAAACGGCATTTTGCGTTTATAGAAATATTTTATGCGGTTATAAATTGAACGCCTTGGCGCAGAATAAAGCGCATCCCACGACAGATTGTTTTCAATTAAACGTTTTGTAAATCCGTGTTCGTACAGAACTGTTACAAGGCATTTATTTTCTTGGTGGCGGACAGACTGCAATAAATCGTTAAACCAATCTGACATAAATACAGATTTGCGCATACCGATAAACCAAGACTGGATGTGTGGTGATGTGCGGTGTGGATTTTTTACCATACCAAACGCATCCAGATTTTTTGATTCTAGGTTTTCCAGGTATGGCGCCAAATCGAATAATGGACCGTACATAGAATCATTTACCATATAAACAAAATCGTATTTATTAATATCGATATTTTCGCGCGCCCAAGTATATGCACGCTTGTAAGAACCAAAGTCATATTCACTGTGGCGTGCTGCTGCGGCGTGTAATGTGAGTTTGTTTAGTTTTTTTAATTCGGAATCGTCACAGTCTGAATCCATACAGACAACAACATCCCCCAGTTTATTCAGCGCAGAAACATACATAACCAAGGACGTATCAATAATGCCGTGTTTATCATATCCTGCGAATAGAAAAAGGCGTTTTACGTTTTTCATTTATTGATATTGTAGCATCTTAAATAAAAATCGCTATGATTTTCTCATAGCGATGGGGGGTTATTCTTCAACGTGTTTTTTTAATTTTTTACGTGTGTTGCTGTCCAATTCTTTCTTGCGCAGACGAATTGTGGCGGGGGTAACTTCTACCAGTTCGTCGTCCAAGATATAGGACAGGGCTTCTTCCAAAGAAATACGGCGTGGTGGTGCCAAGAATAACTTTTCATCCGCAGTTACCGAACGCATGTTGGTTAATTCTTTGCCCTTAATCGGATTAACTTCCAAATCGTTTTCTTTGCTGTGTTCGCCGATAATCATACCTGAATAAACTTCGGTTTGTGGCTCGATGAACAATGTACCACGTGGTTGCAGGTTAAACAGTGCATATGTTGCTGCTGCACCTTTTTCCATAGAAACCAGAACGCCTGGGCGGTATTGTTGGATTGGACCACGGTATTCATCGTATTTATCAAATACGCGGTTCATAATGCCCGTGCCACGTGTATCCGTGCGGAATTCAGATAAATAGCCAATCAGACCACGTGATGGCGCAGAAAATACAATACGGGTTTTGCCGTTGCCAGATGCCTTCATTTCTGTGATTGTGGCTTTGCGCTTGGTCATTTTTTCAATAACAACGCCACTAAATTCATCGTCTACGTCAATTACAACGTCTTCGATTGGTTCTAATTTATTGCCATTTTCATCGGTGTGCATTACAACGCGTGGACGCGATACAGATAATTCAAAACCTTCGCGGCGCATTGTTTCAATTAAAATGCCCAACTGTAATTCTCCACGACCAGATACCTCGAACGCTTCGTTGTTTTCGCTTTGTTCAACGCGCAGGGCGATATTTGTTTCGGCTTCTTTGAATAAACGTTCGCCAATCATACGTGATGTTAATTTTTTACCACTTTTACCTGCTAAAGGAGATGTGTTTACAAAGAACGTCATAGTCAAGGTTGGTGGATCAATTGGCATTGCAGGGATTGGTTCGGTAACCTCTGGCGCACACAGGGTGTCAGATACCGTTGCCTTGGAAAAACCAGCAACTACGACAATGTCACCGGCCGATGCGGTATCGCGCGAAACTTTTTCAACGCCACGATGTTCAATAATTTTTGTGATTTTAGCGTTTTCTATAAATTCGCCGTTCATATTGATTGCTTTGACCGATTGACCAACACGAACAGTGCCTGATTCTATTTTCCCAGTTAAAATACGACCAACGTATGGGTCGGCTTCTAGTGTGGTTGCCAGCATTGTAAATGGTGCATCCAGTTGGCAACGTGTGCCATTGCAGTCTGGGGCTGGTACGTGGTCAACGATTAATTGGAACAGTGGGGTCAAGTCTTTGCGTTCATCGTTCAAATCGCGAACCGCCCAACCGTCACGGCCAACAGAATATAAATATGGGAAATCAAGTTGGGAATCGGTCGCCCCCAGTTTATCAAACAGGTCAAATGTTTCAGTTAAAACTTCGTCTGGGCGCGCGTCAGAACGGTCAACTTTGTTGATGCAGACAATCGGACGCAACCCCAGTTTTAATGCCTTGGACAATACGAACTTGGTCTGGGGCAGTGGACCTTCGGAACTGTCAACCAATAACACAACTCCATCAACCATAGACAGAATACGTTCAACTTCGCCACCAAAGTCTGCGTGGCCTGGTGTGTCAACGATGTTAATTTTGTATTCGCCCCACTGGATAGATGTTGGCTTTGCAGAAATAGTAATGCCGCGTTCGCGTTCGATGTCGCCACTGTCCATTACGCGCTCATCAATGTGTTCGTTTTCGCGGAAAGTTCCCGCCTGTTTCAACATATTGTCAACCAGTGTTGTTTTACCGTGGTCAACGTGTGCGATAATTGCAATATTGCGAATTTTCATATTTTTTGCCCCATATTTTTAGCCTAATCGGATACAGGGTATACTTAAAAATAGGATTTTTCAACTTTTTTTATGATCTAATATTGACATTCGTAAAAATTTGTCTATATTAATAAGTGTGAGTTTGATGAAACCAAAGGAGTTAACAATGATGAAATATGAATTTAGTAAAGCAGGTGCGAGTTTGGCGTTGCTTGATTTGCGTAATCTGGTTAATGGTAATGCAAAGTTGATTGCAGAATATGAAACAATTTTGCGTGCGTTGTATTTGGCAGAGCGACAGGCAAAAAGTCGCATCAAGGCAAAAAAATTGCGTGCTGCATATAACAAGTTGTCTGAACAAAAAACTGTTCAGACGGGTGCAAATACATTTGAATGTACATGGTATTTGCCACGTAAGGCAACTGTTGCACAAAATAAGGCCAAGGTTTTACAGGGCCGTGCGATGATGAAGCAATTTTGTTTGCAGAAATAAGATAAAAGAGTCAGGTAATGAAAAAAAATCTGATCAGACGTTATCCAAAAATGACAAGTGATTGGGTATACAATGATATAAAAAAGGCATTGTTTAATTACTATGTCTTGGTACGTTCAGATTTGAAAAAACACTGGAAGTCTTTACCAAAAACAGCTCGTCGTGATGCAGGTGTGGCATTGCGATACTTGGAAGGCGTTTTTAACAACCCAAAAAAATATTTTTCGCGTGCTGATACACAGGGCGATTGGAATAATCGGGCGGTTGAATATGCCAAAGAAAATGGTATAGGGCCTGTTGATGCGTTTTATATCGTGCACGGTCCGCGTGAACAGTTTGCTGAAACTGTAAAAAATGCGTGCTATTCATCTGAATTGTATCATGATCTGTATAAATTGGCTGGATTGATACAAAATTGGGAATATGACAGAACGTCTAATCGGGCGAGTTTTCGCGATAATGCACAACGCTTTGCGGATGAGATTAAAAAAACGGCCCAGCGTACACAACAGGTTGTAGATATTATGGATTCGAATCCATTGGTGCGCCCGTTGAAACAGTTGGCCTATAATTTTCAAAAATAAAAAATCCCCCGGTTGGGGGATTTTTTATTAATGTTTGCCGCCGATTTTGGTGCGGCCACCCATCAGGGGTTGTAAGCATTTCGGAATATTGACCGAGCCATCTGGATTTTGGTGGTTTTCAATTACTGGCACAATTGCACGTGGCAAGGCAATCCCAGTATTATTTAATGTTGCACAGAACTGAATCGTGCCATCGGCTGCACGATAGCGGGTGTTTGTGCGGCGTGCTTGGAATTGACCAATCGAAGAACAAGAACCCAATTCACGATATGCGTTTTCGCTTGGGAACCAGGCTTCGACATCGTGCATTTTTACTTTGTTGAATCCCATATCGCCAGTGCATGCTTCGATAACACGGTATGGTAATTCTAAATCTGCCATAACTTCGCACAGGTTGTTCAATAAATGTTCGTGCATTTCATCAGACTGTTCTGGTGTGCAATAGATGTATTGTTCAACCTTATTAAATTGATGTATACGCACGATTCCGCGGGTGTCACGACCTGCAGCGCCGGCTTCTTTGCGGAAACATGGTGAAAAACCAGCGTATTTAATCGGCAGGTCTTTTTCATTTAATACCTCATCACTGTGTAGTGAGTTTAGAATAATTTCAGCTGTTCCTGCCAAGCATCTGTCTGTGTCGGTCAGCATAAATACATCGTTTGCCATAACAGATGGGTCTGAACCCATAAAGTGGCCAGCATTAAATATTGTTTGTGGTTTGGTAATCGCGGGGCAGTTTACGAATGTAAAACCTTTAGCCATTAATTTTTGCAGTACATATGTTTGAATAGCCAGTTCCAGTTCAGCGGCTTCGCCAAACAGGGCGTATGTACGTGTGCCACAAATGCTTGCTATTTTTTCAGGTTTCCACCAGCCATTCATTTCTAGCAAGTCCCACTGGGCACGTGGTGTAAAGTCGAATTCACGTGGTGTGCCAACACGGCGAACCTCAACATTATCGGCATCACTTTTGCCGAATGGTACGGTGTCGGCTGGGATTTGTGGAACGCGACGCAGTAAATCGTCCAGTTCGGCTTCACGCTCAGCCAGTTCTGCCATATCTGCTGCGATTTCATTTGCGATTTCTTTGGAACGCGCAATCAGTGGCGCACGGTCTGTGGCAGTTGGTATTTCGCGTGTGATTTTATTTTTTTCAGCGGTTTTGCTTTGTGTAATTGTCTTTAATTCACGAACACGTGTATCCAGTGCCAAGATTTCATCGGTACGGTCTGTTATGCCCTTTAATTCACAGGCACGTTTTACGGTATTTGGGTTTTCACGAATAAATTTAATATCCAACATATTTTATCCCCTTATGGATTTGTTTAATTGTTTGTTATTGTATGCAAAATTATGAAAAAGTACACAGATAAATTATTCCCCCAACGGGGATGAAGAAAAACTGAAAAAACTAAATTCACATTTCATATTATTGTTATTATAAGACTATTCGTATAAAAAAGCAATATATTCGTTTTTGGCGATTTTGTTTGCATAGGGGGATTAATTTGTGTATGCTTTGCCCGAAAACAATAAAGGGAAGGGCTGTATTATGACAGATAATGTGAATGTCTATGATGTTATTATTTTAGGTTCTGGACCGGCGGGTTTGACGGCGGCATTGTATACAGGGCGTGCAAATAAAAAGACAATTGTTCTGGGTGGTGACCGTTTGGGTGGTCAGATGGCGGGTATCGCAACATTGGAAAATTATCCAGGCTGGGCGGGTTCTGGGATGGAACTGGCGGAATTTATGAAAAAACAAGCCGAAACATTTGGTGCGGAAATTGTATTCACGTCTGCTAAAAGTATTGATGGGGACTCAGAATCTGGCTTTAACGTATTGTGTGATAATGGTGCACGCTATGTTGGTAAAACGGTTATCATTGCAACGGGTGCATCCCCAAGAAAATTGGAAATAGAAGGTGCACGTGAATTAATGGGGCGGGGCGTTTCGTATTGTGCAACGTGTGATGGATTCTTTTACAGTTATAAAGATGTAATGGTTATGGGCGGTGGTAACAGTGCGCTGAATGATGCGTTGTATCTGGCGGACTTGGCAAAATCTGTAAAAATCGTCTATCGCAAGGGGGCATTTACCCGGGCTGAGGCGGTTTTGCGTGAACGTGTGGCGGCACGTGAAAATATCGAATGCTTATTCAATACAGATTTGGCGAAAATCGCAGAAAAGCCGGGGAACACGGATGGTCGTTTAGTCGTCACGACAACAGACGGGGCGGAAATTGAAATAGATGGATTATTTGTTGCAATTGGACACGAAGCGAACACAGATTATCTGTCCGAAGATGTTGCGCGTGATTCGATGGGGCGTTTAGCACCGTGCAAAATGCCAGCGGGAATCTTTGTCGCTGGTGATGTGCATTCGGAGTTAAAGATGCAGATTGCGACGGCGGTGGGGACGGGATGTTCGGCCGCCATGGACGCAATCGCGTTTTTAAATCAATTATAATAATTCATCTAAAAACAAATCGGGTATCTCATGTAGCGGCTTGTACACTACGATGCCCGATTTCTTTTTATCTAAATCATTCTAATTGATTTATTGGGGCAGGGGATTTTACTTTTTCCCAAAATGTTTCTTTAATATTTCATATGCGGCGGAAATACGGGCAAATTCGGTCGCTGCATTCTTTTTATCGGTTGCTGTGTCGGGGTGGTATTTTTTTGCTAGTGCGCGGTATTTAACCCCAATTTCACGCCATGTGGCAGATATCCCAAGATCAAAAACCTTTAATGATGATACTACATTTGTGGGTAGTTTGCTTTTGGCGGGCATTCGGTCAAATGCCGAACGGCCTGTGATAAAATCGTTTATAAATTTTGCATAATCGGTTGCGTCCGCGTTGGCGGTGTCTTTGTCTTTTAATGGTGCACCAAACGTTTGACGTTCCCAATCGTCTTCGATTTCGTCCGCTGTCATATCGGCGTAATAGTTCCAATTTTTATTATATTCTGCCGCGTGTTCCGGACAGAAAAACCAGTAATCACGCAATTCACGTGATTTAGGGGCGCGACATGTGCCGGCCTTGGTACAGCCTGGTTTATCACATTTTTTTATCATTTATTATCAACCTTTGTGTTGGATAGCGGGTGATGTAATTCGATTGTTTCACGCAGTTGCTCAGGCATTACGTGGGTATAAATCTGGGTTGTTGAAATGTCTTCGTGCCCCAGCATTGTTTGTATCGCACGCAGGTTTGCGCCCCCCGCCAATAGGTGTGATGCAAAAGAATGGCGCAGTACGTGTGGTGATACGCGGCTGGGGTCGATGCCCGCCAATGTAGCACATTTTTTTATTAGCTTAAAAAATGCGTCACGTGTTATGTGGCCAGATGTCCCGCGCGATGGAAATACAAATCTTGATTCATCGTCACCACGTACATTCAGCCATTTATTAAGTGCATTGATTGCGCCACTGTGCATTGGGACAATGCGTTCTTTGGCGCCTTTACCGTGGATAAGTAATTTATTGCCCAAGATTGCGGTCATTGGTAATTCACATAATTCAGATACACGCAATCCCGATGCATACAATAACTCAATCATTGCGCGCAGGCGTACAGATGTTTTGATGTCGCCCGCAGATGATATTAATAAATCGATTTCTTTGGCGGATAAAAATTTAGGTAATGCGCGACCACGTTTTGGAATTTCAAGGTTGGACGCTGGGTTCTTTGTGATAATTTTTTCAATCATTAAAAATTTATAAAACCCACGCAGGGCAGATGCCTTGCGTGCGATGGATGTTGGTTTTTCATCCAATTCAGACAGGTATGATTGTAATGCGTCTGAATCTGCGCCCATCAAGCCACCAGAAATCGCATCGTTGGCCAGGCGTAGGTCTGATTCATAACTGCGCAGGGTTTGGGTGCTGCGACCACGTTCTGCGGCCAGGGCTTCTAAAAATATTTCTATGTAATTCACGGATATACCACAATTTCATTCATATGTTGAACCGGTGCAAATGAAATTATCATCAGCGCAATTAAAGCCAAGACAATTGCCCAGATTAGAATTTTTATGAATGTGTTATTCTTTTTCTTACGTAATGGCATAGTGATTGTCCTTAGGTTTAGATTGTGTCAAAACTGGTGATAAATATTCCAGCACCTGCGATAATAATTAATGGTGGGGCGATAATTGCCAGTAATGGTGGCAGTGCACCCGTTGAACCCAATGCGTTAAACATATTTGTAATAAAGTACAATGCAAAACAGGTTAAAATACCAATACTGAATTTTACACCAAAACTGTAATTACGGCGCTGTTTCGTTTGGGAAAATGCAACCCCCAATGTTGCCATCGCAATCATAGTCAGTGGCAGGAATAACAGTGTCCAAAACTGAACCAGATGACCGCGAACTGGTGCGCCAATTTCAGACATTTTGTGGATAAACCGGGGCAGATTCCAGAACGAAATCTGGTCTGGTTGCAGGTATCTGTCCAGTACGGTTTGTGGATTAAGTAGGGTTTGTGCATGCCAATCGGATTTGCGCATATTGCCGTTGGTGTCCCATATTGTTGCGCTGGCTGCGTTCAGTCCATCGTTTGATAATTGTACGGTTTTAGCATGAATTCGCTCGGTTAATTTGAATGATGGGTCTTGGACAAATATGGTTGTGTCTTGGAATGTTAATGTGTCGCCGGATTTTTGCATCGTATCTGCATTGACGGTTATAAAGCCACTATCAGAAGATTCGCGCAGCCAGATTTGATCATCAACCAGTTTTAGGTGATTTGGTGTTATGTTCTTGGAGCTGACCCCAACAGAATATGGGTTAACGATTGTTGTTGCAATAATTCCAATTAATGCTGCGCCAACAAAGAATGAGCGTGATGCCTGGTACGGGGACATGCCCGCACTGGATACAATGATGCTTTCGCTGGACTTGGTCAAATTATAGGACGCCAGCAATGTTCCCATAAATACCGCCAATGGTAAAAACAGCGGTACATATTCTAGCAAGCGCACCCAAGACTCGTACAAAGCGGATATTGCGTCCGGATTCGATGGCAAACGTTCTACAAACGTCACCGCCAGAATAATTCCGCATACCACCAACATTACCAGACCAAAGCCGGAAAAAAATCGGCGCATTAAAAACTTGGTTAAGATGTTAAGTCTAAACATAATGTAAATTATAGACTGAAGATTTCCTAATTGCAAAATTAAAATGATTCCTTATAATTTGATTACAAAAAATAATAGGAAGCAAAAAATGGAAAAGAAACCAATTTCACGGGCTGGATTTGATAACTTAATCAAAGAATTAAAGGATTTAAAGGAAAATCAAAGGCCAGAAATACTTAAAACTGTACAATGGGCGCGCTCGCTGGGGGATTTGTCTGAGAACGCAGATTACAGCGCAGCCAAAGAAAAGCAACGTCAAATCGATAAACGGATTCAATTTATCGAAGGAGTTATCGAAAATGCTGCGATTATCGATGTAGATAGTCTGTCGGGGGACAGGGTGATGTTTGGTGCACGGGTCACAGCCGAAGATGAAGATGGTAATCGTATGCAGTGTCGTATATTGTCTGATATTGAATCAGATGGTCGTACGGTGATTTCTTGTACGTCACCGGTTGGTCGTGCGATGATTGGTCGATGTGTTGGTGATACGTGTATTGTTAAATTGCCAAGCGGCGAAAAAGAATATGAAATTTTAGAAGTAAAATTCAAGGATTAATTGAGTAAGTTAAAGTGATGTCTGTACGTGTGCTGCCTGATTTTTTAATCAATCAAATTGCCGCCGGCGAAGTGGTTGAACGGCCCGCCAGCGTGGTAAAAGAGCTGGTTGAAAATGCGCTGGATGCGGGGGCAGACCAGATTGTTATAGATGTTGTTGATGGTGGGCGCACGTTAATCAGTGTCATTGATAATGGTGGTGGTATGACACGTGATGATTTGGCGGTTGCGGTCACACGTCACGCAACGTCTAAACTGCCAACAGATGATTTGTTGAATATTAACTTTATGGGATTTCGTGGCGAAGCGTTGCCGTCAATCGCGTCTGTGTCAGATATGGAAATCGATACATGCAATGGCACAGATGCAAATGGATGGCATTTGGATTGCAATACAATGGAAATTATCCCCAGTTCGTGGGATGGGGGGACGCGTATTCGGGTGCGGAATCTGTTTGGGCGTACGCCCGCACGGTTAAAGTTTTTGCGTGGCGATCGGGCAGAGCTGATGAGTGTTCTGGACGTTGTAAAACGCCTTGCTATGGCGCGGTCAGATGTTGGGTTTACATTAAATAATAAATGGCGATTCCCAAAAAATCAGGATTTGTCTGAACGTATTGTGGCGGTTATGGGTGATGATGTGCGTGGGAGAATGCTGGATGTAAATGCGGAATCAATGTCGTCTTCGGGGCTAAAATTAACCGGCTTTATATCAGAGCCAACATTGCGCCGCGCATCCAGTGTTGATCAGTATTTGTTTGTAAATGGTCGTCCGGTCAAGGATAAGGTTTTGGTTGGTGCGTTGCGTGCGGCATATATGGATGTTATGCATGCGCGGGAATTTCCTCTATGCGCGTTGTATTTGACGTTAGACCCAAGGTCTGTGGACGTTAATGTGTCGCCCGCCAAGACTGAGGTGCACTTTTTAGAACCATCGCATATTCGTGCGTTTATTATCAAGACTTTGCGTAATAGGTTGGCGCAAACAATGGTTGTGCAACCAGCGGTTGCGCAAAGTGCAAAGAGCAATGAGCAAAGAGCAAATGTGATTGAGCATACTTTTTTTAGGTCAAATGTGGCACAGCCGGCACGCTTTGATTTTGGTTTGGTGCCGGGGGCGTTTCGTGTGGCGTCGCCCGCAGCGCCGTCTGTGGATTTTCTCCAGAAACCATGCGTACAGACGGAAAAAGCATCGTCGCAAATAGATGAAAATGTTGTGGCGGTGGAAATGCCGCTGGGGCGTGTTGTTGGGCAAATTGGAAACAAATATATCATCGCCCAGACAGAAGACGCAATGGTTGTTGTCGACCAGCATGCGGCGCATGAACGTATTACGTATGAAAAATTGCGCAATCACACAATTAAATCCCAACCTTTGCTGACACCAATTGTGATAAATCTGCGTGAAGAAGAAGTGGCGGCGGTATTGACTGTGGTGGATGAAATGCGTGTGTCGGGTCTGCATATTGATGCGTTTGGTGATGATGCAATTGCGATTTTTGAAAAGCCAGTCGACTGGGATTTAGATTGGAAATCGTTGCTAAAATCGGTCGCGGATGAGGTGCGTGCATTCGGCCATTCCTCACAGATAAATGAAAAGTTGCATTTGAAGTTGGCGAATTATGCGTGTCATCATTCTGTGCGGGCGGGGCAAAAATTAGACTTTAATCAAATGGATGCACTGTTGCGTGATATTGAAAATACCGAGCGTGGGGCTCAGTGCAATCATGGTCGCCCAGTCTATAAAATTATCCCATTTTCAGAAATTGATAATTGGTTTGAAAGATAGTGATTTGTCCTTTACTTTTCTAGGTTTTTTTACTATTGTGCCAGTATTAAAGCAAGGAGAAATACTATGGAACAAGCAGCAGTTGTTGTTGATAACGTAGCGCAAACCGCACCGGTCGTCGAGCAGGGTGACGTGTGGGGTATGGTGCTGTATTTGATTGTTGTGTTTGGAATTATCTATCTGTTTATGGTGCGACCAAACAAAAAACGTATGGCAGAATATCAAAAAATGCTGGATGCGTTAAAGGTTGGTAATCGTGTTATGGCGGCGGGTATCTATGGCACAATCAAAAAAATCAATGAAAAAACAATCGAATTAGAAGTGGCCAAAGGCGTTGTTATCGAAGTGAATAAAAACGCAGTGGCGTCTGTCGAAGAATAAAAGGGTATTGGTATGTTTAAAAAACTGGCTATTATTTTCACAGCAGTATTTTGTGTTTTGTTGGCTGTGCCAACAATGTCTCCAAAATTGGCACCTTATTTTCCATCGTGGATTGGACCGGTGTCGTTGGGCTTGGACTTGAAAGGCGGTGCACAGTTGTTGTTAGAGGTTGATACGGCTGCTATGTTCCAAGAAAAGGCGGAGCAGTTATACGAAGAAACACGCAGCACATTAATTAATCGAGACAAAGGCGTTATTCGTTTTTCTAATCTGCGTAATCACGATGGTGTGGTGTCTTTTGTTGTTCGTGACGAAGGGCAGGTTAGCGAAGCCAAAGGTCGTTTGAAAAGTGTTTTGGGCAACACGGTTGATATTTCATCCAGTGGAAAGACTGTGACTTTGTCTTATACAGATGCACAAAAGGCAGAGATGACCAAAGATGCGCTGTCACGTAGTATTGAAATTGTGCGTCGTCGTATTGATGCGCTGGGAACTAAAGAGCCGTCTATCCAAAGTCAGGGTGGTAAATATATTATGGTTCAGTTGCCTGGTGTTGATAACCCAGAACGTATTAAACAGTTGATTGGACAGACTGCGAAAATGACTTTCCATTTGGTTAATGAAAATGTGTCCCCAGATCAAATTGCATCTGGGCGTGCGCCAAATGGTACAGAATTTTTGCCATATATGGAGATGCCAAATCAGGTTGTGCCAGTGTATTCCCGTGTAGAGGTATCTGGTGAATCACTGAAAGATTCCCAGGCCGACTATGACCAGCATAATATGCCGGTTGTGACGACTGTGTTTGATGCAACGGGTGCTCGTAAATTCGCACGTTTGACAACAGAACACGTAAATGAACGTTTTGCGATTGTTTTAGACGGTCGTGTATTGTCTGCGCCAACAATTCGTGAACCAATCCCAGGTGGTCGTGGTCAGATTTCTGGGGGCTTCTCATTACAGGGCGCAAAAGACCTGGCGGTGTTGTTGCGTTCGGGGGCGTTGCCTGCGCCATTGACGGTTATCGAAGAACGTACAGTTGGTGCGGGATTGGGTGCTGATATGATTGAACGTGGTAAATTGGGGGCGATTGCCGGTGTAATCTTTATATTTATATTCCTTGTCTTTACATATCGTATGTTTGGTGTGTTGGCCAGTGCAACCCTGATGGTGAATTTGGCGATGATTGTTGGCTTGACTGCGCTGTTTGGTGCGACACTGACATTGCCAGGTATCGCAGGTATCGTATTGACGTTGGGTATGGCGGTTGACGCAAATATCTTGCCGTTTGAACGAATTCGTGACGAAGTTCGTGCCGGTGTTCCAACGATG
Organism: Candidatus Enterousia sp.; assembly: GCA_045630455.1. Lineage (GTDB taxonomy): Bacteria > Pseudomonadota > Alphaproteobacteria > Rs-D84 > Rs-D84 > Enterousia. The sequence continues at coordinate 43,602 of JAZQTD010000044.1, read as the reverse complement.
CGTGCGGTAAATATGGGGTTTGATCGTTCGTTAAAGACTGTTTTAGACGGAAACTTGACTACATTGGTTTGTGGTTTGGTGTTGTTCCAGTTTGGTGCTGGTCCAATCCGTGGATTTGCAGTCACTTTGTCAATCGGTATTTTGACGACACTGTTTACGTGTGTATGGTTCGCCAAGGTCTTAATCGATTGGTATATGAACGGCAAAAATAAAAAGATTGGGTTTGTTAAATAAGAAATGCAAAGGGGAAATGTGATGAAACTGCATTTTATGAAATATCGTAAATTATCGTATATTATTTCTGGGGCATTGTTGTTGATATCGGTGCTGTCGATATTGATACGTGGGTTTAACTATGGTATTGACTTTTCAGGTGGTATCTCGATGGAGGTGACACCAATCGAACAGTCAATGACTATTGACAAGATGCGTGCAGAACTGGCGGAATTTAGCCCAGAATTACAGCAGATTGATGGTAATGCTATTTTGATTCGTCTTGGTCTGCCTAAGGGGGTGACAGATGCAGAGCAAAATGAACGTGTTGCCCAAATTAAAAATATTTTGGGTGATTCTGTGCAATATTCCCAGGTGCAAATCGTTGGACCGAAAATCGGTGGCGAATTAGTGCGTGGTGGTATCTTGGCGATTTTGTTCGCGTTCTTGATGATGGCGGTTTATGTTTGGGTTCGATATCGTGGTGGATATGCGGTTGGTGCGCTGGTGTCGTTGTTCTTGGACTTCGTGTTGATGTTTGGGTTCTTTTCAATCACGGGGTTGGAATTTAATCAGACGGCGATTGCGGTTATTCTGACCGGTATCGGTTATTCGATTAATGACAAGGTTGTAAACTATGACCGTATCGAAGAAAATATCAGCAGATATCATAAAATGCCATTGCCGGATTTGATTGACCTTTCTATTAATGAAATGTTCCGTCGTACAATGATGACCAGTATTTCAACATTGTTGGCTATGGTCGGGTTGTTCTTGTTCAGTGGCGAAGTCTTGCGTGAATTCGCAATCGCTATGACATTTAGTATTGTTATGGGAACGTTTACAAGTATTTATATCTCGAATGTAGTATTGATGAATTTCGATTTGCGTGGGGAACGTAAATAATAAAAATTTGTGCGTATGCGCCACATACAGCCAAGGGGGAAGTGATGAGAATGCTGAATAAAATCATAATGATGTTTGTTGCGATTTTGGTGATTGGTGGCGCACGTGCAGATGGTTTGTTCTTTGACGATGAACCTGTTCAAGACGGAATTCAGGTTTTTGAAGTATCCAAGACGTTCGCAGAAATTTATGAAAAATTAAATGATGTGAACTGGGCGGGAAAAAATATAAATATTGCAATTGAAAGTCTGGAAAATCTGAATAAAAACGCACATATTGCGGCGACCGATGAACGTGTGGTTTTGGTCTGGGGGGATGAGATTATTGCAAATTATCCAAGACCAGAAAATCGTGACTGGAACGGTTTTGGCGAAATAACAACTGCGCTGGTTCTGCGTATGCGTGCAATGGATTCGAATTTGCGTGCAATGTCAGAAAGCCAGTTGTATCAAGCAGTTATTTCTGTATTAATGCGTGGGATTGATGAAAATGGTCGCTATGTTTATTCAAGGGCGGCGGAGATTTCCGAAGATGGGCGCTTGTTGACCAGTGTTGGACTGGAAGGGGCGCGTGACACACGTGGTAATTTCCGTGTTGCTGGAATTTTCAAGGGTGGGCCTGCAGATGTCGCTGGTATTCGTGCAGGTGATTTAATTTCACAAATAAATGGTGTGGCAACGGCGGGGCTGTCTGATGCAGATGTGGCGGCGGCAATGTCTGGTTTTAATTCTGGCACGGTCAAGGTGCGCTTGTTGACACCATCGGGGGCACGTGATGTTGTGTTGCGCCGCGCAACGGTTGTGGTTGCAGATTCTGATATAATTCATCGTTCATCTGAAAATGGTGGTATTTTGGAAATTGTTGTGCATCGTGTGTCTGATAATGCGGTGGCTATTATTAATGAAGCCTTGGCAACGTATTCAGATGTGTCTGGTTTTATATTGGATTTGCGTGCGGCAACGGGTGATGATGAGCGTGCGGTGGCAAAACTGGCGGGGTTGTTTGTTGGGGCAAAGCCTGTGATGCGCATATCCGAGACTGCCATGGACGAGGTAGAAGTTGTCCCGGGTGGTAATGCTGTAACAGATGCGCCAATGGTTGTGGTTATGTCTAATATGACACGTGGCACGGCCGAGGCTTTGGTCGCAGCAATTTATGAAAATGAGCGTGGTGTTTTAATCGGTACACCAACGGCGGGTAATGCACGTATCGCGTCAAGAATTAATCTGGGTAATGGTGGTGCGTTAGAATTATTAAATAAATCATTAAAGACAGGGGCGGGGCGTACGCTGGATGGGCGTGGCGTGTTCCCGATTGTGTGTTTGTCTAATATCAGAACAAATCAGCAGCAAAATGCATTTTTCTTGAACGTGTTGAATAATGATTTTAAGTCACAGGACTTTAACAAAGATATGTCAATCGACCCTGCCGTGGTACGTAAGGGATGTCCAGTTATTGTTAATGGCGCGGACGAAGATGCGGTTGCGGCGGCGGTTTCTGCAAAAATTTTAACAGATAAAAAAGTCTATAATCGATTAATTGCAGAATAAAATAGACGGAGTGTGGAAATGTTTTTAACAAAAAATAATGAAATGCTGTGGCGGCGTTTGGGTTGGGGCGCACTGGTGACGGGGCTGCTTATCCTGTTGGGCGTGTGTTATTTAGATGCGGTGTTGTACACGCTCACAAGTGGTGTTAGCGATTGGGGCGTGTGGAGATTGTTGGGGCGTGTCTTTGATGTCAAGGTTTGGATCGCAATGTCAATGATTGTGTTTGTTGCATATGGTGTAAAAAGACTAGTAAAAACAATTCAGTCGATTCAAAATAAAGAAATTAACTTTAAGTTCTGGGATATCGTTAAAGAGACATTTGTCAAGACAAAAACTAGTCACGCTTTTTTAATATTTAGCAGTGTTTTCTGGGCATGTATATTCGTGTGGGTGCTGAAAGTTTTGATTGCACGTCTGCGTCCGGTATTTGTAATGTCGGGTATTATTCCAGATTTTGATCGGTTCACATGGGCGTGGCATTCGATGCCATCGGGACATACGACTGTGACGTTTGCAGGGCTGGTTATGATCGGGATGCTGGCCCCGAAATATAAGCCGATAACATGGACGATTGCGTGCATTGTTGGCGCATCGCGTATTTTTATTGGGGCGCACTGGTTTAGCGATGTAATACTTGGTACATTTATTGGTATGGTTGTTGCAGATATTGTAAAATGGGTATTGATGAAGAAGTCATATAAAGACGAATAAAATAACAGGGCGGTAAATTTATCGCCTGTTTTTTTATAAAAAAATGTGATAAAATGCGTGGCATGAGAAAGGAATCAAGATTTTTGCCCGAAAGTATGTCGGGGGCTTTGAAAAGTATGGCTGTGCGCGTGTTTGGCGCGGGCTTGGTCATGTTGGGTATGTGTTTGGTTTTGGCACTGTTTTTCCATAATCCGTATCTGGATGGGTTTGCAGCGGCGGGTACATATGGCGCACAATCGTGGTTGGGCCAGGTGGCTGGATTCTTGCGATATGGAATCGGTTTTTTGCCGACGTTGTTTGTTTTTTTATGTATGATGCGTGGCGGGGTGGCATTGGCGACAAAACGCTCGGACGATGTTTTGCCAGAATATAATATTTTGCGTGGTTTTATCGCAACTTTTGTTGGGGCTGCGGGTTTTGGATTGATGATGCCCGGGGGCACGTTTGGTGGTATCGCTGGTGCTATTGTTGCAAATGATTTAGGGGGGATAATTGGAGGCTGGTCTGTTTTAGTTGGATTGGTTTGTGTGGCTGTGTTCTTGGGGATGGGGGCGATGCTGTTGCATATTAAGTGGTCACATGTGCGTGCAATTCTGGCACGTGTTTGGTGGGTGGTACGTTGGTTGTTGGCGGCGTTCCATTTAACAGGTGCACCGGCTAAGATTATTAGCAAAGATGAAAAGAATAACGAAAATACAATAGAAGAAGAACCAGAAGAAGACACGGATGAAGAAGAACCAAAAAAACGTACCACGCGTAAACGTGTGACACGTGCAATCAGTGCGCCTGTGGCGGCGGCACGTCCAGCGGTCGCAATGGGTGAATATGCGTTGCCAGATCCAAAGTTCTTGGAAAAGTCGAATTTTGGTAAGTGTGTCGTGACCCCGGATTTGAAACAAAATGCCAAGAATATGGAAGTGCACTTTGCCCAATATGGTGTACACGGGCGCGTTGTTGGGATTAAGCCAGGGCCAGTTGTGACACTGTATGAATTTATGCCAGATGATGGTACGCGTATGACAGATGTTAACAAGACTGTGACTGATATGGTGCGTGCGATGGCGACTGAAAATATTCGTATTGCGCATATTCCACGTACGCAACTTATTGGTGTGGAAATGGTGAACTTGAACCGTCAGACGGTGCGTTATCGTGGCTTGGTGGAAAGTCAGGTGTTTACAGAATCCAAGTACAAGATTCCATTGGCGTTGGGTGTGGATATCGGTGGAAATTATATGTACTTTGACTTGGCAAAAATGCCGCATATGTTGATTGCAGGACGTACAGGGTCGGGTAAATCTGTGTTCGTACAATCTATTATCACATCAATTGTTTATCACTTTACACCAGATAAGTGCAAGTTGATGATTATCGATCCAAAAGGGGTGGACTTTGGGTTCTGGGATGAAATCCCGCACTTGATTACGCCGATTGTGAAACTGGATCCAGCAGCGGCGGTAAATGCACTGAAATGGGCGGTTCGTGAAATGGAAGAGCGTTATAAACAGCTACAAGTTTTGAATGCGCGTAATATTGAAAGTTATAATGAATTGGCGGCACAAAAGCGTGCGTCTGGTGAAAAAATAACCAAGCAGGTGGCGGTTGGTACAGACGAAGAAACGGGTGAGTTGCTGTTTGAAACCCAAGAAGTAGATTTGTCTGATATGCCGTATATTGTCATTATTATTGACGAGGTTGCAGATTTGATGAGTCTGGCGCGTAAAGAAGTCGAGGCCTGTGTTCAACGTATCGCACAAAAGGCACGTGCGGCGGGTATTCACTTGGTGATGGCAACCCAGCGACCAGACGCTACGACTATCACCGGTGTTATCAAGGCGAATTTCCCAACGCGTATTTCGTTCCAAGCACGCAGCCGTATCGACAGTATAACTTGCTTAGGCGAAGGTGGGGCGGAAAACTTGCTTGCGATGGGAGATATGTTGTTTAGTGAGGCGGGACGTATCCCTGTGCGTATTCACGGTGCGTTTATTGATGATAGCGAATTGACACGAATTGGTAATTTCTTGCGTGCGCAGGGCTCACCCGAATACGCAGATGGCGTGACCGATGGCGAAGAAAGTCAATCTGCGCCGGCACCATCGGCGTCTGAGGTCAAAGCCGAGAAAAACGCCGACCTTTATGAACAGGCCAAAGAAGTGGTTATTCGTGACAAAAAGCCGACTATCTCTTATGTTCAACGCAGACTTGGTGTTGGATATAACAAGGCGGCTGGCTTTATTGAACGTATGGAGCAAGAAGGAATTGTCAGTGCCCCAGATGCCAGTGGCAAAAGACAGGTGTTATAAAAATCCCCGCAAGTGCGGGGATTTTTATATGTACAGTGTGCAAACTGATATAAACTTTTATTTAGCACAGCAATTATGTTGTTGCTTGATGCAGTTTTAATGAAGTGGGATTATGTTGTCGGTCACTAAAGTACATCGTCTTAAAAAGGCTTGGTTTTCTATGTGTTTTGTGTTATAATCTAAGGCAAAAGGAGTATTTGTTATGAATAAGAAATTATCTTGTTTTGCTTTGTTGGTGGCTGTGTTGGCGTTTGGTCCGGCGATGGCTGCAACAAATTCGGGTGTTTATGGTGCGTCCAGTGCCGATTTAACAAGCGCACCCGCCACACGCACACGTGAAAATGTAAACTATAAAAAATATCAGACACGTACAACAACACGCACTTATAAACAGTCTGATGGTGGCGATTTGTATTATTCCGCGCCAGCCAAGCGTAGTGATTTGTACAAGCAATATGATGCCGCAAATTCTTCGTCTGCAAAGGCAACCAAGACAACAGTTCGCACAACACGTTCTGAAAAAATCGTAGATAAATTAAATCGTAAATATTATTTGGCGCATCCATTTTTTCAGCCATTGAGTGGAAACTTTGGTTCTATAACAGATTTGTCTTATAGTCAAAATAGTTTTGATTTTGAAATGCCGTATTCATTTACAATTCCAAATCCAGACGGAACAAATTCAACACTGACGATTGAAGGGTTTTCTGATGGTAAATGGAAATCTAAGACTTTCTCAATCAAAGAAGATTTTAGTTATGGTATTACCGATACAGTTGCATTGGTTGCGATGGCTAAATTTGATATGGCAGAATACAAATTTGATTTTGATAACACCGATGCAGACAACGAAATGGATGACAATTCTCTGAATGTCTTTGGTATCGGTGGTCAATGGCGTTTTGTTGATAATGAAAAATGGATTGCGACTGCAATGGCTTTTTATCAACATCAAAAAGAGTTTTCTAATAACATTGCATTGGATTTGAAAGCAGGGTACAAGGTTGCACGTTCAACAATCTATGGGTTGGCACGTGGTTGGTATCTGAATCTTGATGAAAATTCATATGGCGCAATTGTTGATAATCCCGAAGAAGTGTTTTATATCGCATATGATACGGATGTCAAAAATACATTCTATGTCGAAGGTGGTTTGGGTGTATTTAGTGTCTTGAACCAAGATTGGACATTAAATGTCGAGGGGGTTTTTGGTCATTATGGTTGGCATAATCAAGCGTCGGTTAAAGCTGCGCTGGGATGGCAGCCAAATGATTGGTTTGCTTTGAATCTGTATGCAAAATCATCAATCTATGATAGTGCGGATGGTAAAGATTTGAATGTTTATCTGTATCAGCCGGCAAATGGATTGGAAAAATTGACTGAATTAGGACAGGTAAAGATTGATAATATGTCTGAAATGTCGTTAGGTGTCCAAGCGATATTCCATTTCTAAAAATATAAAAATACACCGTCCCCGATATGGGGGCGGTGATTTGTAATAAATCGGAGAGAGGATTAAAATCATGCGTAAGTTTTTACCAATTGTTTTATTAAGTGTTGTTGCGGTATCTGGGGCAAATGCAAATTCGTTGGAATTTGATACGTCTGACCCACTTTATATGCCACGCGCCGAAGAGGTTTTATCTGAATCAGCAGTGTCGTTTGGAAATGATGTATTGCGCTTTGGCGAAACTTTGTCGTATGGATTCAAAGACAGATTAACGTTGTCTGTTAATACGAATTATCAAGTTGATTTTTCAGGCGATGATGATGGTTTTACCAGTACGGCATTGGGTGGTGTGTATCGTGCTGGTGCATCTGATACAATAATATCTGATGTAATATTTGGTTTTAAATTTGGTGGCAGTCGTATGGTGCGCAGCCCAGAATTTGCAGATTCAACATACTATGCTGGTTGGCGTTTTGGTCGTCAATGGGCAGGGGTAACATTGGCTGCAACAATTCAATCAAGTTGGATTTTTGATGATATTTTGGGAATGTCTTATATTGATTTTATGCCCCAGGCTTATTTTAGACTGGATTCAGATTTGCGTTTAGGAATTGATGCAATTATACGTAAGGCAACAACACCGTCTTATAATGAAGAGTGGTTTTGTATGAAACTGGTTCGTCAATTTGGTCGTACGCAATATGTCGGGCATATTGATTATGAGTTTGAACGAGATGATGTGCATATTGGCGCAAAAGTAAATATATTGTTTTAAAAAATCAAATATAATAATTCATCTATGCGAAAACCCGTTGGCTCATGTATGTCTAATACACTACGCTAACGGTTTTTCACATATCTAAATCATTCTATTTAATTTTTAAAAAAAATCCCCCGGATGGGGGATTTTTATTAGTGGTTAGTGCAAGTGGTTAGTGTTGGATACTATTATTTATCTAATTAATCTTCGTTCTTTTTATTGCGTAAAGATTCCCAATAATCTAAACGCTTTTTAATCTCGCGTTCAAATCCGCGTTCGACGGGATAATAGAATTTTTGCCGTCCCAATTTTTCTGGGAAACAGTTTTGACCGCTAAATCCGTTGGCTGTGTCTGGGTCGTAAACATAGCCCGCGTTATATCCCAAGTCCTTCATCATTTTTGTTGGGGCGTTCAAAATATTTTTTGGTGGCATCAGGCTGCCCGTTTCACGGGCCATGGCGTATGCCGCTTTTTGTGCTTTGTAATTGCCAATGCTTTTTGGGGCGGTGCCCAGATATATTACCAACTGGGTCAGTGCCAAGTCGCCTTCGGGACTGCCAAGTCTTTCGTATGCCTGCCATGCGGCAATCGCCATTTGTAATGCATTAGGATCCGCCAATCCAATATCTTCGGCGGCAAAGCGGGTCAGGCGACGGAATATATACTTTGGATCTTGACCCGATGTCATCATTCGTGCCGTCCAATAAAGTGCTGCATCGGTATCACTGGCCCGCAGGGATTTATGTACCGCAGAAATCAGATTGTAGTGTTCGTCGCCGCCTTTGTCAGATAGTGGGGCGCGTTTTTGTATCGCACTGTCCAGTTCTTCTGGGGTTAAATCTTGTTTGAAATTCGCGCTGATTAAATATTCGACAGTGTTTAATAAAAAGCGCGCATCACCGTCTGCCATTTGTGCCAGATGAATTTTGGATGCATCGTTCAGTGGCAACTTTTTATCTAAAAAACTTTCAGCACGTTCAATCAAGGTCAATAAATCATGCGTATCCAGCGGTTGTAGTACCCCAACGTGGCAGCGTGACAGCAATGCGTTATTCAAATTAAAACTGGGGTTTTCGGTTGTTGCACCAATAAATACAACCGTGCCATCTTCTAAATAAGGCAACAGTGTATCTTGCTGGGTTTTATTAAAGCGATGAATTTCATCAATAAACAGCAAAGTGTTGCGACCAATGTCACGGTTCATACGTGCTGCATCCATTGTTTTTTTTATATCAGCAGTGCCAGAAAACACAGCAGACATTGGGACAAAATCCATGTCGACCGAATTTGCCAATGCACGTGCAATGGTTGTTTTGCCGCATCCGGGTGGACCCCATAAAATCAAATTGGATAACTTTTTATTATCGACCATACGGCGAACCAAGCCGTTTTCACCAAGCAGTGTTTTTTGTCCCACAACTTCGTCTATTGTGTTTGGGCGCATTAAATCAGCCAGTGGTCGTGTCATAATTTTACTTTGCTTTTATTTAGTGTTTATTTGTGGTATAATTATTCTATTAAAAAACCAAGAGGTTGGCAATTGGTAAATGTAAATAAAAGTTCTGAATTTGCGTTGGCAGTGGCAAATCTGGCGGCGGCGGCAATTGCGGCTAATCCAGAACTGACCATGGAAGTTGCGGTAAAAAAAGCGCGCGAGATTTTACGCGGTGCTTCCGTCACGCCTCAGCAAATCGAAGATTCAATTCAGCCGGATAAAATTCAATGCTTGGAAGATGGTACGTGGCATATAATGCTGCGCCGGTATGTAAAGCGTAAGTTTAATTTAACCCCTGAAGAATATAGGGTAAAGTGGGGGCTGCCGGTGGACTATCCATTTGTTGCGCCGGCTTATGCACGCAAACGTTCAAAAATTGCAAAGAAAACAGGACTGGGGAAAAAATAAAATGTCAAAAAAATTTGAAAAAATTGTGAATAGTCCACATCGCGCATTTAAACGCGCCAAGGATAAATTGTTGGATTGGGAAATAAAAGGTGAAAACCCGAAAATAAAAGTAGAGATGGGTGAAAAAGAAGCAACGATAACAGTTCCTGTGAAACAGGTGAAGCAGGGTGTAAAAGGCGTTGGGATTGGTTTGTCTGGTATCGCACAATTTTTGTTTTGGGCACTAAAATATGGATTGCTGGATAATCATCTGACAAGAAAACTGGAAAAAGAGTTTGGTAAAATAAAAACAACCAAGAAAACTAGCGACGGTAAATCTAAAAACAGTAAATTTAAGGCATTTATTAAAAAAAATCCGAATTTAGCTGGACATATCAGTTATTATCTGGCGACTTGTATTATGACTTTGGCTACGATAGCGGGTGTTGATTTATCAAAAGAAGATTCTGTTATCAAAGAAACGGTTAAAGAGTGGACAACTGATTTCAAAAGTTGGGCATCAGATTTGTTTGAAGGTGATAAAGAAAATGATGATGGTGTATATGAAATTAGCGGTGATTCTAAAATAAAAGATATTAATAATACAGTGCCGCATTTGCGTGCGGTCAGTACAAATCAGTCACAATCACAATTTGTAAAACAGGCGGTACAAGAGTACTGGGATGAAATTGCCGTGGCGTTGACCGAACTGGAAACATATCGTGCAGCACCGAAATTGCATTCGGGTGAGACGCGTTATACAAATGGATTGGGGCTTACGTGGTACTATTGGTATGATAATAATGGCAAGTTGCATCAACGTGCGAATAAAAAATCTAATACGTTAACATTGAATAAAAATCAGGTCTATGAACAGGTGCGTATGCATTTAATGTACGAAACGCTGCCGGCGTTATATGAAGCGATTAAACCATACGATAACATTACACCACAAATGCAAATAGCGTTGCTTATGGTGGGGTATCAGCGACCTGCGGATATGAAAAGTATCGCGAAAAAGTTGGCGGTTGCTACAACTGTACAACAGGTTGCAGATGCGTTTGCGGATGTGTCGAATGTTCCGTCCAAGTGGCGTGATGGTACGCGTGTTCGCCGATATACGTGTGCACTGTACGCAATTGGTGCAATCAGTGCAGAACAAATGCTTGATTGGACACGAGATTCTTTTTCAATGATTAATGTTAATACGGTGTATAAAAATGGACATTTTGTTATAACGCAACAAAATGTTGAATATTTGTTGGGACGCAGCAGAAAAGGTACAAATACTGTACGTGAATTTTTAAGCAATTTTGATACAGGACGTGATATTGTTGCTGAAATTAAAAAGTCTGATAAACAGTTTAAATTTGATGAAAAACAATCAGAATCAAGTTCTGAAAAATCTATGGCGTTGGTAAACAAGGCGGATAAAAAATTCAAAAAAGGCAAATATGAGGATGCAGAAAAACTTTATGTCGAGGCGCTTTCATTAAATCCTGATAATATGGAAGCATATAGTTCTTTGGCGTTAACGTATAAAATGCTGGGGGATAAAAATAACTCCGAAGAATATTATACAAAATGTATTAAAACAGTCGTGAAATGCAATGATCATATGAACGCAAACAAGTCTATGTTGCTGGATCGACGGGTTAAGGCAATGACTTATTATAATGCAGGATTGGCGCGATATGAAATGGGGATTATGGCACAGGAATCTGGGAATATAGCCAAGGCCAAAGAACAATATCAGTTGGCACAAAAGAATTTTAAGACTGCTAAAGATAATGCGGAAATGATAGGTTTGGATTCTGAGGTTGTCGATCTTTATAAGAAAGCGATACAAGATGCAGAGAAGTCAATAGATTCTTTAAAAAAGTTGGCGTTCAAGGCATCGGCAGCCAAAGTTAAGAAGAAGTCGTCAATAAACGATTTATCGCAGATAATTGGCGATGAACGTCGGGCATAAATGCCTGTGGAAAAGGTGAAAAAAATATGAAAGTCTTTGTTGATATACATGATAAGCGGTGGAAAAAATATAAAATCGATTTTGAAAAAATCGTGTCTGCGCTGGATTCTTTAGCATCACCCGATGCAGAGGTATCAATCGTCTTGACTGATGATGCGGAAATTCATGCGCTTAATCGTGATTATCGTGGCAAAGACAGCCCGACAAATGTTCTGTCTTTTGAATTGGGTGATGATGTGTTGTTGGGGGATATTTATATATCGCTGGACACAGTCAAACGTGAGGCCACCGAACAAAAAAAATCTGTCGCAGAACACGTGGCGCATATGGTTGTGCATGGTGTGTTGCATCTTTTGGGGTATGACCATTTAACCGATAAACAGGCAAAACAAATGGAAGGTAAAGAAATAAAAATTCTTGCAAAATTGGGGATAAAAAATCCGTACGATGATTTGATTGCAGAATGTGAACATGGGTGTCCGGGGGCGGGATTGTTTGCGTGGTTAAAAAGGTTTAATTTGCGTGTTGATGGTTTTTGGCAATATGCGCTGTACGCAGTGTTTGGTGCGTTTGCGGCGTTTGGATTTGCTCCATTTAATATGTGGTGGTTGACGTTGATATGTTTAATGGTGGCGTATTGGTTGACCGTACGGGCGGATAAATCGGTTGGATTTTGGCGTGCATTTTTGCATGTGTTGCCATTTGGTGCAATGTATGGAATTTCTATGTTTTGGTGGGCGTTAAATTCAATCTATGTTGTGCCTGAAATAACCGCACAATATGCGATTTGGACTGTGCCTGGGATAATTGGATTGGGGCTGGCGGGTGCAATCATATTTGGTGTGCCGTTTGCAATTTTGCGTGTTGTACAGATGAAGTCTGCGGCACGTCCGTTCTTTTTTGCAGGTGTTTGGACAATTGTTTTATGGTTGCGAGAATGGGTGTTTACAGGTTTTCCGTGGAATCCTATTGCAAATATTTCTATGCCGATGCCATGGCTTGCAAATTCGATGTCGTTATGGGGGGCGTTGGGACTGACGTTTATAATTGTTGGTTTTTGTGCTGCGGTGGTTGAGGTTCTGTGTAAGCATCGTCGTCGTATAAATATTGCAACGTTGATGGCGTTTATTGTTTTGTTGCTGGTGGGGGTGTTTGCGGGGCGTGAAAATATGATGCGTGCTGATAGTGGTGCAGAATTAAAACCGCAATTGATTCGCATTGTTCAACCTTCTTTATCCCAAACGCAAAAGGCAACGCATAATCGTGAACAGGCAATAAAAAATGCCGAAGAAAATCTGGATAAATTGTTGTTTATGGGGGTGGGGGATATTAGTCCTGATTTAATAGTTTATCCCGAAACGACATATCCGTTTGCATTGGTTGATGGGGACAAAATGCCGTTGGGAACGGCACTGGGGACAAATGTTATTATCGGTGCAACAACGTATAATCCATCGGTTGGGGTGCAAAATTCGCTGGTAGTTTCTGATGAAAATGGGCGTATTACCCGCGTATACAGCAAATCACACTTGGTGCCATTTGGGGAATATAGCCCACTTGGGTTTTTGCCAAGTCCGGCGAATTTAGCCCCAGGTGATGGGCCAGAATTAATCAGCCTGAATATTTCTGGACGTGATTTTGTTTTTGCGCCTGCGGTATGCTATGAGATTATTTTTTCAGATTCTTTAATCCCACGTGGCGCGGCATTAAGTCCAGATGCGATTATCAATATTACAAACGATAATTGGTTTGGTAAAACGCCTGGGGCATATCAACATTTGGATATGGTGCGCCGTTATGCAATTGAATCAGGATTGCCGATTGTTAGGGCGAACTATTCAGGAATAAGTGCTTTTGTTGGTGCAGACGGTGTGATAATTGACAGTATGCCAATTGGTGTATCTGGGCATATTGATGGATTTGTATGGGGTGCGCATATGACACCATATCGCGCGTTGGGTATGAATTGGTGGTTTATAATTATACTAGCATTTGCGTGCATGTCCGCAATTGCAATGAATGCAGTTGATAAAAAAGATTAATGTTTCATAACTTGATTCAAAATCCACACGCGTATAGCAGAGGACAGGTTGGTTTCCGGTGTACGTGTATTATCTATTTCACAAATAATTGATGCAACCGATGTGTTGCGTGCGGCGGCAATCTTTTTTAATATATCAATAAATTCTGGTTCCAGGGTGATACTGGTTTGATGACCCGACAAAGATACAGATATTTTTTTCATCTCTTTAATATTTCCCAGCAATCAGGCAATCAATCATCGCACGATATGGATCATCGTATTTACGCAATGGGCGCAATCCCAGATTGTCTAGCATATAGCACGTGCCAAATGTATCAAATGCAAACAAAAATAAATCGTTGCGACCGAATATTGTTTTACCCACTGTATTTGACAAACCGCCCATTTCACGATTGACTGTCACAATATCTGGGACCGGTGTGCGTGGACCGTTTTCAATTTCATTTGGACCAAATATGTATCCGGAATCCAGTGACAATCCACCCGCCGCCGAAAAAAATTCAATCATAAACATTGGTAAAATTGCCGCACGTATACTTTGCAGAGCAGAATTTGTATGTGTAATTTGTTGTGGTGTTGCAGGAGGCGCAACAAACGCGCCGCGGGATATAATTGCTGATAAAAATTCGTCACGTGTCATAGCCATTTTTTATCCGTCTTTCTTATTCCCGTTCCGTCGCCAGTTGTGCCGCCATTTGAGCCAAACGGTCTTCGGTTGCGTTGCCACCATCGCCGCCACCCGCCGTATGTGCCGGTAGGTATATTTTTTTACTGGGGTTTGGTAACCAGACTGTTTTCGCATCAGATTGCATTATTAAAAATTTATCAAGGCGCATGCTGTGCGGAAATGTCCAGCACATAAACATATTATCGATTTCCAGTTTTCCGCCCCACATCAATGGTATACGAAAACGGAACGAGATATTCTTTGGTATACTTTGTCCCATAAGCAAGCCCATAAATTCATCTTGGGATAAATTCATAAACGCCAATTCTTGGACCGAGTCCGTTAAACTTGATGTAAATTCGTGACATAATTCTTTGTATTTCTTGAACCAGTCGGGGGTCAGTGCCGTCGGGCAGGGTGTATATTCAATCACGGGCATATCGTCCATTGACATATCAGATAAAATCTTTTCCGCAGTACCCGCGTTTAATTGCATTACAGTTTTCCTATGTATTCAATCACGGTCGTTATATATTCAGAATATGCCGCAAAGTTTCCAGCATCATCAGCGGCCAGTGGCGTGTTGCGATGTGTATTCATATAATCACGCAAAGAATCAATTGTGTCAAATGTTAATATGTTCGAATCAGACGCAGTATCGGTCGGATTTAATACAAACGCATTAACATTGATTTCGATGTCTTCCAGTGTGTCGTGGAATAACTGTTCCAGTTTGTTGACACAAGATTGCATTTGGGATGTCGATATGCCAACTGCGCCCATCCATAAAACTTCGTCTGTGCCGATGGCAAGTAATGCCAATTTTTTACCGTTGATACGTGGTTCTGGCTTAATCACATAGCCCGCCATTGAAAAGATTTCGCGGATTTCTGGCCAATCTTGTTTCGTTTGCAGTTGTGGTGTTGTTTGCATCATTGGAACAGTGGGTTGCGTTGCAGACTGCTGTGCCATTGCTGCGGGCGCAAATGTATTTGCAGGCGCAATGTTTAAGCGTGGTGGTCGTGGTGGTATCGGTGCAGCCGGTGTGGGCGAAGTTGGTTCAATTGGTGTATGCTGAATCACGCCTGGTGTTATGTTTATCTGGGACGCATCATTATTTGTTGTGGTTTGTGGTGCGGTCTGAGCCGGTTTTTGTGGTGCAGATATTTTAATGTTACGCTTGCGCGGGCGTATTAACAGATATAGAACAAACAGTGTGATAAACGTTGCCGCCACGAATGAAAAGTAAAACCAAAAACTGACCGGTGCGCGTGTTGCCTGTTGTGTAGCAAGGTAGTCCCAATGTGCCCCAGAAAACAGATTAAATCCGAATCGTGTGTTAAACCAAAATGTTGTACCCAGGGTCGCAGCCAGCAACCACAAAAGTCCTAATAAAATATTTTCAAAATTCTTTCTCATTTGGTTTTTATTGTATCATATTTGTGATAAAGTAAAAAGCGTTATGATTGATACAAAAACTTTTTTGTTAGAAATTCAAAGTCGTATCGGTATTTGGTGTGGTGCTGATACAGATGGGGCAGATTTAGCGCGTATGGTGCAATATGCGACGGATTGGAATGCAGATATGTTATCTGTGCCGCCAGATGTTGTGCCGGTTGTGTGGCCATGGACAGAAGATAAGCCCATTGGTTTATTGGGGCGGTTCTATGTCGGCGATGAAAAAATCGATGAAAATGTTATGTCTGATTTAACCATAAAAATAAATCAGTCTTTTAAGAGTGGGGCGTGTGGCGCAATGGTCTTTGTTCGGTATATGCATTTGGCCCCAATGATAGACCAGGTTGCAATTATTCGTGATGATTTGTTCTTTAATCGCCAGTTGGTTATTGGGTTGGATATTGGCGATATCGATGCATCAGATTGGGCGGATTTATTTGGTGAATTAAAGCGAATAAATGCATCGGCGGTGTGCTTTGCTTTGACGAAAGACATGGGCAAAAAATCAGATTTTGTGGGGCGGGTGTTTGGGATGCTGAATGCGTGGGATTCTGAATTCGGTGGTGCGTTGTATTTTGCGCTGGAAAATCGTCCCGAACGAATCGACCAGGCACGCAGACTGGTTGAATCTGTTCGTCCAGAATTGGCAAAAGACCTGCGATTTTTTGTAAATTATTAAGCGTTTTTCAAAATCAGATATTTTGGATTTTTGGTGCCTGCTTTATTTTTATGCTGGTACCGGGTTTGGATATTTTCCATATCTGGAATTGTGGCGGTTAAATTTGTCGATTTAATTTGTTCCAAAATCCAGTCAAAATATTCCCAATGGTCTGTGCCGATAATTATTTTGCCATCTGGTGCCAGATATTTGGACAAGGTATTCAAAAACTCAGCCGACAACAGGCGGCGTTTTTCATGGCGGGCCTTGGGCCAGGGGTCGGGGTGCAATACCCAAATTTGAGAAAACTTCGAATCGGTCCCACGCAAAAAGTCACGCACGTCATCCGCCCAGATTCTGATGTTTTTATATTCGTCAAAAACAGCGTTTGTTTTTTCGTCGGTCATTGCAGATAACAGTGATGCTACGCCATTCATAAATGGTTCTGCGCCGATAATGATTTTTCTTGGATTATTGCGCGCCAAATCGCGTACGTGTTCGCCCGCACCAAATCCAATTTCCAATATGTCACCCGATTCGGGTTTTAGGGTTGGTAACAGGTTTTCAACCAGCCAATTTTGACGGCTTGATAATTTCTTGCCATGACGGCGACCAAATGTTCTTATTTCTTGTTTTTCCATATATTTAGTATAGAATTGAGTTTGTTAAAATACAAGGAATATATAGATATGGCAGAGTATCCAGAAGTTATTAGTCTAATAGACAGTGGTTGGAATGATACAGAACCCGTTTACTGTGTTCGTGGTGATTTTAGTGGGGGAATGTATAAGCCAATAGGGGCTAATCAGATGATTGCCAACGAATTGTATGGTGCTATAAATGCGAACCGTGATTTTTTTAGACCGTGGTTGCCATGGGTTGATTCTGTGAAAAGTCCGGCAGATGAAATGCCAATTGTGGAATCATTGACCGACAGAACGACATGTAAATATTATCTGCGACTGAACGGTTGGTTGACGGGCGTGGTTGGCGTTGTTCGTGAAGATAAAAATACCGGAACGATGGAAATAGGATATTGGCATGATCCACGATATAATGGTCATGGGGTTATGACGTGGGCCGTGGGCAAGGCTGAAATGTTATGTTTTTTGTATGGTGATGCGAAAAAAGTGGAAATTCGTTGTGCCACAGAAAATAAGCGCTCGCGTCGGATTCCAGAACGTTTGGGGTACAGACAAGAATGTATTTTACCGGCGGCGGAAAAAATGCCGTCGGGTGTGGTTCATGATATTGTTGTATATTCTAAAACATTGTCCGAATGGCTAGAGAGACCAACGGGATTGCAAAAGGTGTCTTGGATTTGGCCCCCGAAAAGTTATCTTGATCAATGGAAAAAGTATAACAAATTGAAATCAGAATGGAAAAAAGGGAAACAAAAATGAGAACGGGTTTATCAAAAGACTTAATCGCACGTGTGTTGGGCGCGGCACCAAAATATACATTGGATGAATTAGAAGAAAAGTTTCCGGCGCGCAATCTTGCGGACGGCGCAATGGTTACAAGATTCGCCCCCAGTCCAACGGGATATATGCATATCGGTGGTTTGTATGGTGCGTTGATAGACTGTAAATTGGCCCAGCAATCAGGTGGTGTGTTTATGTTGCGTATCGAAGATACAGATACCAAGCGCGAAGTTATGGACGCCGTTAAAATTATAGAGGCATCAATGGACCGATTCGGTTTGAATTATAATAATGATGAAAAATATGGTCCGTATTACCAATCACAGCGCAAAGATATTTATCATTCGGTGGTGGCACATTTGTTGGAAAATGGTTTGGCGTATCCGTGCTTTTTAAGTGCAGAAGATATGGAACAAATTCGTGAAAATCAAAAAGCGGCGGGATTTGCAACCGGTATCTATGGCGAATTTGCACGTGATAGAAATTTAACCGAAGCGGAAATTGTTGCGCATTTGGATAATGGTTTAGTTCCATCAATTCGCTTGTATTCAGTTGGAAATCCAGAACAGCGTATTTTCTGTAAAGATGCGGTTCGTGGTTCAATCGGGTTTCCAGAAAATAACGAAGATATTGTTTTGATTAAATCAAATGATGGTTTGCCAACATATCATTTTGCGCATTTGTGTGATGACCACTTTATGCGTACTACGCATGTTATTCGTGGTGAAGAATGGTTGCCGTCCCTGCCATTGCACGTGCAATTGTTCCGTATGATGGGTTGGAACGCACCACTGTATATTCATACATCAACGATTGATAAAATAGACGAAGAAACGGGTAAACAACGTAAATTATCCAAGCGTAAAGACCCAGAAGCAAATGTTGCGTTTTTCTTGGAAGCGGGCTGGCCGGTTGAGGCGGTAATTGAATATCTGGGTAATATTGCTGCATCGGGGTACGA
The DNA here is from genome assembly GCA_045630455.1 of Candidatus Enterousia sp. GTDB lineage: Bacteria > Pseudomonadota > Alphaproteobacteria > Rs-D84 > Rs-D84 > Enterousia. The sequence continues at coordinate 24,639 of JAZQTD010000044.1, read as the reverse complement.
AGAAGCCAAAATGAAAGGGCAGGTTAAGTCGTTCTGGGATTATGAAATGCGTGCTAAAAAGATTCCTATGTCTGGTGCGTTGTTTGATATGAAAAAACTGGAATGGTGGGCCAAGGAATTTATTGGATCGTTGTCGGTGCCTGAATTGGTTAATCGTGTAACAAGCTGGGCAAATGAATATGGTAATGATACACAAAAAATGCAGGTCGCAGACGGCGCATATCTGACGGGCGTATTGGGGATTGAACGCGATAACCCAAAGCGTGTGCGCAAAGACTTTATTACTTGGTCGCAGACGCTGGAAAATGTTGCGTTTTTCTGGGATGATTTGTTCCAAGCCAACACTGAATATGAATTTAATCAGGATGTGTTAAAGGCGTTTTTGGAAACCTATAACGAATCGGATGACAAAGATACTTGGTGGGCAAAAATCGTCGCAATTGCAGAAAAAGCAGGTGTAAAAAATGGCGATGTGGCGATGAATCTGCGTGTGGCATTGTCGGGTCGTACAAATACCCCAGACCTGTATTCAATTATGTCTGTTATGGGGGGTGAACGTGTTATTAAACGAATCGAAGGGGCGATAAAATGACAAAGGAAAAGAGAGCGAGAATCAAAGCCGTTAAAAAAGATGCGCACGCGTCAAAACTGTTAAAAGTTCTGCGTGCAACGGGGCTGTTTCGCTGGGAAAAACCAAGCACGCACGGGGAAGAGGTTGTTAACATCCTGACCCATGGGATTGGTATCGGACTGGCGGTGGCGGCATTGACATTGCTGGTGGTGTTCGCAGGGATTAAGGGCGACCCATGGGCGATTGTTTCGTGCGCGATTTTTGGTGTGACGATGATAACACTTTATTTTGGTTCGACAATGTGTCACGCGACAATCGGAAAAAAAGGCGAATGTTTCTTTGAAGTGTGGGACAGTGTTGCAATCTATGCGCTGATTGCTGGTACATATACGCCGTTTTTATTGGTTAATCTGCGCGGGCTGATTGGATGGATTGTATTTGGAATCTTGTGGGGGATTGTGTTGTTTGGCTCGTATATGAAGATTAAAAATCCAAAGCAACAGCCACGATGGATGGTTGCGCTTTATGTTGCAATGGGGTGGACTTTGCTGTTTATTTTGCCGGCAATGCTTCGCAGTATTCCGGTGCGTGGTTTGTGGTTTATTCTGGCAGGGGGATTGTCGTACACAATTGGTGTGTTGTTCTATTTGTGGCGCAGAATGAAGTTTTCACATGCGGTTTGGCATCTGTTTGTAATTGGGGGCAGTGTGTGCTTCTTCTTTGCAGTGCTGTTTGGGTGTATATTGGATTTGTAAAAGGGGTGTATTATGGCATATGAACGTAATGTTGCAAAAGATATAAGCGATTGTGAATGGCCAAAGCCTAAGTTGCCGGAAGATTTATGTTGTAACGGTTGTGACACGCATTGCAAACTTTCTATGCAGTTAAATGTAAGAGATGAAAAGTTTATGCCCGAAAGCGGTAAGCAGAACTTTTATGTTAAACCGGTAATGTATGCAGATGGTGTGAAACTGTATGGTTGTGGTTTGTCGGCTGCTAACACTGCAACAATTCTTGAATCAGAAACGATGATTGAAATATGGAATGCAGATTGTTTGTATCAAGGCGCTTTGGCGTGGTGTCGTGCAACCTGTAAGCACAGCAAGATGCGTTAATTTATAAATTTGCGAGGCGAGGGTGTAAGTTATTAATAAATAATAACATTAAATATTCCTTTTAGTTATTTTTATTGGACATGTAAAAATATATCGCAAAAATTTCTCATACCGCGATAAGTAAAAAGACACTTGACATTTATTTTGTTTTGTCTATATTATTTATATAAAGAATTAATAAATGAAAAAAGGATTTAAGTTATGTCGTATGAGTATAAGTTTAATAAAAATTATGATGGCTATGTTCCGGCGGATTTGCCGACAGATTTGTGTTGTGATGGTTGTGCGGAACGTTGCAAGATTTCATTGCAATTCCAAATGAAGACTAGTTTTGATGAAAAAAGAGATGTGCAGACTTTTTTGCTTCAGCCAGGGGTATATGCAGGAAATGTGTTTATGTATAAGCCGCTTATGTTTATCCAGAAAAAGGAAGATGGTGGTGATATTGAAATAAATTATTCAAATAGTCGTGCTGCTCTTGAGACTGCGTTGGCTTCTTGTCGGAGAACTTGCAAGCACAGCAAGGTAAGATAATAGTTCCCCGCACATTGCGGGGAATTTGCTTGATTTTGTTGAAAAATAGGCATATGATGTAAAACATGAACTTGTTTAAGTTTTTCTTTACAACAACTACTACAACCCCGTTGGGGGTGTAATTTCTGTATTGCGGTGGGCCGCGTTAATTCTTATAATCAATCAGTCAAAAAAATAATAAAAAACACAAGGGACAATTATTATGTCATATGATATCGAAGTTATTCGTCATTCGCTGGCGCATGTTATGGCGGCGGCGGTTAAAAAATTACACCCAGATGTAAAGTTTGCGGGTGGGCCGGCAATCGAAAATGGTTTCTATTACGATTTCGATACAGAATATCGTTTTTCCGAAGAAGACTTTGCAAAAATCGAAAAAGAAATGCGTGATTTAATCAAATCAAATGGTCGCTTTGAACAGCGCAATGTTGGTTTAGATGAAGCCAAAGAAATTTTCGCCGCGCAACCATATAAAATGGAATGGTTGAATGAATATGATGCAGCGGGCGAAGCTTTATCAATCTATTCTTTCCGCGATTTTACGGATTTGTGTCGTGGGCCACATGTGGAATCTTCTAAAGACTTGCCACGCGACAGTTTTAAAATCCGCAGTGTTGCCGGTGCATACTGGAAGGGGGACGCAAAAAATAAAATGTTGCAGCGTATCTATGTTGATGCATTTGCGAGCAAAGAAGAACTAGAACAATTCTTGAAAATGCAGGAAGAGGCCGCCGCACGTGATAACCGTAAACTGGGTAAAGATATGGACTTGTTCCATTTTGAACCTGAATATGCGCCGGGGTCTGTGTTTTGGCATGACAAGGGGTACAAAATCTATCGTCGTTTGATTGAATATGTGCGTCATCGTCAAGAATTGGCGGGATATCAGGAAATCTCAACGCCGGCGGTTATGGACAGATGTCTGTGGGAAAGATCAGGTCACTGGGCAAAATATGGGGAACATAACTATTCTGGTAAAACCCAAGATGGTAAAGTGTTTTGTATTAAGCCAATGTCATGCCCGGGTGGTATGTTGGTGTTTGGACACGGGCTGCGCTCATACAAAGATTTACCGCTGTATATGGCCGAATTTGGCAAGGTTCATCGCTATGAAGCAGCGGGTGGTTTGTCTGGTCTGATGCGTGTGCGTGAATTTACCCAAGACGATGCGCATATCTTCTGTACCGAAGAACAGTTAGAAGAAGAAGTTGTTAAAATATTGCGCTTTATCAAAGATATTTACAGTAAATTCGGATTTGATAAAATTACGATGAAATTGGCAACGCGTAAAGAATCAGAATTCCGTATTGGAAGTGATGAAATCTGGGACAAGGCCGAAGGGGCGTTGAAGCACGCACTGGAATCAAATGGTATTGAATTTGAAATCGCAGAAGGTGACGCGGCGTTCTATGGCCCAAAAATTGATAACTATCTGCGCGATTCAATGGGGCGCGTATGGCAGTGCGGTACGGTGCAATTGGATATGAACTTGCCTGAACGATTCGATTTGAGTTATGTTGGTGAAGATGGTGAAAAGCATCGTCCAATTATGTTGCATCGTGCAATGTTGGGTTCGATTGAACGCTTTATGGGAATCTTGCTGGAATCTACGGGTGGTAATTTACCACTGTGGCTGTCGCCAGAGCCTGTTGTCGTCACGCCGATTTCTGAAAAGCACGCAGAATATGCAAACGAAGTTGTGGCGGCATTGCGCGCAGCTGGTGTAAATACACGTGCAGATTTGCGCGATGAAAAGGTTAACTATAAAATCCGCGAACTGTCATTGGCAAAAACACCAATCATTGCTGTTGTTGGTGAAAAAGAAGCAGCCGACAAAATGGTGACTTTGCGTCGCTTGGGTCAGGAAAAACAGGAATCAATGCCACTTGCCGAATTTGTCGAAATGATGAAAGATGCAGTGAAATTGCCACTGTAATAAACCCAAGGGAGATATAGTATGAAAAAAGTTATATTGCTTTGTGCACTGGTTGCAATCCCGATGATTGTGTCGGGTTGCGCTAAAAAGTGTGAGGTTGAGCCAATCATAGAAGAAAATCATAAACTGATTGTGCCACCAAACTTTGGGCAAATGCCAAAGTAATGAGATATCCCACTGCGACAAGGCTTCGTGGGACAGGCGAGATAAGAGACACGAGATATGAATTTTGTGTCTCTTTTTTGTTCTATGTGTTTGGTGATTGGCTTTTTTTGTGATATAATGTTACCAATGAAATAATAGGGGGGGACCTGATGAACACTGATGAAAGCCTGGATTTATTAGATTTAGATGATGGTGCATCTATGGATGCGCTGCCTGATGCTGTGCCGTTTGCTGCACCGCGTCCAAAGAAACCGTGGTTGTTACTGACGGTGGGACTGGTCGTGATTGTTTTGGCAACGTACGTGATTATTCGTACGGTTGCAGGGACATCTTCTTCTTCAATAGACGTGAACTTGGATGCGCCGGCAATTGTTGTTGATGGTGCGCCTGCGAATGATATGAATGTTATGCCTCCGGCACCAAAACCACAACCAAAGCCAGAGGTTAAACCACAACCAAACCCAGAGCCTGTAACACAACCAAACCCAGAGCCTGTGGCACAGCCAAAACTGGTTGAGGCGGTTGGGGCACCGGTACGTGTGGTTGAAGACAGAAAAGAAGTGACGTTTAATCCAGCGGCGAAACCAGTGCCGAAGCCAGCTGCTAAGCCAGTTGCAAAACCACAGCCAAAACCAGCTGCAAAACCATCGGTGACCAAGTCTGTTTATGATTGGTATGTTCAGTTGGGTTCGTATAGCACCCGCGCACTGGCAGAAAGTGCCCAGCGTCAGATGCGCAACTCACACCAGAGTTTGTTCGCCGGTCAGCAATTTGTTATCTTGGCGGCGCAATTGAAAAATGGAACAACGACATATCGTCTGCGTGTTGGATTCAAGACAGCGGCGGATGCTAATGGGTTCTGTCGCAATGCAAAATCCGATGGTTTGGATTGCTATGTTGCAAAATAATCAAAGGGGATAGATATGAGACTTGGTTGGACCGAAATAATTTTAATTGTCATCTTGGTTATGATTTTGTTTATGAGTAATAAAATCCCAGGAATGATGCGTAATCTGGCAAATGGTATCAATGTGTTCAAAAAAGAATTAAAGGACACAAAGAAGCAAGAAACAAAAAAGCCGGCAAAAAAATCGCCTGCTAAGAAGAAATAAAAAATCCCCCAAAACGGGGGATTTTTATCTGCGGCGGGATTCGTATTCTTCTTGTTCTTCAACTGTCATTGTTGCCAATGGACGTGCCATCATACGCTTTAAGCCAATTTCTTCGCCAGAAACAATGCTGAAACCATAACTGCCGTTTTCAATGCGCTCTAAGGCGGCATTAACTTTTTGCAACAATTTATTGCTGCGTTCAGACATACGCAAATCCATAGTGATATCTTGGTTATACGACGCGTTGTCCGATTCGTCGCCAGCACCCACAGCCTCAGTCTTGTCAGCCATACGGACAGCGCTTAATACTTCGTCGCGTTCGCTAAGCAGTTCTTCGCGCTGGGCGTTCAGGATGTTATAAAAGTATGCCAATTGTTCTGCGCACATATATGGTTCAGACAATTTTGGCTTGTACTTTGCATCCAGTTCAATAGTCTTGTAATTCTTAGTTGCCATTTTGTAATTCCTTTATCCAATCAATAACAGTGTCTTCGTCCATAAGACCACTGCGTGCTTCAACTAATTCACCGTTTTTAAATGCCAATACAGATGGAATGCTGCGGATACCGTATTTTGCAGGTGTGCGACGGTTCGCTTCGTCAATTTCAAATTTGATAAATGTCACATCTGGCATTTTTTCGGATACAGCCTCAAAAATAGGGCCGAACATGCGGCATGGGCCGCACCAAGATGCCCAAAAGTCAACCAATGTTATGCCATTGCCAATTAATGTATCAATAGTCGTATCATTTGCATGTGTAAGTGCCATCTTTTTCCCCTTTATATTTATTGATATTTGGCAAGAGTGTATTATAATCAGCGCAAAATGCAAGAGAAAAACAAAATGAATAAATTCATATACTTAGACAGTGCTGCAACAATGCAAAAGTCAGAATCTGTTATTAATGCACAGGCTGAATTTTTGCGTGAAAAATACGCGAATTCTGGGCGTGGTGTTTGTGCACGTGTTGGTGCGGTTGATGATATGGTGTGTAGTGTGCGTGCGAGTGTTGCGGAGTGGATGAATGCAAGTGTGGAAAATATTGTTTTTACATCGGGCACAACAGACGGAATGAATCGAATCGTTAATATATTAAAGCCGAATAAAAATACTGTTGTGGCAGTGTCCGATTTAGACCATCATAGTGCGCGTTTGCCGTTTCAAATGTCGGGTGCAAAGATGGTGGTTGTGCCATTGGATAAAGATTTAAATATTGATATTAATAATATTCCGTATGCAGATATTTTTGTGGTGACTGCAATGTCTAATGTGTTGGGTATGTCACAAAATATTCAAGAAATCGTGCGTAAAGCATGTGAAAAAAATCCAAATGTGATTGTTATCGTTGATGCTGCGCAATATGTTGTGCACGATGAAATAGATGTAAAAAAATGGGAGGCTGATTTTGTTGTGTGGTCGGGGCATAAAATTGGTGCTGATACCGGTGTGGGGGTTATGTATATAAAAAATCCATCGCGATTTGCACCTGATAAATTTGGTGGTGGAATGGTAAACACTGTGTCGCAGGACGGCAGTGTACAATTTATGCAGGCACCAGAATGTTTTGAGGCGGGCACATTACCACTGACCCAGATTGCGGGGCTGTGGGTTGCGATTGATGAAATAAAAAATAATCGTCCCAATTCTAATTTAATCAAATATATGTATGATAAATTGTCCAAAATAGAGCATGTGAAAATTATCACAAATCGTGATGCGACTATGTTAAGTTTTGTGATTGATAATATGCACGTATTAGATTTTGGTGTGATTGTAGGTGCGAAAAATATCTGTGTACGTGTGGGGAATATGTGTGCTTCTTGGATTCATCGGTATTTAAATCTGGATGGCTCAATCCGTGTATCAGTTGGTGCATATAATACAATTGATGATATTGATAAATTTGTAAATGTTGTGCAGGAGATTGTAAAATGACCGTGATGCGTGATGAAATAATTTCTGCAATTAAAACTGTATATGATCCCGAGATTCCAGTAAATATTTGGGATTTGGGACTGATTTATAACATTGATATAGCAAACAAGGAAATCGTTATAACAATGACTTTTACTAGTCCGACATGTCCCATGATGGAAGAGCTGATGGCGCAACTAAAAGAAGTTATTCAAAATGTAGCGGGGACGACACCTGTGCGTGTTGAATTGGTCTGGGATCCACCATGGGACTTATCACGTATGTCTGATGAGGCAAGATTGGAGTTGGATTTAACAGAGCAGGGCTGGTGATAAATAATGACATATACCGAAATAAAAAATATTTTACTGGCAATAAGCGACCCAGTTGAAAAATTAGAAATGGTGATGGATTTAGGGCGTAATCTGGAGACTGTGCCTGATGGGGCGGTGTGTTCCGAGATTGTAGGCTGTGCATCGCGGGTTGAAATATGTCGTAAAGACAATCGATTCTTTGGGAGTGCCGATTCGGCTTTGGTGCGTGGAATTGTTGCAATTTTAATTGCGATGGTTGACGGCAAAAGTATAGATGAAATTAAAAATATGGATATTGGCGCAGAGTTTGCAACACTGGATATTAATCTGGGGGCAGGGCGGTTAAACGGTCTGGAATCTATGATTCGTTTTTTTCATAATTTATGATAAAATAGTTGGGAATAAAAACGGGGAGACGGCATCAGATGAGTGAAGACGAAAAAATGTATCACATTGGTATATGGGTGTTGTGTGGGGTGCTGTTTTTAACCATCGGATTACAGGTTTGTTATCGTACACAAAATCGTACACGAAATCATGTGCGTGCCGAAATCGTGCGTACACAACAGGAAATTGCCGCTGCTACTACACGATTTGAGGGATATAAAAGACCAGAGGTGTTAAGGAACTTGGTTGGTGGTGTTGTGCCAAATGCCACCGCAATCGGATACCAGAAATCAGTGACAATAGATGCGTTGCCAGACAGGGAAGTAAAAAAGTCAGATGTTTAATGTAGGTCAGGATATTTTTAAACGTGGTTTTGTTGGCGTTCGTGGTGACGGCGCGGGACGTGGGCGTATGCGCATAGTTTATAAATGGTTGCGCGCGGCATTTATTGTTTTTATTGGTTGGACTTTGTATTTGGGAATAAGCGGAACAGACAATACCAGACGGGCGGTATCTGATGGTGCGTGGACGGTGCAACGTGCGGATATCGTAGACAGAAATGGTGACGTTTTGGCGAAAAATGTTATGTCTGGGCATATTGTTTTGCGCAATCGTGATGTGACAGACAAAGATGCGGTTGCGAACATGATTCATAAAGCGATGCCGTATGAATATTCGCTAAATGATGCATTTGAATTGGTTAATTCTTCGCGTCGGTTTATATATCTAAAAAAATACGCCAGTGAATATCAGCGCAATATGATTAAAAAAGCGCGTCTGCGCGGGTTAGAGGTTGAACCAGTTCAAGACAGAAAATATCCAAAGGGGCGTATGTTTTCACATGCAGTTGGTTTTGTTGGTGGCGATGGTCGTGGGCTGGAAGGGGCCGAGCGTGTTTACAATAAATATCTGACGGAAAACAAAGACCCGCTACAGTTGTCGCTGGATGCACGTGTCCAAGGGGTTTTCTATGACCAATTGTCAATCGCAATGCAGACGTATCGCGCGAAATCTGCGATGGGGATGTTGATGAATTCTCGTACTGGTGAAATTATTGCTATGGTGTCTTTGCCAGACTATGACCCGGAAAATATATCGCTGGATCCGGCGAGAAATCGTATGTTTATGCCAATGCGTGGTGTGTTTGAAATGGGGTCTATATTTAAGACGTTTAATACGGCATTGGCGCTGCAAAATGGTATTGATAAAGAATACTATGTCAAAGAACCATTCCCAATTGAAGATAAATTTGGACGCGTTGTGCACAGAATTCGCGACATTCGCAGTTTTAAGCCGCCACGTCCGAACTTGAATATCGAAGAAATTATGATGCATTCGTGTAATGTGGGCAGTGCGCAAATTGCGCTGGATTTGCCGGCGGGTGCGCAAAAAGAATTTTTTGAAAAACTGCATTTTAATGAAGCGCTGGATTTAGAGTTTGGGCGTACGGAACGTGGGCTGATGCCACAAAAGTGGGGGCCGGTTGAACGTGCGACTGTATCTTTTGGGCACGGTATTGCGATTACACCAATGCATTTAATGCTTGGGGTTAATGCGGTGACAAATGGTGGGATTTATATTTATCCGACACTACAAAAACGCGGCTTGGGTGTGGTGCGTGGTGAACGTGTGTTAGAAGAAGAATTTTCTGCACAACTACGTAAAATTATGTTGCGTGTTAACGAAGAGACCAGTGGTAAAAAAGCGCGTATTGCAGGGATTGAGATTGGTGGTAAAACGGCAACTGCTGAAAAATACAGCAATGGCAAGGTTGATAATAAACGTAATTTGACTGCCTATGTTGGTATATTCCCAGCCAATGCACCACAATATACGATTTTGGTAATTTTGGACGAACCGCAAGCAACCAAAGATTCTTGGGGCTGGAAAACTGCGGCATGGAACGCGGTGCCGACAACGGGAAAAATATTGGATTCTATACTGCCGTTGCTATTTGAATAATTTTAGATTATAATAATCTTGATAATAAAAAAAGAGTAAAGCGCGTGAAAAGAATAGTAGAGAAATCCATGCTGGGACAGGCATGGGTGTTGCCGACATATTCAGATGATAATTTATCGGGTGGGGATAATCTTGTTGATAAAATTTTGGCCAGTCGTGGTATAACTGATTCCGAAAAATTTTTAAACCCCAGCATCAAGGAATATATGCCAAATCCGTCTGTGTTGGCGGATATGGACGTGGCGGCACGTGTGATTGCAGATGCGGTTGCGGCTGGTGAAAAAATTGCGATATATGGCGACTATGACGTTGATGGAATTACGTCAACAGCAGTGTTTGTAAAATATCTGCGTGAAATTGGTGCCGATGTTATGTGGCATTTGCCCACGCGTGAGGGCGAAGGCTATGGGCTAAATGTTGTGGCAGTGCAAGAAATTGCAGATACAGGTGCAAAAATATTGGTCACGGTTGACTGTGGCATTAGTGGTAATAAAGAAGTGGATTTTGCGAAACAGATTGGTCTGCGTGTTGTTGTGACAGATCATCATTCGCCGGACGCAGTAATACCAAATGCAGATGCGGTTGTTAATCCAAAACGTGCTGATGATACATCGGGGCTGGAATATTTGGCGGGGGTTGGTGTTGCGTTTTTAACGGTTGTGGCACTTAACCGTGAATTGAAATCGCGCGATTTGTCGGCGGAAGTTTCGGGAAAAATTGAATCTGTGAATTTGATGAATTTTATGGATTTGGTCGCGCTGGGGACGATTTGTGACACGATGCCTTTGGTGGGATTAAATCGTGCGTTTGTTGCAACGGGGTTAAAGGTTTTAGGTCTGCGTCAGAATTTAGGTTTGCGCATATTGATGGATATCGCCACGATTAAAAAGCCATCTGTTTATGCAGCGGGTTTTGCGTTGGGACCACGATTGAATGCGGCGGGGCGTCTGGATTCGGCTGCGCCTGCGCTGGAATTATTGTTAACAGATAATCCATTAATAGCGCATTCGTTGGCTGAAAAGTTGCATCATATGAATCAGGAACGCATTGATATTCAAAATGCAATTATGTTGCGTGCGATTGAAATGGCGGATAAATGCTGTGCGGGTGGAAATTGCAGTTTGTTTGTATGTGGTGAAAACTGGCATGGTGGTGTTATGGGGATTATCGCAGGACGATTAAAAGATAAATATAATTTGCCGTCCTGTGTTGCGACCAAGGCCGATGGTGTTATTAATGGGTCGGGGCGTTCAATCCCAGGGGTTGATTTAGGAAAAATTATTCATGATGCGCTGGCGGCGGGGATTGTGTCCGAAGGTGGCGGACATGCCGCGGCGGCTGGATTTTCATTGTCTGCAGAAAACGAAGAAGCGTTCTGTAAATTCTTGGAAAGTGCAGTTCGCGAACAGTTAAACGGTCAGATTCCAGAACGTGAAGTGATTGTTGATGCTGAAATGGATGCAGGTGGTGCAACAATGCGATTGGTTAATAAATTGAATGCCTTGGAACCGTTCGGTCAGGGTAATCCAGAACCTACATTGGTTTTGCATGGGGCAATGTTGCGACATGCATCAACAATGGGAAATGGTTCGCACTTGCGTGGGACAATCGCAACCAGTGCGGGTACAAACGTTTCCTTTGTCGGGTTTAATTTAGTGGGAACACCGGTCGGGGACTTTTTACTGGACGATGGTAATATCAATGCTAAGATAAAGATGCTGGGTAAATTAAAAGAAAATGAATATAACGGACGTGTGTCTGCACAATTTGTTTTAGAAGATATTGCGGTATAAAAATGGAACAAAATATAAAAACTTTTATTGAAAAAATTAAGGGTGCGAAAAATATCGCAATTATGGGACATAAAAATCCAGATGGCGATTCGTTTTGCAGTGTGTTGGCGTTGGCTAAGTTGATTGAATTAAACTATGGTGTGCGACCAACGTGTATCTATGATGGAAATATTCCAGAATATCTTGATGAAATGCCATTGCGCAGTTGGATTAAATACTATGAACGCGTTGATTTGAGTGAAGTGTATGATTTAGTAATTCTGTTAGACTATGGTACGCCAAATCATATTGGGGGGGCGCGTCCGATTGTAGATAGTGCGAAACTGATTGCTGAAATCGATCATCATCAAAACGATGACAAATTGGGTGAATTATGTCTGGATGATGAAACGGCGGCCGCCACAGGACAGATTATATTCGATATTATGAAGGCTGCAAATTGGGAATTTAATAAAGATGTTCTGGATTTGTTGGCGGTGGCATTGATTACAGATACCGGTAATTTTAAGTTTGTGCGTGATGGTCGTGTTATGCGGATTATGGGCGAACTGGTTGATAATGGGGTTGTGTTGCGCCACTTGTTCGAATCGTTGCGTAATAAACCGCGCAAGGCGGTTGTGGTCGAGGCGGGCGCGGCATCACGTGCTGAATTTTTGTTCAAAGGGCGTTTGGCAATCGCCATTATCCCGCACAAGGATTATAAATATCTGGACGGGCGCGGGGAAACTGTGTTGAATTTGTTGGGTTCGATTAAGGGTGTAGAATATATCGCATTCTTAAAAGAACAAAAAGCAGAACAGACGGGGATATCACTGCGCAGTCGAGGTAAACCAATCAATCATATTGCAGAGGCCCTAGGCGGTGGTGGTCATATGTGTGCAGCGGGTGCAATCGTAAACGATTCGGTGGAAAATGTGCGTAATCGTATTATCGAATTATTTCGGGGGGAAATAAAATAATGATGAAAAAGATTCTTGGCGTATTGTTTGTGTTTGTTTGTAGTGTGGCAAATGCGGCTGTTGATACGGCATTGGTTGGTCAGGCTGAAAAATATTTGAATTCTATTACAGGTTTGTCTGGGGAATTTGTTCAGACTGCAAATGGCCGCAATGAACGTGGTGATTTCGCAATGCTGCGTCCAGGACGTGTGAGATTAGACTATGATAATATGCCGATACAGTTAATTTCAGATGGTGATGATTTATATTTCTTTGATAAATCTTTGGACCAAATTACAACTGTGCCGTTGACCAGTACACCGGCGGGGATATTGGTGCGCAAGAATATTAATTTGCACAATGCGGATATAAGTGTTGTTGAAACATCCGATTCGAAAAATACTTTTTCGTTAAATATGAATCTGCGTGGCCAAGAAGGCTTGGGTCATATGACGGTGGTGTTTGATAAAAATCCAGTTAGGTTAAATTCTTGGTCGGTGGTTGATGCAACAGGGGCTAAGACAGATGTTGCATTTATGGATTTGAAAACAAAAACTAATTTTGGACGGGATTATTTCCAGATTCAAAGACATAAAACAATCAGCACCAGTGGTGGTGATGATTTCTATGATTAAAGAAAATGTTTGGGATAAGTTGGGCTGAATTTTTAGTTGTTTTGGTGGTAGGGGTGCTGGTGATACCGGCGCGTATGTGGCCTGATGTTGCCAGATTTTTGGCACGGGTGGTTAAATTTGTGCGTGGAATTATTTGGAAAGTTACGGATGCATCCGAAAAAATTAAAGAGCAAATTGAACGCGAAGCACCCATTGATGACTTAATCAAAACAACCACAGATGATATCTTGGCAGATTTTTCAAAGCCTATTAAAAAATCAGGGGGGCGTAAAAAATGCAAAAAATGACCCTGATGCAACATTTTGCAGAAATGCGCCACCGAATTTTATGGACACTGTTGGTGTTTGTTGTGGCATTTTTTGTGGGGCTATATTTTGCGCCATATATCCAAGATTTTTTGACTGCGCCATTATTGGCGGTTTGGCCGGATGGGGCGGTGCTGTACAGTGGGCTGTCTGATGGACTGCTGATAAGTTTTTCTTTGGCGTTTACGTTTGCATTGCTGGTATCGTTGCCAGTTGCGCTGTGGCATATTTGGGCGTATGTTGCGCCAGGACTGAAAAACAAAGAGCGCAAATTTATTTGGCCGTTTCTGGTTATGTCGCCAGTATTGTTTTTATCTGGCGCCGCATTTGCGTTTTATGTCTTGTTTCCAGTTGTGTTTAAATTTTTTGTAGATTTAAATTTATCGTCGCCGGTGCCGGCGTTGGTTATGCCTGCGGCACGTGATTATCTGGGATTTGTGATTGGCCTATTAAAAGTTTTTGGTATAGCGTTTCAGTTGCCGTTGGTTATGGTTTTGCTTAATCGTATTGGTGTGCTGGGGCGGTCACGTGTGATAAAAATGCGCAGATATGCAATTGTTATAATCATGATTGTTGCAGCGATTTTGACGCCACCGGATGTGGTCAGTCAGATTTTGTTAGGGGTGCCACTTTATTTATTGTTTGAATTTAGTATTTTATTTATGCGCCGTGACTAAATTTATGATATAATGGATTTGTGAAAAAATTCAGTTTGATTTTGTCTATGTTGGCGTTGCCTGTATTGTTGGGCTGCGATTTACAACCCAAAATTGTTACGTTGCCGGATACGGTTGGAGATTTTATTTCGGCGCGATATCCTGCGTTGTTGGCTGATCCAAATACAAACCCAGAAATTTATGCGTCTGCGGCAACGGACTATGGTATTTATGCATCGCCTAATTTATATGGTACGGAAACAGCGGCGTCATCTGATTATGTGACGTATGCATCTGTGGATGACTATATCATTCCACCCCAGACACAAGAAGAGCCAAAATCAGAAAGCATGGTTGTGGTTGCTGAATATGAAACGCCAGCTGAATCCGAATCGGAATCAGACGATTATTTACGCGTGCCGATGTATGGTGGTAGTGCGGATGTGGCACAGCCTGAAATAGCAGAGATTGTTGTTGCGCGTGGGGATACTATGTATTCTTTGGCGAAAAAGCATAATACAGCGGTTGATGAATTAGCGGCGGCAAATAAATTGTCTGCGCCTTATACTTTGTCGGTCGGGCAAAAATTATATTTGCCGGGGGCGGTCAAGAAATCAGATGTGATTGCAGTGCCGGTTAAAAAAGCTACTGGGGTTCAGACGACAACCCGTGTAGCATTGACCGAGGTTACTGTTGGACCGGGGGATACGCTGTATTCTATTTCACGTAAATATTCTGTGCCGGTAAATGATTTAGCGGTTATGAATAAGTTGTCTGCGCCGTTTACGTTGTCGGTTGGGCAAAAGTTAAAAGTTCCTAACTTGGAAACTGCAAATGTAAAACCTATGCAAGAGACTGTGGTTGCAAAAAGTACAGATGTACAAGTTAAAACGACTGCGCCGGTAAAGACAGAGACAAAAAAGATTTCTTCGGATCCATCTAAGAAACTGCCAACGATAACTGCGCGTTCGTCTTCTAAGTTCTCGTGGCCGGTTCGTGGCAAAATATTGTCGAACTATGGTGCAAAATCCAGTGGGCTGTTTAATGATGGTATCAATATTAGTGCCGCACGTGGAACAGCGGTCAAGGCGGCTGAAAATGGTGTTGTTGCATATGCAGGGAACGAGGTTAAAGGTATGGGAAATCTGATTATTGTTCAGCACGCATCTGGTTGGATGACAGTGTACGCGCATATGGATTCGTTGGCGGTTAAACGTGGCACGCGTGTTAGTGTCGGTCAAAAAATTGGTACTGTTGGCTCAACTGGCAAGGTGGACAGTCCGCAACTACACTTTGAAATACGCAAAGGGACCAAGGCATATAATCCATCGTCTTATTTGAAATAATGTGAATAGTGTCGTGTAAAAATGTATACCCCCGTTGTGATACAGTCGTATTAGACAGGGGGGATTTTTTATGAAAAGAATTTTTATATTTATTCTGTTTATTTGTATGGTTTCGTCTGCGCTGGGGTATATTCTGTATCGGCATCATCGTATGCGATTGGAAAATCAAAAATACAACGCGCCAACAAATATTAATGCGATTGATATAGTTGATGTTAACGAATTAGAAACACGCGCGTCCGCGGTTATTCCACGTGGGGGATTTGATTACATCGCGGGTGGTGCAGAATCAGAAAATACACTGCGTCGTAATATAGTTGCGTTTGATGAGTTTGATATTATTCCACGTGTCTTGCGTGGCATAGATAATCCTGATTTGAATACGTCTATATTGGGGATAGATATTTCTTTGCCGGTGATTGTTGCGCCGGCGGCTGCGCATGGTTTGGCACATGTCTCGGCCGAAGCCGGCACTGCTCGTGGTGCAGCGGCATCTGGGACGATTATGTCAATCAGTAATTATGCCAGTTCGTCTTTGCAAGATATTGCCGCAGCAGGTGGTGGCGCACCACAATGGTTTCAATTATATCTAAGCAAAGATGATGCGTTTAATCGGCAAATTGTGCGCTTGGCAGAAAGTCTGGGGATGCGGGCAATAGTGCTGACGGTGGATGCGCCAATTGGTGGTAACAGATTTAGGGATGCAAAAAATAAATTTACGTTTCCGTTGGCACTGCCGAATGTTGCAAAAAAGTCTGGCGAAACAAAAGGGCGGGGTATTGGGGCTATCTTTGCCGCCGCGCAAAATAGGTTTGCATCGGATACAGTGCGGTATGTTAAGTCTTTTACAAAATTGCCTGTAATTGTAAAAGGAATTCAACATCCAGATGATGCAGAAGATGCAATTAATGCTGGTGCTGATGCAATATGGGTTTCTAATCACGGTGGGCGACAATTGGATGGCGCGCCGGCATCTATTGAAGTTCTGCCAGAAATTGTGGCGCGTGTGAATAAACGTGTGCCAATTATATTTGACAGTGGTATTCGCAATGGTACGCATATATTCAAAGCAATCGCATTGGGGGCAGATGTTGTTGCAATTGGAAGGCCGGTGATTTACGCGTTGTCCTTGGGCGGATGGATGGGAGTTGTGTCGTTGTTTGATTATCTAAAAACGGATTTACGTCGTGTTATGTGGTTGGCGGGGGCGCAAACGGTTGATGATATAAAAAACATAGAACTGCGTCCAAAGTGTATGATGGTAAGATGCACTGAATTATAAAAACTTGCATTTTGTGTAAAAAAGTCTATAATTAGCCCCGTTCTGAAAAAAAATCAGTTCTGGATGCGTAGCTCAGTTGGTAGAGCAACTGACTCTTAATCAGTGGGTCCAGGGTTCGAGTCCCTGCGCGTCCACCACAAATAACGGTCACGGATGTGACCGTTTTTTCTTGTTTTGTCTTTGACTTTTTTCCAGGGATTCATACCTATGCAAATCTTTATGTTCCATTGATAGAATTATAGTGTTGACATGAAACAAAAAACATAAAAACAAAATATATAAAAGGAGAGAAAATGAAAAAAATAGTTGTATCAACACTGGCGGTGTTATTGGCGTGTCCTGCATTCGCTGCTAATCATCCAAGCCAAGGTAGTTCTTGGCAGTTGTGGGGAATGGATCCATATATCGGCTTGCGCGGTGGTGCTTCTTATACAAATTTGAACTATCGCTATAATGGCGTAAAAGAGTCTATGACAGATACCGTGTTGCAGGGTCGTGCTGCATTAGGTCTGGAAATTTGTGATACGCTGCGTAGCGAAGTTGAATGGACAATGTTTGGCAAATTGAAAGATATTGAAAACTTTGGTGCTGCGGGCGATATTCAAGTAACTGCAAAAATGCAAACTTTGTTAATGAATACGTATTGGGAATTTGGACCATATCAGATTGTTCGTCCGTTTGTCGGTGCCGGTGCCGGTGTCGCGTTTACAGATGTTGATCGCAGTGGTGCAGATATCGAATATTATAGCAAAAGTAAGGGCGGATTTGCTGCTATGGCAACTATGGGTGTGACGTTTGATATGCAGCGATTCGCGGTTGATTTAGCAGCACGCTATAATTATGTGGACATTAATTCTGGGCTGCATAACTTTGGTGGTGATGTTGGTATTCGCTTTATGTTCTAGAATTAAATACTTGTTCATATGTACACCGGCTTTTTGCCGGTGTCTTATTTGTATCTAAAAAAATACCCCACAAAAAGTGGGGATAATTTTAGTTTGTTAATTTAGCAAGCGCAAGTTTACCTAAGAAGGCAGCTTCGATGTCGCCCAGTAATGACATGTCGCCTTCATTCAAATCATTGTCGCCTTGTAGTTTTTCAAGGTATTCAATTATAGTGTTGCACATTTTTACTAAATCTTTGCTGATTAATTTTGCGTTTAATAAATCTGGCTTGAATATATCTTTTTTATTTAGTGCCATAAAATGCGATTCAGCAATATTGTCCGCAAATGTATCCAGGTCTTCGGTCAGGCGATCATATAGCAGGTGTTCGGAATACGAAGCGGTAGACCAGTGATTGATTTTACATGCGTATTTGAATGCGATTAAGTGCTGCATAAGTGTGTACATTTTTTATCCTTTTAGTTTATGTTGTACGTAATAAAAAATATCAATTTTTGTGTCTTAAAAACATAGGTGTGATTTCCGCGCTATATGCATAAAATCCGGTGTTTTTTAGGTAATCATACCTGACGAAAAATGTATAAATTTGTTATAAAATATTTTTCGTAACCATAAGAAAAAAAAGGAGACCTCTTATGAAAAATGTAATGAAAAAAATGTTTATGTTAACATCGGTGTTGGGTGTTGCGGTATTGCTGTCTGCATGTGCAAGTTGCCCAGACAAGAAAATGCATCATAAACAAAAAATGCATCACGCACAACCGGTCGAAGTAATCGAATCGGATACAATCGTTGTCTATCAGACATACGAAAACGCAGATGTTGATAAAGTTTATGCAAAAATGTACACCCACAGCAGTCGTGGTGGCGTGTCTTATATGGGGCATATAAAGTTCCACGATACAGACAATGGCTTGAAAATGGTTGTTGATTTGAAAGATCTTCGCCCAGGTGTGCCATATACCGTCAAATTGGCTAAGTGTGGTGTATGCGCATACGGCGAAACAGGTTGCTGTAATAAAACACCAATCAACGTTAAATTGCCAATGCTGGAAACAGGTACTAGTCGCAAGTTAGACCAGACCTTTATGATTCAGGGTATGAGTGCCGCACAATTAAATGGTGCAAAAATCTGGTTGGAACGTGACGGTGGTTATAAAGCCGGATGGGGCAAATTAGAAAAATAATTTCAACAGATGCATAAATCGCAGCCCTGATAATTCGGGGCTGTTTTTTTGCTTTTGTGTTGGGATTTATTTCTTAGATATGCTAGTGTCTGGAATAACAAGGAAGGGTATTTTGGATACTGCATTTGATTATGTTTACGGTTTGCCGGGTGGTGGTACATATTTTATGGATGCAAACGTAGTAATTGCATCGGGGGTAGATTTTGCTGTATCTGATATCGTGGTAATGGGGTCGCATATTCTGGTTAATAATGGTGTTGTGAATACTGATATAGAGATTTGTGACGGGTGCAGGCTTGAAATATATAATCGTGGTGTATTTAGTGCTGATTTTATCCTTGGTAATAATGCTAGTGTTGTTCAGGTTGTGTCCGATGCAGATGATTTGTCAGGGTTGGATATCAATGTTGATTATAGTATCCGTGTTGATAGTGCAGATGGGTTGCGGCTATCTGATATTATGCGTGTGGGGTTGGCGGCAAATGAAATTTTGCTGACCGATTCGTTTATTGTTTGGGATGAGTATAATTTTGATACGAATATGTTAAAATTGTTTGGTGATATAAAACTAGAATTTAATGATATCGAAACGGCCTTGGGACGGGTTGTATTATCTGATGTGTCGCCGGATGCTTATGTTCAAATTATGTCTGGTGGTGTGGTTAATCCGTTATTTGCGTTGAAAACATATGTGGATGATTCAGATGTGTATTCAGTGTTGGTTCGGGAAACAGATTATACAAAAATATTAGATAAGAATCTTGGTGGGTTTATAAATTCTTTGCGTGGACGAGATGAAACAACTGGTGTTTTATCTGTTTTGGATAATGCGATTTCAATAGATGGAATTAATCAAATAATGGCGGATTCTGTGCGTATAGCGCCAATTAATCTTATGAATTATGTGTCTGTGATAAATGCCTTTAATTTGAATGATTTTAATTCTGGTTTTTGGGTGCGTGGCGATTATATAGTATTTGATGATTTTAGTTCTTATGGTGTGACGACGGGCGCAAATATGGATGCGCGTGATATTCGATTGGGTGTGCGGTTGTATTCTAGTTTGATGTCGATGGAAAACTTTGGCGATTCGTTTTCTGGTGTTATGCTTGGTGGGGACATAGATACATTTTATGAAAGTGATATTGGATTTATGCGTGGGCGCATAGGTGCAAATATGACACAGTTTAATATTTATGGTGTCTTTGATGGGGTTAGTTCAGTTGATAATCCTGTTGGCTATTCATCCTATGTGGCGTTTGATATTGGACGCAGAAACGAATTTGATAACGGGATACATTTGTCGCCGTATGTTGGTGGTACCGTGAATTGGGTAAATATATTGGGTCAAAACGAATCGGAATATGTAGGACGTTTTGGTGCGGATGTTGGTTATGACTTTGAAGTGATGGGGATAAAATATGATTATGCAGTACGTATGAGTTTTGATACAAATGCGGACTTGTTTATTGGTGGGCGTGTTGAATTTATGTCGGTCTGGGATAGTGTTGGTGGTTATGCGGAGGCCGGATACATAAATAATAAAACAGGGCAGGGATATAAAATCTCTGCCGGTGTGAATTTTGCGTTTTAATTTATTTTACAAATTTTCCACGCAGTGATGCCTTGTTAGCGGCGGTAATTTCGATATCGGCCAGTGTTGGGATTTCATCACTGTTTGGGCGTGAAACGATACACTGTTGCATATATGGTGTGCGGTATACCAAGTGATGACCGGTTTTGTCGGGTCCTTCGCACAGACAAGACAAGGTTTTACCAATGCAACTTTCGTTAAATGTGCGTTGGATTTCATTAAGTGTGCTGTCCAGTGCCGCCAGACGGGCAGATTTAATGTTTTCTGGTATCTGGTCTGGCATAATGGCCGCCGCCGTATGTGGACGTGGCGAATATTTGAAACAGTACGAATTTATGTATCCAATGCGTTTTGCAATATCGACCGTTTGTTCAAAATCCGAATCGGTTTCGGCTGGAAATCCCACAATAAAATCAGACGAAATTTGAATGTCTGGACGGGCGGTGTGCAGTTTTTTAATAATGGTAAGATATTGGTCCAGATCATACGGACGGTTCATCCGTTTCAAAACATCCGGCGCACCACTTTGAATTGGCATATTCAAAAATGGCAGCAGTTTTGGTTCTGTTGCAAACATTTCAATCAAGTCATCTGTCATTTCTGTTGGATAACTGGATGTAAAGCGTATACGCATGATTTCTGGGATTTTTGCAGTTTCGCGGATTAAGTCAGACAGACGATAAACGTGTCCATTTTCATCTGTATATTTATATCCGTTTACGTTTTGACCCAAGAAACAAATTTCAATCGCACCTGTTTTTGCAGCATAAATTGTGTCGCGCATACAGTCGTCAAAACTGCGTGATAATTCACGGCCGCGTGTGTATGGAACGATGCAATATGTGCAACAGTGGTTACAACCCTCTTGAATTGGAATGTATGTGACCGCTGGGGAGGTTGTCATTTGTGGCAACGAATCGAATTTTTCAAGCCCCGATAAATCAATATTCAATAATTTGGTGTCTGGATTTTTCAAAATTTCAGGCAGTTTATGATAAGACTGGGGACCCAAGACAAAATTCAAATCCGGTACGCGACGAAATGCATCAGCACCCGATTCGCGTGCAACACAACCAACGATTCCCATCAGGGCAGATGGCTTTTTTGCGCGTCTGATTCGACCCAGTGCAGAATAGACTTTGTCTGTTGCCTTGGCACGAACAGCACACGTATTTAGTATGATGATGTCGGCGTCAGGAATCGCGTCTGTACGCACGAATCCGTGGTGTTCCAGCATTGTCGCAATGCGCCAGCCGTCATAAACATTCATCTGGCAACCAAAAGTTTGAATAAAGAATTTTTTCATTTTTATTATTTCTTTTTTGTGCGTTCGCTACGTGCTTTGCGTGTTTTGGCAGATTGGACTTTTTCGAATTGTTTTTGTGCGTATGCGATGTTTTCGGGTATTATTGTAACAGGTTCAGATTTATATGTTGTGCCCAAGATTGGGTCTGTTATTTCTGTGATAATATTAATTGTGTTTTTTCTTGCCATTTTATGCTCCTTTATATTTTTTTTGTATGTGTGTGTTTGAAGTTGTGCTGAATTTGGCGGTATTTTGCATTGTAATTGCGCCAAGCAGCTTTTGCAGCATACTCACGTTCGCGGGCACGTGTTTTTGCGCGTGCTTCGTCAATAGACATTTCTTTTAAGATATGCAGCATTGAATACACTTCAACCTCGCTTTGTTCAATTAGTTTTATTGCCAGACTTCGTATATCCATTTGTTATGCCAGTTTGTTGCGCAGTATTTCGTTTACAACTGCTGGATTTGCCGTGCCACCGGTCTTTTTCATAACGTTGCCTACAAAGAAGCCCAGCAATCCAACCTTGCCAGATTTGTATTGTTCAACCTGGGCTGGATTTGCAGCGATGACTTCGTCAACAATAGATTCAATCGCACCGGTGTCGGTCATTTGTTTCATACCAAATTTATCTGCGATTTCACGTGGTGTGCCATTTTCGCCATCCAGCATTTTGATAAAGATTTCTTTGGCTTGTTTTCCGTTGATTGTATTTTCAGCCAACATATCGACCAGTTCGCCTAAATCTGATGGTGTGATAATACGCATATCATCAACTGTGCCGGATTTTTCATTTTTCTCGTCCCAGTTTTCAGGGTGTGCGAACAGTTCAGAAATCATCCAGTTCGCAATTGGTTTTGCACGTTTTGCATTGCCGTCAACCGCTGTGTCATACCATTTAGATATGTTTGTGTTTTCCGTCAGACGTGCCGCATCATATTCAGAAAGCCCGAATTCTTGCGTATAGCGGGCGCGGGTCGTAGATGGCAGTTCTGGCAATGTTTTGCGAATGCGTTCAATTGTTTCTTCGTCTATTTCCAGTGGCAATAAATCTGGATCTGGGAAATAACGATAGTCCAGAGCGTCTTCTTTGCTGCGCATTACAGATGTTGTACCGTCCCCCTGGTTATAGCGCATTGTGTCTTGGGTGACTGTGCCACCGTTTTCGTATGTTTCGATTTGACGGCGTGCCTCGTACTCAATTGCGGACTTAATAAATTTGAAAGATACCATATTTTTTGTTTCTGTACGTGTGCGGAATGTCTTTTCGCCTACACGGCGCACGGATACGTTTACGTCTGCACGCATAGAGCCTTCTTCCATATTAGCCTTGGATACGCCCAGTGCACGTGCGATTTCGCGAATTTCACGCAGATAACGTTCGGCTTCATCTGGGGATGAAATATAGGAATTGTTTTCTGGATTCTTTGTGTCCAAGAATGTGACGATTTCCAACAATGCAACGCCTGTACGGTTATAGTCCGCAAAGGATTTTGTTGGGTGTACATCGTGCTTTAATTTTCCTGCGTCTTGTTCCAAGTGAGCACGTTCAATAAAGATTTTTTTAGGGTTGCCATCATCACCCATAATTTCAATCCAGCCACGACCGACAACCGGTGGTTGGTCTGCTGGTTGTGAAATCTGATATCCCTGGGGCAGGTCAGGGTAAAAATACTGTTTACGGGCAAAGCAACTGACACGGGATATTTCCGCATTGATGCCCAGCCCAAATTTAATTGCCTGTTCAACGTAATACTTATTCAGCACCGGTAGCATTCCTGGCATTGCAACGTCAACCATTGAGACTTGGGTATTTGGTGAGACGGTTGGATTATAGTCGGCGGATGCGCCACTGAATAATTTTGATTCAGACAGTACTTCGATATGTGTTTCCAGACCGATTACCAGTTCCCAATCACCTGTTTTGCCTTTTATTGTAAACATTTTGTCTTTTTCCCTTGCTTTTTTGTTTTTAGTATCTTATTATTTGTCCCGCAGTTGGCTAGGTAGCTCAGTTGGTAGAGCAAGGGACTGAAAATCCCTGTGTCGGCGGTTCGATTCCCTCCCTAGCCACCATCTCCTTTCTTATCGCGACCGAAACGGTCGTTTTTTTATTGCCCAAGGAGATGGTCGAGTTATTCATTTTTTATTTCCCCATAATTGTTGTTGGGCGGTTGTCCACAGATGCAACACTTTCGATGTGTTTTGCCAATTGTAAAACACGCATATCGTCAAAGCGGTGACCCATAACCTGCATACCCAATGGCAGACCGTTTGTTGCCAGACCGCATGGCACGCTGCA
The DNA here is from genome assembly GCA_045630455.1 of Candidatus Enterousia sp. GTDB lineage: Bacteria > Pseudomonadota > Alphaproteobacteria > Rs-D84 > Rs-D84 > Enterousia. Next base: position 380 of record JAZQTD010000044.1, on the reverse strand, counting down.
CGCAGGAATGCCGGCCAGGTTCATTGCAACAGTGAACAAGTCCAATGCATAGAATTCCAATGGTGATAATGAAGAATCTAGTGGCATTGCAGTACCTGCAGATGATGGGCATACGATTAAATCGCATTGTTCAAATGCAGAATTAAAGCTGTCTGCAATCATACGGCGTACGCGTGCAGCCTGCATGAAATATACATCGTATGATTCGCTGGACAGTACCGCAGTACCAATAATCATACGGCGTTGAACTTCGTCACCAAAGCCAGCAGCGCGTGTTTTCTTGAATGTGTCATAGATATCTTTGCCTTCTACGCGCAGACCATAACGCATGCCGTCATAACGCGCCAAATTTGATGATGCTTCGGCAGGCGCAATGATAT
>JAZQTD010000043.1:0-49443 GCA_045630455.1 Candidatus Enterousia sp. | reverse complement strand
AGTAGACAAGTTCGGAATTAGGCACTGGGAATAACCAGACCACTATTTTCAATTTCTGCTAATATCTCGTTCAACAACGGGCCTAAATCAAGCACTTGTTGTATATTTTCGGGTAGAACTGTGTCAAATTCGGGGCCCCATTATAAAACGTCCCGAATGGGGCATTTTTAATTTTGGGTGGTTCGGACGAGAACCGCAGGTTCGGAACATAGCGCCAGCGAAGTGAAAGGGGCCCAACAAAATCACCAAGAGGCCCAGCGATTGGAATGATTTTGTATGGGAATTATACAGTCCGGTTATCCGCCCCATTATAAAACGTACCGAATGGGGCGTTTTTAATTGATTTTTTTGCCTGTTTTGTGATATCATACACCCATTCAGCGGACGACATTTGGTCGTCTTTTTTATTGCCCGCACACGCGGGTGTTTTTTTGAACAAAAAGGACAAACATGAATAAATTATCAAATGATATACTAAACTTGATGCACAGTGACGCATATTTAAATTCTAACAACCCAAATCATGCAGCCATTGCCAAACAAGTACAAGATTATTTTGAAAACAAATATGGTAACAGTCGTACAGATGCAACGGGGCGTAATATCACAATCAGAACCGCATGGCGTTGGCACACTGTGATTGACGATAAAACATGTGATATATGTCGCAGCTTTTCTAACAAGGTATATGAAAATTTGGAAGAAATCCCAAAAAATCCGCATCATAAAAATTGTCGCTGCTGGATAGAAGAAATAGAATTAGATGATAGCGATGAGCTAATTAATGATGAAAGGCGAACCAGAATAGTCCGTAAGGGAATGAAAAACGAAGGCGGCTATGTTGATGACCCGGATTTAATAGACCAGCCAACAAACATTGGTGTAACCCAACCGACATTGGATAAATACAATGCAGACCATCCAAATTTTAATTTCCCAGAAACTGTAAAAGATTTAAGCCCTGAACAAGTACAACAAATATATGGCGAAGACTATTATGACGAACGTCGTATAGGTGAAATTGAAAATGAAAGAATTGCAACTGCGATATTTGATATGGGGGTTATGAGTAATTTTAGAAATGTTATCAAGATAGTTCAAAGAACGTTAAATGATTCAATGGGTGCAAGTTTGAAAGTTGACGGAAAGATTGGTAATAATACAATTAAGTCGCTAAATAATATTCCAGAAAATAAAGTCGATAAATTTATGGATTACTTGAAAGAAAACAGATTAGAATATTTGCAGGAACTGCCAGATTGGAAAAAATATGGCGGTGGTTGGGCAAATCGTACAAATACATATTGATTTTGCGACTCTTTGTCTGCCATAATGTTTGCATGAAAAAGATAGTGATTATTTTGTTATGTTTGGTACCTGTTGTCGCTGTTGCCGATAGAAAGTCGGATTTTGTGGGGCGCATAATAGAATACGAAACATCGAATAAAAAAACTAATCCTGCACTTATAAACGCATATTCCGTAAATCAGGAAAAACTGGATATGTATCGGGTGGCACATCCACGATTTAATTTCCCGGAACATATCAAAGATTTAACGGAACGACAGGCAGAACAAATATTGTATTATTTTTGGGATAATTACAGATTTAGTGATTACAAGTATGACGAGATATTGGAACGGGTATGGGATTTGATGATACATATGTCAATGGCGGATATAGATGTTGCGATAAACAACTGTATCCGCAAATACTATGATTTTGACGAAGGTTTTTATGCGCCATTTGGCTCAATCGCATCGGTGCAACTGCTGAACGGAATGGCGCCAAAGAACGTCCCAGAATTTTGGAAAATATTAAATGAAGTAAAGTACTAATTTGCTGTTTCAATGTCCACTAATATCTCATTCAACAACGAACCTAAATCAAGCACTTGTTGCACATTTTCGGGTAGAACTGTGTCAAATTCGGGGGCCCATTATAAAACGTCCCGAATGGGGCGTTTTTAATTGATTTTTTGCCTGTTTTATGATATAATACGCCCATTCAGCGGACGACATTGGTCGTCTTTTTTTATTGCCCGCATTTGCGGGTGTTTTTTATTTAACAAAAGGAAAATAATATGAATTTTGAACAAGCGTACAATAAACTAAAAGAACCCGAAGGGGGTTATACAGATGGTAAGAATCAAAAAAAAGATGAACGGACTAATATGGGAATAAAACAAAGCACGTTGGATAGATATGCCAACAAGCACCCAGAGAAAAATTTTCCAAGCGATGTAAAAGACTTAACCACCGCACAAGCCAAAGAAATATATAAAAACGAATACTGGGATAACACAAAAATCCCAGAAATCAAAAACGACAGAATACGTGACGCTGTTTTTGATATGAATGTAATGGGCGGTGCCGGAAAGGTTGTTCAGCGTGCATTGAATTCTTTTTCTGGGGCAAATGTGACTGTTGATGGTGCCATAGGCAGCGAAACTATCAAATCCATAAATGCGATTCCTGATAGTCAAGTCAACGAATTTATGGTCGCACTAAAAACCGAAAGAATAGATTACTTAAAGGGAACAAAAAACTGGGAAACCGCGAAAAATGGCTGGACAATACGGACTAACAAATACTAATTTGCTTGACATCTTGGATGGCTATGTTACTTTTTCATCAAGACAGCAAAGGTATAAATAATGCTCGCAATTCCGAATACAGAATACGTCACAATAAAATCAGATGGCATCTTTATAGGTGACAAACCGGCAACAACATATCGTGGTGTAAACATAGGCTTCCCAGAATCTATTAAAACAAAATTTCAAACCCTTCAAAAACAATACCCCAATATTAAAGAGATACGTTTTTTAACGTCTAAAACAACGGGGGAATATAATAAACCAGGAAATCCGATTGCTAAAAATGGTAATAATCTTTGGGCTTGCGTGGTGTTTAAAGATGGTTATATTGCCCCTTGGGTTCTTGTTTCTATTAATTACACATATGATTTCTATATTTCTCACGAAATAGCAGGTAAACTGCATTATATGATAGAAAATTATGCGTTTTTGCACGAGTTATTGGGAAAATATCAAGACGTGACAATCAGGCTAAACCTGCACAATCTGGCGGGCAGATCGTTTGAATTAAACGGTTTCAGATTGACGGTTGAAAAAATTACCCAGCGACAAAAATAAGCACACCGCCATCTTGGCGGTGTTTTTTGTTATTGAATATTTTGGCTTTTTTCACTAAATTTATTGTGTATGAGACACGAACTGACAGATTTTTTGAATACTGACCTGCAATTTATCAAGGGTGTGGGACCGGTGTTGGCGGCACGCCTGGATGAAGTGCTGGGGGGGCGGCGTGTGCTAGATTTTTTACTGCATCGGCCGGCATACATTCGCGCACGTGGGGTGACTGATAATGTTATGGATGCGACCCCGGGGGATGTGATAACAATCCCATTATTGGTTAAAAGTCATAAATCTGGCGGCTTTTTCCGTGGTCGCCGCCGTCCAACCCAGATTTTATGTAATGATAAAATGGGTAATTCGGTCGTGATTCAGTTCTTTAATGTGAATTATCTGGATTATTGGTTGAAAAAGTTGCCGATTGGTGAATGGCGTATGATTTCTGGCAAACTGGAACGTGGCGCACGTCCAACAATCAGTCATCCAGACTTTATCGAAGAAATGCAAAACTCGTCCAAGATTCCATCTATTCAGGCAATTTATCCATCTGGCGAGGGATTAACCCAGAAAGTATTCGCCAATATCCGTGATCAGATTTTTAATATCTTACCGGATAAATTGCGCCTTGAAGCATCTGAACGGGTGTTGGAATTTTTTGATGCACTGGAACATGTGCATTTTCCAATGTCTGCCGAAGATTTAATGCCAAATGCGACATATATGGCAAAATTGGCATATTGTGAATTGCTGGCGCACCAGTCTGCGATTGTAATCAGCCGCCGCAACCGTAACGATATAAAAAATCGCCGCAACGTACGCCCAAAGAAATATGATTTAATGGATAAATTCCACGCAGTATTGCCATTTGAAATGACCGGCGCGCAAAAACGCACGTGCGATGAAATTTTTAGCGATATGCAAAAGCCTGTGCCGATGATGCGTCTGGTTCAGGGGGATGTTGGCTCTGGTAAGACCATTGTTGCGCTGGCGGCGGCGGTCAAGATGGCGGAAACCGGTGCGTGTACTGCGTTATTAGCACCGACCGACACACTGGCGCAACAGCATTTTGCAAAATTAAAGCCAATGTGCGATGAAATCGGCATTGTGTGTGATATTTTAACTGGTCGGGACAAGGGCGCATCACGTCGTGAAAAACTAATATCGCTTAAATCTGGGCGCACGCGTCTGGTTGTGGGGACACACGCACTGTTTTCAGCAGATGTGGAATATCGTGACCTGGGGTTGGTTATTATTGATGAGCAACATCGATTTGGCGTTGCACAACGTGAAGCCCTGCGACAAAAGGGTAATAATCCAGACCTACTTGCGCTGTCTGCGACACCGATTCCACGCACGCTTTCTATGACAATCTATGGCGATATGGATGTGTCGATTATCAATGAAAAGCCCGCCGGCCGTAAACCCATTAAAACGACCAAGTTGCCAATGTTGCGTATAAATGAACTGGTTAGTCGCCTGCAAACACAAATTGCCGGCGGGGCCAAGGTTTTCTGGGTCTGTCCGTTGGTCGAAGAATCTGAAAATATCGATATAAATATGACGGCGGTTGTCGAACGTCATAAAATGCTGGGTGAGTATTTTCCAACGGCGGGCTTGGTGCACGGTCAAATGGATAAAAAGCAGCGTGATGCCGTTATGGAAAAATTCGCAGACAATGATTCTGATATGCAGATGTTGGTCGCGACCACGGTGATAGAGGTTGGAATTGACGTTCCGCGTGCATCGATTATCGTGATTGAGAACGCAGAACGGTTCGGTTTGGCGGCACTGCACCAGTTGCGCGGGCGTGTCGGACGCGGCAATACGCAATCGTATTGTGTTTTGGTGTTTGGGAATAATCTGTCTGATGACGGATTAAAGAGATTGGATGTCCTGTGCGAGACTGATGATGGTTTTGTGATTGCAGAACAAGACCTGATGATGCGTGGTGTTGGCGAATTAATGGGTACACGTCAAAGCGGTTGGATACAATATAATTTTGTAGACTATCGCGAGCATCGTGATTTGTTCAAATTAGCGGCAACTGCGGCACGCGATAATGAAATGGACGACTGGACACGTGATTTGATGTACATATTTAACCGTGGGGTGGTCCAAGGTGCGTAAAATATTTGCATTTTTATTCGCACTTGTAATATCACTGCCGTCTTTTGGGGCGACACTGATTAACGACACTGAAACAGAACGATTTTTATCTGAACTGGTTGCGCCATTGGGGGCAGCGGCGAAATTAGGTGACGGTCGTCTGCGTGTGCATATCGTAAGTGATGATGATTTTAATGCTTTTGTCCGTGGTGGCGAAGATGTGTATATTTATACGGGGCTGCTTAAACAAATCAAAGATTCTGATGCGTTGTTGGCGGTTGTGGCGCACGAATTAGGGCATACAATCGGCGGACATGTGGCTCAGTTATCTGCGCGCACGGACGCCGAAATGACACGTACAATGCTGATTCAGGCATTGGGCATTGGTCTGATGGTTGCGGGTGGCAACCCATCCTTGGGGGCGGGGGTGCTGGCGGGCTCGTCTGGGGTGGCGACTCAGTCAATGCTGGCGTTTTCCCGTGACGAAGAACGTATTGCCGACAATCTGGGGATTGATTTAATGATAGACGCCAAACAAAACCCAAATGGCTTTATCGCTGTATTTGAACAAATGGGCGAATTGACCGGCGTAATGGAAAGCAAAATAAACCCAAATCGAATTAATCACCCACTGACCCGTGAAAGATTAAAGAACGCACGTGAATATATCGCAGAACACGCACGAGATTATCGTGCGCCGAATACAGATGCACGTGATGCGCAATATGAGTTGGTGCGGGCTAAATTGATTGGTTATCTGGACAATGCGAAAAATGTGCTACAAAAATATCCGTATGCTGATAAATCAGATGCTGCCATTTACGCGCGTGCAATTGCAAATATGCGTGGTGGTAATCTGGATGGTGCGCGTATAGGCACGCAAACATTAATATCACGCAACCCAGATAATGGATATTTCTATGAATTATTAGGGGATATTGAATACCAGTTTGGGCACTATGACGACAGTGTACGTGCCTATGAAAAATCATTGTCGCTGATTGATAATGCACCCCAGATTGAAACAGCATTGGCACTGGTTTTGGCAGAACGGAACAAGCCAGGCGATACCGAACGTGCGATTGAATTGTCTAAACGTGTAATTTTGACCGAACCAACACCACTGGCGTACTGGGTATTGGCACGATGCTATGGGGATGTGGATGAGGGGCGTCACGCGTGGGCAATGGCGGAATATTATGCGATACAAGGCAATAAAGACAAGGCGTCCGAATATGCAAAACGTGCGCAAAAAACATTGCCCAGAAACAGTCCTGAATACATTAAATCCAGCGATATTATCAAATAAAAACCCGCCGTTCGGCGGGGATTTTTTATTTCACAAATGAATAATCCATTTCCAAATGATTTGGATTATACGTACCGTTCATAATCGCCAGTGTATCTTCGACAATTACCAATTCTTCATTTGTGGCAACCATAAAGATTTTTATACGGCTGTCATCTGTGCTGATAACCGCTTGGTCAACGCCTTTGCGGGCCAACGCCGCTGCGTTCTTTTCTTTGTCTAACTTGACGCCCAATTCTTCCAGCCCCTCACAGAACTTTTCACGTAAATAGTCGTCGTTTTCACCAACGCCGGCGGTAAATACCAAGGCATCAACGTGACCCAATTCCGCCATAAATGCACCGATGTATTTCTTTACATTGTGTGCTTCCATATCAATGGCCAAGCGGCACAAATCATTTTCGTCTTTGTTGCCTTCGACATCGCGGCGGTCAGCAAAGCATTCTGTAATACCCAACAGACCAGAATCTTTGTTCAAGTGTTTCTGCATCTGGTCGGCATTCAATCCCAAACGCTGCATTACATACAATACAACACCTGGGTCCAGATCGCCTGGACGTGTGCCCATGGTTAATCCCGCCAATGGTGTCATACCCAACGAAGTATCAACGGAAACGCCGTTGCGGATTGCTGTGGCTGATGCGCCAGAGCCAATGTGTAATGTGATTAAATTGCATTCAGATGCAGGCTTACCCAACATTGCCGCCGCGCGTTTTGAAACATACAAATGTGAAGTCCCGTGGAAACCATAGCGACGAACACCCAGTTCACGATACCACGCACTTGGCACCGCATAGCGATATGCATAATCTGGCATAGTCTGGTGGAATGCAGTATCAAACACAGCCACCTGGGTCGCATTTGGCAGCAATTGTTTCGCAGCCACGATGCCAACCAATGCGGCTGGGTTGTGCAGTGGTGCAATTGCAGACAACTCATCAATTGTCTTGATAACTTCATCTGTGATTTCAACAGACGAAGCAAACTTTTCGCCACCCAACACAACACGGTGACCAACGCCCTTGATTTCGTTCATGTCCACAGATGCTTCGCGCAGCATAAACATAACTACATTTAATGCTTCGTTATGATTCTGCATACTGCATTCTTTTTTCTGTTTTGTGCCGTCTGGATATTTTTGTGTGACAAAAGAATCCGGCAAGCCAATCTTTTCAACGTTACCGCCGACGATTGCCTGTTTAGAATCCGCGTCAAAAACCTGATATTTTAATGAAGATGAACCGCAGTTCAGTGCAAGTATGTACATTTTATCCCCTTTGATTAATTGACGCGGTCAGCATAGCAAACGTTTTTATATTTTTCAACAGTAAACTCGGAATATTAATCTCCAGTTTTCTGGAGCGACGTTTGTGCGCACTCCTGTGTTTTTATGGTTTACCCAGAATTGTTCGTTCGCAATCATCAGGCGTACCCGCAATTGTTCATAGTATATCCATGCATTTGGTGCTGGGGTGGGGCGGTCACCGATTCCGAATGCTGAAACGACTTCGCCAATGGCGTATCCAGCATCTGGCGATTGACACACCAGAACCGTATTAATAATCGGCGGTATCTGTTTAATTTCACCAAATATGCATTCTGTATATGGAATAGAACTATTCAGTTTTATTTCCGGACTTTCGGTCAGTGTCAGTGATGCGGGCGCAAATCGTGCGACAATGTCGCGCCAGAAATCATCAGGAACATTGGTTATATCAAACACGCCATTAGTATCAACGCCATCGCCCAGTGCTGGAATTTGGTCGGCGCGCGCCAGTGCAAATCCACCCAGCGTTTCGCCATCGTGCACCCGCAGTGTTTTTGCATCCACATCATAAGATATTTCACCAACCATACCCGTAAAATTATCGTGTGCATCGGCTGTGCCGCGGCGCACCTGCAAGATTTTAGACATATTTTTTCCCTTTTATGTAAAGATTGAAGATTGTAAGTTTTATGAAAAAAAACACCGCCACGAATGGCGGTGCGATTAAGCATATTATACCACAAATTGACATAAAAATCAAGCAGCCATAGCACCATAGTCATTCTTATATTGTTGAAACAGATTGACTTTGTTGGCATCAAAGTTTTTTTGTGCTTTTTTCTTAGATAATGTGAAACGGTTATAGAAATTACCTGTACGACTGTCGCGACCGGTTTCTAAAAAGTCCCAATATTGAATCAGTTCATCGAATTGATTCTTGTGTATATCATCCCAACTGTTAACAATTTCGTTGCGTCGGTCTATTTGTTCGGTTAATTCTCGCACGCGTGCGGTCGCATCTTCAAAGTCGTTTATACGTGCTTCTTGTCTGTTGTTGCGTCCCTGAATGCTTTGCCATAGTACATCGTTGGTATTAAAAGTTCCCTGTAGTCCCGGCAGATTTCTGCGCGCCCGTCCAGCGGCGGCGGCACGTGTGCGACGGTCGTTTTGTTTGGTTGTTTGTTCGTTTGTCTTGGCTGTAATTTCGTTTCGCTTTTGCGCCAGTTCATTTTGTTTCGCATGCAGTTGTGCCTGTAGTTGTCGCGCATTCATTTCTTCCATTGCGTTTGCATATGGTGTTGCGATTGCAGTTAATTGGGCAGAAATATTGGCTATATCGTTATTTATTGTTGTAACATCATTGTTTAGACTCGTAATTTCATTGGTCAGATTTGTGATATCTGTTCCTAATTGATTGTATTCATCAACGATTTGCTGTGCCGCATTCAGTCGCTGCTCTGCATTGTCGCGGTCTATTTTGCGCTGTGCCTCGGTCTGGCGGTCGCGTTCCAATTGTTGTTTACGTCTGTCAATGTTTGAAGCATTTATGCCCCAGCGACGGTCCAGATTACGCAAGGTCGTTTGTTCATTATTTCTATCTGCCTCATCAATTGCGTTGTTCGTATCGCGATCTGCAATTGCGGCAGCCTTGTCTGCGCTGTTTTGCGTATCCCAACTTTCATACTCGCCTTGGATTTTTCCTCGGTGTCCCTTGAACTTGCTGCCAGCTTTATTAATAGTATTTCCAACAGCGGTTATTGTGTATCCGACGCCTTTTAGCATTGTTTCCATGGTTTTATCCATTACAACGCCAAAATATTTTGTAAAATCATTACTATTAAAGGACAATTTTGGGTCAGACAACAGGGTCAATTTTTCCTTGCTTAACTTGTCCATAATTTTACTGGTGGTCAGGCCGTATTTACAGACCGAAATAACCTCCATCGCGGTTTTGGCTTCTTCTATTTTTCCGTCGCGCACAGCACGAATGATTAGTTCTTCTATAACGGCTTTTAACTGTCGGCCGTTTCGCAGTGCGCCTTCGTATGCTTTGGGCATAACACCCTTGACTTCGCCCAGTGTTTTATTAAGCCAATCAAAATGCTTCGCCGCCGATGCAGACTTTTGCAATAATGTATTTTTTACGTTGCTGGCTGCCTTGGTAATTCCGTCCAGTCCATCGGTTGGTTTAACTTTTTCTTTATCCAGTGCCGCAACAATATTGGATGCCTGGGGCGAAAAGTACAGACGGTCACCCTGTAATAATTTATACTTTTCAAAAACGTCTTTATATGTGTCTTCTTTCCACTCTTTTAGTTTTTGCAGCGGTGTCAGCGTGTCGTGCTTGTTATCGACCAAGAAATTGTTGCTGTTTTTGTCGTCATAAGCGGTCTTCTTTTTTGCCTCATCAATCGAAGACGTAATTTTATTTGCTGGAAACTGTTCTTGGATTTTTTTGTTTTTTGCGACAATGCGTAATAAATCTTGATAGTGTCTCTTGAAGTTATTTAGTTGGTTTGGATCGACATACTTGGAATCAAATCCGTCTTTGATACCATCAAAATTATATTGCCCCCCCAGTGCGTTTACCAAATTATCGTCTTTATAATATGGATCAGAGGTATATGCTGTAATATACGTCGCAATTTTGATCAGCTTTTGTTGAAACGAGCTGTCTGTATTATACTTTTTGCTTACAATTCCAGATTTTAGTTTGTCATATGTAAATTCTGAATCTGTGATGCCCCACTCGTTAAATTTTAAACTTAAATCTTGTCGATCTAATAGTTGTTTTAGTTGGGCTATCTGTGTTTCGGCAGTGGGACTGGCGATAACATTTGAAAACAACTTATGTGCTGGGTCGCCAAAATAGTCATTAAGAAAATAAGTTGCGTCACGATTATATGTGTCTGGATTATTGGAATCTGTGAATTCCGAACGATTTGCATCCATTTTGATAAATGCATCACGGAATTCGATATACAGTTTTTCCCATTCATCCTTACTCATTTCCCATGGGTTTGTCGCCGGCGGTGTTGCAGCAATACCATCGGGCAGATCATTTGGTTCCCACTTGTCACCAACCTGATGTACCAAGTTGCGTTTCCAGATTTTCATATCACTGCCATCGGGGAAATCATCGCCGGCTTTGATATATTTTATAAAGGTTTCACGTTTTTCAGGCGGCATTTCGTTGAAATGCAGCTGCATAAAGTATTGTAATAAAAATTTATCCATTGTAACAGCCATCGGCGATACCTTTATTCTTATCCCAGTTATTATAGTGCAAATTTCCCTAGATTTCAACCTTTTTACCGAGTGTTATTAGTGATATAATGTCAATCGTGTCAATTAACAAAGGCGAGATAATTAATGCGACGGTTATTACTGGGGATATATGGATTTTCTTTCTTTAATAAGTTTTTATTGTTAACGCCTGTTTATGTCATATTTATGCAGCAAAATGGATTAAGCGATATCCAGTTATCGACTATGTTTATAATCTCGACCCTTGGGACGCTGGGTGCGCAAATTCCAATTGCTTGGATAATCAGACGTCTAGGGCAACATTGGACGATGATGCTGGGCCAGTGTTTAAAAATTATTGCGATACTGCTGTGGTTGGTGTTGCCAAATTATCTTGGCTTTGCGATTGGTATGATTTTGTGGGGTGTCCAGGCTGGCTTTCGCAGTGTCGCATTCGAAGGTCTTATCTATGACCAATTACGCGCCCGTGGTGCTAAACGTGATTATTCTAAAATACTGGGACGCAAATACACGTACGAGTCCATCGGGGTCGTATTGTCTGCATTTGGTTCATTGTTGATGTTTATGGGGTATGCGTGGGTTACTTGGGCGTCTGTCTTGGCGGTTTTGATCTCTATGGTATATTTGATGGTGATACCTTTTGTCTCTGGGACAGAGCATACAGAAACAAAAACAGCGGGTTCTATGCGGATAATTCGTACTGGTATTCGTGCGGTTTTGCGCACTCCGTGTGTTCTGTCGATTATGTTATTGGCGTTACTGATTGGAAACGTGCCGTATCTTGATGATTTTTTAAGTCCGATTGGTTTGCAACTAGGAATAAGCACAGAATATGTTGGTGTGGTGTCATTTTTCTTGCTGGGGTGCGCAACCCTGGGCCAGCGTTTTGCATATAAACTAAATAATCTTAGTGACAAGATTTTGTATTTATTAATTGGTCTGGTTGGTGTGGGATATATTGTTTTTGGGTACTTGTATACCGTTTACATGTTGTGGATGTTGGGATTGGCCTATATGTTGTTCTATGGAATAAATGTTTTGCTGTATTCGCGATTTCAGCATATGATATCTTCGCGTCATCGTTCGGTTATATTGTCGCTTTATACGACACTGGCGTATTTGACGTATATGTTGGTGTGTGGAATAATCGGGCTTGGTGGAATGCTGGGCAGTTGGCGTTTCAGTATTGTTATGCTTGGCTTCTTGATGCTGCTGATTTGCCTGTGGGCTTTTTTGCGGGTTCGTCGCAAGTGTCCACTGAATAATTAATTTTGTATATTTTATTCCTAAAATAGGTTATAATTCCCCCAACAGTGGAATGGAATTATGAAAAAGAAATCATCTTTGCGTCGTTTTTTAACAAATATTTATGGGTATGTATTTTTTAACAAGTTGTTGTTGTTAAGCCCAGTTTATGCCGTTTTTATGCAAGAACACGGTATGACCGATATGCAATTGGCGTCGTTGTTTATTATATTGTCTGTTGGCACTTTTATGAGTCAAATCCCAGTAACCTGGATGACAAATAAACTGGGGCAAAAAAATGCGATAAACCTTGGTCAATTGTTAAAAGCAATTGCATTTGTAGTATGGTTGGTCTGGCCGACTTTTAGCGGGTTTGCAATTGGTATGTTTTTGTGGGGTGTTCAGTCAGCATTTTTTAATGTTGCATTCGAAGGCTTGTTATATGACGAGCTACGCGCACGCCATCACCACGATATTTATGCACGTGTGTTGGGGACGCGTTATAATGTATCTGCAGTTGCGGCGGCATTGTCTGCGTTTGGTTCACTTCTAATGTTTGTGGGTTATGAATGGATAACGTTGGCATCATTGCTGTCGGTTGCTATTTCAATGGTTTGGATAAATCGGATTCAGTTGCGTTCTCGGTCGCGTACATCTACAAAGCGTGTTCGTAAAACAAATTTTATAAAATTGTTTCGCACTGGTACAAAAATCTGTATCCAGACACCTTGCATCTTTTTAATGCTAATGCTTACATTGTTGGTAAGTAATATTTGCTATCTGGATGATTATCTAAGTCCAATTGGTGTAGAGATAGGCTTGCCCGTTGTCTATGTTGGATTGGTTCAGTTCTTTGCGTTGGGGTGCAGTGTACTTGGGCAAACATTTGCGCACCGGTTCAAGTCTGTTCCCGATTGGGTGCTATATTCATCAATTTGTGTCGCAGGTAGCTTGTATATGGCATTTTCTGTGCTTTACAATGTTGCAGGATTGTGGACATTGGGGGCGGCATATGCGTTGTTTGCTGGGATTTATATTTTATTATATTCCAGATTCCAAGATTTCTTGCCATCCAGTTATCGTTCGATAATTTTGTCATTATACAGTATTGGAGATAATGTTATCTATGTTATCACGTGTCTATTGATTGGGTTTGGCGGCTCGATGGGCAGTTGGCGTTACAGTATATTTATTCTGGGTGCTATTATTGTCTTAATCGGTGGTTGGGCATTGCTGTTTATTAAAAATCGATGCGCGGTTCAGTCTAATCCAAATGTACGCGTTGTTAAAACAATTCATCCCGCCGGCAGTGATATTGTCTAAGGTTTATGTTCCTGTACATATTGCCGTAGATTTTTTGTAAAATGCGGATATGAGTCTAAATATCCGCACTATTTTTTTGAAATCTTTACCGTACATGATGTCGATTGCAGGTGGTATAATTTTATATACTGGGGCAATCGATAATGCGCCCAATGAAAACATTCGTGATCTGGTAATCAATGTATCTGCATCGCTGTTGTCGATTCCATTGGTGTTTTTGCTGTACGACTATACAAATTCACGTGTCGCCAGCCAGATGAAGAAAGCTGTCGCCAACAGTATGAATGACAAATTAAATTCAGTTCTGGTAAACACGATATTAACTCTGCGTGATGCACTGGGCTGGCGCAGTAAGATAACTGTTGATAATGTTAATCGTATGCTGGCCCTGCGTCCGGCGGATATTTCACGCCGATTGAATATGACACCACGTGTGCTTGACGGTCTGCATACGTGCCATAATGATTTGGATACATTGCTTTATCGCAACAGCCAGACAGATGTCCTGAGTCCGGACCAGACCCAGATTTTATCATCAATGGCACGCAATATGGCGCATCTTATAAACGAGAATAAATTTCATAAAAACCGGCACGTTTCTGCGAAATATATTGAGCATATTATGGGGCAAATATTGGATTGGCTGGATGCAGACAGTGTCGCATCTTTGAATCTGGCACGCCATTTAACGCCCCCCGAAACGGATGCAGGGCAGGGCCCCAAAAATAAAAAATAAGAATTTGTGTGATTTTTTCTTGCATTTTGATTTTATTTGTGTCAAAATATCGCCCGACCCATGGAAAAAGGATTGCAAAATTCTTATTTCCAGGTCCGGTTTTGGGGACATAGCTCAGTTGGTAGAGCAAATGACTTTTAATCATTGGGTCCAGGGTTCGAGTCCCTGTGTCCCCACCAGAAATAAGAAAACCACCGCAAGGTGGTTTTTTTTATTTCTGCGGACACGGGACGAAGAACCCGTAAAAGGGTTCGGAACGCCAGTTGGCGAGAACGAGTTTTAACGAAGTTCGAGACTTACGTAGTGAATGGGGCCCATCGCGCCAACGTGGTGCAGATGGGGATTTACAGTCCCTGTGTCCCCACCACGATAACCTGCTGATTTCAGCAGGTTTTTTGTTTCTTCTATCCCACCGCCCATCGGTCCCATTTTTTCTTTTTGCTATGTATTGCATTTATAGTTGGTGGTTTTTGTGCTGTAAATTTGTAATAGAAACTTGAAAATCTGCAAATCTATGCTAAGTTTCATAATAGAATTAAAGCATAAAGGAAAAACAAAATGTCATTTACACAGGAAAAACAGAAAAATATTTGTGTGTGTCCTGGCTGCAGAAAGCACTGCAAGTTAGATTGGGAGATAAAGAATTGCGGTGACCAAGCAAGCTGTTACTGGGCATATCCGGTAATCGCAGGCAAAGAAATAGAATATTACACCGATCGATATCGTGTATCTAAAAGAGCGCGCGTGCTTGTAAAAAAAGAAGAACTGGCGGCTCAGTGTGCCTTGAACGAACGTATGTTAGACTTAGTTCATGATATAGCAAAATTATGCGATCACTACAAGGTGCGATAACAAACGACGTGTTTTGTTGAACTTTGTGTATTGCACACTAAAAAAATCCCCTCAATCAGAGGGGCTTTTTATTCATTGTCAATTACGTACACGTCGTCAGATTCAATCTTGATATCCGGGGCGTCGCTGTATGTTTTGTCGCCCGTCCATACATAATAAGCATAGTCCGATTCAGGCAACCCAGATATGTGAATGATATGATGATCTGTTTCCAGTTTCAAATCGTTACCGTTTGGCATTGAGATATTCACATCTGAACAATCGCCCGCACAAACCACAGGCACACTTTCGGGCGAACCAGACATACATCCAGTCAAACCCAGCAATAAAATTGCCAAGAAACATCTTTTCATAGAGTGCATTATATCACAATTAAAGCCTAAAATAAAACAAAAACTACCTTGCTGATAAACTTATGTATTTTGTTTTATTGACTGTGGTGGCTGTGTCGCAAGATTGGTATCACAAATCCGATTGCGCGCGGTCTGGCAATTGTACTGTCTGGTATATTAACGGCGATTGTCGCCCCACTGGCAATATCGTTGTATTTTTAATTTCCCTTTAGAATACGAGCTTTGTTTTTATCCCATTCGCGCTGTTTAATTGTTTCGCGCTTGTCTACTTTGTTTTTACCATAACCGATGCCCAGTAAAACCTTTAACTTTCCACGATTGTTAAAATATAGTTTTAGCGGCACAATTGTTGCGCCTTTTTCCTGTAATTTACCGATTAAACGATTAATTTGATTGCGGTGTAATAACAGTTGGCGACTGCGACGTTCATCAAAGTTCACAATTCGTGCCGCCGTGGGCAATTTTTGAATTTCCACCCCGGCCAAGAACAGATTATCCCCGCGCCGCTGAACAAAGCCATCAACGATTGTGACCAAGCCATAACGAATTGATTTGATTTCTGCACCAGTCAGGGAAATTCCAGCCTCAATCGTATCTTCAATAGCATAATTGAACCGCGCTTTGCGGTTTTCAGAAACTTGACCAAATTTTATAATCTGACGTGCCATAATGCGCACATTTTACAATAAAAATTAATCGATTGCAAATTTAATAAACGGTGCTAAGATTACGCCCGAATATAAACATAGCGCCAAGGACAAATTATGAAATATTCTATGGATCAATTCTGTGATTATACAACAGACAGATTTAATACCGCACAACCTGATATGCCAGAGCCTTCGTTTGTTAAGCGCTTGTGGTATGGCGTTGGTCGTATAGAGTCTTTATATCAAATTAATAATACCACTGTTGCAGAACTGCAATATGGCGCGTATGGTAAACCAGAGGTTGTTTTTACACCAGACATATATCGTTGGTTTAGTACTTTTCCAGAAGTCAGAATTTTTGTCAGAAATCATGTTGAAAAGCATTTGCGTATTTTAGGGTTTGAAACAATTGCTAATACTACAAAAGACAAATATGGAACGCCAGATATATCTGTTGTTGTGCCGTTAAATACAAAACGTAATATTAATCGTATGCGTATATTTGGTCCATATATGATGTTTTATACACGCAAGATGTTAACACCTGCGGTATTGTCGCAAATGGAATCCAAGATAAAATAAAAATCCCGCCAATGCAGGATTTGTTATATTTTCATCTTTGGATAAAGTGTTTTTGTGTTTGCTTCCAGTATATGTTCTAATTCGGTCAAATCTAACCCCTTAACATCTGCCAGAACGCGTGCCGTTTCGATAACCATTGCAGGCTCGCACGGTTTGCCACGATACGGCACCGGCGCGCAATATGGTGCATCTGTTTCTATAACAATTCGGTCGATTGGAATCTTGGCAAATGTTTCACGAATCTCGCCTGAGTTTTTGAATGTCAAAATACCACTGGCTGAAAACATAAAACCACGGTCTAGCATCTTCTTGGCCAGTTCCCAAGAACTGGTATAACAGTGCATAACGCCACACGCATCACCCGTCAAAATATTTGCAGTGTCTTCTTCGGCTTCACGGGTATGTATTGCCACAGGTAATTTATACTTTTTTGCGATTTCTAATTGCTTTTCAAACAATTCAATCTGTTGTTTTTTTGTATCTGCGCCATAGTGATAGTCCAGCCCGATTTCTCCAACCCCAACCACGCGCGGATTGGATAAAATATCATCTGTTAAAAACTCATCTGGCTTGGCATTAGTGTATTCTGGATGAATCCCAATCGTACAGAATATATTGTCGTGCGCCTGCGCCAGTTCTAACGCCCCCGGAATATCAGCTGGATCTGCAGTTGGGCAAATCATCGCACCAACACCTGCCACCATCGCGTTAGCAATCGCGCGTTCTGCATCGCCTTCGGCACAGTGCCGGTCAGTTAAATGACAGTGTGTATCTATAAACATTTTTTTATTTCGCTTATTATTTTGAAAATTGCAATTTCAGGTTCCAGATGAATCCGTTCAATATCTGCAATCGCGTGCGTCGCCATCGGATACAAATCTGCCAGACCAAAATGCGCAATCGCATCCAGAACGATTTGATGAATTTCTGGGGTTGGGGCAATCTTTTTTGCAATCGCCATTATGTCGCCTGCGTTGCTGCGCGGGTTATTCAGTGTCGCAATTAGGTGCTCGTAAATCTCGTCTCCGCCCGATGATTTCAGATTTGCTATTTTACCAAAGCACCCATTTGCCAAACGTAACATATCTGTGCTGATATCATCTTCGGGCATATATCGTACGCATAAATCACGCATCTGGGATATAGTTAGCGGTCGCATCTTTTCAACACGTGCACGTGAACGCACAGTCGGTAAAACATTAGACAGCTGATGCACAACCAACAAAAACAGTGTTTGTGCAGGTGGCTCTTCCAGCAATTTCAATATTGCATTTGATGCGCCCGTACTTAATTCATCGACCGAGTCGATTAAAATCACACGCCACCCATCCGACATAGATGACATCTGCATCTTGTCAATCATTGCTCGGACGGTATAGACTGAAATCACTTTGCCATCTGGTTTCAGATTTCCGTTTTTATCAAGGTTTCTGTCTTTGTCTACGATGAAAAAGTCCCCAACATTGCCATACACCATTTTTGCGATTTTATATGCCAAAGTGGACTTGCCAATGCCACGTGGGCCGGTCAGCATCCACACAGGGTGTATTGGATGTTTGTCACGATTGTCCCATGCATCCATAAATGTGCGCAGTGTGTCACTATGTCCAACCAAAGACTCGCAATCCATTGGATGCGGAAAAACGTATTCAGAACTTTTCTTTTTGCGTGGTGCCATTTTTTATATCCCAAACATTACCCGAATATTTTTAATTACACGACCCATAAATTGAATCTTGCGAACGCGTTCTTTTGCAACCAGTGGTGCACGCGCAATCACACGACCATTTTGTTCCGCAATTAATTCGCCGATTGGTGCGCCCGCGGCGATTGGTGCGGCGATTGGCTCGTCAAATCGGGCCAGAACACGTATGTTTTTCAAGCCGTCTTTTTTATCAACTGTGATTGCAAATGGCTTTTCAACTGTTGCAGCGACAGTGGCTACTTTTCCATACCAGACGGGGATGTCAACAATCTTGTCGCCGGGGCGATAAAAGACTTTGCTGGTTGTGGTGTTAAAACCGTGGTTTAACAGTTTCTTCATCTCGTTCGCTAATGCATCGTGTCCTTTGCCGTTAAAGCCGTTTATAACCCCGACCAATCGGCGACCGCCAACACGCGCACTGGCAACCATACCATATCCACCATCGCTTGTGTGACCTGTTTTCATACCGTCTGCCCCCGGCATAATAAACAGCAACTTATTATAGTTCATCGTATGCGTGCGCCCCCATTCTCGACACCAGTCTGTTTTATGCTCGTCAAATTCGAAACGCTTGGTCGCAAACATAGGATATAAATCTGGATAGTCGCCAATCAAATGCATACCCAATATAGCCAACTCTCGACTGGTCATCAGGTTGTTCGGATTCGGCAGACCGCTTGCATTTCCAAAAGTCGATTGGCTCATACCAATACTGCGTGCTTTTTTCTCCATTAATTGGGTAAAGGCGTCTTCGGTGCCGGCTAACTTTTCCGCCACCACCACGGATGCATCACCGCCCGATAATACAATCAGTCCCAAAATCAAATCCCGCACGGTAATTGTCTGACCCGCAACCAGACAAATCTTGCTGGCTGGGTACCATTCAGGGCGATTATAGTCAGCATTTTCCCCAACCGTAATCCGATCGTCCAGACTTAAATTTCCGGACTTGACCTCATCAAATAAAACCGCCAACGTCATCAATTTAATCATAGAAGAGGGCGGCATTAATTTATCCGCGTTTTTTGCAACAATTTCCGCCCCAGAATCATAATCGATTAAGAACGCGGACTTTGCCTTGGTCTTGAATTCGGTCGCACCTGCAACCCCACAAACAAACATTAAAAATAAAGTAAATAATTTCTTTTTCATGGTCTTGATAATAGCAATATAAAACACCATTTCAAACAGAATTTTTCTTATCTCTCTCCAACAAATATTTCCCCATCAATATCGGTCAGATTTACATCGCAAATTGTACGGGCGGGAATGGGCGTGCCACTAATTTTTACCGCGATATCGTGTGGGGTGCGTGCGATATTGTTTTCTTCGACCAGAACCTGAACGCATTGCCGCAATTGTTTTTGCATAAATGCTGCGCGATTTGCGTTTGCGGCATCATTAATTATCTTAACCCGTTGTTTGGATACACTGCGATTGACTTGGTTTGGCATAGTTGCCGCAACTGTATCGGGGCGTGGCGAATAAGGGAATGCGTGAATCTTAATCGGTTTTGTTTCATGAACCAGTGTCAGCGTTTCGTTAAACAGTTCTTCTGTTTCACCTGGGAATCCACAGATTATATCCCAACTGAACGTGATATTATCGCCCGCCATTTTTACCCACTTGCGAACCGTGTCTGCGGTGTGGCGGCGGCGCATAGCAGCCAAAATAGTGTCCGACCCAGACTGCATTGAAAAGTGCATATGTGGCATCATACGTTTGTCTGATTTTATCAGTTCTATGATTTTGCCCACCTCTGGCACGGCCGGGTCCATTGACGACAGGCGCAACCGGCGCATCCCTGGCACATCCGCCAATAATTTTTTGCATAAATCTGAAATTAAAAAAGCTTTGCCGTCATAGACATGTGCGTATGATGCGATATCAACACCGGTTAAGACAATCTCGCCAAATCCGTTCTCAACCGCTGCCTGAACATCAGCCAAGATTTCATCATATTCAAACGATACCGCCCGCCCACGCAACAGGCGCGTCACACAGTACGTACAATCGTGGTTGCATCCATTTTGAATTTGAACAAACTTTTTAGATAACTTTTCATCCGTATCACGGAAATTGTCGATGCGCGCCGCCCCAGTAATATTGCACGGGCGTTGTGCCAACGCATCTATATAAGCCCCCAGATTTCTTTTCTGGAAATTATCAACAACTACGACATTTGGAATATCGCAGAACAATTTTTGGTTACGTGTTGCCGCGCACCCCGTCACAAAAATAGGGGTGTTTGGATTTTCGCGTGCAATACGGCGCACGGACTGACCAGACTGTCGTTCTGCTTCGCCTGTGACGGCGCAAGTATTAACCACAATAGCGGTATCCAAGACGCTTTTTAGCATATTTTGAATCTTTTCAGATTCTAATGCATTCAGCCTACAACCAAAAGATAAAGTTTTTATACTCATTTTTTTATTTTTCTGCTTGCTTTTTTACTATCTATAAGGCATTATAACCAGGCTAAAAATGATTTCAACAAAGGATTTAAAATGGCACGCACAACAAATTCAGATACATTACCATATGTAGAAAGCCGTTATGAACTGGGGATGTTGGCATCTCAGCGCGTTCGTGATTTGAACGGCGGTGCGGAAGCGGTTGTAGACAAAGAAAACGATAAATTGACGGTTGTAGCCCTGCGCGAAATTGCTAGTGGTAAACTGGATGTGAACGCGGTTCGTCACGAATTTGTTCAGTCTTATAAAGAAACACCTGCAATGGCAGACGTTGAAGAATCTTTGGAAATTGGAACCGAAGATCCATTGTTGCGTGAAATTGACGCAGAATTAGAAAACGCATTGGCAGACGATGCGCCAATTGCGGATGCTGCTGACGTTATGGACGAAGTAATGGAATCAGACGTATCGATTGACGAAGAATAAGATTTCTCAGACCCGGAGATGTCGCATAGTTGGTCTAGTGCGCTACATTGGAAATGTAGTATACTCGCAAGGGTATCAAGGGTTCGAATCCCTTCATCTCCGCCAGAAATAATCAAACGCCCCATTGTGGGCGTTTTATTTTTGTGTTGGTGTTGCAGTGTGGACAAAGCGTTCGCAATCTGTGATTGCAGGGTTCGGGGCGTCAGTTGATGAAAACAAGCCATTTGGCGAAGTTTGAATCTTACGCAGCGAAAGGGGCCCATTGCGCCAACGTGGCGCAAATGGGAATCAGACAATCCCTTCATCTCCGCCATGATATAAAAAATCCCCAATACCGGGGGATTTTTATTTTGTTTTGCTGATTAACAGTTCGTTCAATTTTTTGAACTTAGTCATTGTGTACTGTGTCAGCAGTTTTTTATCTGTTTGTGTGGCCTGCATAATTGCATCTGGATAAAACATCAGTCCACGTTTGTCTGGGGATGGCGTCCATATTCTGAACGTTTCTTTAATCAGGCCATCTTCATTATCAAAATACACAGGCATGGTTTGTAAAAATTGTACAGGATTCGGCAAAGTTTTCATCACGTCTAGCGGCGACATATGTAACATTTTTTTTGATATTATTTTATCCAGGCTGGTTTTATTAAGTCCTGCATTTTTAATACGCATAGCCAATTCTGCTTTGTCCATTGTTGGCTCGACACCATATTGTTGAGCGTATATCATAGCATCTTTTGGGCTAAAAATTTCTAAATCTTCGGGTCTTGGGATGCGTTTTAATGTTTGCGCATAGTTTTGATATATACATGTTTCTGTGGGAAAATTATCGCACAGCAAAACATAGTATTGAAACGTGTTAAATAAATCTACGTAGCACCACAGTTGATCGCTTTGTGTAAACAAAATCATGTTGTGAAACAGTTCTGTTGGTGTTCCCAATTCCAGAACAGCATCCAATGGGTTCATTGGCATAAACGGAACAATTGGATAATTGTATTCTATCTTGCTTACATCATTGCTGCTTCGTGTTACATTAAGACCCGATTGCAGGTGTTGAAAATCAATATTCGCGGCCAATGCATAGTTAAACGCAATTTTAGCAATACCTGTGTGAAATACCTGGTTGTCTAGATCAAATTTGTAAGACTCTATTTTTAATGGCAACTTAGATATATCACAGCGCAGTTCGCGACTAAGTGTTGGGCAACTAACAACCTTGCCGGCTTTGATAGATGCCTCGTATTGCTTGCCGCCGTATGATATTATCCCGGTGTATGCAGGTGCCGAATTCTTGTTATGAGATTTAGCCAAGTTATCGATATTACCAACAATGGGGTTAAATATTTTTGTAAATGGTGCGTCTATGTGCTTGCTGACATAGTTATTACATTCTGGACAACAAATATCTTCGGATTCATACAATCCTCCCAGTGCGTTTTGAATAACATGTTCGCGACTACGGGTTGTGATTTCTTTGTTGCAATAAACACAGTTTTTTCTTGGTTCCATGGTGCAGATGGTAGCACAAATATAGTGTTTGTCAAGCGTAATGAGTTTTATGGTTTTTACCAGAAGTCATTATGATACTACACATCATAAAAAATCACTAAAAAATACAGATTTATTAAGCAAAAATCCCTGTAAGTACGGAATTTGTACGCATGCAATCGTGCTATATTCATACTCTGCCATGATATATAAAAATCCCCCAGACGGGGGATTTTTTACTTTATTAATTTGCCCATTGCGACGGCGGTATCATTCATGCGGTTTGAAAAGCCCCATTCATTATCATACCACGCGGTCACGTGAACCAATTTATCGCCCAAGACCTTGGTCTGGCCAGCATCAAAGATTGAACTGTGTGCATCGTGCGTAAAGTCAATCGATACCAATGGCAAATCATTGTATCCAAATGTTTTGGATTCTGCCGCTTTCATTGCTGCGTTAACTGCATCAACGGTCGCATCTTTTTCCAGATTAGCAACCAATTCAACAACCGATACATCTGGGGTTGGAACGCGAATTGCCATACCGTCTAATTTACCGGCTAATTCTGGCAATACCAGACCGATTGCTTTGGCTGCACCAGTGCTAGTTGGAATCATAGACAGATTTGCCGCACGTGCGCGACGAAAGTCTTTGTGGTTTTTATCCAGCAGCTGCTGATCGCCTGTATAGGCATGAACTGTTGTCATCCATCCTGATACAACACCAAATGTGTCATTCAGAACCTTGACCACCGGTGCCAGACAGTTTGTTGTACATGATGCGTTTGAAACAATCAAGTCTTCGGCGGTCAAAGTGTCTTGGTTAACGCCATACACGATTGTTTTGTCCGCGCCCGCAGATGGTGCAGATACCAGTACACGCTTTGCGCCTGCATCCAAGTGAACACGCGCTTTGTCCGCAGCGGTAAAGATGCCGGTGCATTCCATAACGATATCAACGCCCATCTCACCCCATGGCAATTTAGAAGGATCGCGTTCTGCCAGACATTTAATATGCTGACCTCCGACATTGATGTATTCGCCATCAACCACCACATCCATTGGCAAATTTCCATGCACAGAATCATATTTTAACAGATAAGCATTCTGTTCTGCCGGTGCTAAATCATTAACTGCAACAAATTCGATGTCGTCGCGTTCGGCTTCCAATGCGGCGCGCAATACCAAGCGACCAATACGACCAAAGCCATTAATTGCAACTCTTACTTTTGACATAATATATTTCCTTTCGTTTTGTTTATTGGACAAACCTATCTTAGCACCATAATTTTTAGATTTACAAGCATTTATTATGGGATATAATCCAGATAAATGAATACGCGCGCATATATTATCACTGGTCCAACCGCATCGGGCAAATCTGGTTTTGCCCATGATTTGGCACGCCGTATCAATGGAACGATTATCAATTGCGACAGTGTCCAGATATATCGCGGAATTGAAAACATTGCCGCCAGTCCTTTTGCGCCTTTCGTCGCAAAGAGCAATAATGCGTATGATTTCATAGACGGTGTTCCGTATCGCCTGTTTTCTATTTTGCCATTGACCGAACAGATTAGTGTGGCAGATTATCTGACACTGGCACGCCACGAATATGATGTAGCAATAAAAGACGGTCGTACGCCAATCTTTGTTGGTGGTACGGGATACTATATAAATGCGATTATAAATGGAATCTCACCAATGCCGGATGTTAGTGATGAAAATCGCACGCGTGCACGCCAAATGGTTACTGATGATATTGAGACTGCTCGTGCAATGTTGCCGGCAGATTTTACCGCGACCGACCCCCAGCGTGTCGCGCGCGCATTGGAAGTATTTTTAGAATCCGGTCGTCATATCACAGAATTTCAAAACGTCCCACGCATTGGCGCGATTGCGCCCGATGCTGTTCGGATTTTAATCTGTCCAGAAACAGATAACTTGCGCCAAAGAATTGCATCCCGTATCCCCGAAATGTTAGAGCAGGGCGCATTAGTTGAGGCCGAACGTATAATAGAATCTGGTTGGGACACACGTCGTGCCATTGGCGCGCCCCAGGCGGTTGCGATATCGCGCGGTGAAATGTCTCATGATGATGCGGTCGCGCAATGGATTACAAAAACAAACCAGTATGCCAAACGTCAGCGCACCTGGTTCCGGACCCAGTTTAATCCAGACATAGTAATAAACCGCACCCCAACGGATGCGGATTTGGAAATGGTTTTATCACAACATTAGCGTTGTTGTTTTTTGTCGTCGTCTTTGTGAATTTTTTTATATAATTCGTAAGCACGCTGGGCGGTGTATATTGTGCATCCCAGATACATCAATAATGCAATAATAGAATTACTATCCGCCCCATTGGCGGCAATATCGCGCCCAGTGCGAATAGCGCTACCAGTTGAAATACCATTTAGTGCAATAAATAACAGTAAAACAAATTGACCAAAATCATAATTTGGTTTTTTGTTGTCACCGTAGTTCTGGTTGAAAACTGACATTATTTTGTCTTTTGATCGTTTAATGCTTTCAATTCATTACGTGTCTCAACATATTGGCGCAAGATTTGTGGGTTCGTTTGACGCATAGTAGCCGCGCTAAAGATACCAATAGTACCCATTGCAAGGCCTGCCAATACAGTTTCTACACCTTCGCCAAATGTTTCCGCGGTGAATGCTTTGCCTAAAAACGCAACAGGTGTTGCCAAGCTTGCATAATAAATAGCCATACTAACCGCCTTGTTTATTTTTGCAGTTGCCAAATAAAAATTCATCTTGCGTTTCAAATCTTTAGTTTCTTTGTTTTTCATTTTTTCTTTTCCTTTGTTCTTTTATGTTTCCATATCACATATAAATGTAGCACAAAAATAAAAAACGTCAACACAAAAAATATTTTTATTTATTACAAATAAGTGCTAGTCTTGTACTTATGAAAACAAATCCTGATTTTTCGATTGAAAATGAATGTGGGTTCAGCTTTGTTGTTGGCCTGGACGAAGCGGGGCGTGGCCCCCTGTGTGGGCCAGTTGTGGCGGCGGCTGTAATGTTCCCGTCACGTGATATAGAGATTCCCGTTGTAATCCGTGATTCTAAACAGATGACCGAACACCAGCGTGCGGTCGCCTATGATTGGATAACCCAGAACACAAAATGGGCGGTTGGTATGTGTTCGCCGGCCGAGATTGATGAAATGAATATTCTTTGGGCATCTATGTGCGCAATGGAGCGTGCGGTGGAAAAACTGGGGTGTGAAAACGCATATTGTTTGGTTGATGGTAATCGTGTGCCCAAGAATATAAATGGCGCGCCCGTGGTTAAGGGGGATGCAAAATCCCTGTCAATTGCGGCTGCATCTATTATTGCCAAAGAAACCCGTGATAAAATTATGGCGGACTTGGCGCACCGGTTTCCAGAATACGCGTGGGATAAAAATGCGGGCTATCCTACAAAAACGCATTTACAGGCGATTGAAAAATATGGTATAACGGTGCATCACCGAAAAACTTTTGGACCGGTCAAGGAAAGGATAAAAAATGAAGTTAAGAACGATTGATGGATTAGATTTACGTGGAAAATATGTATTGATGCGTGATGATTTTAATGTCCAGATTGTGGACGGACAAATCACGGATACTTTTCGTATTGAACAAAGTATGCCAACGATTAACAAATTACGCAAAATGGGCGCACGTATCGCGATTTGTGCGCACCTTGGGCGACCAAAAGGCGAACGCAATATGGAATATTCTTTGCAGCCTGTGGCGGATTATATGGGTGTTAAATTAGTCTCGGATTGTCTGGACAAAGATTTTATGGCAAATATGTGTGATGGCGACGTAGTCTTGCTGGAAAACGTTCGTTTTTACAGTGGCGAAGAAAAGAACGACCCATCTTTTGCCGCGGACTTGGCACGTGGATACGATGTATTTGTAAACGATGCGTTCGCTGTATCACACCGTGCCCACGCCAGCACAGTCGGCGTTGCTGAAATCTTGCCGTCTTATGCGGGTGATTTATTGGCATCTGAAATAGAACACTTAAGTGCCGTTATGGAAAATCCAAAGCGTCCATTGTTGTCTATTGTAGCCGGCAGCAAGGTTTCAACCAAAATCGGCGTATTAAAAGCATTGGCGAAATTGTCAGACAAATTAATTATCGGTGGGGCATTGGGAACAACTTTTAACTATGCAACTGGGGCGCGTGTTGGTAATTCACTGTTTGAAGCAGACCAGAAAGACACAGCGCTGGAAATTCTGGAATACGCCCGTGAAAATAACTGCACGGTATTGTTGCCACTGGACAAGGGTGTTGCCAAAGAATTTGCCCGTGATGCAGAACGCACAAACAAAGACTTTGACCAAATCCAAGATGACGACATTATTATCGATGCGGGCCTTGCAACAACCGAACGTGATGTAAACGAAATCAAGGCTGCTGCAACTGTTGTCTGGAATGGCACAGTTGGTATGGCGGAATGGGCGCCTGTTTGGTCGTATGGCTCTTTTGCGCTGGCGGCGGCAATCGCAGAACAAACGCGTGCCGGCAAACTGGAAAGCATTGTTGGTGGCGGCGATACAGTGGCGGCGTTAACTGCACTGGGGGTCAAAGATGATATTACGTACGTATCAACCGGCGGTGGCGCATTCCTTGAATTTGTAGAAGGGCGTACATTACCCGGCATCGCAATTTTAGAAGACAAAAAATAAAAAATCCCCCGTTGGGGGGATTTTTATTTGATGTCAAATTTGTAGGCTGCGCCAAGATAAAACTCAGTCACGTCAATATCGGTTGTCGCAAATGTGACCCCAGATGTTGTGTGATCTGCATCGCCATACTTTTGATACTTGAATCCAAGGTTCAAATCCACACGATCGTTCAATGCAAAATTTATCCCCGCCATAATTGCATACGAGAAATCAAACGTGCTGTCAGATGAAGTATATCCCCAGCCATTTATACCAGACCAAATCGTTGTAAATCCAAGCCCCAGTCCCACATACGGTTCAACTGCATTTTCATATGATTTATACAAATGTACATTGACCATGTTTGACCATATGTCAAAATCTAACCCCAAATCGTGTTGGGTGTCTTTGGTGCCTGTGTACATTGTTTCGAATTCTAATTTTAAGAAGTGCGTTAAACGATTGCCAACATATACCCCAAAGCCAACATTGTCATCCTTTAATGCTGTGCCAGAACCGTTGCGCGCATCAAAGGCGTATGAAATATGTTCGTTTTTGTGTAAACGTACCCCTACATAGTTATCGCGTGCACCTGGCGATACATATTCCGCATAATAAGGATCTTCTGCAAACGCAGGTGTTGCCAAAACAACCAAAGCAGCCAGTATTATTTTTTTCATATATCTCTTTCCTTTTTTATGTGCTAGGATTATAATTACAATATGGCCAAAAAGGCAAGGAGTTTTAATCGTGGCAACCCCGACACCATACAATCGCAGGCAAGAACCCGAAAAGCCGTCATTCAAACGGCGACTTTTTGCATGGGCGTTTAATGCATTTCTGATTGGCGGGCTGGCGGTTGGTGGATATGTTGCATTTATTTATATGCGAATGCCGTCATTGGATACTATTTTGAACGAAACCAGGCCTGCTGCGTTAACTTTTCTTGATAAAAACGGTAATGAAATTCGTTCGTCTGGCCGAATTATGGGAATGCCAGTATCTGTAGAAACATTGCCGCCGCACGTATGGCAGGCAATTGTTGCAATCGAAGATAAACGCTTTTTCCAACATGGCCCGATTGATATTCGTGGAATTACACGCGCAGTGTTTGCCAATCTTAGTTCGGGGCGTGTGGCGGCGGGTGGTTCAACAATTACCCAGCAAACTGCAAAAAACATATTTCTTAGCCGTGATAAAAAGATTTCACGCAAGGTTCAAGAACTGATATTGTCGCACTGGTTGGAAAATCGGTTTACAAAAAATCAGATTCTGGATTTGTATATGAACCGCGTATCGCTGGTCGGCGGGTTACGCGGGATTGATGCGGCATCGCAAATGTTGTTTCGGGTTCCTGCGAATAAAATGTCTATTGCTCAAGCGGCACAAATTGCCGCGATGCTAAAAGCGCCAACAACATACAGCCCTCTGCGCAACCCAGAGAAAAATATTCAACGCGCACGCACGATTTTACAAGAAATGGTACGTCAAGAATACATAACACTGAATGATGCACGTATTGCCGCAAAACAATTAAAACCAGCGACCGGCGTTGCAGATACAAACCTGTATCGATACTGGGCAGACTTTGTAATTGACGAAGTCAAATCCAGAATTGGTGCATTTGAATCAGATTTATGCATATACACAACAATAGATACAAAATTACAAGAACGTGTTGCCGATACTTTGTCGCAAAAAACACCCCCATACCAAGGGGCGGTTGTCGCAATGGAATCAGACGGTGCAATCCGTGCGATGTCGGGCGGCACAGACTATCAGGCCAGTCAATTTAATCGTGCAACCGCTCCTCGTCAGCCCGGCAGCAGTTTTAAGCCAGTTATATATCTGGTGGCACTGGAAAATGGACTGACGCCCGACAGTTATGTTAATGACTCGCCATTTGCGATTGGCGACTATAACCCCAAGAACTACAACGAAAAATACTATGGCGACATAACGCTGGCCACGGCATTTGCAAAAAGCGTGAATTCTGTGCCACTAAAACTGACCGAAACGTATGGAATTGATTCAATGTTGTCTATGGCGGGGCGACTGGGGGTTGGAACACGTCTGCGCCGTGAGTACTCGACCGTTTTGGGGGCGTCGGAAATGAGTCTGATAGATCTGACCAATATTTATGCGGTTATTTGGAATGACGGCAATTCTGTACGACCATATTCGATTACCAAGATTGTTGATGCGAATGGGATTGTTCTGTATGAACGCAATCCGTCTGAGCCGATTAATATCTTGCAAACACAGACGGTCGAATATATGCAAAAGATGCTGGGCGATGTGGTGGCGGTTGGCGGAACCGGCGGTCGTGCCCGTGCCAGTGGCGTTCTGGGCGGAAAAACAGGGACCAGTAATGGCAATCGTGATGCCTGGTTCGTTGGTGCGACAAATGATTTAATTATTGGTGTCTGGATGGGGAACGATGATTTTACCCCGATGGATTCCAAAATCACAGGTGGCACAATCCCCGCTGAAATTTTCCGTGAAATTATTCAAAAGTAATAAAATCTGTTTTTATCGGTGACGTTTTTATGATATAATAACGGGTATGAGAAAAAGAATTTTTACAATCTTGCCTGTTTTATTAGGGATGGCCACGATGCCGGCAATGGCAAACTGGCAGTATGATGGGGTTTATGTCGGCGACGGCTGGTACGAGGATGATGGCGCACGCTTTGTGTTGTCTTTTCGTGGTGGCGGTGCGGCTGGCTTTGGTACGATTAAAAATAATGTTGGTGCATTAAGTGCTTTCTATTACGTGGATGCGTCTGGTGCAATTGTGCCAGAAACCGTATGTCAGGGTAATGGCGGTTGTTCTGCTAATGGGTATGAATTGTTGGGGTATGGTGATATTTCAAGCTTGAAACCAACCAAAGATTTCGAAACATTTTCATTTGCTGGTGGGGTCAGTGTTGGTTGGACTTTGCCTGGACGACCACAGTGGCGTTTTGAAGGTGGTTGGGATCATATAATGAAAAGCGATTATAACGCATCACCTTTGTTCGAAGGGGATATGCAGTTGTATGACGGCGCAGGGACTCCAGCATACGTTTTAAACACCTCCAGTGGCGCACTCCATTCAACAATTGAGTCTGATATAATCAGCGCGATGGCTTTTTATGATTTCTTTGATGGATTACAAAAACCACTGCGTACAACAATTCCGTATGTTGGGTTTGGTATTGGATATGCCGATACAATAACCGTGACGAACCTGACCGACTTATATGGCGATTTATCTGCGGACAATGATTTGCGTGATTTTGGGACGCTGGATGAAGATTCGATATATGAAATTGTTAATTTCTATCAGTCAAAACACAGCACATCAAATGTTGCGGGGCTGTTGGCGGCTGGTTTTTCGTACGGTCTGGATGAAAATATGTATATCGATTTCGGCGCGCGTTTGACATATATTCCAAAGGCTAAATGGACGCTGACTAACGAAGATGGCACACGTCACCGTGATTTGATAAGCTCGGAAGACTTGATATATCTGAATTTCACATTGGGACTGCGATTTGAATTTTAAGCCGATTATTTTTGGTGCTTTGTGTGGATTGACAGCGTGCACATCAATGATGATTGGTCCGTACAGTTTCACATACGTCCCGATTCAAACAAACCAATTTGAAATCGCCACTTGGCAATATTTATCCAATGCATCTGACCCTGTTCATATTTATATTGAGGGCGACGGATACGCATTTAATCGACACGGCATTCCGACCAACAATCCCACCCCGCGTAAACATTTAGTGCGTGATATGGCGGCGCGCGATGACGCGAAAAACGTAATCTATATGGCGCGTCCGTGCCAATATATAAAATCCCCCACTTGTGATGTTTCGGATTGGACAAATGGACGTTTTTCTGAGGCTGTTGTTGATTCTATGTACAAAGCGGTTAAAACAGTCGTAAAAAATCGTCCGATTGTATTGATTGGATATTCTGGGGGCGCGATGATTTCGGGGCTGTTGATACAAAAATACCCAGATTTGAATATCCAAAAATGGATAACCATTGCGGGCGTTCTGAACCATAAAGACTGGACAGAATATTTCGGTGATGCGCCGCTGACAAAATCACTAAACCTGAACAAATTGCCGCAGGTTTCACAAACGCATTATATTGTGGATGGTGATTCTGTGGTGCCAAACGAGTTAAGTTATCAGTGGGTAAAAAAATCTGATATTGTTGTAATAAAAAATGCACGACATGATTCTGTGCGAAATCTAGAACTGAATTTTCAGTAATTATTTCTTGAATACCAGCACCCGTTCAATCCCAGCCAAATCAGGTTCAGAGCGAACGAATTTCCATTTTTGTGTCTCAAATATCTGGCGCACACGTGTGCCCATATCAATCCCGATTTCAAGATAGATTTTTCCGCCTCGTTTTATCCATTTGTGTGCATTTTTTGCAATCGCTTCGTATGCCGCAAACCCATCGTTTTCGGCATACAGTGCCAATTTTGGGTCGTGTGTTGCACCATCTTCAACACGAATATCGCCGTACGCAATATATGGCGGATTTGAAACAATTATATCAAATTTTTTATCGAACTTTATATCTCGCATAAACGAAGCGCGCCGCGTCTTGATTTGGTCTGTTAATGCGTGCGTACGAATGTTTTTATCTGCAACCCGCAGTGCGCCACGTGACACATCAACCGCAACGCCGTGTGCCCCATGAATATTTTTAACCAGACTGATTAAGACACAGCTCGTACCGGTGCCCAAGTCCAATATATTTGGCGTGCTGTCCATACCACAATCTGAAATCACCGCCGCAACAAGCGTTTCTGTGTCTGGGCGTGGATCCAGCGTATATTTATTTGTAAAAAAACGCAGTCCATAAAACCATTTTTGTCCGATTATTTTTGCAACCGGTACACCACGACGCAGTTGTCGTGCCATACGCCACACGGCAAATCGTGACAATTTCGCCGTGTTTTCAGTGATTATTCGGGCGGCACGAATGCCTCCCGCGGATTGAAGAATTGTGAACGCTTGATTTGTTTTCATAAAATCATTATAATCGGACTTATGAAAAAAGCAAAAGATATTCTGAACACAGTCAATCTGACCCGTATGGTGCTGGCATTGGCGACTTTATTAACATTAATTGCAATCGCTTTGGTTGTGACCCGTCACACATCAACCACTGAACGTGTGCGCCGGGGTGACGAATGCACATCGGTTGTGGTGGTTACATCGGGCGATACGCTGTCTAAACTGTTGCTGGAACAGGGGCTGACCCACAATGACGTGGATACGATTGCCAAGACACTGAAAAAAGAGGCGGGAATTTCAACCCTGCGTGCGGACAGCGATAAAATTGAATTTACACGCCCAACGGATAGTGACCCTGTATCAAAAATTGTTGTTATTCCATCCCCTTGGAAACAGGTCGAATTAACCTGTGACGGGGCAGGTGCGTGGAATTGCAAAACCGTTGATGTTGAACGTGACACGCGTGCGGTCTATCGTGCGGGCGAAATTCTGGACGGGGACAGTTTTTATCTGGCGGGTCAGCGCGCGGGCATTCCGGCGGGCATATTGGCTGATGTTTATGATTTATTGGCGTTTGAAATGGACTTTGAACGAGATGTTCGTGCGGGGCAAAAATTCTGGGTTGTGTACGAAGAAAACTTTTCAGGCAATCAAAAGATTGACAATGGACGTGTGTTGGCGGTATCTTTTGATGCGCTGCGTGGAAATGTTAAAATGTATCGCTATCGCAAGGCTGATGGCACAGCCGGCTATTATGATGCAGATGGCAATGGTGCAATTAAATCGCTGAAACGTACGCCTATTAATAATGCCAAGATTACAAGTAATTTCTCGAACAAGCGCAAGCACCCTGTGTTGGGATATACACGTGCACACAAAGGGGTTGATTTCCGTGCGTCTACCGGAACACCAATTCCAGCTGCCGGTGCGGGTCGTGTTGTTGCACGTGGATATAACCGTGGGCATGGAAACTATGTAAAAATTCGTCATAATGGCTCTTATGAAACACTGTATGCCCATATGTCTAAATTCGTCAAGAATGTCAAGGTTGGTACAAACGTACGCCAAGGGCAAACGATTGGATACGTTGGCTCGACTGGGTATTCAACGGGGCCACATTTGCACTATGAAATTATCAAAGATGGCAAGCATGTAAACCCAATGACGGTAAAGTTGCCAGCGATAAGCAATCTGGATAAAAAAGACAAGAAAAACTTTACAGAATATCGTGAAAAGATGGACACTGCGATTGAAGAGTTAAAAAAGAATCAAAATTTGTTTATCCAATTATAAAAATCCCGCCATTGGCGGGATTTTTTAGTTTAATTTTTTTGTCCATTCGTTGTCTGGAAAATTTAGCTTTAGCATCTCGCTGTATCCATTTGCTTGTTCTGGTAAACCAATGGCGGTATAGCATTCTGTTAAACGATACATAGCTTCGGGTGTCATAACGGTTTCCTGGGCGGTGGATACAACTGATTGCAGACGAGAAATCGCGCTGGGCCAGTTTTCTTGGCGCATATCATTACGTGCAGAATGCATGACCTTGCCTGCGATATAGTTTTTTAGGATATTAATCTTGTTATTTGCATTTTTTGCATATTGGCTTTTTGGAAAGCGGTTGATCAAGTTCTGAAATTCTGCCAATGCATATGCAGACATACCTGGTTCGCGCCGAACATCGCTGACTTGGCGATAATAGCACATACCGCGCAGATACATCATATATGCCACATCACGATGTCCAGGATGAAAGCGCATATATCTGTCAATCGCCAAAATTGCAGATGCAAAGTCTCCGTCCATATAATATGAATATGCACTCATCACCAATGCATCTGCCGCCCACAGGCTGGATGGGTATTGAGATTCAGCTTTTTGAAATTCGATTGCTGCAACTTCATAATTTTCATCATTAAATTCTTGGTATGCAGTGGAATAAATGTCAGTCAGTGGTTCTTGGGCGACAATTTCATTATCAGACGCGCCCGCGCACGCCCCCAGAGCCCCCGCACACAAAGCTAGCATAAATATTTTTTTCATACTTGTATTCCTGTCTTGATTTTAGTTTGATGAACGCAGTATAATCCAAACTATGAAACTTGGCAAACATATTTTCGGCGTTGGCGCAATGACTGGAATCAGTCGAGTGTTTGGTTTTGTGCGTGATATGCTGATTGCGCGTGTTTTAGGGGCAGGGCGTCTGTCTGACGTATTCTTGGCTGCGTTCAAGTTGCCGAATTTATTCCGCGATTTGCTGGGCGAAGGGGCATTGTCTGCGATATTTATCCCAATGTATACAGATTCAAAAAAAGATTCTAGTTTTGCCAAGAATGTGTTTTCTTGGCTGATGGTCGTATTACTTGGGATAACCATCTTATTTGAAATATTTATGCCGTTTGTGATATGGGGGCTTGCGCCGGGCTTTGATGCCGACCCAGGCAAGATTGACATGACTATAATTATTGCGCGCATAATGTTCGTCTATGTGATTTTTGTGTGTGGTGCGGCATTTTTATCTGCGGTATTGAACGCGTTTTCAAGGTTTTTATTGGCGGCATTTATGCCAGTACTGTTAAATATTATGCTGATTGGCGCATTGTTATGCGCGATGTTTTTTGGTTCGTCTAATGTTTTATACCTGATGGCGGGCACGGTTGTTTTGTCTGGCATAATTCAGTTTGGTATTTTATGGTCGCGCATACGAAAGCAGCATTTTGGCTTGCGTTTGATTGTACCACGCTGGACACCACAGATTAAAAGCATGTTCAAGCGTTTTGGGGTTAGCATTGTTGGTTCTGGCTTTTATCAGATAACGATGATTGTCGGCACATTTGTTGCTAGTTTTCAAAGCGGTGCTGTGTCTTGGCTGTATTATTCAGACCGAATAGTTCAGTTGCCGTTCGCGATGATTGGTCTGGCGGTTGGTACGGTTTTAATGTCGTCTATATCAAACGCGCTGGCAGACAAGAATATGCGTAGTGTTTATTTACAGCAAAATTCATCTATGCGCCGCTCGCTTATGCTGATATTGCCGTGTGTTGTTGGACTGGTTATATTGGCTGAGCCAATTATAAAATATCTGTTCCAATATGGTGCGTGGACGGCGGCATCTACAACGGCGGTGGCAAATGCAATAATGATTCAAGTGCTGGTTCTGCCAGCGATGTTAATCAGTCAGATTTATAGTAAAACCCTTTACGCATCCCAAGACGTTAAAACGCCGGTTAAAACCAGTATGGTGTCCCTTGGGGTTGCGGCGGTGCTGTATCTGGCACTGTTCCCGTTTGTTGGATACTTGGCAATCCCAATCGGTGTAGTGGTTAGTGGCTATTTAAAGAATTATTTGCTGGGGCGTGCGTGTCGTCGTCGTGCCTTGGTTCATCACGATGGTCGTACGTTGCGTGCGGTTCTGGCGTTTGGATTATGGGCGGCGATTGTTGGTGTGGGGCTGTCGTTGGTTCAGATAACCAGTATTTGGATGCTGGGTGCGGCCATCGCAGGATATGGAATAATATATTTGCCGGTGGCGTATTTAATCGACCGTAAATTAAAGTAAAAATAAATTTGAATACAGATCTGATTTATGATAAAATACAATCATAAAGGAATGTAAGGAGTCATAAATCATGAAAAAAATAGTTTCCTTGGCGGTATTAACTGCATTAGTATCCGCATGCGCGGATTTGAGTACAACATCTGGTCCTGCGGGCTATGGCGCAGACGGTTTTGGCGAAGAAACGCTGGTTGTCGCACCGGTCGCGGAACAGTCTTTGAATACAGATGCCTATTTGCTAGCACCGGCACCAAAATATTATATTGGTAACGCATACAAGGTCGAAGATGTTCAGTATATTCCTGTCGAAGATATGACATATAACCAGACTGGCATTGGCGGTGTTATTCCAACTGAATTAAACGGTACAAAAACTAGCAACGGTGAAACTTTTGATGCGGGTCAGTTGTTAGCAACAAGCAAAACATTACCATTGCCAACAATTGTACGTGTGACCAATCTGGAAAATGGTCAGTCTGTGGTTGTTCGTGTAAACAATCGTGGTCCATTTGTAAACACGCGTATTATGGACTTGTCGCCGGCGGCAGCACAACGTATTGGCTTAAATGGTCAGGGTAAAATCCAGGTCCAAGTGATGGCTGACGAAACCGCAGCGGTCAAGGCCGCAACATTAGGCACTACAGCTCAGTCTGCACCCGTGGCGGCTGCTCCAGTCGTAACGGAAACAGCCGCTGTCGAAGCGCCTGTGGCGGCTGCACCTGTTGTAACTGGCGAATACAGTGTTCAGGTTGCTGCATTCTATGCCGAAGACAGTGCAACAACATTGGCAAATCGTATGAAGACATACGGTGACGCAGTTGTTGTTAACGAAGGCGATATGTACAAGGTTCGTATTATTAATCTGGATGCATCCAAGGCGCGTAGTGTAATTGATGCACTGCGTAATAATGAAGGTATGGCCCCAGGCTTATTAAAATCTGGCCGTTGGGTTAATGCAGACAGCATTTAATAAATACAAAGCAATAAAAATCCCCCAAATCGGGGGATTTTTATTTTCTTACATCATTCCTGGCATACCGCCACCCATTTGTGGGGCAGATTGTTTTTCTTCGGGAATTTCGGTCATAACCGCACCCGTAGTCAACATTACGCCCGCCGTGGATGCAGCCGCCTGGATTGCTGTTTTTACAACTTTGGCTGGGTCAATAATACCCGCCGCCATCATATCAACGTATTCATCTGTCTGGGCGTTATAGCCAAAGTTATATTCAGATGATTCCATAACTTTGCCCACGACAATTTCGCCAGATTTGCCCGCGTTTTCAGCAATTTGTGCCATTGGTGCAACAATTGCACGGCGTACAATATCGATACCAACATCTTGGTCTGCATTTGCGCCACGTAAATCTTTCAGTGCTGCCACTGCACGCACCAATGCGACGCCACCGCCGGCAACAATGCCATCTGCAACGGCCGCACGAGTTGCCGCCAATGCATCATCAACACGGTCTTTCTTTTCTTTTACTTCTACTTCGGTCATACCGCCGACTTTGATAACAGCAACACCGCCAACCAACTTTGCAAGACGTTCAGACAATTTTTCACGGTCATATTCACTAGTTGTTGTAGAAATTGCATTGCGAATTTCATCTGCGCGTGCTGCAATGGCGGTTTTATCACCGCCGCCGTGCGCCAACAATGTTGAATCTTTGCTTACTACAACTTTTTTTGCCGTACCCAAAACCGCAGGCGTTATATTTTCAAATGTCATCCCCATATCATCAGAAATAACCGTTGCACCTGTTACAACTGCGATATCTTTTAGCATTTCTTTGCGGCGATCGCCAAAGCCTGGGGCTTTGACCGCACAAACCTTTAACCCACCACGCAGACGGTTTAAAACCAGTGTTGCCAGTGCTTCGGATTCTACGTCTTCGGCAATGATTAATAATGGTTTGCCAGATTGTGCAATTGGTTCTAGAATTGGTAACAATGCCTGTAACCCTGTGATTTTCTTTTCAGAAACCAAGATTTGTGCGCCGTCTAATTCCGCCAACATTTTTTCACTGTTTGTGACAAAGTATGGCGACATAAAACCTTGGTCAAACTGCATACCTTCGACAACATCGATTTCTGTATCCAGACCTTTGGCTTCTTCGACGGTAATAACGCCTTCTTGACCAACACGTGCCATTGCATTTGCAATCTTTTCGCCAATATCAGAATCGCTGTTTGCAGAAATAGTCGCGACTTGGGCAATTTCAGCACTGTCTTTGACTGGGCGTGCGTGCGCATCAATATCTGCGATAACTGTGGCTGTTGCCAAATCAATACCGCGCTTGACATCCATCGGATTCATCCCAGCCGCAATAACACGGCGACCTTCGCGGATGAGTTTTTGTGCCAATACTGTTGCGGTTGTTGTGCCGTCACCCGCATCATCGCCCGCTTTTTTTGCGACTTCTTGCACCATGCGTGCGCCAATGTTTTCAGTTGGGTCTTTTAACGATACGGCTTTGGCCACAGTAACACCGTCTTTGGTTGCAACAGGTGCACCATAAGACTTTTCAATAACGACTGTGCGTCCCTTGGGACCCATAGTGATTTTGACAGCATTGGCCAGTTTATCAACGCCTGCCGCCATTTTATCTGTATCAAAAATAATTTCTTTTGCCATTTGTGATTCCTTTGTTATTCCAAGATTCCCAAAATATCTGTTTCTTTTATCAAAACATAGTCACGACCGTCAATTTTAACTTCGTTCACAGACGATGCCCATTTTGCAAACAAAACAACATCGCCTGTCTTGACAGACATTGGGATTAAGTCGTCTCCCGCGTATGCCCCCGGTCCTGCCGCAATAACACGGCCGCGTGATGGTTTTTCCTGGGCATTATCTGGGATGATAATTCCGCCGGCGGTTTTTGTTTCTTCACTCAGTCTTTCCAGCAGAACATAATTGTGTAATGGTTTAAACATATGTAATCTCCTTCAAATTAAACCTGTACGACTTATATAGTCTAAAATTTGTTGATTTCAAGTATGCATTTTAATATGCTAAATACGAAAAACAAGGGGAATAAAAATATGTACGATAAAAACAATGTCTTTGCGAAAATGATACGCGGCGAAATTCCAACGAATAAAGTATATGAAAATGAATTTGCGATGTCTTTTTATGATATTAATCCTATGTTTGATACACACGTTTTGGTTATACCTAAGGGGCCATATAAAAATATCTTAGATTTTTCTAAAAATGCATCTGCGACGGAAATTGCAGGCTTTTGGAAATGCTTTAATGATACCGCTGATAAACTGGGGTTGGAATGTGAGTTTAACTGTGTTGCGAATGCGGGCGCAAATGCCCCGTTTATTAAGCAAAGTGTTTTCCATTTCCACCTGCACTTGGTTGCAGGCAATCGTAAGCCTGCCTTCCAAGAACAACTGATGGCAGAATTTAAATAATGAAAATAAACGTTCGTGTTATTCCGCGTGCAAAACTAAATCGGGTCGAGGTTCAACCTGATGGTATTGTACGCGTACACACGACAACTGCGCCCACCGATGGCAAGGCAACAGCGGACGTGATAAAAATGCTATCGGAACACTATGGTGTACCAAAAACCAGCATCAAATTAATTCGCGGCGCGACATCTCGCGACAAGATTTTCGAGATTTAGATGTGTCAGAATGTATAAAAACAAAAAAAGTCAAGCATTCAAAATTCTGTCAAAGGATTTTTTTTATTGCTTTTATTTATTTTTGCTTGTTTGCACATATAAAATTTTCTACACTATTCGTAAAAGAGGAAAGGAAAGCGGGAAGAATGTCTAGAATTCTGCGCGTTTTTAGTGTTTTGATGGCTGTTGTGTTTGCGGGTAATGCCTTTGCTGCGGGCTATACCTGTGACAGTTATAAGCAATTTACATCGTGTGCTACCGGTCGTTATATGGTTGGTTCTGCTTCTTCAACTACATACAATGGTACACCAAAGGCTGGAAATGCGTGTGTGTCATGTAAAGGCACGTATTGTCCGGGGGGGACTGCGGCCCCGATATACAAGGTCACCTTGAATGCCAATGGTGGGACGGCTGGGACACTGACTGCGATATATGCCAGTATTAGTGCTGGCTGGCTTACTGGAACGACATCTTCTTCGGCTGGCTCAACGCTAAGTGCATTTACCGCCGCGCAATTACCAAAGCATTCAAAATATACATTTACAGGTTTTTGGTCTGCTGCATCTGGCGGTACGCAATATGTTGATGAAAAAGGTAATTTTGTTGCTTCGACTCAAAATATTACATCTGCAATTACATTATATGCGCAATATTATGATGGGTGTTTGGCTGGAACTTATGATAACGGTACGTCCTGTGCGACGTGTCCGTCGTCATATCCGTACAGTGCCGATGGTTCTGTAGGCATTGGTTCATGTTATTTGAAAACCAGTCAGGGGAAGTTTGTTAAAACCGCCAATTCCGCCGAGGTTACATGTGATGCAGGTGGCTATTGTTCTGGTGGTACAACAGTATATTATGGCAACACTGGTGGTCGTACGCCATGTGGTGCTGGTAAATATAATGCCAACACAGGCTCAACATCATCAAGCGCATGTTCAAGCATCACTGCCGGCTGTTATGGTACAAGTGCGACCAGTGCTTGCCCTGCGGTATGTGGTGTAAATAAGTATTCGACCATTGGTTCTGCTGCGTGTTCAGATTGCCCAAGTGGTTATAGCAACAGTGGTGACACTGCCGCCAGCCACGCGAATGCAGCAAGTTGTAAGATTACAGTAACTGGCGGATATTACATTGGCACTGCTGGTGACAACAGCAGCAACTGGGATAAGTGTTCTGCGGGTTATTACAAAGCATCTCATACCGTAGCATATGGCAGTACTTCTTCTTGTACTGCCTGTGGCGCAGTAAATAAGTATTCAAGTGCTGGTGCTTCGTCTTGCTCGACTGTAAGCACTGGATATTACACAACTGGTGGCACAGAAACAACACGTACCAGTCAATCAAAGTGTGAAGCGGGTTATTATTGTTCCGGTGGTGTAAAGACAGCTTGTGGTGCAGTAAATAAGTATTCAAGTGCTGGTGCTTCGTCTTGCTCGACTGTAAGCACTGGATATTACACAACTGGTGGCACAGAAACCACACGTACCAGTCAATCAAAGTGTGAGGCGGGTTCTTATTGCTCTGGTGGTGTAAAGACATCCTGTGGCGGCAGCTTGACATCTGCAGCTGGTTCGGATGCGCTTTCTGATTGTTATATCACATGTAGTGCAGGTTATTATCTGGCTGGCAGTGGCACATCATGCAGCCAGGCGACCAGTGGATATTATGCAGCAGGTGGTACATATAATTACAGCACAAGCATACAAGGTCGCAATCAGTGTCCAAATGCAACATACGGTAAATCTGCGTCTGGTTCTAATGAAATATCAGACTGTTATATGACGACGACTGCTGGTAAGTATATTGCAACGGCACAAGCTACCTCTCAAACTGAATGTCCAAAAGGAAGCTATTGTCCCTCTACAACCGTATATTATGGTAATTATGATACAAGTGGCGGTGGTCGTGTAGCCTGTGGTGCTGGTAAATATAATGCCAACACAGGCTCAACATCATCAAGCGCATGTTCAAACATCACAGCTGGCTGTTATGGTACAAGTGCGACCAGTGCTTGCCCTGCGGTATGTGGTGCAAGCCAATACTCGGAAGCGGGCGCATCTAGTTGTACCAGCTGTAAAAGTGGGTATATCAACAGTGGCACAAGTGCTGCCAGTCACGCGAATGCTAGTTCTTGTAAAATCACTTGTGCTGCGGGTACATGGGTTGCAAGTGCAAATGCTGCATGTACAGACGTTGGCGATGGATACTATCGCAGTGGCACGGATACCGTCAGTCAGGGGAAAACTGGCATACGTAATATATGTAGTGGTTTAGGCTCATTCTATGCACATTCTGATAGTGGACGCGATTCGGAATCTGACTGTTATGGGACAACGACTGCTGGTAAGTACATCAATGGGCAATATAGTTCTACACAAGAAACATGTCCAGCGGGCAAGTATTGTCCAGCCACCAAGGTGTACTATGGCAGTTATGCATGGCAGGGCGGTGGTATGTATTATTGTGGTGGCAGCTTGACGTCTGCTGCTGGTTCGGATGCGCTTTCTGATTGTTATATCGTATGTGGTGCAGGTTATTACCTGGCTGGCAGTGGCACATCATGCACCCAGGCGACCAGTGGATATTATGCAGCTGGTGGTACATATTATTACAACACAAGCACCCAAGGGCTTTCGACATGCCCAAGTGGATATGGTAGTTCGTCTGCTGGTGCATCTTCCAGTTCCAACTGTTATCTGACAACGACTGCTGGTAAGTACATTGCCACCGCGAAAAGCAGCACTCAATCTGATTGTACTGTTGGCAATTACTGTCCTGCGACGAATGTATCATATGGAAATTCTGGTTATAGTGGTGGCGGTTTGACATCCTGTGGTGGCAACTTGACATCTGCTGCAAAGGCAGAAAAAAAGACAGACTGCTATATCACATGTAGTGCAGGTTATTATCTGGCTGGCAGTGGCACATCATGCAGCCAGGCGACCAGTGGATATTATGCAGCTGGTGGTACATATAATTACAGCGCAAGCACCCAAGGTCTTTCAGATTGTCCTGGGGCGTACGCTAAATCTGCGTCTGGTTCTAATGAAATATCAGACTGTTATGTGACGACGACTGCTGGTAAGTATATTGCAACGTCAAAAGCTACCTCTCAAACTGAATGTCCAAAAGGAAGCTATTGTCCCTCTACAACCGTATATTATGGTAATTATGATACAAGTGGCGGTGGTCGTGTAACCTGTGGTGCTGGTAAATATAATGCCAACACAGGCTCAACATCATCAAGCGCATGTTTAAGCATCACAGCTGGCTGTTATGGTACAAGTGCGACCAGTGCTTGCCCTGCGGTATGTGGTACAAGCCAATACTCAGATGCGGGCGCATCTAAGTGTTCAGACTGTCCAAGTGGCTATATCAACGGTGGCACAAGTGCTGCCAGTCACGCAAAAGCAGCAAGTTGTACAATTACAGTAAACGACGGATACTATATTGGCAGCGCAGGTGACAACAGCAGCAACTGGGATAAGTGTGCTGCAGGTACCTATAAGGCATCTCATACAGTAGCATATGGTAGCACTTCTGCATGCGACGCTTGTGGTGGCAACTTGACGTCTGATGCCGGTGCCAAAGAGCTTACTAGCTGCTATATAACATGTTCTCCTGGTTATTATCTGGCTGCGAATGACAAAACATGTTCTAAGGCATCCAGCGGATACTATGCGCCAGGCAATAAATATTATTACAGCTCTAGCATCCAAGGTCGTTCAAAGTGCCCAGATGGCTATGGGAATTCCGCGGACGGTTCTGATGCAAATACGGATTGCTATACCAACTGTAGTGCAACCACAACAACGAATGGTACGTTGTCTGCGGTTAATGCCAAGGCATATTATAGCTCGTCTTGTTCGTACAACGTCACATGTAATACTGGATACCAAGCGGTACAGAGTCCAAGCACTAATCCATCTTGTGTTGCAAAGTGTGTCAAGATTACACTGGACAGTGGCGATGCAGAAAAAGATGACGCGATCTACACCAGATATGCAGACACTTCAAATTGGTACAGCGATTCTTCTTGTTCAGCCAAGATTACATC
Source organism: Candidatus Enterousia sp. (assembly GCA_045630455.1). Lineage (GTDB taxonomy): Bacteria > Pseudomonadota > Alphaproteobacteria > Rs-D84 > Rs-D84 > Enterousia. Next base: position 5,518 of record JAZQTD010000043.1, on the reverse strand, counting down.
TATTACCATGCCAACATACAGTGGTTGGACATTTGCTGGGTATTACACAACTAGTACAGCACCATTAAAGTACACAAGTGACGGAACATTACCATCAACGACATATCGCCGTATTGCGTATAACAGTTCTGCTTTGACAACGGATATGTCAAAACCTGGATCATATTCATCAAATGCGACGTGGTACGCGCGTTGGGCCAAGAATTGCCAAGCCACTGCAACAGCAACATGCACAGGTCCAAATTATGCTAATGCAGCTCAAGCAATTTACTATATAAATTGTTGTTTGACGGGATATCATAACAAGAATTATGCGGACATAGACGGGGCAGATGCCAACGGCGTTTGTGAAACAAATTAGTCTGCTAGAAAGAATTGAAAAAAGGGAAGAATTGAAAAAAAGGAAGGAATTGATAAACGAAAAGAAAGCTGAATAACTTAGTCGAAAAAGAAAGAAAAAAATTAAAAACAAAAAAAGGAAGAAAAAATGAAAACATCAAAACTAGCATTCAGTGTATATGCATTAACACTGGCTCTGGCTACGAATGGCGCGTGGGCTGCTGGTTCGGCCAGTCCGTCCTGTGAGGCGAATACGTTTAAGATAATCTATGACCTTAATAACTGTTCTAATGGGTATTTTGTTGGCGGTTCTGCGCCTGCTAATATCACAACGGAACAGACGTGGGGTGGGTCGTTCACAGCATTAAGCAGTGATACTGCCACCGGTGGTAAAAATTGTTTGGGTTACGAAGTTGAAAGATGGACTGCCGCCGCTTTGCAAAATTGGTTGATACCAGGCACAACATATACCAACAATACGACAACTTGGAAGAGCGCCCCATCAGCAAATGGCAGTACTGATTGGACCGTAAAAGCAACCTATGTCGCAACCGAAAACGATATCACATTTGATGATCGCGGCGCAGATGTTGCAAGTAAACCAACATATGTTACTCGCAAAGGCATTAATATAATCAACTGTACTGGAGCGAATTCGCAGTGTCATAGAAATATAACATCATCTGAAAACGGTATACTGGACTTAGATGGTGCAAACCTGCCTGTAAAGTACGGTTATACATTCAAAGGTTATTATCAGAACGAGGCACGCGCCACAGTAATCGGCAATGCTTGGAATAATTCAGGTTCGGTTGGTACATATACAGCCGGATATTGTAAAAATAATTCTGCATCCGAAACAAAAGAAGCTTGGGCAAAAGATGGCTCTGAATTTGCTGCGAACTGTCCATGGATTGGTGAAGATGGCTATTTAGGAAACGACCATGTTGGTATTGCCGCGGCAAAATTGGGCACAACTACGCTGTATGCTGCATGGGAGCCAAAAGCTGTTGCTATTGCATTTGCAGCTGGCGGACGTAGTAATATGGCTGATTTAGCAAAACCTGTTGCACAGAATGTTACAAATATGCCAACGGGCACGACATGTCGTTTTGAACAGGCTGGTTCTTGCGGAACATTGTCAACATTACCTGAGACAACCGATGGTTTGTATGATTTTGTTGGCTTTAAAGTCACGGCAGGCAGCGTAGATTATGGTACCATTACAGCAGCTCAAATCCAAGCAGGATACGATTTATCAACTGTTCTCCAAAAAGCAATGTTTGAAAAAAATGGTAACACAACCAGTAGTGTAACATTGACTGCATTGTGGTCACAGCAGAGCACGGTAATCAACTTCTATGCAAGCAAAGATGCAACAACATCATTCTTGACCGCCCAGGCACGTATTTCAAATGCGAACAGTGGTGGTGGCAGCAAGGTTGTAACATTCTATGACATGGAAGGCAAGCAGATGACAACTGGACCTGTATTAGCAGGCATCCCATCAGATCAAGTTCCAGCGAATTCAACGCTGCGTGGATTTGTATTCAAGATTGCGGGTGCACCAGATGCTGTGATGGCTACGGTAAACACTGATGCTGCTGCGTTACCAACAACGTATTCAACAGGAAACAATATGCATCTGTTGTCGAATAATGTTGGTACATTGCAGACTGGTACCGAAGTGGCAAATGCAATTGAAGGCATCCAGACAGATGATGCAATCAATGCGTACGCTGTATGGGCTCAGAACTGTGATGATGCAGCTACACTGCAATCACACCATGTTGCAACATGTGAGTTGAATATTGGCACAGATGGATCTGTAACTTATGTCAATACTTGTGACACGGGTTATAACATCGAAGGTGTTAATAAAGTAAACTAAATATAACACTGCAGTAAACGGGAACTGTGCGCTTTAATGCACAGTTCCCAATAGAATTGAAAACAAAAGTATGCATAAAATAGGATTATTTTTATTGTTACTGGGGATTGGCATTTGTTCAGATGCCAACGCTGTCGTGGTTGGTAAATCCAGTCCAGTATGCAGTGCAAATAATCATACGTTAACATATTTTTGCTCAGAACCTGTATCAGGTACAAAAACAGAATTAACCTCTGTGACTGTAGATTTTGGAAACAGTGTTACATTGCCAGATTTGGGTATATTTGGGACATCGTGTCCTACGCCTAATGATAAAAAGTTTGTTGGCTGGGAATATAATGGCTCAACTTATGCTGCTGAAACCAGCTTTGTTATGAACGTAGATGCCGATGTTAATATGACGGCTTTGTTCGCAGATAATGATGCCGCAACGATTGATTATAATACAAATGGCGGTACTATTAATGATTCTTCTTATAGCTTAACATGTACCACAACCAGTTCGTCCATAGTCCTGCCAACAAATGTTTCACGCTTGGGATATAGATTTACAGGCTGGTATGATGAAAATGGCACAGCGGTTACCGAAATTAGTAATGCATTGTGTGTCAAAGATGCACAAATCAAGTTAAATGCTGGTTGGAAACCTAATGTAATTAGTATGCAGTTTAGTACAAATGGCGCATTGGGCTCATTGACCACAGATAAAATAACATATCACTATGACGGCAGTTGGACCCCAGTCGCCCAGGGTAATATGTTAAAAGAGAATCATGTGTTCGTCGGGTGGAGTGATGAACCAAGCGCAACATTTGCAAAGTATTTTGCAGGTAAAACGTATACAAATAATCTGGCTTCCAGCGGTACAGTAACTCTTTATGCTGTATGGTCCCAGTGCGAATCTGCAACAGCAGGCACCGGTGTTGAATCCGCGACTCTAAATGGTGTTGTTGATAACGTATGTCAATACCAGCACGTATGTAGTGATGGCTATTATAATGCCGCGAATAACACAGCAACAACATCAAGCAGCATAAACTGCACTCCATGCAGTGGATTGCCATCAAATGCTACCTGGACAGGCAGCGCAACAACCGATGCGTGTCCATGGGATTGTAATGCATGTGTCGCAGGCGACAATGTCGCATCATGTGCTGTTACCAAGGGCACAAACTCATGTACGTATTCTGGTATTTGTGACGCAGATGCCTTTGCCCCAGTTGTCACTGGCACAACAGTCAGCTGCTCTGTATGTCCTGATAATTCTACCAGCGCAGCAGGTAATACAGATGAAACATGTGCATGCTACATTGGATACAGTGTTGACGGCAAAGCAGATGGCGCAACAACGACAAAAGATTCTGCCTGCTATCCAACTGTGTATTCAATAATCTATGAAACAAATAGTGGTACAAATTATGCCGGTGCACCATCTGCGTATACATATGGAACTGTCGCAAAGATTGATGGCACACCAACACGTGATGGATATGTATTTGGCGGCTGGTGCATAGATAAAGACTTGACGTCTTGCGCATATACTCAGACAATTGCGGCAACATCAATGGGGGCTAAAACATATTGGGCAAAATGGGTTCAGGCTACTTGCGATGCTACAAATGGTACAGCAACATTAACTGGTGTATCTGGAAACAAAGTTGTATGTGTAATTGCATGTAGCACCGGTTACAGCAAGACGGGTAACGCAGATACCACAGAAACATTCGAAGTGTTTGGTGCTGTAAATGTCGCAAGTGCAAGTGGTACATGCTATGCGCGTACATTCAACGTATCGTTTGATGCAAATGGTGGTGTTGGCGGTCAGACTGCAAGTGTTGTCGCAACATATGGTGCTGCAATGCCTGCAATTAGTGCAGACGTACCAACACGCGACGGTTATGTATTTGCAGGTTGGTATAATGCAAAGGTTGGAGGTACACAATATTATACATCTGCTGGTGCTTCTGCTCGTACGTGGGATATTGCAAATGATGCTAGTCTGTATGCGATTTGGACGGTCGGTACGATGAATTTAATTACATACAATACAAACAGCGGCAATATCAATGACACATCTTATGTGACTGAATGTAATGTAGAAAGTGGTGCGATAACACTGCCAACTGATGTAACGCGTTCTGGCTACACATTTGATGGGTGGTATGATGCCAATGGTGCGCGTGTCACAGAAATTGCAGCTGGCAAATGTACGTCTGCACAAACATTTACCGCACAGTGGATCAAAAACTGCAACAAAGTTACATTAAATACAAATGGTGGTAAGAACGGCACAACTACTGTTTATAAAAAGTCAGATACAGCAGGCTGGTTCAGTGATGCAAACTGCAATAACGCATTAACAAAAATTGACAGCTTGCCAACTAAAAATACCAATATCTTTAACGGTTTCTTTAGCTCTGCAAATGGTGGTGTACAGTACTTTGACGCAACGGGTAATACAACCTCTGATGGTTCTGCTTGGTTGGTGATTGAACCCCAGACAATCTATGCTCAGTGGACACCATGTGGTGCATGTACGTTTAATGCTGACGTTGCAAGTTGTGGTGTGGGTGTAGTTAACAATGTTTGTGTTGCAACTGCAACCTGTTCAAATGGTTATACGAATCTTGTATGCAATGGCCTGGCATGTTCTTGCACAATAATAGAATATGCGATTGAATATAACCTGAATGGCGGTGATAATTTTAGTGGCAACCCAACATCATATAATGTAAATTCTGAAACAATCACGTTGGGTACGCCAACACGTGCAAATAGTACATTCGACGGCTGGTATCAGGGAACCACAAAGGTTACTACAATTGAAGCGGGTTCAACAGGGGACATGGTACTGAATGCAAAATGGTCTTGCCATTATGGATATACATCAAGCACAGATGGAACGGCATGCGTTGCTAATACTGTAGCTTTGGCATGGAATAATGGTGGTCACGGCACAGTTGCTTCTGCACCTGAAAGCTGTGTATATGGTGAATCATTCAAGTTGCCTGCGACTTTGACTGATAAAGGCTATACGTTCAAAGCGTGGACCGTAAATGGTCAAGAATTCTCAGCTGAAACTGTGGTTGACTGTAATAGTACCACTTTGGGCAGCGACACAAGTGCAAGTTTTGTAGCAACATGGTCTGCCAACAAGTATACAGTTGTATATAATGCGAACGGAGGTTCTGGTACGATGTCAGACCAGCAGTTTGAATACGGAGTATCTCAGAACCTGTCAGCTAACACATTTACCAATCCTGGGTTAAACTTTAATGGTTGGTCAAC
>JAZQTD010000042.1:0-1183 GCA_045630455.1 Candidatus Enterousia sp. | reverse complement strand
AGCCCCAAATATAAAGTTATTCACAACAAAAACCGTATTCAGTCTGCTGCGCTCACCCTGAGATAAGTTAAACAATCTTGTCTGGGTCAAGACGCTTACTCCCTGAACTGCAACTGAAAGTACCGCTGCAACAATCACAATGGCAACTATTGAATCACTGAATGCAAAGCCGCACACCATACTAACAAGGCAAACCACAATGAACGCTCCGAGCGCAGGTATGCTCAAGCCTTTGTCCTGCAATTTTCCGATTCCCACACCAAATACTGCCGCTGCAAGACCTGCCAGACTTACAAGCCCAATTTGGAACGTGTTATAGTTAAACGGCTCTGCGGATAGAAGAAATGTTAAGGAAGTCCAGAATATGTTGAAAATCAAACCGAATATCAGTCCTGAGTGCAGCAATATGTTCGGCAAGGACCTATGATTTTTAAAGGTGGTAAAAACACTTGCCAAAAGTTTCCCATATGATTTGAACTTGTTTTTTGCAGGAATTTCCGGCAATACATAAATCATTACCAAAACCATGCCCAGATTCAAAGCGGCCGCTATTACATAAACTGATCTCCATCCCCAAAATCCCGCAATGATACCGCTTGCAAACCTTGAAAAGAGGATACCTGTTGTTATTCCAGATGATACAATTCCAACGATGTGGCCACGTTCATCCTCACGGCTCAAATCTCCCGCAAGTGGCAACATGATTTGACCGGAAATTGTTACAATCCCCATGCTGAAGAGTGACAGTGACAATATGATAAATGAAGGTGATATGGCACAGGAGACCAAAGCCAATACGGAAAGCACCATTACAAGGGCTATCATACGTTTTCTTCGAACAAAATCGCCCAAAGGCAAAATAAAGAGAATTCCCATCGCATACCCAATTTGGGTTGCAGTAACTAGATGTCCCCCATTTGCCGCTGGATGACCAAAGCCATCCATTATCTGGACAAGCAACGGCTGGGCCCAGTACAGATTACCTATTGCAAGACCAGAACATATCGCAAACAGTATCGCCAGGAATTTAGTCATGACTATATCATTATCATTCATATTATCGCACCAATTAAAATTTTCTAATCAAATATTTAAAAAATAGGGTATTTAAAGATAAAGTGGCATCAATGACATCTAAAAAACTTAATATTAAAACATATATAACAATAAACATGACTTTAAA
>JAZQTD010000041.1:0-46819 GCA_045630455.1 Candidatus Enterousia sp. | reverse complement strand
AAAAGCAAAAACAGTTCAAAAAAAGTGCTGGACGGTTTTTGAAAAAATGTGCATGATTTACAGTAGAATTGGGAAACCAATATACGAAACCGCAAAACAGCGGTTTTTTTATTACCAAAATGGCCATCATAAATCTTGAATTATCGACAACTGATACGAACAGACTAATGACATTGTGCGAACAGAATGTGCGCTTCGTCATGGCAAAGACATTGACCCAGACGGCACAAATCGCACAGGCCGAAATAAAGCAACACATCAGGAACACCTTTGTGCTGCGTAAACCCAATTTCGAAAAGTCCATCAAGGTGCGCCCGGCCACGAAACAAACACTGACCGCCAGTGTTTATACCATGGCAGGCTTTGCAACATTGCAGCAGACTGGAGGCAAGCGATATGCCAAGGATGGACGACTTGCTGTCCCCCAGTACGAAACTCTGCAGCAAGTCAAAACAACTCGCAAAAGCGATGTCCCTGGATCATTCATAATGAAGCTGAAGTCCGGTGGCATCGTGATTGCACAACGCAAGAACACAGAGATTGAAATCCTATACCACATCAAGAACCTGGCATACGTTCCAAAGCGGCTTGACATGCTTGAAATCGGTGAAAGCACAGCCAAGACCGAAATCCCTCGCTTATTTTCCCAGAACTTACAATCACTTAAATAAAAAATAGGTTCTGTCTGGAATTAAAACGCCCGAGGGTAACGGCGACTTCGGGACCTTGCTACACACAGAGTTGAAAAAAAGGTTCGCAGGTTCGCACTTGGTGTTGTTTTAGAGCAAATTCAAGCAGTTATGTGCGAACCAAGGGTGCGAACCTAGGTGCGAACCTGGTTCGCACTTTTCACATCAACAGAAAGGAAAGGACATGGAAATAAATTTCAAAGATCTGAAACTGGACATTCAATATTTAGACATCAATCTGATAAAACCATTTGCACGCAACCCACGCACGCACAGCAAGGAACAGATTCAGCAGATTGCCACCTCAATGATGAAATTCGGCTGGGTCAATCCAATCCTGGTTGACGAGAATTTCGAAATCATCGCAGGACATGGCCGAGTGCTGGCCGGCAAAGAACTGGGCTATGAAACAATTCCTGTGGCACAGTTAAAGCACCTGAGCAAAGAAGAAAAGCTGGCATTGCTGATTGCGGATAACAAGATATCCGACAACGCAGGCTGGGACGAAGACCTGTTGCGCAGTGCGATGGAAGAACTGTATAACGGCGACTTTGAACTGGAGGTTCTGGGATACACAAATAAGGAACTGGAAAAGTTCAAACAAGAGTTTGCAGCAGAAAAGCAGATGGCAGAAATCGAAGATGTAGTGCCAGAGTTCGCAGAAGAAACCAAGGTTGTCAGCAAGCAAGGCGACCTGTGGCAACTTGGCGAACATATGCTGCTGTGCGGCGATGCGACTGTTGCTGAGAACTATGACCGTTTGATGGATGGCGAACTAGCCAATATGGTATTTACTGACCCACCATACAACGTGGCATACGATGAAAGTTTTAGGAATACCAAAAACGAGAAAGGCGAAAACCCACGGTTTATCAAGAACGACAACCTGGGCAGTGAATTCCAAGGGTTCCTGACAACAGCCCTGACAAACATCCTGAACAACACAAATGGGTCGGTATATGTTTGCATGGGCGGCAGCGAACTGCATACCCTGTATCACGCATTTGCGGATGCCGGCGGCAAGTTTGAGGCCTATATCGTCTGGGTAAAGAATTCGTTCGCACTCTCTCGTGCCAGATACCAGCATCAGCACGAATGGATGGTATTCGGCAACACAGAATCCGTTTACAAGGAACAGCACGAATGCATATTGCTGGGCAAGAACCCAGGCGAAAGCACACCATGGTATGGTGGCAGGAACCAGTCAGACGTTTGGAACTTTGACAAGCAGACAAACAATGACCTGCACCCAACAATGAAACCGGTAGCACTGATTGAACGAGCTATAAACAATTCCAGTCGCACGATGGATATCGTATTGGATGCGTTTGGTGGTTCGGGTTCAACCCTGATTGCTGCAGAAAAGACAAACCGCCGTTGCAGAATGATTGAATTGGATGAAAAGTATGTGGACATAATTATCAAACGCTGGGAGGACTTTACAGGCAAAAAAGCCATACATAAAGACACCGGCAAGACGTATGCAGAGCTAGCGGCAGAACGCAAATGATTAGGCCATGGGAATATCTATCAGAGAATATGCGGAACAACGTGGTGTTTCTGAGGCTGCAGTTCGTAAGGCCAGAGATAATGGTCGAATTACAACGGAACCAGACGGAACCATTGACCCGGCAACGGTAGATAAGCAATGGTCCGAAAACACCGCAAAGAGAGTCGCAACCAAGGCAACCTCGACTGAAACCTCTGTTTCATACCAGAAAAGCCGAGCCAACAAAGAGTTCTTCGAGTTCTTGTTAAAGAAACTGGAATACGAAGAAAAGAACGGCAAGATGGTGGAACTGGCCAAGATGGAAACAGAGGCGTTCACCGCAGCCAGGGTCGCCAGGGATAGATTGCTCAGCATATCAGAAAGAGTAGCTCCACAACTGGTTGGAAAAACCGACATTCAAGAAATCAAAGAGATATTGAGGCGAGAGATAACAACATCATTACAAAACCTGACGGACTTTATGCATGCTGGAACTCAATCCTGACAGTTTTATAGTCTGGGCCTTTGCAGAGGGGTTCAAGCCTGATCCTGAATTGACAGTCAGCGAATGGGCGGACGAGAACAGATACCTGTCCAGCATTGCATCAAGCGAGCCAGGTCGTTGGAATACCGCACGCACACCGTATCTGAAAGAAATCATGGATGCACTGTCACCGCACGATCCGTGCGAAAAAGTGGTGTTTATGAAAGGGGCTCAGGTTGGTGGAACCGAATGCGGAAACAATTGGATGGGCTTTTGCATATGTAATGCGCCAGGCCCGATGCTGATTGTGAATCCAACAACGGAAACGGCAAAGCGCACATCACGCATGCGTATAGATCCGGCAATTGAACATTGTCCGGCATTGCGTGAAAAAATCAAAAGTCCACGGTCCAGGGACAGCGGCAACACAACACTTATGAAAGAGTTTCCAGGTGGGATTTTAATCCTTACCGGTGCGAATTCAGCGGTGGGACTGCGTTCTATGCCTGTTCGGTACCTGTTCCTAGACGAGGTAGACGGCTACCCCGATGAGGCCAGTACCGAGGGCGATCCGGTGGACTTGGCAATTCAACGAACTGCCACATTTAACAACAAGAAAATATTCGTGGTGTCCACCCCGACAATCAAAGATGCCAGCCGTATTGAGCAGGCATTCTTGGAGGGGGACCAACGGTATTACTATGTGCCATGTCCGCATTGTGGACACTACCAAGTGCTGCGCTGGCGGAACGTGGTATTTGACCCAAAAAACCTGACCGAGGCAACATACAGATGCGAAGAATGCAACATTTTATGGCACGACTGGCAAAAGGACGAAATCCTGCGGAAAGGCAAGTGGATTGCAACCAACCCCAATGGCAACAAAGGGGTTGTTTCATTTCGTCTGTCGTCTTTGTATTCGCCGCATGGCTGGACATCATGGACCGCAATTGCAAGAGAATTTTTGGATTCTAAGGACGACCCATCACGACTGCAGGTATGGACCAACACCAAACTTGCAGAAACATGGGAAGATATGGCCGGCACGCAAATAGACCCAACAAGTCTGATGGTACGCAAAGAAAAATGGGGACCAGAACTGCCACCGCAGGTTGTGATATTGACCTGTGGCGTGGACGTTCAAGACAATCGATTAGAGGTGGAAATCGTTGGCTGGGGACGTGGCGAAGAATCCTGGTCAATCGACTATCAAATCCTGTATGGGGACCCAAGTACACCCGAGCTGTGGGCGCAGCTGGACGAAGTCCTTAGCCGCAAATACATACACAGCAAAGAGGTGCCAGACCTGACAGTGGCCGCAACCTGCGTGGACAGTGGTGGACACTATACGGACTATGTAATCAATTACTGCTATGCCAGAAGATTGCATGGTGTCTGGGCCATCAAAGGTGTTGGTGGTGTTGGCAAACCAATCTGGCCGGCAACGGCAAGTAAGAGCCACAACACCAAAAAGCCGGTTTATCTGATTGGTGTAAACGATGCCAAGGACATACTGATGCGCCGTCTGCACCTTGAAGACAGCAGCGGTCCAGGTGTATGGCATTTTCCATCAGACAGACAGGTTGATTGGTTTGAACAGATAACCAACGAGGTCGCACGCAAGAAACTGTCAAAAGGCCGCCTGATCCGTGAATGGACCCCACGCAAAGAGGGAGTCCGAACCGAGGGCCTGGACTGTCGTGTGTATGCGTATGCAGCACTTCGTGGTCTGGTCCGCAACTATCGTATGAACCTGGACCTGGGGGCAGACAAACTGGCCGAGGTTCGCTTGAAAACAACACGGAAACCTGTGGTAACGCAACCGGAACAAACTGAACAATCAGCACCGGCGCAGTTTATCCCACGTGGCCGAACAGTTCGCAGCAGAGGTATTGAATGACAGTAAAGATAAAGACATTTGAGGAACAACTGGCCGAGGTGCAGCAGGCAATCACGGACATTCTGACCGGTGCGCAAGAGGCATCATATAACGGCCAGAAAGTTCGCAAGGCAGACCTGATTGCACTTCAAGCACGTGAGGAATATCTGCAAAAGAAAGTAGCCAGCAACAGGCGTGGCGGAATTCGTGTTCGTGGTGCAACCCCAGCATAAAGGCATAGTTATGAAGAAAATCACATTACCACCACAGAACTTTGTGGACAAGGCAATCAGCTGGATATCACCACAAGCCGGTCTGAAACGATGGCAGGCACGAACCCAGATGGCAATTATGGGTGGATACACCGGTGCCAGCAAGAAACGCAGACAGACCCAGACTTGGAACCCAGCAATGGGATCCGGCGACAATGTATCACTGGACGATTTACCGGTGTTGCGTGATCGCAGTCGGGATTTGCTCCGTAATGCTCCCCTGGCAGTTGGGGCGGTCAGCACCGTTGTGACCAATGTTGTGGGAACTGGACTGAAACCCCAGGCACACATTGACCGCACGATACTGAAACAGTACCTGAAGACAGATGAGGCAATGGAGGCGTGGGAAAACAAAGCGGAACGAATATTCCAAGTCTGGGCTGAAAGTCGGGATTGCGATATCACACGTGGCCAGACTTTTGCAGAAATGCAAGCACTGGTCCTGCGTTCCTGCCTGGAATCTGGGGACGTGTTTGTGCTGCGGAAATACAAAGAACGTGTTGGCAACGCATTTGGCACATCAGTCCAAGTCATAGAGGCAGACCGTGTTGCAGATCCCACCAACTGTAATGACAACATCATCGCAGGGGTTGAGATAGATACAGACGGCGCACCGGTGGCATACCACGTTGCAAACCGACACCCAGATGACCATAACAAAGGAACATTGTCCTATGCTCGTATACCTGCATTTGATAAAAGCGGAATCCGACAGATGCTGCACATATTCACACGGAATAGACCAGGAATGACACGTGGCATACCATACCTGGCACCGGTTATTGAAAGCCTGAAACAACTGGATCGATACACCGAGGCTGAGATAATGGCAGCAGTCATATCGTCTATGTTCACAATCTTTGTGAAGACCGAAAGTGATGAGGGGCTAAAACCGATGGTGCCAATGGGTGCAGAAGACACAGCTCCGGCACGCAACAGCGACTATAAATTGTCCCCTGGGGCAATCCTGGACCTGCAACCGAATGAGGCAATTGAGATCGCAGATCCAAAACGACCCAACCAGGCGTTTGATGGATTTGTGCAATCAATCCTGCGACAAATCGGGGTTGCGCTGGAATTGCCGTTTGAAATCCTTATCAAGCACTTCACGGCCAGTTACTCAGCCGCACAAGCAGCACTGGTTGAGGCCTGGAAGACATTCAGCAGCAGACGTAAATGGATGGCATCACAATTCTGCCAACCAATCTATGAAATGGTCATAACCGAGGCAATCGCCCGAGGATACCTGGAGGCACCAGGGTTCTTTTCAGATCCATTTGTGCGTGCAGCATACCTGGGTGCGGAATGGATTGGACCACCAAGGGGCCAGATTGACCAGTTGAAAGAAATACGTGCCGCAGCATATCGTGTGAATCTGGGCGTATCGACGTTGGAGGAAGAAACCGCACAGATAACTGGCGGATCATGGGAAACAAAACATATCCAACGTGCCAAGGAACACCAACTGCGGACCGAGGCAGGACTTATAGAAACCACAACCATAGGAAATACACAAAATGAAGAAGATTGATTTGCAAAACGTGTCCAAACATTGGGCCATAGAACCGTCAGCTTTGCAGTGTTTAAGAACAGATTTAAGTGAGCTCCAGTCGGGGCTTTCTTTATTTGCTCAAAAACCACTCGCACGCACATATACCAGCACAATACGAGATGGTATTGCCGTTATTCCTGTGCATGGAATCATCACTGCACGCACCGACTTATTCACTTTTTTAATGGGTGGCACAGGCCTGGATATACTGGCACGAGATATCCAGACAGCATTGGACGATGATGATGTCAAAGGCATCATGCTGGACTTTGACAGCCCAGGTGGTGTTGCAGTTGGACCATCAGAAATGGCAGCGATAATCCACAACGCAACCCTTTGGAAACCGGTATGGGCGTATGTGGGGCGTTCTTGCTGTTCGGCAGCATATTGGCTTGCATCAGCAACGGATCGCATAGTCGTAGAAAAGACAGCGATGTTGGGCAGCATCGGTGTTGTATCCAGCGTGCCGGTTCAAGAATCAGCTGATGCAGATGGATATAAACAGATAGAGATTGTATCAAGCAATGCCAAGAACAAGCGACCAGACCCACGCACACCTGAGGGATTAGACACAATCCGCAGCGAATTAGATGCGCTGGAATCTGAATTCATAGATGCGGTTGCAAATTATCGCAACGTATCCGTAGAAACGGTCAAATCTGACTTTGGCCAAGGCGGAGTTTTGATCGGCGATGCAGCAATCAATGCTGGCATGGCTGACAGTATGGGAACATACGAATCCACATTATACGAGCTTTCACAACAAACCAAAAAAGGAGAAAAAACCATGGACCCACAATCCATCACAGAAGAACAGATCGCCGCTTATCGTGCTGAGGGCGCAAAAGCGGAACGTGAACGCCTGTTGGCACTGGACGACATGATTGTCGCCGGACACGAGGATCTGTTGGCAAAAGCCAAACTAGACCCGGAAATGACCGCTGAAAAGCTGGCCGTAGAAATTATCAAGGCAGAAAAAGCCAAAGGTAATGACTACCTGGCTGGGTTGAAGAAAGCAGAAGAAACTCTGCCAAATGTCACCCCAAGTGCCAAGGCAACAACAGCAGTTGGCGCAACACCAGAAGAACGTGCGGAAAACGAATGGAACAACAACCCAGATGTTCGTACAGAGTTTGGAGGCGACAAAGCCGCATTCTTTGCATTCCGTATCGCACAAGAAAATGAACAAATAAAAGTCTTAAAAAAAGAGGAATAAGCAATGGCAAAACTGACGGAAAACACAGTTCGCACATTTGAATCAAACGAAGACGTGAATACGGTCTTGGTTGCGGCAGGTGTGCATATCTTCCAAGGGGAATTCATCGGAATCAACGGTGGCTATGCCCGACCATATGAAAAAGGCGACACAGTTGCAGGCTTTGCACTGGACGAAGTCGATAACACCGATGGCGACAACGGTGCCAAGACAGTCGATGTGCGTGGTCGTGGCAAGGTTTGCATTGAATTGCCAAACCTGAGCCAGGAATCATCAATCGGGGCAACAGTTTTAATCACCGAAGACGGCGAATTATCAACAGAAACAGGAGTTGCCTGCTTTGGAAAAGTCTTGCGTTTAGAAGATCCAACCCACGCAATTGTTGGGTTTGATTTTATCTATCAGCAAGAAATCGCAATCGCAACAACATCACAAACAACAGAGGGATAACCCATGAACAAACTTTCATCACGTGCCATAATTGGCGAATTTTTCAAGCGTTTGAATGCTGACGATGGAATGGCCTGGATTGGGGCCATTTCTAATTACTTCACGTCCGACCAGGACACAGAAGAATACGCATGGATTGGTCAATCACCGGTCATGCGTGAATGGATCGGTGGCCGCCATGCCAAGGGATTCACATCAAACGGCATTTCAATCGAAAACAAACACTTTGAGGCAACAATTGACATTCCGGTCAAACACTTGCGCCGTGATAAAACCGGTCAGGTAAAGGTCCGCATTGGCGAATTGGCCACACGCACAAACAGTCACTGGGCATTGTTGTTGTCCAAACTGATTGAAAAAGGCGAAACAACACCATGCTATGATGGTCATTTCTTCTTCTCAGAAACACATAAAGAGGGGAAAAACGGTCAGCAGCAATCAAACAAGATTGAGTTTGACTTGGCCAAGGCAGCAATCAATGGCGAGGTAGGAACAGTTGATGGGCCAACCGAGGCAGCATTGCGTGAGGCAATTCTGGCCGGTATCCAGCAAATCATTGGATTCAAGGATAACCAGAACGAACCAATCAACGAAAACGCATCAAAGTTCTTGGTAATGGTGCCAGTAAATTACTGGTTCGTGGCCAAGGCTGCGCTGGCAGTTCCACTGTCTGTGGGCGGTGCAACCAATCCGGTAAAGGTTCTGGCAGATTTGGATATCGCAGTAGCGGCGAACCCACGTCTGACTGGGAATAAATTCTATGTCTTCCGTGCAGATGGCGATGTGAAAGCATTCATCCGCCAGGAAGAAACCGCAGTCCAGGTAAAGGCAAAAGCTGAGGGGTCAGAATACGAATTCGACCATGATGCGCACCAGTATGGTGTCGATACCTGGCGTAACGTTGGATACGGTTACTGGCAACATGCGTGCCAGGTAACCCTGACAAAATCAGGTTCTTAAAACAATGTTTAATTTTGATGACTTTGTGAACAGACCAGCGATGGAAATCTTTGGGCGGCCGGTAACGTACCGCCCAAAGAACACCACACACGAACCGTTTGCGATCACAGGGGATTTTCACGAAAGCTTCATGGAAATAAACCTGAAAAACGCAGGTGCGGACATATCCAGTGCCAAGATTGTGCTGTTTGTGCGCCTGATAGATTTTCCAACGTATTACCCAGAACCACGTGCCGGCGACTATGTTGAGATATGGGAAATCAAATACCAGATAATCGACATAGAACACCATATCCCAGGGTCAAAGAAACTAATCCTACACGAAACATGACACACCCAAGAATAAACATCAGAACCGCAGTCGCAGAACACCTGAAACAGACATTTGCAAACACATATACATCACGCAGCAAGCCACTGTTTGACCAAGACCTGCCAGCGGTGTTGGTTTATACAGGCACCGAAACCATCAAAGAAGAACGATGGGACACAGACGGCCATGGGGACCTGACACGTGAACTGGAATTGTTTGTAGAGGCCGTTGACACCGGTAAAGATGACCTGGACAACAAACTGGATACGATGGCGGAACAGATTGAAACCATGTTGGACGGTTGGGACGTGCCGAAAATGCGAAATGCCGTCCTCCGGTTTAAGACCACTGAAACAGACATGTCCATTGACGGTGCCAAGATTTATGGGGCAATCCGCCTGGGCTTTACACTGACCTATATGACCAAAACGCATAACAACGATGATTGAACACGGACAAAAGATAAGCGACCTATACCGCCGACTGAACAACATAATCCGCATTGGCAAAGTCAAAGACGTGAACTATGACACCGCCACAGCGACAGTTCAAATCGGCAAGATTACAACGGCATTTATGCCCTGGATGGTCCCCAGCACAGACACTTGGTTCCCACTTAAAACTGGCGAACAGGTGCTTGTGCTATCCCCCAATGGCGACCTATCTCGGGGCATAATATTGCCGGCCCTGTACCAAACGGCTAATCCTGCCCCAGGGACAGATAAGAATAAAATCCTAATCAACAAGGACATTGACCAGACCGGCAACATCACCACCACCGGAACAGTAACAGCAGACAGCGACATCACAACCAGCGGTGCCATCACCGCATCTGGCGAGGTTGAGGGCAACGGCATCAAACTGTCGGCCCACACCCATAACGTCCAGTATGTCGGTGCCGGCCAAGGTTCTTCACCACAATCCGCAACCACAGCAAAACCGAGTTAACAATGCAAGGAATGAACGTTCATACCGGACATAGCATCAGCGATCTGGAACATCTTGAACAGAGCATCAGGGACATACTGACCACCCCGATTGGGACACGTGTAATGCGCCGTGATTATGGCAGCAGACTGTTCCAACGTATAGATGCCCCAATGACCGGCAGTCTGATTGCAGAAATCTATTCAGACGTGGTTGAGGCACTGTTTAATTACGAACCCAGGTTCGAGGTAACAAACGTATCCGTGGTATCGGCCACGGATGGCAAACTGATATTGAATTTAGAGGGCAAGTATCTGCCAACCGAAGAGAAAGTCCAGATTGGAGGCATAGTAATATCATGACAGGAAACCAAGACACAATTGCAAACTTGCTGACCCCAGACCATGTGGATATGTCCCAGTTGACCCCACCGACCGTCATTGAAACGTTGTCGTTTGAAACGATCTTTCAGGAACTGTTGGCCGACTTTGTTGCCAAAAAGCCTGACTATGATGCACTCTTGGAAAGTGATCCTGCAATCATTGCCCTTGAATGCGCAGCATATCGGGAATTGTTGCTGCGCCAGCGTATAAACGAGGCAGCCAAATCCTGCATGCTGGCATATGCCACCGGAACAGACCTGGACAACCTGGCAGCATTCTATGGCATTGTGCGCCAGGCAGATGAAACCGATGAACGATTAAGATACCGAACCCAGCTGTCGCTTGAGGCATTCACAACCGCCGGATCAGAAAAATCATATCTGTTCCACACACTAAGTGCCGACCCCAGGGTCAAATCAGCCAGCGTTCAAACACCATCAGACGGCAGAGTGCTGATAAGCATAATGTCATATGAGGACAACGGAACCGCCAGCGATGAACTGATAGAAATTGTTAATAAATACGTCAGTTCTGAGGACAAACGACCACTGACCGACCACGTAACAATACAGAGTGCCAAGCTGGAACAGTATAAAATCCAGGCAAAAATCTATATGTACTACAGCCCAAGTATGACTGTAACCGAACAAGAATGTCGTGCTGCGCTGGATAAAT
Source organism: Candidatus Enterousia sp. (assembly GCA_045630455.1). GTDB lineage: Bacteria > Pseudomonadota > Alphaproteobacteria > Rs-D84 > Rs-D84 > Enterousia. The sequence continues at coordinate 35,530 of JAZQTD010000041.1, read as the reverse complement.
ATGTTGAAAAACATAGCACTATTGGAAACTACGTGGCCCGATCGGGCATTTTTGATGCGCTGCATACCGAGGGTGTGCAAAAAGTCGTGCTGACATCACCGGCGGCCGACATCGCAACAACCAAAGAACAGGCACCAGTTTGCACCGAAATAAACATAGAATTTGTAATCGCAGATGACACAAACCAATAACATTTTGCCACCAAACGCAACTGAACTGCAAAGGGACATAGATACCGCCATCCAAAGGCGGTTCTCTTTGTTAGACACCAACGTGTTGCGCTGGCTGACCAACCCAGACAAATGTCCGGCCGCAATCATACCGTGGCTGGCCTGGGCAATGTCGGTGGACGTATGGCACGCAGACTGGAACGACAGCACCCAACGAACGGTTATCCGTGAAAGTGTGCAGGTTCACAAGATAAAGGGAACATTGGGATCATTAAAGCGTGCATTGGCAGCATTTGTCTTTGCGGACATCGTGATCGAAGAATGGTTTCAGTATGGTGGCAAACCTTACAACTTTCGTGTCTATGCGATATTTCGGGAAGACGGCCTGTCTATCACAGAATCTGAACTGATTCTAAGCACGATTATGCAGACCAAGAACCTGCGATCACATTTGGAATACTTCCGCCCCGAACTGGAAACCGATAACAATGTGCCAAAGGTAGGACTGGCCTTTGGACACTTAGAGAAAACAACCATATACCCAAGGGAATAAAATGTCTGAATTCTTTTCAATTGTAACAAATCTGGGACTGCAGAAACTGGCCGCATTGCCGACTGGCGAAACATTGACTCTGACACATATGGCGTTCGGGAACAGTACCCTGGAACCAACCGCAGATATGACGGCACTGCACAGTGAACAATACCGGTGCGAACTGACCAAGGTCCAGGTGGACAAGATGGATAAAAACAACCTGGTAACCGAGGCGACTATTGAGGCAGACGTTGGTGGATTTTGGATTCGTGAAATAGGTATTTATGACGAATTCGGGGACTTGTTTGCAGTTGGAAAATATCCAGCAACATACAAGCCATCTGATACCGAGGGAACGGTAAAAGAACTTGGCGTGCGAATGATACTGCGTGTTACAAACGCAGACACGGTTATGGTCACATATTACCGTGGAATCATAGACGGTGCAGCGAACACTGACCTGGATAATCTGACCTTTGCAGGACAGCAAAAGTTTGATGATAAAGCTGACTTGGAATCGCCGACATTTACAGGCACACCTATGGCACCAACACCGGCCCAGGGAAACAATACAACCCAGGTGGCAACAACGGCATTCGTGGCAACCGCAGTTGCAGCAGCGATAGAGGCATTGATGGGTGCGGCACCGGATGCACTGAACACACTCCAAGAACTTGCAACGGCATTGGGCAATGATGAAAACTTCGCAACAACGGTAACTAATGAAATCGCCAAGAAAGCAAACATTGCATCGCCAACGTTCACTGGCACACCCAAGGCACCAACTGCGGCAGCCGGCACGAACACAACACAGATTGCAACAACTGCATTCGTGACAGCCGCAGTATCGGTTGTGTCGCAGGCCATAACAACGGCTGTGAACAATTTGGTGGGTTCTGCCCCAGACGGTCTAAACACACTCCAAGAACTTGCAGCCGCAATCGGAAATGATACCGCATATTCAACAACGGTAACCAATGCGCTGGCGAATAAAGCGAACAAAACTGGCGATACTGTAACGGTAGCAAACGCAACACCGACATCAGCATTTACAACCAGAAACATCAAAGCACAAACCACAGACCCAGGGGCCGGCAGTTCGCTGACCACTGGGCAAATTTTACTGGTTTATGAATAAGGAAAAACAATGGCAAAGAACACATTGATTGGGGTCAGCAGCACAGCCAAAAAGGTAACCAAAATCTATGTCGGTGTCAGCAATTTGGCCAAGAAAGTCAAGAAAGGCTACATCGGTGTCGATGGGGTTGCAAAGCTGTTTTATACAGGCGATCCGGTGCTGATATTCGAAACCCAAACGGCCGGTTCAACAACACTGTCACTGTCAGCAGGCACATATGAAATCACCCTGATTGGCGGTGGTGGTGGCGGTGTTGCCAGACGTAGCACCGTGACAGGCGGTAAACACTATGCCCAGGGCGGTGTTGGCGGAACACTGCAGATACTTGCGAAACTGACAGCAGCCGCATCGGTAACAGTGACCTGCGGCGGTTATGGTTCAAGTGCAGCGGACACATTCAGCAGTGCATCGGGTGGCACAACATCAGGAACCGCAGGTGGCGCATCAACGATCACAGGATTCACAAACCTGACCGCCAGTGCCGGTGGAGGCACCGGTGCCAGCATTCGTGCCACATCAACATCTGGTGCGAACCGAACAGTTGGAACAATTGGAACGGTCAACATATCAGGTTCCGCATTACAGGAAACACTTATTAACAACCCCAGTGCCTGTACACCAAGTCAGGCAACATCAACCGCAACCACACGTGCGGTCAATGGTCGTGTCAATGACAACTGGCCCGAAGATAATACACGTGGCAAAGGTGGTGACGTTGGTTGGAACGGCACATCGTTCTTAAAAGGAACAGGTGCCACAGGCTTTGTACGCATACGACAAATGTGAGGAAAACAATGACAGATACAGATAGAGATTTTTTCAGATGGACACGTGACAAACAAGGTGCGTTTTCCAAGAACCTTAAACATGAACTGGACAAGAAACTACCCATAGAGGGAGGAACTATTACAGGGCCATTAAAGATAAAATACAAAACCCCGACATTGGTCACAGAAACAATGTTTAATTTTGAAATCGGCTATCAGGAAAATACAAGAACATATAACTGGGGCTGGGAGTTTATACCATATTCACCGATTTCATATTATACCTATAACAAAGTTCAGTTATTTGGGATTTGTCACAATCTCGGTCTTTTCCCAGGATATGCAGGTGAAAAATTTACACTTGGATACTACGGTGCAAGATGGCCGAATGTTTATGCAAAAAAACTTAATAATGGCGGTGATATAGAGATACCAGAAAAAGCCGGAACTATGGCTCTTCTTTCAGACATCGAAGACATATTGCGTAAGTACAACCTGATACCACAACAAGAACCGGAGGTGCCAGATGACGGAACACAAGAATAGAGATTTCTATCGCTGGACCAGGGATAAACAAAAAGCGTTTGAAGAGCAAGTTCAGAGGGCCAACGACAGCAAGTTCCCATCGTCTGGAGGTACCATAACAGGTCCAGTAAAAATTGAACTGCCGGCTCAACAGAATAATCCAGAGAGAGTATTGGAGTTCAGCGTTAAATATAAAACCGACAGTCAGCCCTACAAATGGGCTGTTTCAGTTATGACGGTGGGGCCGATGATATATCTTGAGTATGCAGGCAGATCACTTGTGAGCATAAGTCCCAGCCTAGGAATTGTTCCGATGTCCAGAGAACCTAGCTTTACATTGGGTTATTCCAGTAGTCCTTGGCCAAATGTTTATACCAAGAAATTAAACAACGGTGCGGATCTGGAACTGCCAACCAAGGCAGGAACAATCGCACTGTTATCAGACATCGAAGACATATTAAAAAAATACAACCTTATCCCAGAAACAAAGGAGTAAAGCATGGCAGATAAGTTCTTACACGGCATAGAGGTCGTGGAACTGGACGGTGGCGCACGTCCGGTGCAGACAGTAACCTCATCGGTTATTGGTTTGATCGGAACAGCACCCCAGGGACCAGTAAATACCCCAACACTGATATTAGGAAACAAAACTGAGGCAGTAAAAATCTTCGGCGAAGACACAGACGGATACACCATTCCGGCGGCATTGAACGGCATCTTGGATCAGACCGGTGCTGTGGTCGTGGTTATCAATGTAGCAGATCCGGAAAATGTAGACCATTTGGGCGATGATGGCGAATTAGACCCCACCGCAATAACTGAGGCAGACATAGTCGGTGGCACAAATGCAGACGGCACATACACAGGTGTCCAGGCATTATTGGCGGCACAATCTGAATGTGCAGTTCAGCCACGCATACTGATTGCCCCGGGGTTCACACACACCACCCCAGATGGCAGCACATCAAACCCAGTCGTTGATGCATTGACCACAATCGCAGAACGTCTGCGTGCGGTCATTATTGCAGACTGTCCAAACGGAACCAAGGAACAAGCAACCCAGTTCCAAAAGAAAATCAGCAGCCCACGTGTCTATTCTGTATACCCATGGGCCAAGGTTCTGAAAGGCGATACGATGGTTGAAGAACCGTTCTCGGCACGTGTGGCAGGTGTTATTGCCAAATCAGACAATGACCGTGGGTTCTGGTATTCGCCATCAAACCAGATCATCAACGGAATTGCAGGCGTATCCAAACCGATTGACTTCACTTTGGGCGATGCAGCATGCGTTGCAAATTATCTGAACGAAAACAACGTGGCCACTGTAATCCAGCAAGACGGATTCCGTTTGTGGGGCAACCGCACAGCAAGTGCTGATGCCAAATGGTGCTATCTAAGCATTCGCAGAACCGCAGACATGATCAATGACAGTCTGCTGAAAGCACACCTGTGGGCAGTAGACAGAAACATAACCAAGACATACAAAGACGATGTTGTTGAGGGCGTGAATAACTATCTGCGATACCTGAAGAACATTGGTGCCATCATCAACGGCCAGTGTTGGGCAGATCCGGCATTGAATGCAGCGGATCAGGTGCAGCAAGGCAAAATCACATTTGACTTTGATTTCACCGCACCATATCCAGCAGAACACATCACATTCCGCAGCCGTCTGACCACAGACTATTTGGAAGAAATCTTTGAATAACAAAGGGGAACAATATGACTAAAATCCTAAAAAACTTTAATTTGTTCGTGGACGGCCGTGGGTATGCCGGACGTGCCGAAGAAGTCACACCGCCGAAACTGACAATCAAGACCGAAGAATTGAGAGCTGGCGGTATGGATGCACCCATTTCTATTGATTTGGGCATGGAAAAACTGGAATGTGGATTCAGCCTGGTTGAATACGATCCGAACCTGATGCAGCAGTTTGGATTGATATCAGGGAACGCAGTCCAGGTAACATTGCGTGGTGCGCTGGTGGACGATGAAACAACGACCCCAATGACAATCCAGATGCGTGGTATGTACACGGAACTGGACTTTGGAACATTTAAGGCCGGCGATAAAAGCACATTGAAATGCAATGTTGCGTGTCGCTATTACAGCCTGACAATAGACGGAACGCAACTGATTGAAATAGACGTGGACAACATGGTTCGCAACATCAATGGCACAGACCAAATGGCAGAAATACGTGCCGCACTAGGAATATAAGGAAATCACAATGAGCAACATCAAACTGAAATACCCCATCACCGTTGATGGGGTTACTTACAATGAACTGAATATGCGCCGGTCCAAGGTGCGTGACAGATTGGCAGTAACCGCAATGAAATGCAGCGATGAACAGAAAGAGATAACCCTGTTCGCTAACCTGTGCGAGGTGGCACCAAAGGTCATCGAAGAACTGGACGAAACAGACTACTCATCGGTTCAAAAGGTATATATGGGTTTTTTCGGATCGGGTCCGGAAACCTCAGACGTGAAATAGTTGTCGTGTCGGCAATCACCCACTGGCAACTGAGTGAAATCTTGGAAATGACAGAAGAAGAATTCTATCAATGGCACCAGACAGCGGTTGCCGTTCATAAGGAAATGGTGGGATAAATGGGCGTACAGACAGCAGTACAAGTCATCATCGGTGCAGAACTGGGCAGCGGTTTCAAGGGTGTGTTCAGCTCAACTGAAAAGCAACTGGGAACACTGGGTAATGCGATCAAGAAACTGGACACAACCAGCAAGGACATAACCTCGTTCAAGCAACTGCGAACAGATACAGTTTCAACGTATCAGCAATGGCAAAAAGCAGAAAGCGAGGTCAAGAAACTGGCCACCGCAATCAGCCAGACAGACAAGCCATCAAAGCAACTGAACAACAGTTTCAGGACAGCCAAGAAAGAGGCATTGCTGGCCAAGACCGCATACCAACAGAACCGCACCAGCCTGCGTGAATTATCCACCAGCCTAAAACAGGCAGGTGTTGATACCAAGAACCTGAACAAGGAACAAAGTGCGCTGGGCAAAGCACTGGATACATTGCGATCCAGACAGTCCGCAATGGCCGCAATACACAGCAAGCAGCAAGCCAACCTTGCGCAGCGTGCATCGTATCGCAGCCAGATGATGGACGTTGTATCCCTGGGGACCAGTTTATATGGACTGGTCAAACCAGCAGTTGCATTTGAATCCGCAATGGCAGATGTGAAGAAAGTCATAGACTTTGACAGCCCCGAAGAACTGCGGCAGATGGAATCCGAGATTAAGAAACTGTCGGAAACAATTCCTCTGACCTTAGAGGGGCTGGCACAGATTGTTGCAGCCGGTGGTCAATTGGGGGTTCCAAAAGACCAGCTGACAGATTTTGCAGAAACGGCTGCACAAATGTCTGTTGCATTCGACATCACTGCTGACGAGGCTGGCCAATCGATGGCCAAGCTGTCCAACGTTCTGCAGATGCCAATTCGGGAAATGAGCAAAGTCGGGGACGTAATAAATCACCTGTCCAACAACATTGCAGCAACGGCCCCTGAAATCGTAGAGGTAAATCTGCGTGCTGGTGCAATGGCAAAGTCATTCGGGCTGTCCTATAACGAGGTATCTGCACTGGCCGGTACATTCGTGGCAATGGGTAAGACACCGGAAATAGCCGGTACCGCTATCAACATGATGGCCAGCCGCCTGAAACTAATACCGGTGTCCAGTGGTGCCGCACGTGATGCCTTTGACCAGCTGGGCATATCAATGGAACATTATACCGAACTGGTGGAATCCGGCAAGGGAACCGAGGCAATGCTGACGGTACTTGAGGCATTGACCAAGATTCAAGGTGTAAAGCGTTCCCAGATCATGAAAGACATGTTCGGGGAAAACGCAAACCGCCACATCAATTCATTGGTTGAGGGACTGGACACACTGAAAGCAAATCTGCACCTGGTTGCAAATGAAACCGAGTATGCCGGATCAATGCAGCGTGAATTCGCAGCACGATCCGCCACAACGGAAAACAACCTGCAACTGTTAAAGAACCAGATGGCAGTTCTGGCAACCAATGTTGGTGCGACATTACTACCGGCAATCAATAGCGTTGTTGGCATATTCGGCAAAGCGGCCAGCAGTCTGGCTGAATTCGCAGAAAAGCATCCGACACTGGTCAAATACATTGGCCTGGCGGTGGCAGGCATGACATCGTTCAAGATTGCATCGTTTGCATTGGGGTATGGGTTCACATTCCTCAAAGGCGGTGCGCTGGCCATCATTGGGGTATTCAGCAAAGTTAAGACGATATTCTCGGTTGCCAAGATAGCATTGGGGGCCGTGATACCGGTCATCAAGGCCGTTGGGACGGCTTTCCTGACAAATCCTGTGGGACTGATAATCACAGGGATTGCAGTCGGGGCCGCACTGATAATCAAATACTGGAAACCGATATCCGCATTCTTCAAGCGGTTGTTTGAGCCAGTGGTTCAGGTATTCAAGCATGTATGGAACTGGATCACAAACCTGTGGGAAAAAGCCAAGAACATATTCAACGGCGTAAAGGAATGGGTCAAAGACAGCTGGGTGGGGAAAGCCTGGAACTGGGCATTTGGCGATGACGAAGAAGAAACAGAAAAACCGCCAAAGGTTGGCGATACTGTATCCGTCATCAACGAAATGACCAATGCAACCGCACCGGTTGAACTGCCACAATCCAAGATATCCAGCAACAACACATCAAGTGTGGCGATATCGGCACCCATAACAATAAACGCAGTACCAGGCATGTCGGCCGAAGACGTTGCAGCAGCCGTCCAGACAGAACTGAACAATCGTGAAAACCAGGCAACACGGCGAACACGCAGTGCAAACTATGACTAAGGGATAAACAATGGCAATCGGGGACTTACTGAAATCAGTTGGTGGGGATATGAACCTGAATTCGGCCCTGGACATCAACATGATGATGATTCTGGGGGCGTACAGGTTCTGCATATCCAATGCAGCATACCAGAGTCTTAGCCGGTCAACCGAATACAACTGGGCAGAACAAGAACGGTTGGGATCAGGTCCGGCTTTGCAGTTTGTTGGTGCCGGCCCAGAAAAGATCAGCCTGCATGGGGAAATATATCCGCACTTCAAAGGCGGCTTGCGCCAGGTAACCCTGATGAGGGCTGAGGCCGGACTAGGAATCCCACTGATGCTGATATCGGGCAATGGAATGGCGTTTGGCCGATGGTGCATAACCAGCATCAGCGAAGACCAGACTTATTTCCTAAAAGACGGAACCGCACGAAAAATATCATTCTCGATAACCCTGCAGAAATACGGCGAAGAAACACAGGCCGGTGCGCTGGGTATTGTTCAACAAGTAGTGGGTGCATTATGACAATTTACACAAGTAAAGATGGCGAAACACTGGACTATATAGTTTGGAAACATTATGGCAAGACCGCCGGTATCCTGGAACAGGTTCTGGTCCAGAACCGGCATCTGGCCGGATATGATGCGGTACTGCCGGCAGGCGTTCAAATAACACTGCCAGACATAGTCCAAGACACAAACAAGCAGAAGATAAAGATGTGGCAATGAAACCAAAATACAAAATCATTGCGGATGATAACGACATAACCGAACTGATACATAGTCGGCTGATATCGCTAAGTATCAGCGATGAAATCGGAATTGTGTCCGATACGATGACAATGGAACTGGACGACCGAGATTCAGCATTCGCACTGCCATCATCTGGTGCCGTGTTAAGTGTTGCGATGGGGTATGACGAACTGTACCCGATGGGACAGTTTGTTGCAGATGAAATAGAACTGAACGCATCGCCCCAGACGTTAACCATAACTGCACGTGCATCAAACTCTAATCTGCACGATATGGGGGAATTCAAAGCACCCAAGACAGAATCCTGGGACAAGAAAACCCTGACCAGCATCGTGCAGACCATCGCCGGCAGGTATGGTATAACGGCTGCCATATCTGCCACCTTTGCAGGCATTCAGATTGACCACGTGGATCAGACCGAGGAAAGCGATTGCGCATTTATCCAAAGGTTGGCCAGCGACTATGGCGCAGCAATCAAGATTGCAGGTGGCAAACTGATGTTTATAGATCCGCTGACTGGCAAATTCCCAGACGGATCGCCATTGCCAACGATACCGGTAACCACGGTGTCCAGCATGCACCTGCGAATAACGGAAAGGAATAAATACGGAAAAGTATCGGCAAAATACTATGACGTGAACAAAGCCGAAGAGCAAGAAATCACAGTTGGCACATCACCACCAACATATCAGCTAAGGGACACATACAGCAATCAGCAACAGGCACAACTGCAGGCCCAAGCCAAACTGAATGAAATAGCAGATGGCACATACGCACTGACAGTTGAAATGCCAGGCAACCCAATGCTGGGGGCAGAAAGTTTGATAGATATTCAGGTTGGACGGCCAGAGTTCAGGGGCAAGTGGGTAATCAAATCCTGCCGGCACACAATGAACAGTTCTGGCTATAAAACCAGTATAGAGGCAACGAGAACCAGGGAGGTAACCGATGGTTAAACAACAGGAACGAGAGGGATTCAAGATGAGAGTGGACGGCAGACTTTTATACGGCCTGATGGCAGCATTGGTCGGCTTTGTGGTTCGTGCAGAATCACACCACGCATCAGTAAACACCAGGTTGGCACAACTGGAACATAGGACCGATACCCTGGAATCCGACTTAAAGATAATCAAGGAATCCCTGTACGAAATACGTGGGGACGTAAAAATCTTAATCAAAGGGGCAAACTGATGAAAAACGCAATCACATACATAGCCAAGATATTTAGTGACAAGAACGGAAACCCATCTGCGAAACGATATGCCTGTGCATTATTCGGCATAACAGCAGTCGTGCTGGCAGCATGCGGATTTGGGGTTGAAATAGTCGCACTGTTCGTGGCGGCAGCACTGGGGGAAAACATAACAAGTTTATTCGAAAGAAAGGAAAAGAAATGAAACGCAAACCACCAAGGGGAATAAGAAACAACAATCCAGGGAACATAAGATACACCGGCACACAATGGGCCGGTTTATCTTTGCCACCATCGGACGGCGAGTTTTGCATATTTACCGAACCAAAATGGGGCATACGTGCGCTGGCCAGGGTCTTGAAAGTATACCAGACCAAATACGGCATCTGCACAGTATCAGGCATAATCAGACGGTGGGCTCCATCATTTGAGAATGACACCGCAGCATACGTCAAAAGCGTGTGCCACCAAACCGGCTTTGGGTCCGGATCGGATCTGAACCTGTTTGACAACGACACAATGTTGGCACTGGTAAAGGCCATTATTCAACACGAAAACGGCCAGCAGCCATACAGCAACGAAGAACTGTTGGAGGGCATACGATGCGCATAAAAGAATATTGGAACAAGTACAAAGCATACATTGTCGCCGGTGCGGTTGCGCTGGCTTATTTAATCGGCATAAAGAAAGGAAAGACCAATGAAAAAGCACGCCAAACTAAGACGGTTTTACAGAACGTACAAAGGGCTAATAAAGCTAGGGATTCTGTTGCTAATAATCCTGATGTTGTGCAACGGCTGCACAAAAAATATAACAGGCGGTGATTACTGCCTGTTATATCGTCCGATATATGCGGACTACACCAAAGACACAGCTGAAACCATAGAACAAATCGATGCCAACAACATCGTCTATGAAAGCATTTGTGTCTAGTTTTGATATAGATTCCATAAATACTCAAAGCGAGCTGAATAATCCTCTGCTAGGGCATCTAGGAATACACAGTTTTCACTATTGCTTTTGGTTGCCGCATCAGTCCAGTTATAAGAACCGGTCACAATATGAGAACCATCAAACACAGCAAATTTGTTGTGTTCTATTTTATGCTTTTTATTTTTGCGCAGGGGAATTCCTGCTTTTAGTAAAACTTCATCCTTTGAATATTTATTACCAGCCATGGTCCGGTCAGTAACGACACGGATCCTGGCACCACGTTTTTTTGCATTTAGCAGAGCAGATGTAATCTTCTTGTTAGTAATAGAATAGACTGCTATATCGATAGTTTGTGCCTTTGCAATCTCCTCGACAATACGATTTTCACATTGAACTCCAGGAGTAAAATAGGCCTCAGCACCAGTTATGACATGAATGTGTTCAATGGGTTTTGACTTGCCTACGGAATAACCGATGACAAGAGCAACCAAAACTATAAAAATCCACGCTATATTTTTCAATTTTTGATACCTAGAATTCAATTCCTATTATTCCTAAATAGTCAAAAAAAGTATACAACAATATCCAAAACAGTACAAGTTCATTCCTAAAATTCGCTTTTTAACAAATGTAAAAAAATCGGTGTAAAACGATATGCTGTGTAGCGGCTGTGTAAAACACTGATAAGTTAAAACACCATATGAACCATATGTTCGTCAAAAACAGTTCAAGAATGAATGTCAGAAATATCCCAGATTTACAAGGGGTTTAGAGGTTTATCAAGTTCTAGGAAGATTGAATCCGAAAAGTTAACAGTCCGTTGTTCTACCGACTGAACTATGCCCGAATAGCGAACAGAATAATATATCAAAAAGTCGCAGAAGTCAAGACTTTTTTCAAAAATGTGTAAGTCGCGGAAATCTGCAAAAAATCCTGTGTATTTTGGGCCCCTATGTAGCGTGTGTGTAAAACATTTTTAGTGCATTTTTGAGCTGTTTTTGTCCGTGCGTCTGGCGCATAAAAAGTGGTGTATAAAACTTGAAAATCCGCAATTTTGTGCTATAAATCTTATGTAAAATAAATAAGATAGAATAAAGGCTAGATAATATGTCTTTTGTACCAGAAACTAAATATTATTGTGATGGCTGTGAAAATAAATGCGAAATAAAGATAGTTACCCGTTATCATGGGTGTGGCAGACCCGCAGGGACGTATGCCAAGATAAACTTTGCGTTGGCGACGATGGAAGTGCAAATAGACAGTGATTTTACACGTAAAATTTATATACCTATGTTGATTGACCAGGCACTGGATTTGGCAAGACGACATTGTTCGCAACATAAAGATAAAAGGAGATAAAAATATGTCATTTACACAAGAAAACAGAGTTAATGTTGGAAAATGTGACGGTTGCGAAAAGCATTGTGGGTTTGAGGTTAGTCATATAGAAAGATGTCGTAGAGGAACCAGCATTGGAAGTGGTCACACCCTTAGTGCAACAATTGAAGATATGTCTCCAGTATTGGGGGGCAAACCAATAGATTTTTATGTGAACGAAGCGGGGAATCTAATTTTTGCGGGATTTGAAATAAGAAACAACGTGGTTGAAATAGATGGTCAATCAAGGATTGCTACTGCTGAAGTCAGAGAAAAACTTCGTCAAATACTATTAGAGAGAGCGTTAACAATATCCCGCCTGTGCGATAATTATAAAAAAAGATAAGGAGCAAAAAATGGCGTTTTGGGACAAAAAGGTTTTTATCTGTGAGGCTTTGGGGTGTGTTAATACCTGTACATTCAGGCGATATAATAACTGTCTGTGCGAAGCACCAGAAAAGCACGAGTGTTATTATAAAAAGGCGGCTCGGCCCAGTAAGGCGGAATTAATAATTCTGAACAACCAGGCCCAAATATTTCAGAGTATGCAATTATGCGACAGGAATATTGAAAAATTATTAGAAGAACAAAAAACGCGATAGTGGGGCGGTCGAAAATGTCAACAGATAAGAAACGCAAGCCAAGATTTCAAGAAAGCGTAGCATACGAATTTATGACCAAGGCAGAAAGAATATCACGGCCGTACACGTCAGAGGATTTCAAAAAAGAGACTTTTATTCCTCAGCCAGATGAATTAGGTAAACAGAGATAAAAGGAAACAAAGTGGCAAAACGTAAATACAAGCGCAAATACAAATGCTATGGCTGTGAAGAGCGCTGCAAATACGATGTGCATTATTACTATGTAATTGATGGCGAGATTTCTTGTTTCCCACAAAAATGGATTTATGGTTGCCCAGATGATAGCTCAGTGCGGATATGTGGTGGCAAAGGCTGTAAAAAGGGTGAAATGTATTTCTGTCCAGTAATAGGTCTAAATGCAGTAACAGAATACAGGGATGAGTTTGGAACGATGATAAAAACAGGTTACCCTGTTGCAGACGGCAATCTTGCTGATGCAAAAATCAAGGCTGTGGAATTGGCAAATCATATTGCAACCACAACTTGTTATCTTTCTAAATTCAATAGGGCAAAAAATCAACTTTGGATTGCTAGAACCATAAAAGCCGATAAGATAAAATAAAACAATCCCGCCAGATGGCGGGATTCTTATTTTGATAATTGCTTAATAGCATTTTGAATATCGTCCATATACGCATCAACACTGAACGTAGTTGGCATATCAGATGTATCCACATCGTTTGTGCGATATTTAACTTCTAATACATTATTCGCCAAATTTTTCGCCGATACAATAATACGAATTGGCGCAGCGATTAAATCTGCATCTGCGAACTTTTCGCCTGCACGTGCATCGCGGTTATCGATAATCGTTTCTATGCCAGCAGCGCGCAAATCGTTATAGATTTTTTCTGCCAATGGCAAAGTTTTTCCTTCTTTGTCTGCCAGACCAATCACGTGCACAACAAATGGCGCAGTTGCGATATTCCAAATCGGACCTTTGTCGTCAGCACTTTCTTCAATAATTGCCGCCATCGTACGACCAACACCAATGCCATAGCAGCCCATAATCGGATTCTTGGTTTCGCCATCGGCATTTGTGTACGTCAAATTCATAGACGCAGAATATTTTGTTCCCAACTGGAAGATATTACCGATTTCAATCCCGCGAACCTTACGCATTTTTTTGCCACATTTTGGACAAGATTCTGTATTTTCATCAACCAGTTCTTTGTTAGTGCTAAAACCACAATCGCACAGGAACAATGTATCTTCGCCCATATCGTTTACCAATTGAAATTCGTGCGCAACACTGCCTCCCATATCGCCAGTTGACGACATAACACTGACGACATTTTTCAGCCCGCAACGTGCAAATACGCGCGTATAAGCATCCAGGCAGCGATTATAATATGCCTCTAAATCAGATTGCGTTTCGTGAAAAGAATACGCATCTTTCATAATAAATTCACGTGTGCGAATAAGGCCTGCACGCACGCGCAATTCATCACGGAACTTGGTCTGAATTTGATATACCATAAAAGGCATTTGACGATATGTTTCCAAAACAGACTTTACAAAATCAACAACAACTTCTTCGTGTGTTGGATTTAACACATAGTCTGTGCCAGAACGCCCCTTGAATTTTGCTAACACGTCAACAGTATCATAGCGACCGCTTTCACGCCAAATATCAGCCCCCGACACCACAGGCATCAAGATTTCTTGACCGTCAATCGCATCCATTTCTTGTCTGATTATATTTTCAATATTGCGTACAACACGCCACCCCAACGGAGACAATGTATATCCACCTTGAAAGGTTTGGTAAATATATCCGCCTTTGACCGCGATTTTATGTCCGTGTGTTGTTGCGCCTGCTACGTCACCAATCAATCGACGCACACATAAATTTTCAATTCTCATTTTATTATCTCTTTTTCTTTATTTATTTTTTATCTTTTAATTCCATATATTTTTCTGCGACTTGTTTTTGCAAGACGTCTGCGATTTCTTTTCTGTCTAACCCCGCCAGGGGTGGTGGCGGCAACAGTGTGATTTCAACCGTAAATCCACCCAGCATCATAATATGAAAGACTTGACCGAATGCGCTGCGTTCACGTTTACATTTTGGTCCCATATCCATCTTTTTATTATCAAAGTATGCAAAGTGATCAGCCATTGTTTGTTCGTCAATCACACTGCCATCTTTATAGCGATAATGCATTGCCATAGGTTGCACCGTTATATTCGAATTTTCAACAAAATTAAACAGTGTGCTTTTGAACGGTTTTACATACGCGCCATTTGTGGTTGTGCCTTCTGGAAAAACAATCATTGGGTATTTTACACTTTGCACCGCTTTTTGCACAACAGCCAATGCATCACGGGCATGCGATGGACGACGGTCTACAAATATAACGCCGAATTTTTTTGCGACCCAACCAACCAGTGGCCAATTTTCCATTTCTTTTTTTGCAACAAAACTGCCACGGAAAACAAATGGAAATGTTGCAATTTCAAATACAGATATGTGATTAGACACAACTATCAGCGGGCGCTCCTTGGCCAGTTCGCCGTGAACGATAATTTTTATCCCACCCAGTTTAACCAAAAACCACATAAACACAGGCATATACTGTACCGCCCAGCGGCGTGGCAAAAATGCGATTATTGGCAACTGAATAACAACCATTATCCAGAACGCAATAAATTTAATTGCAGCAGTGGTTGTATTAAAAATATTCTGTTTGCGTAATTTTGTTTTAGCCATAATTTATTCTTCTTCGTTTTCGGATTTTTCCGCATCTTCGATATATTCTGCATCAGCTGCATCTTCGTGCAACAAGAATTCAACAAATGTACGCATAACCTTTAATGGACCGGTAACCGGAAATGTGACGATTTTACCGATTGTTTTGATAATACCGTCTTTGTCTTCTTCGACATTGCCCAATGCGTTTTCACGACCCAAGAAATGCTTTTGATATGCCGCATCCATCTTGCGTGTTTCGACCATTACGAATACATCGTACGAATTAAATGGAGTGTCTACAAAAACCCCCTTGCCGAATGTTGCGCCCAATCGCAAATAGCCCTTAATCAGTGGGGTCATTTCGCGTTTTGCATCTGCTTCGTCTACAAATTCAGGTGGCAAGATATTCATACGTGACAGCTTTGGATTAACGCCATTGGCAAACTTTTCAGGCAACACTGTTGCGCGCAAACGCAACGGTGTTAAATGATTATAGTACAAATAAGATATTGCCTGGGCAGAACGTGCAGGCTTTGTGCCAACCCAAGACGCAACGCCAAACACGACGCCAATTTTGCGGCGGACGATATATTCGCCCAATCCCGCCCATAACAAACGCATAGTCAGTGCGTTTTCACGATATGCAGGTTCAACGCACGCGCGTGACATTTCAGCGATATTGCCACGATATTTTTTAATCTTGGAAATATTAAATTCGTTTTCAGTATAAAAACCGCCCATTTTTTCCGCAGCACTACGGTCGATAATACGATATGCACCAACGACGCGCCCATTATGAAACACCGCCATATATTCAGCAAAGCGGTCGTATGCATCATATTCTTCGCCCAGTGTACGTTGTTCATCGGTAACACTAGCACCTTCTTCTTCGACAAAAACTTTATAGCGCAGTTGGCGCACCTGTTTACGTTCTTCTTTGTTTCTGGTCAAGCGCACTTCGAAATCGCGTACCTTAATAGCCATAAATATATCCTTTGTATAAATTTATAATGGGAAGAATATCAAAGAAATACGCCATTGTAAATCGTTTTATTTATTTCAATTCATCTGCCAGATTTGCAATCGCAATCGCGTACCAGTTTGAGTTGTTCCACTTTTTAATCCGATAAAAATTAGGATATGTTAAATATGCAACGATTGCGGGTTGTGGCGCGACATCAGAATCTATTGGTGCAGTAGCAGAATCCGCGATAATCTGGGCGCGTTGGGCTTCGATTGTGGCGATGTCCGCAACCAATCCTGCAATCATATCTGTTTGTGGAATCTGTGACCCGTCTTGGTTGATAACCCCCAACGCCGCCCATTCTGGTAATGATTTTTTTGTTTTTCCGTCCAGTAGTGATAAATCAAAATCAGCCGGCAAAATAACGCGTCGAACGATACGTTCTTTTTTATTCCAGCCCAGTTTATTCAGATAATTTCCCGCACTGAACATAGCGTCACTGATATTGTTTATGATATCAATTCGTTTGTCGCCGTTGCCGTCAACGCCATATTGCGCCAGCGTTGTTGGGATAAACTGAAAATGTCCCATTGCACCCGCCCAAGAGCCGTGAATGTTATTAATGTCCAGTTTGTTTTTGTCTGCGATTTTCATCAGTGAAACTAATTGATTACCAAAGAATTTTTCACGTCGTCCTTCGTATATAAGCGTGATAAATGCATCAACCAATTTATGTCCAGCCTTGATTTCTCCAAAGTTAGATTCCATACCCCAAAATGCCAGTATTACGTGTGGTGGCACGCCGTATCTTTGTTCTACGCGTGACAGCAATGTTGGGTATTTTGTCCGCATTTTACGCCCCTGTTTAACACGCTCTGTGCGAACCGTGCGCATCAAATAGTCGTCCATGGTCATTTTAAATTCAGCCTGATTTTTATCGCGATGTACAATTGAAGGAATATAGGCTGGATATCGCAACGTTGATTTAATTGTTTTCTCGGATACGCCATCGGCGGTTGCGCGTGCACGAATGTTTTGGATAATCATATCCCATCTGTCTGCATCAAATGCGCCACGTTCAGCGATAGCAGGTGTTGCAATAACGGCTTCCGTGGTAGACGGCAACTGTGTGCCATACACAGACGTAGTTATCAGCAACAAAGCACCGCATACGCGACCAAAATAACGCATATTTAATGTATCCCTTTTTATATACTAATTAGAAAGCATATTTAACGCCAATATGCAAGCCGAATGATTGCCATGTGGCTTTTTTCAACGAATTGCTGACGTATTCTGTATATGCGGGTATTGTTTCCAGTACAAAAGACCCGTCTTCTTGTTCTGTATATTCGTACGATTCAGCAACGTATAATTCCCCTGGAATCTGACCAACGTGGAAGCAGTTTGTATCTGCACGAATTGCCAACTGTACTCTATCGGATAGTTTATAGTTATATTCTATCTCCGCCTGATACGAATAAGAACCATTGTCACCTTCGTCCAAGAAACTGGGGTTTTGTTGCCAGTCTGTACGATTTGGCCAGATGCCTTCGGATGAATATTTTGGTAATCCAAACTGAAAATACATACGCAGTTTGTCGTTTAATGTCATCTGTTTTTCAACTTCCAGTCCGACGTAAAATCCAGACCAAGTTGTGTTATAAATATGCGTTGTCCCAGTAACTACCACTGGGCCATCGCCACCAATAATTACACATTCGCCCGCATCGACACCCCATGGAATGTATCCCATCGCAGGATCGTAATCCTCAGTATTTATCATATCGCCCAGCGATCCCAATGCGCTACTTGAAGCCTGGACCAACTTAATGTCTTCGGGTGACATACATACTTGATACCAGTCTTCATTAGGTGTTGAGTCAACAGGAACGCTGTAAAAATTACCTTCGACGTCACCGTAGACATAATCACCCTTATTTGTCATCAATGGCAAATAAATCCCAGGGTTTGGATAGTAATGATCGCTCATTTCCAGATTGTGCTTGAATATTTCATACCCAATCGTTGGTGATAATTTCCATCCAGCAATATCCCACGCGTGATGCGCAGACAGACCAAATCTGAAATGTTCGCTGCGCCCAGATAAATCACCCATAGAAATCGTAAATATACCGTACGTTGGGTCTGATTCCGCAAAGGGCTTTAGGTCATAGTCCATAGATAGACCGCCATGTGATACTTCGCCGTGCGAATATTCCCCGTATGCTGACAAATCAAAATCACGCAGGCTAAAATTATGACGCGCCCCGACTGTGATTTCGTTTATAATCATATCGTCCCATTCCAGGATAGAATTTACACCCGTTTCAAACTGAAAGTCCGCAAACCGACGTGCGTATCCCGCGTAAACTGACGTTGCAGGCTCCGATTCCTTCGGCATTGCGATACCATTTGGGGTCATCATCCCACTATATTGTGGCAGGTATGTTGGTTGATGTTGGCGTGGAACCTGATATGTATAAGTACGAGAACCAACCGCTTGGGCGTTGCCAGATGTGCCAACGTATTTAGTATATCCCTGGGCGGCGTATTGATTATATCCAATCTGATTTGCGTTTGCAGCGCGCTGTGTCTGATAGTACGACGGTACCCCCTCGTTTGCAGCTGATGCCACAAAAGGTGCTAAAAACAGCGATAAAAATGAAAATATGCCCTTTTTCATACCTACATTCGTTGATTTATTATATCATAAAAAGGCGCACTAAAAAAGTGTTTTCATTTATTTCTTGCACGACTGGTGGTTGGGTGTACAATATCGCGTATGAACCCATCGCATAATATTTATATTCACGTGCCTTTTTGCGCATCAAAGTGCCGATATTGTGCATTTTTTTCGCGCGCTTGTGCTAATTCAGACTGGGACACATACACAGACGGAATATTGTCTGAAATTGAACACTGGGGCAAAATGCTGGGGCGCGTATCTGTACCAACAATATTTTTTGGTGGCGGAACACCGTCTTTAATGCCGATTTGGGCATTTGAAAAAATAATTTCTAAAATCCATCAATGTTTTGATGTTGTTGCAGATGCAGAAATCACGATTGAGGCAAACCCAGGTACGATTGATGAAATCAAAATGCGTGATTTTCAATCCAACGGTGTCAATCGTATCAGTATTGGTGTACAAAGTCTGGTGGATGAAAAATTAAAATATCTGGGACGAAAACATACGGTCACAGACGCAATTGATACAATCAAGACTGCACAGCGGTTGGGGGTGCGCGTGTCGGCTGATTTTATATATGGATTGCCCAATGAAACAGTGGGCGACGTTATTGAAACGTGCAAACAGATAAATTCATTGGGACTGATGCATTGTTCGATGTATGAATTGACAATAGAGCCTACAACCCCAATCGGACGTGAAAACCCGACAATGCCGACAAACGATGAAATGGCTGATATGTACACCGCAATTGGGGATGCGTTGTGCCTGCCACGGTACGAAGTTTCAAACTATGCCACGGTGGGGCAAGAATGTCGGCATAACCTGAACATCTGGGATGGTGCGGCGTATATAGGAATTGGGCGCGGTGGCGCGGGACGCGTTTATCATAATGGCATATGGTATGAACAGATGGGTGCAGACGAACGCTTTTTACCAATAGATACGAAAACACGCGCGCTGGAAAATGTTATAATGGGTCTGCGCACAACGCGTGGCGCACAATTGACAGAAGACATAAAAGACGTTATAAATATGGACACAGTAAAAACAATTCCAAATCTGGTTCAGATTCAAGATAACAGAATATCTGTGACGGGTGCAGGAATGTTGGTGCTGGACGATGTTTTGGTTAAAATTTTAAGGTAAAAAAATGAAGAACAAATTTTTGAATATAATTGGCTTGGTTGCCGTAGCAATCGCGATTTTATTCGCATATCATACATCAAAGGAGAAACTAATGAGCGCAGGTATCAAAACGGAAAATATGGACACAGCCATCAAAGCAGGTGATGATTTTTATGACTATGCAACCCGCGGTTGGCGTAACGCGAATCCAATCCCAGACGATTATTCCAGATATGGCGCATTTGATGTTTTGCGTAACACGAATCTGGAACGCACACGCGAAATCGCAGAAAGTGATGACGGCAAAATCGGCACACTGTATAGAATTATTATGAACACTGATAAGCGCAATGCAGACGGTGTTGCGCCGATCGCCAAATATATGGCCGAGATTGACGCATTGACCGCCCCTGAACAGTTGCCACAATATCTTGGCAAAATGCATACTTTTTCATCTGCGTTCTGGGGCGATGGTGTTGCGCTGGACGAAATGGACAGCACGCATTATATTTATAACATTGGTCAGGGTGGAATTGGTCTGTCGCGTGACTATTATTTTGATTCCGACAGTAAATCTGTTGAGGTTCGCCAAGAATACAAAAAATATATCGCAAAACAGTTAAAGAATTTTGGTATCGCAGGTGATGCAGAAAAACTGTACGCACTGGAAGAACGTATGGCGAAATCTTTTCATACCAAAGAAGTCTTGCGCGATCCGCACGCGAACTATCATAAAATGGCATTGGCAGATGTCAAAAGAGAATTTGCTGGATTCAATTGGGATACATATCTGGTTGCGCGTGGTGCATCAGCTGCAACAAATATTAATATAAACCAGCCGTCTGCAATTCATGAATCAATCGCGATTATGAATGATACTGATTTTGAATTGATAAAAACATATTTGAAATATCGTATTGCAAATTCAGCAGCATCACTGTTGGATGATGTGTCTTATGAAATTGCATTTGATTTTTATAATCGTACAATGGCAGGACAAAAAGAACCCAAACCACGTTGGAAACGCGCAGTGTCTATGCTGGACGATGCACTGGGCGAATTAATTGGGCAATTGTATGTAAAAAAATATTTTTCATCTGCATCAAAAGCACGTATGGAAACGTTGGTAAAAAATCTGCAAAGTGCCTATGCAATACGTATGGAAAATCTGGCGTGGATGTCGGATGAAACCAAACAAAAAGCATTGGAAAAACTGTCCACATTCAAGGCTAAAATTGGATATCCAGATAAATGGCGTGATTATTCAAAAATGGAAATCGATGCGAATGCAACACTGTGGGAAAATATGGTGACAGTGTCTGCATTCGAAGATGCGTTTTGGTTGAATAAAATTGGTGCAGAAAAAGACCCAAGCATCTGGTATATGAATGCGCATGAAGTTAATGCATATTATGATCCATCTACAAATGAAATCTGTTTCCCAGCTGGAATTTTACAGTATCCATTCTTTGATATGGCGGCAGATGACGCGTTTAACTATGGCGCAATTGGCGCAGTTATTGGGCATGAAATGACCCATGGCTTTGATGATATGGGGCGCAAATTCGACAAAGACGGCAATCTAAAAGATTGGTGGACTTTGTTAGATGCAGCACGTTTTGACGTTCGTGCCAAGGTAATGCGTGAATTCTTTGATAAAATAAAAATCAATGACGAAGTTAATGCGAACGGAGAATTTACGTTGGGTGAAAATCTGGCGGATTATGGCGGCGTAACAATCGCTTATACGGCATATAAAAACTTTGGAATCCCATCAAATGAATCTGCGGGATTGACACCAGATATGCGTTTCTTTATCGCATACGCAGGCGTTTGGGCACAAAATATTCGCAGTGACGAAGAATTAAGATTGACCAAGATTGACGAACATTCATTGGGACGCAATCGCGTAAATGGGATCTTGGTTCATATTGATGCGTGGTACGATGCATTTAATATCAAATCCGATGATAAAATGTACGTAGAACCACACAAACGTGTAAAGTTATGGTGATAAAAAGTCCCCCGGCTGGGGGCTTTTTATTTTTGATTAATCCGCAAAGTGTATCGTGCCAATTTAAGTTCTTTCAAAACACGCTCGTATTCAGCAAGTGTTCGACCTAATTTGTATTCATCTGAATTTCTATCTGACTTTTTGTCTTTATATATATCTTTTATTTCATACAGAAAATAGGCCATATCAGGCTGCTTGTTCAATGGATATCGTTTATTGATAATTGATGCAGATTTGACAATTTCGTCAGCATAGTACGTCGAATCCTGTACCAGTTCTGGAATACGAGTTTTTGCCTCATCATACGTTTCGCGTTCGGCGAGCTTTTTATCAATTATACTGACATCCAGATATGCATCCCAATCTGACCAGTATAATAAAAAGTCTGCAAAATTTTTTGCGCGTGCAGCACGCTTTTGTTCTTCTTTAAAGCTGTCTTGGGCAATACTGGTGGTCGCCAGTAGCATCATTGATAATAATAATTTTAACTTTGTTTTATTCTTCATAGCAACACTTTAATTTAGCACAGAATAAAAAAACTTCAAGTCCTATGTAAAAAAAACAAAATATGTGCTATACTATTATTAGATATACGGAGAGATTCTATGAAAGTTTCAATTATTGGTATTGGTTCAGTTGGTGCAGCTGTTGCAACGGCTGTCAAGAATACTGGTCTGGTTCACGAAATTGCATTATACGACCGCGATAACGTACGTTCGTATGCAGCTGCCGAAGATTTAGGACATGCGTCTGCTTTTTCGTACGATGTTAAAATCACAGCAGTAAATAACTATCGTGGTATTCGTGGTTCTGATATTGTTATTATTGCAGCAGGTGCCAATCAAAAGCCCGGACAAACCCGCACAGATTTATTAAACGCAAATGCTGATGTTATTTATGACATTATTCCGCGTGTTATGGCAAATGTTGACCCTAAAAATGTCACATTGATAATTGTGACAAATCCGCTGGACGTTATGGTTATGTTGGCTCAAAAGATTTCCAAGTTACCTGCGTCACGTGTTATTGGTACAGGAACGATGTTGGATTCTGCGCGCCTGCGTGCGATATTGTCGCGTCATTTATCTGTGTCGACCCAGTCGATAAATGCCTATGTCTTGGGCGAACACGGTGACAGCAGTATGATAAACTGGTCATCTGCATCGATTGGTGCGATTGATTTAAACACATTTTGTCGCCAGGCTAAAATTAGTCTGCCGGCAACTACGCGCGCAACGATTGAGCATCGTGTCCGCAATGCGGCATACGAAATCATCCGTGGTCGTGGCGCAACCTGGGATGGTATTGCGGCGGCGGTTGCAGATTTACTGCGTTGTATTATAAACGATGAACGCAGAATATTAACGGTCAGTATTGTTAACGGCGCGGGTTCGACCGCATTGGCTATGTCTCTGCCACGCATTGTTGGGCGGGGTGGGGCAATGGTAACGCTGATGCCACGTATGACGTCGCCAGAAAGTGTTGCCCTGCGACGCAGCGGAAAAATTATTCGCAAGAATTTTGATTCTATTAAATAAAAAAACGGGGGATTTTCCCCGTTTTTTCATTGAATACAATCATAGTGAAACGTACGTGCCACCGTGGTATATTTCATGTCACAAGGGGGGCGTGTTATGTCTGATGATATTCAATATATGCCGTCTGTTGATGGGGCGGGCATTGATGCGATTTATCGTGGTCAAGTTATTGGCCAAGTGACCTATGTCCGTATTGGTCTGGATAAATTGATTATTGATTATACGGGGGTGTCTACGCCATACCGTGGACAGAATATAGGTCTAACATTGGTGCGCCATGCTGCGGAACTGGCGCGCAGTCAACACCGCCGTGTTATAACTATTTGCCCATTTGCGCGCGCTATGTTTAATCGTTTCCCTGAATTTGACGACATTAGATTAATGAATGCACATTAGCGGTTGCATAGCAAAAACTTTTTTTCTATATTATATGACATTCAGGAAATGGGGAATATTTTATGTCTAAAAAAGTGCGTGCTTGGCTGGTTGCGTTAATTTTTTTTAATGGTTTTATAAGTCTTTCGTTAGAGTTGGTTATTTTGCGTCAGTTGTCTTTTTGGGTCGGTTCCAGCCCAGTTATAACCAGCATTATTATGGGCGCATTCTTGGGTTTTATGTCGCTGGGGTATTGGCTGGGAAATTCGCCACGCGTACGTATTAAGTTTATTCCAAAGATTCTATGTGCCAGTTTTCTGTTTATCGCAGCGTTGGCATTATTTGCCGCCAGTTTTCCATTTGTAACGACTTATTTTGCATTGATGTATACAGCGGGCATAAAGTCTGGTGTAATTCAGACATTTATTTATTCGTTTGCATTTTTGTCAGTTGGGCCGTTTTTATTTGGTTTTAATACGACATTGCTATCACGTCTGTTGCAGGTTCGTAATAAAAATAATACAGGTAATATTATGGCGGTGGATACAATCGGATCAGTTATTGCCTCAATGGCGACTACGCTGATTATGATGCCGTTTCTTGGGGTAAATTATACGGTTTGTCTGGTAATATTGCTGGCATGTGGGTGTGCATTGTTGGTGTGCCGCCGTGTATGTGTGTGGATTGTTTCGGCTGCGTTGCTGATTTTTGGTGGATATATCAACAGTGACTATGTCCAGTATTCAAAATACGGGATTTTGGTAAATAATTCAAATTCTACAATTTCAGTGGCAGAATTTGATGGCCTTCGTGTCTTGGATATGAATCGTCTTGCGATGTCTGTATACAATACGCACGATGCCAGTGGTGCGCCTTATATTAATTTTATAAACGATAACTTTATTTATAAACTCCCAAAGGACAAACCACGCAAGATTTTGGTTTTGGGGGCTGGTGGTTTTACAGCTGGCTTGAGTGATACGTTCCACGAATACACTTTTGTAGATATCGAGCCAACCTTAAAAGAAGTTTCCGAGAAACATTTTTTGAAACAGAATTTAAGTCCGAATAAAAAATTCATTGTCCAAGACGCTTCCCAGTTTTTGAAAAACACACCCCAGCAGTACGATATAATTTTGCTGGACGTGTATTCCAATTCATTTCAAGTGCCCGAAGGCTTAATAACGGCTGAATTTATGGCGCGCATTAAATCGCGTGTTGCTCCAAATGGCGTTGTTTTGATGAATATAATTGAAAGTCCATCTTTTTCTGATGCTTATACCCGTGTGTTTGATAATACATTTCATTCGGTTTTTACACATAATACATCGCGCCAAATCATAGACACAATAAACCCATGGGCGCGTGACGAAGTTGCGAATATTATTTACATCTATTTCAATGTTGAAAACGATGGTCGTATTTATACGATAAACAAAACACCGGTTATTTATGACAGATAAAAATCCCCCAAACGGGGGGCTTTTTCACATCTTTAAATTTTCTGCGACGGTGTTCCAATCAACCAAGTGATTCAGATAGTTGTCTACAAAATCTGCACGCTTGTTTTGATAATCGACATAGTACGCATGTTCCCATACATCCAGATTTAAAATCGGCTTCATATTATGTGCAATTGGTGTGTCTGCATTCGGCAGGTTTATAATCTTTAATGTGTCTCCATCGCGAACCAGCCACGTGTACCCACTGCCAAACAGGCTGGTTGCGGCACTTTTAAACTGTTCGCGAAATTTGTCCTTTCCACCAAATGCATTTGCAATCTCGGGCGGGATTTCACCGCTACAATCACGGCACATCCCATTAAAGAAAAAATTGTGATTAAAAACCTGGGCTGCATTATTAAAAATCTTTTGCGCATTTGGACTTTCTTTGTCATTTGCAGATGTTTTTATAATTTCATACAGAGACACCGATTCATAAGGCGTATCTTGAATTAAATCATTCAGATTCTTGATATATGTCGCCACGTGTTTACCGTGGTGCAGTTCCAATGTTTGTTCCGACATGTATGGTGTCAGTGCATCGTATGTATATGGTAATGGGAATTGAGTTAGTGTGAACATTTTTTCTTCCTTTTTTATAATTTTGCGGTGGGGCTTTTAAAATATCAACAGGAATGAAATGATAAAAAGTTATAAAAACTACTTGCGCTTATAAAACAAACTTTTCTATAATCCTGTTATCTAAAACACAAAAGGAGAAAAGATGAAAAAACTATCTGCATTATTTGCATTGGCTGGTTTAGCATTTGTTGGTGCTGCTTCTGCAGCTGATATTACTGTTTATTATTCCCCAACATGTCCACATTGCCATCATGCACGTGATTTTATTGCGCAAAACTTGGTTTATGAATATCCGATGGTTTCTGTAACAGAAGTTAATGTTATGGACCAAGCAAATTTGCCAAAATTCCAAGAAACATTGGAAAAGTGCAAATATGAATCTGGTGGTGTGCCAGTCTTGACAATTGGTGACAAATGTTTCCAGGGATATGCAGATTTTATGCAGGCCGAATTACGCGAAGCTGTTGAGGTAGGGTTGTCAGATGAAGATAAAGCCGCAGCTGCAGAAGCTAAAAAAGCAATCGAAGCAGATGCAGAAAAATTCAAGTCTGAAAACGCAGACAAAAAAGCGACCATTACTGAATATGTTGCCGTTGCAGAAACAGCTGCAGTGGCACAAAAAAAAAATCCTGGCTCGTCTAGCATTTGGTTCTGGGGCTTGTTAATTGTTTTGGTTGCGGGGCTGGGAATGGTCTTGGTTCGCAAAGACAAGAAATAATAGGAAAATAATCAAATCAGGAAACGCGTATGTTTGATTTAACTTCGCTTGATTATGTCTATGTGGGTGTCGTTCTGGCATCCACAATTTGGGCATTTATTCGTGGTGGTGTATTTGAAACAGTTGCTACATTATCGTGGGTTGTTGCGGCGATTTCGGCACGTTTTGCATCGCCGTGGCTGGACAAGTTATTGCAGGCTTGGTTTGATTTATCTGCCTCGACGGTTGGCACATTGATTGCGTCATACTTTATTGTATTTTTTGTGATATTAATAATGGTTGGATTTTTTAACCAGAAATTGCGCGATAAAATTCATGACAGTATGATGAAGGTCACCGATCGTACGCTGGGCATAATTTTCGGGATTATTCGCGGTATTGTAATAATGGGTGGTGTTTATTGGGCTGCGCTTTGGTATTTTTCAGATACGCCACGTCTGCCAGATTGGCTGGAAATGGCTCGTACTCGTCCGATTATGCAATATACCGCGGACAAACTGGATGAATGGTTTGTGCCTGGGGCGCCGAACAAGTTGTTGGCTCGTGACAGGGCGGCATCAGTCGAAAGTATGAAAATCTTTCAAAATTTGATTAATCCAGCGGTTTCGTCTGGGGCTAAGTCTGAAGATGCTCCTGAAACAGGTTACAAGTCGTCAGAGCGTACCGCACTGGAAAACCAGTTGTTGCAGATTGAAACGGCTGCCCGTGCCCAAGAAATGCGCGAGGGTACTTCCGAAGATGTGATAACCGTTGAATGATGATGTAGAATATGCACCAGCAGGCGATTTTTGTTGCGTTATTGATTTTTTTTGTTTATATTTTAACACCAGATATAAGGATAATTTGCGCCGCGTAGAGTCTGTAACCCAATTCCCATTAAAGACAGATTTATTACAAAGTATAAATTTCCTTAGATTTTAATGAGTTCGGTTGCATGCCATTTTGGTATGCAACTGTGGTATTTAGCAATTTGGGGGAATATATGCCACGTGTATCTATTGTTTTGCCTTCCTATAATGGTGCAAGGTATTTGGATCAAAGTATTAAGTCGATTATAGCCCAAGATTTCCAAGACTGGGAATTAATTATCGTTAATGATTGTTCTACTGATGCCACAGCGGATATAGCAGAAAAATATGCAAAAAAAGACTCTCGTATTTGTGTCATTCATAACGTAATTAACCAGAAATTACCAGCATCATTAAATATCGGTTTTCAAAAGGCCCAAGGCGAATATTTGACATGGACCAGTGATGACAATATTTCTAAGCCAAATTGGCTTGAAGTCTTGGTCCAGTATTTGGATGCAAATCCTGATACGGATATGGTGTCTGCCAATATGGATATAATCGACGAAAACGGTCGTGTATTTGCCACGTTTGAATTACAGCGTCGTTGTATGCTTACTTTATCTTATAAATGTAATGTAGGTGCTGCATTTATGTATCGTCGTTCAATTGCAGAACGTGTTGGCGAATATGATACTGAAACCTTTTGTGCCGAAGATTATGATTATTGGTGTCGTATCGCATTAAATGGTCGTATTGATTATATATCCAATAATATTTATATGTATCGCACTAATCCGATGTCGTTAAGTGCGACGCAGCGGCCCCGTGTCCGTCAAAAGACTGAATTTATTCAACATAAATATCGGGCTGATTTTATCCGCAGATTTAATCTGGGATATTATAGGCGAGCTAAACTGGATTGGCTTATTATAAATTCTGACTGGCGACCATTTTTTATTCTTTTTGATACTCATAAATTTATTGTAAGACAATTTACAAATCTTACTTTGTTTTGGAATCCGCGCTTGCGCAGGAAAGCTTTTAGAGTTTTATCTATAAAATTATAAGGAGTAATTATGAAAAATATAATTGTAATACTTGGGACCAGACCTGAGGCTATTAAGCTTGCGCCTGTTATATTAGAGTTACGCAAAAATCCAGAATATAAAGTTTTTGTATGTAATACAGAACAACAAAAAGAGCTATCAAATCAAACTTTGGGATTCTTTGGGATAACGGCAGATTTTAATCTTGATGTTATGCGACCAAATCAAACCTTGGCTGGTGTTCAGTCGCGAATTTTAACGGCACTATCAGACGTTTTTCAAAACAATCATTTTGACGCGACCATTGTTCAGGGTGACACAATGACTGTATTCTGTGGTGCATTAGTGTCGTTTTATAATCGCGTCCCTGTTTTTCACCTAGAGGCAGGCCTGCGGTCTTATGATTTGTTTGAACCATTCCCAGAAGAGGCTATGCGTCAAATGACATCTCGTATCACAGATTTACATTTTGCCCCGACACAGTTGGCATATGATAGTCTGATGAAAGAAGATATCCCCGAATCTAAAATCACCTTAACCGGTAACACTGTAATTGATGCATTATCGTGTCTGTCGCCTGATGTGCTGATAAATGCCAAGGCGAAATTAGAAAAAATGGGTGTCGTTTTTAACGATAAACTGGTTCTGGTTACGGCACATCGTCGTGAAAATCACGGTGAACGTCTGGACAGGATTTTGTCAGCGATTAAAACGCTTACACATAAATACCCAGACCATCAGTTTATATTGCCGGTTCACCCAAATCCAAATGTGCATGACAAAGTTTACGCAGTCCTAGACAATATCCCGAATGTTATATTAACCAATCCATTAGATTATCCTGAATTGGTATGCCTGATGAAAAACACCAAGCTGGTTTTGACTGACAGTGGTGGCATCCAAGAAGAAGCCCCCGCATTTGGCAATCCTGTGTTGGTTATGCGATATGAAACTGAACGCACAGAAGGTATTTTGGCCGGCTTTGCTAAATTAGTGGGTGCTGATATAGATAAAATACTATCTGAATCAGATGCGATTTTATCACGTGATAAAATAGAAACTCGTTTAGATGGTTCAAAAAATCCCTATGGTGACGGTCACGCATCTGAAAAAATAGTAACAGCAATCAAGGATTTTTGGAAATGACAAGAAATGCAAAGTTAATATTTTTCAAGGTTCGTAATTTTATAACGCTACGACCGTTGCGTTATTGGTTGCGGCGTCTGCGGTTGCTTAAACATATGCGACCGGTTATAGAAGAACTGGAAACACAAATTAATAACGATAACACCGTGTATATTTTTCAGGTTCAAATGTTTAATAAACAAGGAACACAATGTTTTAACGGCGGTGCAGAAAGGTATGTAACAGATTTAGCGGAAGTGTTAATAGACAGTGGGTACAATCCTGTGTTGATTCAACAAGGTGATTCAGAGATTGGCTTGTGGCATACCACAATTGGTCAGATAAATATTTATGGTCTACCGTTCAAAGACTATATGCTTGCCTTAACGCTGTTCAGAAGATTCAAGTTTGTTATATACAGTGGCGCAATCCAGTGGTATAAAAAATTGCATCCAAATATTATGATTTCGCACGGTATAACGTGGGATTCTTATAACTCAGAAGCGTCTGTAAAATCAATCAAGCATATTTTTGATGATGTTGATAGGCTGGTATCTGTTGATACGAATACTATATCGTGGCTACGAACAACGTTTCCGTCGGATTTCAAGACTTCCGATTTCGTTTATATTCCGAATTATGTAGATGTTAATCTTTATTACCCAATAAAGAAAAAGCATAATGAAAAAATAACAATTACATTTCCTCGTCGTGCATCGCCCGAGCGTGGATATTGGTTAATGTCTGCTGCGCTACCACCCATTCTTGACAAGTACGATAATATTGTTTTTAACTTTGTTGGTTTTGCTCATGGCGAAGCAATTCAAAATGATATATTGCGACTTGAATCAACGTATGCTGGGCGCGTTACACATTGTATGGTAAAGCCAGACGAGATGCCAGCAATTTATCAACAAACAGACATATCTTTAATCCCAACAATTTATTCTGAGGGGACATCGCTGTCTTGTCTAGAAGCAATGGCGTGCGGCAATGTTATAATTTCCACAAACATTGGTGGCTTGCCTAATTTAATCTTAGATGGTTTCAATGGTTTGTTAATAAATCCAACGGGCTATGATTTAATGCGTGCATTAGATACTGTTTTGTCGGACAGTAGTTTACGTTCCAGGTTGTCATCAAATGCTGTAAATGTAGCGCAGGTGTTTAATAAAAAAATTTGGCAAAAACGCTGGAAGAATATAATATCCAAAATATAAGAGAAAACTGGTGAAAAGTTTCACCAGTTTTTCAATAACCACAAACATACCAACAACGTTCTCCTGTTGTTCCAGCGCCATTCCAACGACCCAGTCGCCTTCAACATCCGCGGCACGTGCCATCGGTACACCGCCCGCGACACAGTTCATTTAGCACATCACGTCGCTCGGCTGGGTTAATACTAACCCATTGTCCGCCAGACGCAATATTGCCGATAATATAATTTGTTTTTCTAAATCTTTCATAATTTTCCCCTGTTGTTTGAATTAAAAAATCCGCCACGTGGGCGGTGAAAATAAAAAACGTCCCACACGAGGACGCATTTCGTGTATTATGCCACAAAACACAAAAAATCAATTGTAATATTTGTGTATTGCAAAACTGATGTGGTGCGGTACTATATACGTTATGAAATATGTTGATGCACATTGTCATTTAGATTCTGGACCGTACCCCGATTGGGTGGCGGTGGCGATTGCAAATGCCACATGTCCAGCGGATTGGGGCACGGTGTCTGCATGCACGGGTGAGGGCGGAATCTTTGGCGCAATCGGCATTCATCCATGGTATATATCGGATTTGCCAGTCAACTGGGCGGAGCAAATGTGCGAATTGCTGACCGTAAACCCCGCATTAATGGTTGGTGAGATTGGTCTTGATAAAAACCGTCCAGATATGGCGGTGCAACTAGATGTTTTCAGAACTCAAATGCAAATGGCGTCGGAATTTGGGCGCGTGGCGCACATTCACTGTGTTGGCGCGTGGGACAGGGTTCTGATGGTTTTATCTGAATTTGCACCGCCTGCGATTGTTTTTCACGATTTTTCGGCAAGTCCTGAAATTATACGCGCGCTGGCAAAATATAACGCGTACTTTTCATTTGGGCGGGCGATTTGTAATCCAGTGCGCCGGCGTGCCCAAAATGCTCTGCGCACTGTTTCGGAATGTCGAATTTTGTCAGAATCAGATACCAATAGTCCCGCCAACGTTGTTCCTGTTGTTGTAAAAATGTCGGAAATTTTGGCGCGTCCACTTGCAGACGTGACAGAAACGATTTACAATAACGCTATGGAATTGCTAAAAAATGGATAGATTACACAGAACACGTTTATTATTTGGCGATACGGCAACGGAAAAACTGCGCGCGGCAACCGTTATGGTTGTCGGCTGTGGGGCGGTCGGTTCTTTCGCGATAGAGGCATTGGCCCGCACCGGCATCGGGCATATTATCGTTGTTGATTTTGATGATGTTGAGCCATCAAACATAAATCGCCAATTGTTCGCGCTGGACTCGACCATCGGCGTGTCTAAGGTTGACGTGGCGCGTAATCGCGTTTGCGACATAAACCCAGACACACATGTGACTGTGTATGATGTTCGCTGGGGTGCGGATACGGATTTAGATATTTGCCCAGACTTTGTGATCGATGCAATCGACGATGTTCCGGCCAAGGTTGCTTTATACCAGTGGTGCACCGCACGCAATATCCCATTTGTGGCCAGTATGGGGGCTGCGCTAAAAATGGATACAACCCAGATTAAGTTTGCACCAATATCCAAGACGACTGTGTGTCCACTGGCTGGGCGTGTGCGCCGTGCAGTGCGTGGATTAAGTTTGCCTGATTTCCCAGTGGTGTACTCGACTGAAAAGCCGGCACCAGTTACGGGGCATGTGAAAAATATGGGTTCTAATGTGACAGTGACGGGCGTTTTTGGATTAATGTTAGCGAATTTTATCATTAAAAAGATTACCGAATAGTTGCGGCAATGTGTAATCGTGTATATGCGGATAAATTGCCTAGGGAACGTTTTCCTAAGTGTGGTATTACGATTGCGCGTGCCATAAAAAAAGGTTATAATATCTGTGTCTTGTTTCCAAGACATAACAAAGGAGAAAAAACAGATGAGAGGACTAACAAGCTATGTTTTAATGCCATTGACATTTATCGGTGCCCTGAACTGGGGTCTGGTTGGTATCTTTGGTTTTGACTTGGTTGCGTTTTTGTTTGGGCCTGCCACATTGGCCAGTAATATTGTCTATGCGATAATTGGTATCGCGGCATTGATATGGCTGATATGGATGTTTGTAGACCAACCTGTTCGCAACAATCGTTAATTATTAACCAAGCTGTTTCATGTCCACGCCCCATGCACCGGGGCGTTTTTTTTGTTGAGACTTTCTGGTGCGGGTAAGGAGACTCGAACTCCTATGGGTTGCCCCACTGGAACCTAAATCCAGCGCGTCTACCAATTTCGCCATACCCGCCTGTGGCGGGTATGGCATTGGTTTATAGTTGCCAACCCGCACTAAAAAAATCACAGTTTTTATATTCTATGATAATTTTTACTTGATTTCCAGTAAAATTTAACCTAAAATCAGGCGCAGAATAATTAAAAGGTAAATAAAATGGCATCTAAAAAAGGCAGCAAAGAAGTTGTAAAGCTGGAAAACAAAGAAACTGGCTTCTTTTACACAACTACTAAAAATACCAAGTCTGAAAGAACAGCTGGCAAAATGAAATTCCGCAAATACGACCCAAAACTGCGCAAGCATGTCGTATTTACAGAGGCAAAAATGCCCCACTAATGGTATATTGGTATTAAAAAAAATCCCCCAAACGGGGGATTTTTTAATCCAGTGTTCGCAGACTGATTTTATCTTCGTCCACGATAACCAATTTACCAATATTAATATGGAATCTGCGGGCAGCATTAAACGCGTCGCGCATACCAAACAACTGTTCGTCAAAGATTGGGAATATTCCACGTGCCAGACATAACTGGTTTGCTGTAACCGATTCGTTGCAGATTGCGACAATTGGAATGTCTGGCTTACGACAAGAAATCTGAACTGCAATATTTGTATCGCGTGCGAATACAACAATAGCAGATGCTTTGTTCAAATATGCCATAGACGCAACAGATCGCGACCAGTCGTTTTCTGGTATATTTTCAACGCGCGACCAATCAAACGGATTAGCAATTGCGTCCATATCTGCGTGCGATAAAATTTTATACATTGTTTCGATAACATTAACTGGGTTAATGCCAATTGTGGTTTCTTCGCTTGTCATTGTAGAATCTGCGCGCAGATATGCAGTAGTTGCAACGTCAGTGATTTCTGCACGTGTTGGGAATTCGCTTGCCACCATTGAACCCAGCATCTGTGTTGCAACAATTACGGGCTTGTTCATTTTTCTGCATTCACGAATAATGTAGCGTGAAATTGCGGGCACATCTTGGAATGGAACTTCGACCGCCAAATCACCACGCGCAACCATAATACCGTCTGCAGCAGCGGCGATATCGCAAATACGTTCAACCGCGTTTGGACGTTCGATTTTAGCAATAATTTTAATTGGGTGTGCAGTGCGTTGTATGATAAAGTCGCGCACTTCTGCGATATCTTCGGGTTTTTGCACAAAAGAAATTGCGACATAGTCTGGTTTTTTTGTAATTGCGTATTCTAAATCTGCGCGGTCTTTTGTGGTTAATACCGATGTAGATATTTCAGTGTCCGGCAGATTAAAACCACGGCGCGACCAGATTTTATCCCCGCGCAAAACAGTTGTCACGACCGCATTGTCTAAAACTTCATCAACGCGCATTTCGATTTTTCCATCGTTTAATAAAACGCGGTCGCCAACCTTCAGAGACTTTAAAACATCAGCGTCTGGTAATTGAACACGCGTAGCATCACCTGGGGTTGGGTCGTTATCAAACGTAAACTTTTGTCCGATTTGCAAATCATATGGATTTTCAGTTGCAAAGTTCCCAATTCGATGTTTTGGCCCTTGCAGGTCAATCATCACCGCAACTGGTGTTTCCAGTTCTTCGGAAATACTGCGAATCATATCTATTTTTGCGCCTTGGACATCGCCTGTGTCGTGACTAAAATTCAGTCGACAAACATTAACTCCCGCCGAAATCATACGTGTCAGCGTTTCTCTGTCTTCACATTTTGGACCAATAGATGCAGTGATTTTTGTGTATTTATTCATATTTTACCCTTCCTGTTTTTCTTGATTTTTTCGAATTATTGTATATCATAAAGTCATCAAATAAACAAGGGGAAAACAGAATGAAACAAGCAAATCATGGTGCAATCGATAACCAGCAATTGGTCAGCATTATCGAAAGAATTGAAAAATTAAACGAAGATTCTGCCGCAATTGCCGCAGATATCAAAGAAATTTTTAGCGAAGCAAAATCTGCTGGGTTCGATCCAAAATATATCCGCCAGATGATACGCTTGCGCAAAAT
>JAZQTD010000040.1:0-11834 GCA_045630455.1 Candidatus Enterousia sp. | reverse complement strand
AAACCCGCCTTACAGCCCAAAAAACAGCCCTCACCCAATTTACAATCAAAGTACATTCCATTTACATTCAATTTACATTCCAAGTACATTTTCAAAATGAGAAAATGACACGGAAAAGCGGTGAAATGTGTTTCAACAAAATTTGTGGAAAAAGTTGTTGAAAACACACTTGAACAAAGTTGAATAATGTGCTATAATAAAACTGTATCAATAGTCGGAAGGGGGGTGAAATAATGAGGTCTAAAACATATGCAAAGCACATGATACCATTGATAGAACAATATTGCATGAATTACAACGCAACACGAACAGGGTATGACTATGGATTATTATGTGGTATTTGTGACGCGGCTCTATCCATCGGAGTTGTGATTATCATTAGACGTTTTCTTCCTGATGGTAGAATTTGCAATTTTACGGTTGAGTATACTGACAGAGGCAGAAACTATAAGAATAAATACGATATTAACATTATAAGCAGAATTGAACCCGGTCAAACTGTATATGAATTTTGTCGCGGCCGTCGGTGGTATTGGAATATCGAACATAGAGGAGAGGTGGTTTTATAATGTCAAAGTACCTAGTACACCTGGAAGTTGACATGATCTTAGAGGCCGAAAAGGCAGCAGAGGCGGAAAACATTGTGCTGGATAATATAAACTTTTGTCTGGCACCGGCGCCTGACTGCGTGATTTGTGAGGCCATACCATATAATGAAGGGAGTGAACAGAATGAATAATGACGTCATCAGTCAAGTGCGATTCGATCAGATTCCGCTGGAATGCATACTGACGCCGAAACAGCTGCTTTACTATAAAGAGTATTTCCGGGAAGGGAAAACATTATCTGAAATCAGCATTAAGTATGATGTATCCATCAGCAATATCTGCCATGTGCTGAAAACAGCACGACGCAGAATCATTGACTATTATGAGGGGGGAAATCAGGATGCTGCAAAAAACAGGCCGGATTAAGGCACAGCTGCTGACAGTCTACAAACGCAAATCAGAATTAAAGCGGAAGTCTGTAGGCATGGTGGAAAACATGACATTTGACAGCATTGACGAAATGAGGAAATACGCGGAAGAATATAATAAAGTAGTTGTATACTGGTGGTATGAAATGGGGTGCAAATAATGGCATTGAAATTGACAGCTGAGCAGAAAGCGATTGACCGGGAATTAAACCGTATTAATCGGCAGATAAGGCAGGCATACAAGATATTCGGGCGGGAATCCAGGCTGGCGCAGCAGTATGAAACGCTGCTGTATACCGGCGGAAAAAGCCGGAAAACAGACAGCACAGCACCGGCACAATACACTGACATGGTGCGCTACACAAAGGAAGGTGTGCCCCAGCTGGCCAGAAGTGCAAAGGCAATCCGTATGATACAGACAGGATCCGCTGCAAATGCCGTGATGCAGCTGGGACGTATGCAAACAGTACAATCAGCACAAAAGGCAATGGCTGCCGCCTATGAGCGCCGCACAGGCCAAAAAGTGAAATCCCGCGCTGACATGGCAGCAGCTGTGCAGGCAGAGTTGAATGTATACCAGACGACACAAGGCGCCCTGGGCAGGGCGCTGACTGAAATGTACCGGATTGAACGTGAACGCGGTATCAAATTCAAGGGACACGAAAAGATAGCGCAAATGTCCAAAGGCCGCTGGACGTCGCAAGAAACATTGCAGGAAATGGCACAGATAGCACAGGAAACCATACAAAACGAAAACGCGGAAATCATATCGCAGCAGGATCGGTTAGCAGGGTATTGACATGGTGTATGATGATGTGGAGACATTCTGCCGGCTGAACTTCCGGCGGAATGCCCGGCGCAAATACATTTATGATAAACATAAAAAATATATCCGCGTCGGCGCCGGATTTGACATAGAAACGACGCGGAAAGACACGTTTGCGTTTATGTATGTGTGGCAGATTTCATTCGGAGATGATACACTGATTGGCCGCACCTGGTTTGCATTTGACCTGTTTATGCAGCGTTTGCAGCAGTATCTGCTGCATATCAATGCACGGATAATCATATGGGTTGCAAATCTGGGGCATGAATTTAGTTTTCTGGGACGTCGGTATCATTGGACAAAGGTTTTTGCACGTGAATCGCATCAACCATTGATTGCACAGACAGACCGCGTTGAATTCAGGGAATGCCTGACCATCAGCGGGCAGGGAGGCCTGAAAAATCTAGCGAAAAACTATACAACGACGCAGAAAGCTGTAGGGGATTTGGACTATACAATTCCCCGAAATAGTCAGACGCCGCTGGATCCTGAAAAGGAAATGCACTATATTATATGTGACGTCAGGATCCTGGCAGAATGGGGAGAATACATTTTTACCGAATACAGCGACAAGGGAAAACAAATACCAATGACGTCCACAGGCATTGTGCGGAATATGATAAAGGCTGCCGCTGCTGATACCGGACATTTGCCGGATATCAAAGAGGCAATAAAGTCAATGTATCCATGTCGGGAAACGTACAATTTTATCATGCGTTTTTTGTTTAGGGGTGGATATACGCACAGCAGTGCATGGTGGACTATGATCGTATGGGACGGCATTATTGGTGCGGATTTTACATCCTCATATCCGGCTGTGATGTTGTCGCCGTCCGTCGGATATCCGAAATCAGAATTTATACCGATAGAGCTGGAAACAGACGGGGAGAAAATCACGGACAACAGAATGCAATCCAGCTGCATATGGTTTGTTGCGGTGTTCAGGGGCATTGAAAAAACAACGATGCATACAGTAGAATCAGAACATAAGATCATGAATTATGAAGGGGCATCTTTTGACAATGGCCGGCTGATATCTGCCGACATGATCCGCGTCGCTCTGACTGAGATAGACTATAAGATATACACCATGTTTTACACCTGGGAATCAATCGAAATACAGCAGGCATACAGCGCAGTCAGAGGCCGGCTGCCTGAATACGTCCTGAAACCGTTGCGGCAGGCATACCAGGCAAAGGCCAGAATCAAAAAGGAATGCAAAACAAAAGGAATCAATCCAGACGATATTCCGGAATACAGAAACGCAAAGGCAACAATCAATTC
This sequence comes from Candidatus Enterousia sp., assembly GCA_045630455.1. Lineage (GTDB taxonomy): Bacteria > Pseudomonadota > Alphaproteobacteria > Rs-D84 > Rs-D84 > Enterousia. The sequence goes on along the minus strand of JAZQTD010000040.1, from coordinate 8,748 downwards.
TTATTATGGTGTGATGGTTCAGCGCTTGAATTTTAATGAATGGAGATATGACGAAATCACGGGGGAATGGAGCCAGACGGCCAGCACGAAAACATATAATCAGATGATAGCAAATGCAATCCTCCTGCCATTTTGGGGCATATATGTTACCGCAGCTGCCAGATTTTGCCTGCTGTCAACCGTCGCTGCCCTGGATCCTGACAGCAGCTGCAACAATGTTTTGTATTGTGATACCGACAGCGTGTATATGCTGGATACACCCCGAAACAGGGGCATCATATCAGCGTATAACACATGGAAATCATATGAAAACAAACTGCTGCCGCCTGAATTTTATGACATAGGCTGCTTTGACTGGATCGGCGGCACCGACGATGCCGGAAACCCGCAACAATACACATTTAAGACTTTGGGTGCAAAACGATATATCAAATACCATGACGGCATTGCAGAAATCGTCGTCGCCGGCATGAGAAAAGGCACCTATGAAAAAGCAATCTGCCGGCAGTTTGCAACGGAAAACAGCTACACACTGTATGCAGATAAGAAAAACAAAACAGGGAAAATCGGATACATTGACATAGACGAATTGTTTGATAAGTTTACAGACAGTTTTTGCCTGAGCTGCGACGAATCTGAAAAGAACGCTGCCGTCTATGAGCATGTAGACTATGAGGCTGAAATAACTGACAGATACGGCAACACAGAGGTTATGCACGAAAAATGCGGTGTTGCTATCGTGCCGATTCCGTTTTCTGTTCGTATGGATAAAATTTACATTAATCTGCTGCATAATATCATGGAAGAAAGAAGGAAACCAATTTGGAAGTAAAGTATATAGACAATGATCCTGAAAAGGGCATTAAGTATGACTGGAAGAAAATCAGGCGGGAATATAAAAAGCTGGGAATCCCGAAATATTTTTTTAACCCCCTGAAAGCTGATTATGAAAATTGCGGGTATAACATGGCGTTATCTGATCGCAGCAGAGGCAAAACAACACAGTCCCTGCTGCTGGGTATGCTGCTGCATGAAATGTATGGTACAATTCCGCATTATCTGCGTAACGATGATGACATGATAAAGCCAAAACAGTTGAAAGACTTATTCCCCGTGATCCTGGATAACGGGTATGTGCAGAAAATTACACATGATAAATGGAACAGCGTCTATTACTACAGCAGCAGATGGTTTTATTGTTTTCGGGATGATGACGGAAATATCGTGGAAAAATGCCCTGACCATTTTATGCGATGTATATCATTAGATGACGTAGACAAACTACGCAGCAGCTACAGCTGCCCCCGTGGTGATATGATCATTTATGATGAGTTTATAAAATTGGGTGGTTATGGATACAGCGATTATGTCCGGTTTTCAGATATCGTCAGCACGATTTTCAGAAAACGCGTGTGCCCGTTTATTATCATGCTGTCTAATACCATTGATCGAAATTCCCCGTGGTTCGATGAATTCTGCATCCGGGATGAAATAGAAATGATGCAGCAGGGTGAATGTCGGTACATCGAAACGGTTGAAAAGACAAAACTGTTTGTTGAGATTATGCAGCCGGATTCGTCGGAACTCCGGAAAAGTGTCAATATGCGTTTTTTCGGATTTCCAAACCCGAAAATTGCATCAATAACGGGAAAAGGCGCCTGGGCGACAGAACACTATCCACATATAAAACCGTCAAAGGAATCGGAACCAGAAACCCTATTTAATCGCCTGTATATGCGGCAATCCGGCAAATTGGTTAAACTGCGTTTAGTGCGTGATGCCGTCGGCCTGTGCGTATACGTCACGCCGGCAACGAAAATATATGATGATTCCGTTGTCCTGGTCAACAGTGATATCACAGATCCCCGAGAGGTTTTCGGTTTCGGTGCCCGTGGATCCTGGATACAATCTATATGGCGGCTGTATAATGCAAACAGGTTTTACTATGCAACTAATTCGGAAGGGGAGCTGGTACGGGCATTTATAAAAGCCGTACAAACAAAACAAAAAGTCATGCTATTATAATCATATTGCTGCAAATAGCAAGATTATCTATTGAATAAAGTTGAATGTTGTGTTATAATGATACTATCAATATAGGCCGTATGGCCGGAACGGAGGATTTATATTATGACACATGATAACAAATTGCTGGCCGTTGCACAGCACCTGTGCAACCTGTGCCGCACACTGAATGAAATCTCTGTAGCTGATGATAGCACCTACAGAGATTATGAACTAGCGTTTAACCGTCTTGAATCCGCGTGCAACATGGGCAAAACAACCGGTTATAATTCCCGCATCTGGGAAGATCCGTTGACAGACCGCGTTGTCGTGGTGGAAGTCCATGACACAGAAACAGACGAATGTGTTGCAATTGCCGTTGACAAAACGGGCGCGTTTCCGTATATGTTCCGTCAGCTGTGCGAACCCGTGATTGACAGGGGGTGTGCACGGTGATCATTATTAAGGTTAAGACAAAAAACGATGTAACAAGCTCAGAGGTTGCAATCTACGGCGAAAACCGGCATCTGCAAAACGAATTCCGCTGTGCAATTCAGGGAGTTATTAAGGGATTTATAACGCAGATACAGCCGGTATTTGAGGAACGGATGAAGGCGGACCTGAAACAAATACTAATGGATTGCATTGACGATATGTAAAGCCGAAACGGCAGCTGCTGCTGCCGTCGTCGCCGGGGTGGTTGCCGGCGGCCTGATGATGGCAGACCGTCACGGAACATAACCAGAAGGGATTTATTATGGAAAATACACAGACCGCAGCTGCACAGACCGCAGCACCGACAGAGACAACAGCACTGGCTGTTGCAGATGACAGCACGCTTGAACTGACAGTGACTGACCGTTTTGCGCACATGGACATTCAGGCAGACCTGACCGCCGGACACGGTGCATATTGCAGCATGACTGCCGTCGATGACAAGGCAAAGGTCACGCTGTATAATGCGTGTGCAAACCCCGCAAAGATTGCAGACATGATCAATAAGCAAATTCGCCTGCTGCACATTTACATTGAAATCATCCCGGTTGTATCAGAGCAGACAGGTGATGTTGTAAACTGCCCCAGAATTGTCCTGATTGATGAAAAGGGCAAAGGCTATCAGGCAGTCAGCACGGGCATTTACAACAGCGTAAAGCGCATCATTTCTCTGTTCGGGGAGCCGTCATGCTGGGATCGTCCGCACACGGTGGAAGTCCAGAACGTCAGTCTGAAAGACGGGCAGCACACCTTTAACCTTGCAATGATCGACTAAAACAAAGGCCGCTGGTTAAACCAGCGGCCTTTGTTTATGTTATGCGCCGTAACAGCCATATGCAGCAGCCTATCAGCTGATAGAACATATCAATGTATATCATACAAATACACCTGATTTCAGCGCCTGTTCGATTATGTTCTTTTCTTCCGGCGTTGCGCTGCTGATTGCATCAGCATGCACGTCGGAAAATACGGTAAACGTGCCGGCAAAGGTTCCGACGGTTCCGCCGATATCTGACGGCGTGCCCCTGACTGCCAGCATTGTTGAAGGATATGACGGGTTTGCATATGTTATGTCCAGGAATAAATGATTGTTAGCAAGAATGGCAGCGCTTCCGGACACATTGCCTGATACCTGTGTATGATGCTGTGCTGCTGCAATACGCAGCGCGTTTGCCGTGGAGCTTTCCGCGCTTAAGCCCCCGGCACCAGGTGAACCGCCTGTTGCAAACGCCTGTGCACCCTTTTCAAAACTGCCTACCATAGCCGTTAAATTGCTGTTTAACGCGCCAATAATTGTAGACATACCGTTATCATTGCCCGTTATCGGCACCGTATATGCACAGTTACCGGTCAGGCAGTTTATCTGATGCGATGCACCAAACCGGTCAACTGTGCACACCCAGCAGGCGACATTGCCCGTCAGTACGTCGCAGCGGAAGACGAATTGCACGCTGCCGCCGACACAGGCAGAAGGGGGTATTTCGCAGATACCGCAGAACGGGATATGTGCGTAAATTTTCAGATAGTCAAAATCCAGGAAGGAACCATATTGAAGGATATCTGCCAGGGATTCTGTGTATGTCTGCTGCACGATACCGGCAGACACAGCTGTGCAGCTGACCGGCACCGACGTGCCGGCTATTGATATCGCCGTCGCAGCTCCGGCAACAGCCGGGTAAAAGTCAGTCGGCAGCGCGTGACATGTCAAAACGCCTGCCATTGGGTTGAACTTATAGTTCTCCCATTTCTGCCATAATGCAGCAAAAACGCCTGTGCCTCTGCCCCACATATGATCCGAAAAATCAGATAACTGTGCATCTGTTACAAGCATATAGTGCACGCCGCGGCCTGAAACAACAGGGTGTGCCGGAACTGTGCCGGCTGTAGCGTCGCCTTTGTTAGCAGTGCCGCTGCCATATCCGCCGTCGGGTGTGCCGTCGGGAAATTCCTGACTATCGGGGGAATAAGGGAAAACAATGTCGGACAATTCCCATATATCGTCGGGCATGAATACAAATTCGTGGTATTCGAAATCTGTATCACTCCCGCTCCAGTCAGACTGACCGAGGATGAAAAATATACCGTTTACGCCGTTCAGCTGTCCAGCTAAAACCATTACACCAAAATAATAGGATGCACTGAAACCGATCGCAGTGCCTATAGATACAGGTGTTGAACCTATGGCACCAATGTTTCCAAGTGACATAAGCTGATAACTCGTACCGGCTCCGTATGCGTCTATTGTGATAGTCAATGCGCCTGACGTCCATGTTTCGCCGTGTATATCTTCCGTTGTATCAAAAAAATATCCTGCCGATAAATATGGGGCGGATCCGTAGCCAAAATTACCCTTATAGATTGTATATGTGATACCGTCATAAACAACCTGGTAAGGTGTTGCCCATGCTATAGACATTAAATGTGTATCTATCGCACCTATAGGCATTGTGCGCGTATCTGTTCCGTGTGTCCATCTATACCGTGCCATAGCATCACCCCGCTGTTACAAGTACATATTGATTGCCGTATGAAAAACTATGTATCACCCAGGTTCCGCAGATATCTGCCGACAACAACCGCATTTTATCATCATGCAGATAGCTGTTAAACAGTTCTCCGTTTCCGCCTGATACTCTACCGGCGATTGCCGGCAGCGTCAGAATGTCTGATGCAAACGACATAAGCGGATCCGATTCCAGCGACAGCATACACAGGCCGTTGCGCACCTGTGTCAGCTCAGTGATATAGTAATACCTGTGGAATTCGTCAATGTACGCATAATTATACCCATATATATTTGATTCTATCAGTATTTCCGGGCGTACAACGTCAATGCTGCCGGGATCCCTGACAGTTCCGGAAAAATCTGTTGACGTCCCCAGCGTTTTATTGATCGTGTTGTTTTCGTCCGATACATTATATAATTTGATCGTGATTGCCATTTAATCACCCCACATAAAAACAATAGCGGTGTATGAACCTAGCGCAGAACTCATACAGCAGGTCATGCTGCCGCAGCTGGATTTCAGATTCAGCCATCTGCTGCGTTGTTGTCACGCCAATGTTACCGCGCCGGAATAAATAATGTTCATTCGTTTCATGATATCCGGTTTTCGTGCTGCCGTCGTATGCCATTGACTGGGTGTTATCGTGTGTTGTTTCCGTTTCCGTTTTCGCCTGATTATATGATACCGTCGTTGTATTCCGGTCAGTCAGGGATGGTGTGCCGCTGTTTATGCCAGTTTTTGACAGGTCTGTTTGTGTTGTTGCCTCTCCCGTCGGTGTTGTTGTTTCTTTCTTCTTATCCATCTTTTTACCGTCAGCAGATCCTTCCGTCATATCATAATTAGATATCGGATCGTATGCGGCTGTGTTAAATATATCATACATATTTTTCAGGCCGGCGCCGTTCTGCGAAACAAAGTCTTTCCATCTGGATATGAAATACAATGTAGGATTGTATATAGTAGACGGAGGCGACAATTCCGGATAAACGAAAATGTAATCATACCATGATTCCATCATATGCAGCACCTGATCATGAGTGTATAATGTTACGCCGCCCACAACGATTTCCAAATCATTGCTGCCTGTTGCTGCAATTATGGCATTCAATATGTTTTTTACTTTTTCCGTCGTGCTCATTCTTCAGCACTCCCTTCCGGATCATCAGCAGCGCCGTCGGTCTGATCGTCGGCAGCTGCTGCCGCTGCATCAGATGCCGCTGCTGCCTCTGCTGCTGCATCCTGTTTCAGCAATCGAAGTTTATATGCGTTATATTCCTGCTGCCATACGTCGGAAAATCGGACAATCACGTTTTCTCCGAAAATCCGATTGAACACATTGAACCCGTCCTGACGCGCTTTCAGCTTATTCAGAGGCAGATACCAGGAAACGGAATCCATGCCGTTTATCTCGTCAACTGATTGCTGTGCTGCCTTTGTGCCCGTCCGGATCGACAGGCCGCGCCGGCTGAAATGGCGCCGCATGATATCATCATAATAATGCGACAGATACTGTATATACTGGATTTTTTCAGGCCGCGTGACTTCTACTAGCTGCACGCCATTATCGCCAGCGCCCAAGGCGTCAAGCACATTTTCAGATACAACAATATCTGTGTTCCCGTCAATGATGTTATCTATAACCTGTTTCATTGCTTTTCGCACAGTATCATTAGGCGCTGTAAACAATGGCGCAAAACGTGAGAAAATAACATTGATAGATGATGATTTGTCGATATCGGCCAGCGCCTCAGCATCTGTCATGATATCCCATTGTCTGCCGCGTGCTGTATTATTATAGATGATAGCAGCATCTTTGCCGATTGTACCATTCAGCGTTTTTCCGTTCATGGTGCTGCCTAACAACTGCATTCCGTCGCCGTATTGGTTTATATCAGGCGCCCCGGCTCTGGAAGGATACGGGCATACCAGATATCCAGATCCGTCTTTCACAATGCCGGCACTGCCGGAGATATTCAGATAATCTTCCAAAAATTTTTCCTCTATGGATTCAGGCAGATTTTCATAGGTAAACATCATTTCATCAGCTGCCAGCAGCGTTGTGAAATGCAGATTTTCCCTGATGATGTTTTTTGATTTGGCTTTCATGTGGTCAAAACTAATCGCGAAATCAGACATATTTTCACCCCTTTTATAAATGCCCCTGCATGATGCAGGGGCATTGATTTTAATAATCGGTATCAGCAATATAGAATGTTACAATCGGATACTTGGTATCAAGAATCAAATTGATAAGTGTGTGGTGAAACTCGTTGAAGTAGTCACCATAGGCGACATAATTGCCCGTGACTTTGCGCTTATACGGGCAAATCCCCAGTGCGTAACGGTCAAACAACAGACCGACAACGCCGCTGTATGTAACAGCAGAGGTGCCCAGACCCAGCTTATTGTTTGCATCAGCTGCAATCATGATTTTCGACGCGCTGGCAAAGTCAAAATCCTGTGCCGTACCGCCGGCGTTGAATCCCTGCCATGCTGTAGTGGTTTCATACTTTCCGATAGCAAGATCATCTTTATTAAACGTCGATGCTTTCACACGGAAGCGGCAGGCTTTATCAAATTTATTCAGCAGGATAAGTTCAGAATAATCATCATCAGTAAATGCCGGAACTGTGCCGTCATTAAACACGGAATTAAATGTTTTCATATTATCCCGTGTTTCCGCAATGGTCTGCATTGCGTATGTCAGGAAATCAGCGTCGGTCAAAGCGTCAGCTGCTGCGAGTGTGTTGCCTGTATCTGCATTATATCTGGTCAGCAGATTGATTGCAGTTCCGGTTGCACCGATGGAAACGGCAGCTGCATCCTGTGCCAGCATATGCCGCAGGGATTGCAGTCCCAGCTCAATAGTATTCCGGATCATGGTCTGAATACCGGTCAGAAATGCCTGCATATCATCCCAGCTGCGGCAGGCCTCTTTCAGTTGATCCGTCGGCAGGGAAATAGGCGTCATCAGCGGTTTACCTTCTTGGAAAATCTTTGCCGTTGCCTTTGCAGGATAGAAACCATTTTCCTCATGTGCGTAATTCTTTTTGCCGTTCTTATAGTTTTCCATCAAGTTCCATTTCGGATCATCAATAATGTCACCCAAATCGAAATAGACGCGCTCCAGGAATCCGCCCCATTCAGAATCCCGCACCATCAAATTTCGCATATCGCCTGTATATGCACGAGAATCAATTTCCATTCTGGCAATCAGGCTGATAGCTGCTTGCAAGAAAGTTTCGGCTGTGCCCCTGATCACGTCGCCGTTACCGTCGATTACGGCGCTGCCGACGTCCACAACGTCAAAAGATTCCAGCGCTGCAATATCCGTGTTGCTGATAACGGTTCCGTCTGACAGTGTAAATTGTACGCCGGACATTTGCGCCGCGGCCTGTTTGGTTACGTCCTCAACGTCTACCATTTTCATAATAGTGTACCTTCCTTCCTGATATTGTTGCGCCGGGGTGCATCTGATACACCCCGGCAGAACGGAGGTTCACCGGGAGAAGAAAGCCCGGCCTTATGACGACAGACCGCGTGTATTGCGATATCTGCTTATAATAGATCATATCACAATTTCAACAATTTGTCAACAAATTTTTGTTGAAACACATTTCACCGCTTTTCCGTGTCATTTTCTCATTTTGAAAATGTACTTGGAATGTAAATTGAATGTAAATGGAATGTACTTTGATTGTAAATTGGGTGAGGGCTGTTTTTTGGGCTGTAAGGCGGGTTT
>JAZQTD010000039.1:0-73935 GCA_045630455.1 Candidatus Enterousia sp. | reverse complement strand
ACAGAATTATTGTCAAAGACAAACGTCTGACCAATTGTCAACGGATATTTACCTTCGGTTTTAAAATTACCAATACGATGTTTTGGCCCCTGCAAGTCAATTAATACTGCAACAGGTTTATTTAATTCGCGCGATATATCGCGTATCATATCGATTTTTTGCCCCTGGACATCCCCTGTGTCATGACTAAAATTCAAACGACACATATTGACGCCAGATGCAATCATACGTGTTAAAGTTTCCCTGTCTTCACAGTTCGGACCAATTGATGCTGTAATTTTTGTAAATTTATTCATACTTTCCCTTCCACTTTGCGTTTTTGTTTTTCTTGATTTTTCTGTTTTATGATATATCATAAAGTTAGCAAATAAACAAGGGGAAAACAGAATGAAGCAAGCAAATCACGGTGCAATTGATAATCAACAGTTGGTCAGCATTATCGAAAGAATTGAAAAGTTAAACGAAGATTCCGCTGCAATCGCCGCAGACATCAAAGAAATTTTTAGCGAAGCAAAATCGGCTGGTTTTGACCCAAAATACATTCGCCAGATGATACGCTTGCGCAAAATGGATCCAGATGAAATTGATGAAGTTGACGAGTTAACACAAATGTATCGTAATGCATTGGGGCTGTAATGAAGTCATTTACAAAAACAGTCGAAGATTTTAACTGCGCCCATTGTGGCGCAGTTGTTCGTGGCAACGGATACACAAACCATTGCCCAAAATGCTTGTGGTCACGCCATGTTGATGATAACCCGGGTGACCGTGCGTCCAGTTGTGGTGGTATGATGCGTCCAATTGCCGCTGCCCCAGATGGTGCGCGCTTTGTAATTACACACAAATGTGAAAAGTGTGGCAAGACAAAGCGTCAGCGTACATCAGATGCGGATAATATTGATGCGATTATTGAAATCAGTTGCGATAATTTGTTTTTATTTGGAAATCAGTAAATAAAAATCCCGGTCTGTGCCGGGATTTAGTTTTTATTCCAAGCCTTTTAATAAAATGTCCTTCATTTCATTTGGCATCATACCTGTTGTTGAGTATCCGCAGTCTACATGATGCACTTCGCCCGTCACGCCGGCGGACAGATCACTGAACAAATACATTGCTGCGCCCGACACATCGTCTAATGTCATATTACGACGTAACGGTGTTTGTTCAGCGTTCAGGCGCAACATAGCCTTGAACCCGCCAACACCACTGGATGCCAGTGTCATGATTGGACCAGCACTGATGGCGTTTACGCGGATGCCATCCCGTCCCAGATCGGATGCCAAATATCTTACACTGCTGTCCAGTGCGGATTTAGCGACCCCCATAACGTTATAGTTCGGAACAGACTTTTCCCCGCCATAGTATGTTAATGTCACAATAGAGCCACCGTCTTTCATCAATTTAGATGCACGGCGTGTCAAATCGACCAACGAATATACAGAAATATCCATAGTATTCTTGAAATTATCGCGTGTTGTATCGGCGTAACGGCCCGTCAATTCGTTTTTATCTGAAAACGCAATTGCGTGTAACATACCGTCCAGGTGTCCCCATTCGGCTTCTATTTTATTGAACAGATCATCCATCTGTTCATCATTTTGCACATTGCATTCTTGGACAAATTTTGCGCCAATTGATTCTGCTAGCGGACGTACGCGCTTTTCCAGTGCAGGCATCGCATATGGTATCGCGATTTCTGCCCCCATTTCTGCAGCCCGCTTGGCAATTGCCCACGCCATAGACCAATCGTTGGCAACGCCTGTGATTAAAATCTTTTTACCTTTTAATAACATCAAAATTCCTTTTTGTTATTTTGTATTGGACGGATAAAAATATATCACTAAAATATTGCTCTCGCAATAAGTAAAAAAACATTGACATTGTGCTGTTTTTGTCTATAATGTGCGGTGTAATAAAAATACAGGAGATTTACAATGGATGATTTTGGATTTGTTCCAGAAAACCCACAAACGGAACAGACTACAAATGTCGAAACAGTGGTTATGACTGTAAAGATAAAACCAACCTTGGCGGATATGCGTCACGATTTACATACGTTAACAGATGCATTGGTTATTGCGCCACGCGCAGATCGCAAATTGACAAAAGATGTAATTTCTGTTATTAAAAACACGACTAAAATTGAACGTCGTCGTGATTTAGAGGCAAAAAAAACATCTATGCCGACTCAAATCTATGATATTGAAGATTTGCGTCTGGAAATTGAATGTAAGCCTGATAATAGCAACCGTTACCACTATGAGCATCCGCGTATCATCACGGTGATAAATCGCAAGACCAAGAAAATCATGGATCGTGTAACAAAGCCATTTTTGGTTCTGCGTATTGCTTCAACTGTGTACGAAAAAGAAGCACAAATCGAAAAATCTAAGAAAATACTAGAAGCGGCAAATAAATCCTTTCAGGACATTTATGAAGCCCAAAAACAGGTGCAAAAATAAATAACAAGACATCGTTTTATCGTGATGCCTTATTTTTTGGTGGACAGGCGCGATAAAATCGCTAAAATACCAGTCCCAAGAAAAAAAGTAAAAATAAAAGGAAAAGTATATGAAAGATCAGTTCTTAGCATTAATTAACAACAGTGCTGTTCATCGTGTAGATGTATTACCAGATGGTACAAAAAACACACGTGATTATGGATACGGCATCGCACACTATTCTGTTGGTGATAACTTCAAGGCAGAGGTTGTGTTTGCCGACAAAACTGAAACAATTGTTAAAAAAGTTATTATCAAGAATAAAACTTTTAACAAAATTGTTGCAGAATATGATGATGTAAACACAAAGTCAGCATTCAAGCATGCGCTGGATAATCGCACAATGGTTACTCGTTTCAATTCGACACGTGGCGCGGTAATGCAGGCAGAGTTAAGCAAACAGGCAAATCGTTTGCATTAAAATAAAAATCCCCACTTGGGGATTTTTTTATTCCTTGATTGCATTTTCAAAATCATTTTCATCCCAAATTGTTATTCCCAATTCGGTCGCGCGGGTTAATTTAGAGCCTGCATCCGCACCCGCCAAAACAATATCGGTTTTATTCGACACACTGCCTGTAACGGTTGCCCCCATACGTTCCAATATTTCACGCGCTGCATCACGTGTGTATTTTGATAACGTGCCGGTCAGTACAACACGTTTCCCTGCCAGCGGTCCATCGCTTTGCGTGGTTGTTACCGCCACATCCAGAACACGAATTTGTGCCAATAATGCATCAATTGCTGCTATGTTATTCGGATTGGCAAAGAATGTCACAATTTCATCTGCCATCACATCACCGATACCATCAACAGACTTTAATTTCCACGCCGCTGCATTGCGAACTGCATCAAAATTACCGAACGAACGCGCCAATAACTTGGCCGTCACGGCCCCAATTTCTGGGATTCCTAACGCATAAATCATTTTGTGTAAATCAACATTGCGCGCGCGTTCGATTGCACGATTCAAATTGTCGACTGACTTATCTCCAAAACCTTCCAGACGGCGAATTTCATCACCATGTCGCACAACCAGTGTAAATATATCAGCTGGCGTATTTATCCAGCCACGCGATATAAACAATTCCAATTGGCGTGTCCCAAGTCCATCTATGTCAAAGCCAGCGCGCGACACAAAATGTTCCAGTTCGCCCAATCTTTGCGCTGGACACCCAAGTGTGTTTACGCATCGCCGTGCGACCATTCCCGCATCTTGGACAACCGTCGCGCCGCACACTGGACAAGTGTCAGGGAAAACAAAATCAGTTGCATTTGGCGCAGATTCCGCCACGCCGACAATTTGTGGTATGACGTCGCCGGCACGCTGAACAATAACTTTGTCACCAACACGAACCCCCAGACGTGCGATTTCATCCGCGTTATGTAATGTCGCGCGCGACACAACCACACCGCCAATATTAATTGGTTCCAGTTCCGCCACAGGGGTCAAAACCCCAGTACGCCCGACCTGAATTGTAATATCGTTCAGTGTCGTGACCGCACGGGCTGCAGGGAATTTATATGCAACCTCCCACCTGGGGGAATTTGCGCGCGCGCCCATTTTTTCCTGTAAGTCTATATTATTAACTTTTATCACCAGACCGTCTATATCAAACGGAATTTCGGGGCGTTCCAGCATCAGTTTATTGTAAACTGCCTGAATTTCATCCATATTTGATGCGTGATGCGCCCATTGACGTGTTGTCTTGAATCCCCAAGATTGAAGTTTATCAAAATATTCAGACTGGGTTGCAAAATTGCGATTTGATATCTCGCCATATGTGTATGCAAATGCGCTTAATCGCCGTGATGCCGTTACCGCAGGATTCAGTTGGCGCAACGACCCCGCCGCCGCATTGCGCGGATTAGCAAACGTCTTGCCCCCATCTGCATTCAGTGCGAAAAAGTCAGCGCGCGTCATATATACTTCGCCACGAATTTCAATAACGTCTGGAAATTCACCAGTCAAGGTATGTGGAATATCTGGGATCGTTTTCAGATTTTCGGTTATATCTTCGCCTTGTGTCCCGCTGCCTCGTGTCAAGCCACGAACCAGTCGACCATTTTCATAGCGCGCAGAATAAGAAACCCCATCGACCTTTAATTCAATAAAAACATTTTTATCCGCCAGTTTATTAAACCAATCCGCCACATCAGATTCACAAAAAACATCGGAAATAGACAGCATTGGCACACTGTGTGCGAAAGATGTAAATTTGTTAGACACCGCAGCACCGACGTGTGTCGATGCGCCATCTTTGGCCAATGACGGATATTCGCGTTCTATTTCCAATGCGCGATGTTTCGCAGCGTCATATGTTGCATCATCGACAACTGGCGCATCATTTTGATGATACGCGATATCCCATTCGTTCAGTTTTTTTAGCAAATCTGCGTGTTCTGCAATAATAAATAAATCAGGTAGTTTTTCCATAGCCAAATTATAGAAAATTCGCCCAGATAATACAATCGGAAATAAAAGCATTTTTATAAAACAATAATTCAGTATTTTTGAATTTTGGCGAAAAAAAACGACCACAAGGGTCGGTTGTAATTCTGGCAGGGCCATCTGTGCAATTCAAAAACGACCTTGTCCAGATTCTTTTATTGACTAGACATGTGTTTTAAATGATTAATGTTGGTTCTGTTTTAACTGTTGAAGTGCGACATTTTTCGCTTTCTTTTTTGCTTCTATTTTATCAGCAACAGCCATTGCTGGTAAGCCACAAAAAGCGGAAAGTGCACCACAAAGCAAAATAGCCGAAACGATACCATCGCCCTTTGTTAGAGCAGAAGAGGATTCGGATATTGCAACCTGTTCGGCTCCATCGTCTGATTCAGATTTTTTTGCATCTGAAATCGCATAAGACATAGAAGCGCCAAATGTCATCAGGGATACGATCAGACCGATAGCGAAGCTCTTTGTTGCTGGTTCGGTTGTTTTTGACATTTATTATCCTTTTTTTGTAATTAGTTGTCTTGTAGTTCTTATCTAAAGTATAGTACAAAAAAACAGAATGTCAAGTTTTTTGGTGTGAAATTGTCATAGTAGCCAAATGGTTGATTTCTATTGTGGCAGCCCCAATATCGCCCCTCGATACTCAATAATAAAAATCAAAAATCTCCCAAGTCGATTTTTTAAGATTTTTCTAATTGTGTATTCTCGCCTTGAAAGGGCGGTGTCCTAGGCCTCTAGACGATGGGGCCAAAACTGCCATGTTCTTATCGAACGCCGGCAAATTTGATTTAGTGGTTTTGGAATATCCACGCCGCTCCATCCATACCTAGAATTGTTTCAAAAGATTTGACTGTTGTTTCATTTTATAGCCTTTTGTTTTTAGTTATGGTTTCACTTTATTGCTTTAACCTAAGTAAATTTTAACGCCAAAAAAAGCAAAAGTACGCAAAAAACGCACATAAACAAGCAAAATTCAAGCCGTGGCAGGTGTTTTATATAACAATAAAGAGGTTTTATTAGAATATCACTTAAATACCACAGACACCATTTTTTCAAGTGTTTTGCCGTTGGATTTACCATCGTATGCAACCCGCCCATCTTGCAGGATATATGCATAATCTGTTAATGGTAATAAAGTTTTCAAGTTATGTTCCACGATTACGAATGCTGTGCCAGTATGTTTTTGCAAATCTTTGATTTTATGAAATACATCATTTATCAACTTTGGCGACAGGCCAATCGATGGCTCATCCATTAAAATCATCTTTGGTTTGCTGATTAAACCGCGCGCCAAAGCGACAATTTGTTGTTGCCCCCCAGATAATTCACCCGCCATATTGTCTAATTTTGTACGCAAATCTGGGAAAAATTCCAAAACATCATCCAAATATTGTGGAAATAACGACCGGTCTGCCCACGAATGTGTTGCCAATTCCAAATTTTCCAACACAGACATTTCTGGGAACACTCTATCACGTTGTGGAATAAAACAAATGCCATTTTTCACCAAATTTTGCGGTGTGGGGTGAATTTTTTTACCGTCCAAATATATTTCGCCACCCATCGGCTTTATCACACCAAATGCAGTTTTTAACAATGTGGATTTTCCGGCACCATTTGCCCCCATAATCACAGTTATACAATTATCACGAAATTGAACAGATATATTGTTCAATATCGCCTTTTTACCATACCCCGCAGAAATGTTTTTTAATACTAACATTTTACACCCCCAGGTATGCTTGTTGAACTGATTTATTTTTTAACACTGCATCCGGTTTGCCAGATGCCAGTAATGCCCCATGGTCCAGAACGATAATATGGTCGGACAATTGTTTTATGAGTCCCATATTGTGTTCAATAATCACAACCGTTTTCTTTTGTTTTTTCAATTCGCCAATCAAGGCCAGAACATGTTCAACCATTTTTTCTTGTAATCCAGAAAACGGTTCGTCCAGTAAATATATATCTGCATCTTGAATCAATGCGCGTCCCAATTCCAGCAATTTACGCTGACCATAAGACAATTCTTCTGCCAATTTATGCCGGTGCGATGTTAGGCCTACCTTTTCTAATATGGCATTGACGCATTTTTGCATTTCGTTTGTTTTGAATTGGCGTAGTGATTTCAACACACTTGTTTCAGCAATTGGCAATAATAAATTATCATCAACCGACAATTGGTTTATCAAACGCCCGTCTTGGAAAGTACGCGCAATATGCAATGCACGCAATTTTATAGGGTCAATTGAATCAAAAGTTTGGTTTTCTATTGTTATTGTTCCACAATCTGGTTTATAAAGGCCAGAAATCAAATTCATCAATGTTGTTTTACCAGAACCATTTGGACCGATCAGACCTGTGGTTTTGCCCACCATAATCGATATAGATAAATCATCAACGGCACGCAATCCGCCAAATGCTTTTGTTAAATGTGTTATTTTAATTTCCGCCAATTTTACATCCTATATTTTCCAAACAATCCGCGTGGTTTATAAACCATAATCAAAATCAGAGCAAGTCCATAAATTATCTGTTGCAATTGTGCCGCCGTTTCGTATGGCAGCCCAACAAAACGCAAAACCTCTGGCAAACTGAGTAATATCAATGCACCGACTATACTGCCTACACTGGATGCCAGTCCACCAATGATTATAATTGTGAATAGGAATATACTTTCGTGAACCTGGAAAGTGCTGGGGTCTATAAACGCGATGTATGATGCAAATAATGCCCCGGCAATTCCCGCAATTGCCGCAGACAACAAGAATATAACCGTTTTCATACGGTGCGCAGGATACCCCATGACCACCGCCAATTGTTCGTCTTCACGAATTGCTTTTAGACCGCGACCATACGAAGATTTATCAATGTATCGATACAGCGCGAAAATCAAAGCCAACACAATCAAAGACAAAACGAAAAATGCAGAATTTGAATCAATCGCTATGCCAAAAGCGTAAGGTTTTGGAATAGCAAAAATACCCAGCGGACCATTGGTTAAATCTTTCCAATTTAACAGCAAAGAATACACGATTATTGCCAATCCCGCAGACACAATAGAATAATATCCACCGTTGAATCTAGATAATATTTTACCAACGAAATATGCGACGGCAATATTGATAATTGCACCAATTAACAATGACACAAAGAAATTCACCCCGAATTCTGTCATGACTATGGCGGTGGCATACGCACCGATACCAAAGAATGCGGCATGACCTAACGATAGCAACCCTGTCATACCCACCACCATGTTAAGGCTCAGAGCCAATACGCCATATATACAGAACAAAATCCCCAGGTTTATCAAATATTCCATTTTATTTCTCAAAAACTATTGTTTTGCCATCTTTATAAGTGCGCCATTCTGCTTCATTTACAATAAAGCCGTTTGGCAACAGTTTGCATGTTCCCGACATACAATCCCTTGTCGCATGTTGTCTGATATAATCATAAACTGCATCCATATTATCTGGCCCAACCGCTTCAAATGCATCAATTGTTAGTGATACAAGGTCGTAAGCAGCGGATGTAAGATTCATATTTTTTAATTTGTATTCTTTGTTTATACGTTCGATAAATTCTGGTGTTCCCCATTGGGCCATAATATGATTCACCCCTTGGAACACTTCTGTATCACTACTTAAATCTAAACCTTGACCGTAAATACGATTACGCTCTATACCCATTGTATATAATTGGCGCAGAACGATGTCAGACTCTGGTGGGAACGCGCTTACATAATACGCGTCAACATTTTTATATTTGTCGGCAATAAATTTAAAGTCACGTTCGCCGGGGTTAAAGCATTCAACTGTGGCCTTGATGCCGGCCGCATTTATTTTTTTGCCCAATACTTGCGACCCAGTGCAAGAAACACCAACATTTGATGCGATGATCGCGATCGATTTCACATTATTCTTTTTAAGTGCACTCAGTGTCCTTGTGTGGAAACTTTCAAATGATGGGCCTTGGATAAAACCTGTTTTGCCCAAAGGTTCTGTGTTTTCAGATTCTAATGTGGCACACAGATTTAGTACATTTGCATTTTCAGCAACAGGAACCATTGACCGACCCACGTGTGCTAAGGCAGAAACTAAAACCTTAACAGAATCAGCAGATATCAATTTCTGTGCTGCGCTGACCGATTTCGCGGGTGCGCCTTGACCATCTTCTATTACAATTTTATATTTATATTTCGTATTTGTCTTATCCACCAATGCGGTTTCAATACCCGCGCGTACAGATTCTCCGACCGAGGCATTTGAACCAGTCATTGGTAATACAGCGCCAATTTTGATAGTGTTTTCATCATCTTTACTGCATCCAGCAACCGCCAAAGCAGCAAGCACAGATATTAAAAGTTTTTTCATTTTCTTTTTCTTTTTGGTTTATTTAGTTTAATTTCACAAGAAGCTTTTTTCGGTGCGCGAACAAATATTCCATTTGGTTGCCACCATAATAACAAAATAAATATCACAAATGCGATTAAATCGCGCCACTGACTTGCAAAGAACCAAACACCGATATTTTCCGCCAATGCCAATACCATAGCACCCAGATATGCCGCCAATACCGTTGGACCGCCGATAATTGCGCCTATCATGCCTTTGAATAAAATGTTAAATCCCATCGTTGGTTCCATACCTGTATCATATCCAACACAGACACCATATGCCCCCAATATTGCACCAACAACTATGGAAACAATGATGATAACACGATTGATGTTTATGCCTGTGGTAAATGCTAAATCAGGATTTTGTGCAATTGCACGAATTTCTTTACCCAGGAAAGTTTTTTGCAACAAAACGTATATACCAACCAACGATAATGCGCCCAATATGATTATAATCAATTGAACCAATGGCAAATGTGCAAACCCCAGGTTTATTTGTGATAATTCCGCAACCGTTCCCAGTGTTTGATATTGCGGGCCAAATATCAAATGAATGACCGATTCAAATATTGTATAAACACCCAATGATACAACCAATAAAACCATTGGACTTGCACCAAATTGTCGCATAGGGCGATAAATAAATGCTTCCTGGGCCCAGGTAAATAAAATCACCCCCGCCAAAATCAACGGATACGCATAAATACCAAACATCGGCAAGAACGCGTACCCCAGATATGCACCCAATGCAACCGATGCCCCCAACGCCATATTAAAAAATGGAGATACAGAAAACATCAAGCGGAAAGCCATCGCGACAATCGCATAACCCGAACCAATAATCAGGGTATTCAACAAAACAGACGATAAAATACCGACGTCAGACAATGTATTTCTTCCTTGTTCGGTGAAACATAGTACACAATGTGGATTATTTTGTAAACAAAAATCGTGTGATTTTTATACACCAAAAAGGCCAAAGAACTACTGAATACGAGATTAATCAAATACCGATTTCATAAATCGTATATTATGGAAAAATCAGATTTATAAATTAATACTATTAGTTATATCGCCTTTTACGAATTCGAACAAAGCAAAAGGTTAGATTTCTAACCTTTTTTTATAAAAAGTTCGAAAGTTATCAAAACGGGCATGTTTTTTACCACCCAACTTACGAACTTGTGAAAGTATTAGAAAACAAATAAAAAATCACCCGTTTGGGTGATTTTGTTATTCTGGCAGCCCCAACCGGATTCGAACCGGTGTTCTCGCCTTGAAAGGGCGGTGTCCTAGGCCTCTAGACGATGGGGCCAAAACTGCCATGTTCTTATCGAACGCCGGCAAATTATACATGTATTTTTGCCCCGTGTCAAGTTTTTATTCAGTCACTGTTTCAGTCACTGTCTCGGTTGTCGCCAGTGGGTCGGTTTCAACCGCTGTGAATACGATTTCTGTGCCGTCTTGTGCGGTCAGTACCAGTGTTCCGTCGCGCAGTTCATATGTTGTGACCGTTGGCATAAACTGGAAGTACTCAGTCTCGGCCATCATTGCATTTGGTTCGCCCATCATCATAGTTGATGCGAATCCATCAAACTTAATGTTGTTCCCATCGGCTGTATATGCCCCGTTATACAGGTTTACAACCTTGCCGTTAACGCGCATTTCGTCTGGCGCAAAAGACAGCACAATCGTTGCATCTGGCTGGGCTGCTACAAAGTGCTTACCCTTTAACATATCCGGGTTTTGAGTGTTCATATCGCACGCCGCCAGTGCCATTGCACATGCGCCGATTGCAAACATTTTAAATTTCATCAGTTTTCTCCTTTGGCTTAATAATGTTTATTATAAACTATATATTATAAATATTGAACAGGAAAAAAAACAAGACGTAATCGACAAGCTTTGTTTCATATGATATAATTTCCTAGCGGTTTTATTAAAGGAAAGAAAATGTTAATAGATTTAATTTTACTGGTTTTGGGTTTTGTTTTATTGGTTAAGGGTGCAGACTACTTTGTCGATGGTGCATCCTGTTTGGCTACACGTATGTGTATACCGCCGATTATTATTGGTTTGACGGTGGTTGCAATGGGAACCAGTGCGCCAGAGGCCGCGGTCAGTATATCTTCTGCATTACACGGTTCAAATGCGATTGCCATAGGAAATGTTTTGGGATCAAATATAGTAAATGTATTATTTACATTGGGGTTGACGGCGATGATAACTCCATTGGTGGTCCAGAAAAATACAGTTCGTTATGAAATACCGTTTGTTGTATTGATAACAATACTGTTGTACTGGTTGGGGTTGCAATATGGTATGATTTCGCGTGCTGGGGCAGGGCTGTTTTTAGGATTGTTTGTCGTGTTTCTGGGGTATTTGTATTTTATGTCGCGCAACACAGAATGCTCTATTGACCAGATAAAAAAATTATCCACAACAAAGATTGTGCTGTATATTGTTTTGGGGTTGGTGGCATTGGTCTGGGGCAGTAATTTAACAGTAGAATCTGCGGTTTCTATTGCCCGATATATTGGTATATCTGAGCGTGTAATTGGTTTGACAATTGTCGCACTTGGCACCAGTTTGCCAGAACTGGTCACCAGCGTTATCGCCGCCCGCAAAGGTGAATCTGATATTGCAATTGGCAATATTGTGGGTTCAAATATATTTAATATTTTGTTTGTTCTTGGGATTGCGGGGCTGATATTGCCGATACCATTTAATTCTGCGTTTTTATTTGATGGAATTGTTGCGATATTGACAACAGTAATGCTGTGGGTGTTTGTTATGCCATACAAACGTTTAACTTTTATCCCAGGGATGTTATTTATTGTGGCGTACTTGGCATATGTTCTGTATTTGATTTGTGGATAAAGAAATGCCCCGATTGGGGCATTTTAATTGCATATAACAACATACGGTGGTTTAGATAACTCAATGTTTATACCTGTTTCGCCACAGTCTTTACAGTTAAATCGTCGATTTTGTGAATATCCCGACCCCAGCGGCACATTTATTCCATCGATGCCAGACTGGTTTACGTATTCGCGATTTGGAAACCCAAAGAACAGGGCACGTGTCGGGCCAGTGCATTCCGATACATTGCCGTTATAGCATCGTGGGTCGTTGATTTTTGTTTCATCTGGCACACATCTAGCAATACACGTTTCGTTGTTCACAATCATTTTTTCACAGTCTGTGCAAGACGTTTGTGGCGCGCGCAGGGTTGCGCCGGCTACGCCGTATGCATTACTGTATTTTATGTGGTCGCATTTTTTCGATGGTGCATTTGCGGCTGGGGCGCCAACACATTCCCATTCCAGTGTATTATAGTTTAATTGTGCCACCATTTTATCCGGACAACTTTTTTCTGGGAATGGGCTGATGCATTCCCACACACTGTCTACCATAACTGCGGTTTGGTTGTTGGCACACAGTGGTTTGCGTGATTCATCTGGGATACATTCCATTAAGTCAGAATCCCATATCATATCCCCGCCACAGTTTGTTTTGACATTGTATCCTGTACATTGCCAGCGACCGAAACGAAAAACTTTGACTGTACCCACAGGACACGCGATGTCTTCGGTAATATTAACCGTATATTCAGTCAGTGTATCTGGAATTTCGTATTGTGTCAGATATACCAACTGGCCCGGTTGCAATTTCATTTGTTCGATAATAGTTTTGGGTACGATGCGCTTTGTGCTGGTCCCGCCAGATACAATTACATTATCGTTAAATATTCCAAATGTTCCTGCATCACTAAATTCTGATTCCAGTATTTCCATCATGCTATTGTATTGTTCGCTCGCAATAGGGGCTGTAGATGTAACAATATAACTGAATGCAGGCTTCTTATTTTTTATAATTTCGCACTTGGTTATATTTCGCCGATTGTCCAAGCAAATATAACGACTGTTGATAGTGTTTTGTTGTACACAGATATCTTCAAATACAGTGCCTTTGATTTGTGCATTATGAACTGCTGCGGCGCATTGAGCAATTGAGCGCATATCAGATTTTTTTATTGAATATTCTGTGTCGTGCTCTTGGATTTTTTGGCTGGGGCTGTCCATCACATAATAGCCCGCCATAAACAGCACAACTAAAATCATAATAAAAATATTCATCATTCTCCCTTGCGATTTATTAAAAGTGTAGCTAATATAAGTATAAACTGCAACAGGAAGTTTGCCTATGAAGAAAATAATTTTATCGTTACTGCTGTTATCAGGATGTGGTTTTACCCCAATGTACATTGACAACGATTCTGATATTTATGTGTTACCAATTCGTGGGATTAACGGTATTGAATTACGCAATGCGCTAAACGCAAAATTTGGTGGTGCACGTGATGCAAGCTCAAAATATACATTGTCCATAGATTTGGGCGAGCCGACAACACAATATAAGGCATTGGAACAAACTGGTGATGCCACATGGCAAGAAATATCAATGACTGCTTCTTTCAAACTGTCAGAAACGACAACAGGTAAGGTCTTAGCCACAGGAACCGAGCGTGCATCTGAATCATATACGTTTGTACGATATTTGGTTGCATCAAATGCATCGTACAATAATGCAGTGAAAAATTCATTAACGGTGCTTGCGGATAAAATCAGTACCCGTGCAATTACTGCAACCCATACGAAAACAGTCGATAAAAAATAATGAAATGGAAAGAAACCGATTTTAACACTGGGATTGAAACTGTACGTGCGGTGCTGATATACGGTCCCGATGCTGGCCAGGTTGATGAATACTGTGATCGTGCAATTGCGAAACTGGGGATTGAAAAAGATAACTTGTTTGCGCTGGATTCTGATGACTTGCGGGATAAACAAGACGCATTGTTCGCAGAAAGTTGTACGCCATCTATGTTCGGTGGCCGCAAGATGGTTATTATTTCCAATGCGGGTGATGCATCGGCAAAGCAAATTACAGAATTAATCGAACACCCAGGACTTTGTGCAACCGTAATTGTGACGGGTGGCGATTTGCGCAGTGGTGGCGGTTTGCGCTCTTTGTTCGAGGGCGGCGAAAAGTTGGCGGCATTGGCGTGTTATACAGACGATGCGCGAACGTTGGAACCGCTTATACGCAATGAATTGGCAGCGGCGGGAATCGGTCGTATTCATCCGGATGCGATGGCGTATATGACAGCACATTTGGGTGGGGATCGTGGAATTACACGTGGCTTTTTGACCAAGATAGCACTGTATGTAAATGATAAAAAGACCGTTGATTTAGACGATGTTGAAAAGTGTTTGCCGGATTCTGCGGCGGCAGATATGGATGATTTTTTATATTCGTTAACTGCGGGTCATATTGCCCAGACTATGACGGCATTGGACAGATTGCTGTATGATAATGCAGAGCCGAATATGTTGGTACGTATGCTGGATATTCATTTCAAGAAATTATTGACGGCGGTTGTCGATGGCCAGTTGCCACGTCTGTTTTGGAAGGTTGCGGAAAAATTTAACAATGCGGTCAAAATTTGGCCTGTATCTGAAATAACGATGGTTTTAAATCGTCTGAATGAACTTGAAAAACAATTGCGTACAACTGGTATGCCGGCCGAGGTTTTATTACGTGATTTTGCGTTAAAATTATCGGTGCGTGCCGCCAAATTAGCAATCAAAAGAAGGAATTAAGAAAATGTTAGCATCTGTTTATGCTCCAAAAGATTTTAAGCGTCTGCGTGTGGTTGGTGATTTGGTCGCACGTTGTTTTGATTTTATTTCGCCATATATCAAAGCAGGGATTTCAACGGGTGAAATTGATCGCATGGTTGCTGAATTTTTAAAAGAAAACGGTGCACGTTCATCTGATTTAGGATATCAGGGTTATCCAAAACATATTTGTACATCTGTGAATGATGTCATTGTTCACGGCATCCCC
The DNA here is from genome assembly GCA_045630455.1 of Candidatus Enterousia sp. Lineage (GTDB taxonomy): Bacteria > Pseudomonadota > Alphaproteobacteria > Rs-D84 > Rs-D84 > Enterousia. Next base: position 58,655 of record JAZQTD010000039.1, on the reverse strand, counting down.
AGTGATGATGTCGTATTAAAAGACGGCGATATTGTAAACGTTGATTTAACTGCCGAATTCAAGGGTTTTCACGGTGATGCATCGCGTATGTTTATGATTGGCAATGTGTCGAATCAAGCGCGAAAATTGGTAAATGTATGCCAAAATGCACTGAATGCGGCGATTTCAATCTGTGCACCGGGGGTTCCTCTGTCTGAAATCGGCCGTGTTATCGAAGAAGTTGTTACCCCGCACGGCTTTTCGATTTCGCGTGACTTTGTTGGGCACGGCATTGGCAAGGTTATGCACGACGAGCCACAAATTTATCACTTTTATGATAAGCGTTGGGATAAAGTTAAGATGGTTCCAGGATTAGTGTTTACGATTGAACCAATGATTAACACAGGTCGACCAGAATGCAAGATTGATGAAGATGGCTGGACTGCTCGTACGGTTGACGGTGGTCTGTCGGCGCAATGGGAACACACAATCGGTATTACCGAAGATGGCGCAGTAATATTTACAGAAAAAATGATTTAGGATATATTATGGCAAAGTCAGATCCATTAATGCGTGCGGGGCATCGTGAACATCTGCGTAGTAAATTCGAAGCAGGCAATGCCAGTGACGCTGATGAAATGGAACTGCTGATGACTTATGTAATCCAACGTCGTGATGTGCGTGTGCCTTCACGATTGTTGATGCAAAAGTTTGGTTCTGCATATAACGCTATTCTTGCCAAACCCGAAGATATAACCTCTGTTCCAGGTGTGGGTGACGGGGTTGCGATATTTTTCAAATTACTGCACAGCATTATTGCAAAAGGATATCGTGCCCGAGACAAAGTGGAATCGGTAATTGTAAATCCAGCTCGTCTTCAAGAATACTGTCGAATTCATCTGGCGAATAAACCCACCGAAGAAATGCATGTTATGTATCTTGATGATTCAGGTCGTGTTTTATACAATGAATTAAATGATGTTGGTACGGTTAATCATTCAAATGTATATCCAGATAAAATATTAGCGCGTGCATTAATGACGGGTGCAACACGTGTTGCTTTATTTCATAATCATCCTGTGGGCGATTGCACCGCATCCCAAGATGATGTTGATATGACAATAGAGCTGGGGAAAATATTATTACAGCACAAGATAACTATTTTTGATCATTTGATTATAGATTCTTTTGGAATGTTGTACAGTATGCGCAGTACAACTGTCTTATCTGAATTAGACTATCTGGCCGCTCAAATGCATTTAAAATAAATCTTTTACATCACAAACGGCTTTCATTTGTGTGCTGAGGCTGTTTGTAATTTGATTGTTTTCTAATTTGTATTCTGTTTTTGTCGCAACTGATGGCGTATCCCAAGTATCTTTAAATGGGCGCGATATAACAGTTGCGCCAAACGCAGGTTCAAAATGGAACTGAATCAGACGCAGCGCACAGTTAGCACCGTGGGTTGTTCTGAATCCTTTTGGGGTAATATCTTGCATTGTGTCGTTTTTATTTAGTTCAATTTTATATTCATCATAATCGTGTGCATTGCCAGTGGCGATATGAGTGCGAGTTATGCGGTCTGTTTTTCCATCATTGTTAATGTCACGATTAAATTCAGCGATGCTTTCAACACCTGCGCCAAATTCATCCAGTGTGCCATGTGTAATTACGTCCGGTGTCCCCAAACCGTCTGTAAAAAGGCTAGATACAGACACGGCCCCAGATGCTCGTTGTGTTATTGTTGGGCTGGATTGGGCAATAGTTGTACCTGATTTGTTAAAGTCCCCCTTTATCAGCATAAAAAGTAATGCACATACCCCAACTAGCATTAGAATCAGTAAAACATTAACCAAAGTTCCACCGCGTTGTGATTTCATTGTGTTTATCCTTTTATATTTGTTCAACTTTACCCGGCTTCCAGCCTTCGATTTGTCGAATTGCGTTAATAACTTTATCCAGTTCCGAGTCGCTTAAATCAGATATTTTTCGGTTAATAGATAAACCGGTCAGACGTTCAATACTGCGTTGATATGCAACAGTATTGTTTTCAGATGGTGGTGCATATCGACTGATTGCATTTGCAATAGTCAGGTTTTTATAACTGTTGCCCAACAGTAAACTTTTTACCGCGCGCATACCAGTGGCTTCATCTGGAAATACCGCAAATCCACCTGCCTCTCCGATTGCGCCGGCGAGTTGTGAAAAATCAGACATACGAATATTGCCTGGATTATTATTGCGCCACGCACGTGTTCCGCCCACTTGTTTATATTGTGTGTTGTCATCAGCAATAAAAATCACATCATTGCCAGATTGTATCGCACGCACTGGTGTCATATTCGCGGTGCCAGATGAAGTTTGGACAGGCATTGCAACAGTCGACGACGACTGCAAAGACGATGCTTGGACTGACTCTTCTGTCCAGTCGTACATCGCGCCCGGTACGCCAGAGGACACCAGGGGAACGTCTGAATATGGTTCGGCCGCTATATTTACGCCTGAATCATATATGTCAAATTCTTCGTATAGTTTATATTCATCGTACTTTTCCATCTTCTTGTTGCGCAGATCCAGCAGAGCATTAACATTTTTCAGCGGAATAGAAATAGTTTTGCAACCTTGGCCGATTAAATCACCGCCGTAAATGGCGTTAACAATAACGGGAACTGCACAAATTATGCCGAAAATAAACACCAAGTTTTTTATGTTATTTGCAATAGATTCCAGTTGCGCATTCTTAGACCCGCGTATCATTGCCCAGGCCCAACCCGCCAACAAAATCCCGACAATAAACATTAAAATTGTCCAGGCGTATTCAAAAAAAGTCTGAAAACTGCGAATGACACAACCTGGGTCTTCCATACGAATAAACGCATCATCTATACTCAGGTTATGAAAACCCGAATTATATAACAATCTAAGAATTGTTTCTTTTTCCATTCACGTGTTTTTTTATTTTTGACCACCGGCGCTGGTAAAGAATCCCGGGATAGAAAAGTCTTCGTCGTTCGCTGCAATTCCCGCCCATCCGAACAGATCGCCCATCAGTCCAGAATCGTCACGTTTTGCCTTTTTGAACGGTAAAATATTTTTTAGTTTTCCGATTTTTCCATTGCTCGATGATTTTGGTGCGTCAGGAATTTTGTCTTGGGTTTGTGCAAATTCGCTAGCTAACTGTGCCAATGTAGCATCAGTATCCGCCACATTATCCGTCATAGAAATAGAAAAATCTGTATCTTCTGTGGTGCCTTCTGGTGCGATGTCTAATTCTGGAATTTCATCTTCGCCCAGTGGTTCCATAGATTCCAGCAATTCTTCCAGTGTTTTTTCGCGTTCGATAACAGGTGCTTCGTCTGCAACAATATCATCAATTGAAACAGTCAATGTTTCGGCGTTATCGATTTCTGGCTGTTCAATTGTGGTGGCTTCTGCCACAGTTTCGATACAGGGTTCAGATGCTTCGACTGTTTGTTCTGGTGCATCATCGTTTGTTGATAATATAGACAGAATTGGAATAACCGGTTCTGTTTCTGGTTCTGTTTCTGGGACTGCTGTTTCTTCTACAGTATCCGCCACGGATTCGATTTCTTGAAGGGGTTCTGGGATAATTTCCACCATAGGTTCTGTAGGGATGTTTTGTTCAATAACTTCTGAGATAATTGGGGTGATTTCTGGGGCCGGTTCGATTATTTCTTCACAGACTTCGATTTCGGTGGTGGTAATTGGTGTTGGTTCTTGGGCGGTTGTTGATTCGGATGTTGTATTTGCCAACGCGTTGTCTGCATCAACCGGCACACCGAATAAAATCGTATCGTTATCTAACCCCAACGCACTGCGTACTTCTTCAAAAGCGGCGCGAATCTGAGCTATTTCGAACACTTCATTACCAGAAATATAGATTATTTTTGTTTTCATTGAATACACCCCCCCAAAACTTACCTGTATATTATATCACATTTTAGGGTTGAACGCATATAAAAAATATCTTAAACTGACGTTATGGCAGATATAAAACAACAAATTTTTCAAGAACTGGCATCTTTGGAAGAAGCAGCGGCACGTCTGCGTGGTACGGCGGTTGCAGCAGGTAAGCAAACCGATCTTGAGGTTGCAATTCTAACCGAACAGGTTAAAAACTTGCGTGATAAAAACGCTCGTGCAGCCGATATGATTGATAAATCTATGGATATATTAAAGAAGTTAGTATGAGTGTAGTGACAATTCCAATCGTTAACAAAAATTATCCCATGGGCTGCGAAGATGGTCAAGAAGCCCGCTTGATTGAATTGGGAAAGATGGTTGATGCGCGCGCCCGCCAGATTTTGGATAAAATCGGCCCCTTGCCGGAAAGTGCGTTGTTGGCGACATTGTGCATTGTTATGGCGGATGAGGTTCGTTCTAAATCATCCATCGTCCCCAGTGTCACAGATGCAGACTTAAAAGAAATATTGGCACGTATTCGTGAAATCAAACACAAAATTGCCCAGTAAAAAATAATCGCCCACTTGAAAAGTGGGTATTTTTCTGTTGTTATTTTTTTTCAAATGTTCTAAATTTTGGGTGCTATGGTTAAAGAAATTATCGAAAGAATTGATTCACAACAGTTATCAGACGCACTGTCTGAACGCTATTTGTCATACGCGGTCAGTACGATTGTATCCCGCGCATTGCCTGATGTTCGTGACGGGTTAAAGCCTGTACATCGTCGTATTTTATATTCTATGTTGCGCCAGAAATTGTCTCCATCGGCGGCGTTTCGTAAATGCGCCACGGTTGTTGGTGACGTGCTGGGGCATTATCATCCGCACGGGGATTCATCTGTTTATGATGCAATGGTCCGTCTGGCCCAGGATTTCTCTGTCCGATATCCATTAATTGATGGCCAGGGTAACTTTGGTAATATTGACGGCGACCCCCAGGCGGCATATCGATACACAGAATCCAAGATGACTGATGCCGCTATGCTGATTATGGAGGGTTTAGACGAATCTAGTGTCGATATGATGCCGAACTTTGACGGCACTACAATGGAACCTGTTGTTATGCCGGGGGCATTTCCAAACTTATTGGCTAATGGTGGTATGGGGATTGCGGTTGGTATGGCAACAAATATCCCAACGCATAATGTGGCTGAGGTTTGCGATGCTTTGACTCTGATTGTGGACAAACCTGAATCTACCACCGCCCAGATTATGAAAAAGATGGTCGGCCCAGATTTTCCGACAGGCGGTATCTTGATTGATTCTTTTGAAACGATTGTAAAGAATTATGACACGGGGCGGGGCGCGTTTCGTGTGCGCGCACGCTGGGCTGTCGAAGAATTAGAACGTGGCACGTATCAGGTTGTAATTTCTGAAATCCCATACGGGATTGTAAAATCTAAACTGGTGGAACAGATTGCAACATTAATTGATGCGAAAAAGTTGCCGCTGGTTGACGACATTGTCGATGAATCGACCACCGATGTTAGGATTGTTATCACACCAAAGTCTAAAAATATTCCAGCAGATAAAATGATGGCGCATTTGTTCGCGCTGACAGATTTAGAATCGCGTTTTAATATGAACTTTAACGTGATTGATTCTAAGGGTGCGCCACGTGTAATGCCGATTGGCGATGTGTTGCGTGAATTCGTCGCACATCAAAAAGATGTTTTGCTACGCCGCACAACGTGGCGACTGAATAACATTGCGCGCCGTTTGGAAATATTGGGCGGTTTGCTGGTTGTTTATTTGAATCTTGATCGTGTTATTGAAATCATCAGAACCGAAGACGATGCCAAGGCTGTGTTAACTGCTGAATTTAATTTGACAGAGGTTCAAGTAGAAGCAATCTTGAATACACGCCTGCGCTCGTTGCGTAAATTAGAAGAGATGGAAATTAAGCGCGAAGATGCCGCCCTGCGTGAAGAGCAACGTCAATTACAAGAATTAATGGCCAGCCCTGAAATGCAGAACGAGCAATTAAAGGCTTGGTTCGCAGATATCAAAAAGCGTTATGATAAAAAGACGACTTTGGGGCGTCGCCGCACAACTTGGGCGGAACAAACCGAAGAAGTTGTTATCAACGCAGACGAATTTATTGAAAAAGAACCGCTGACAATTATCTTGTCGACAATGGGTTGGATTCGTGCCGCCAAGGGGCACTTGGATTTGAACAGTCTGGATGTCAAATTCAAAGAAGGTGACGAATTGCAATTTGCATTCCACGCAATGTCTACGGATAAAATCAATTTGTTTGCATCTGGGGGTAAAATGTTTACATTGCCGGCAAACGAATTACCATCTGCGCGTGGATTTGGTGAATCTGTGCGTATGATGGCGGATATCGGCGCAGACGAAACAATTGTTCGTGCATTTGTGCTGGATACAAATGCGAAATACTTGGTTATTGGTCGTCACGGTGTTGGTTTTGTTGTGTCTGGTGAAAACTGTCTGGCACAAACCCGCAATGGTAAGCAGGTTATGAATGTAGATGCAAAGAATCCTGCGATTATGTGTGTGTCGGTGACGGGCGATATGGTTGCAATGTCGGGGTCGAATGATAAATTGCTGATATTTGCAACGAATGAAATCCCAGAAATGTCCAGGGGCAAGGGTGTAATCCTGCAAAAATATAACGCCGAACGCACGTATGTTTTGGATGTTATGTTCTTTGATGCGGCAAACGGTTTTGGTTGGACAACAGGTCGTGGAACAACAAAACTGGAAGATTGGAAACCATGGGTTGCCAAGCGTGCATCCCAGGGGCGCACAATACCGGTCGGATTCCCCCGCAGTGGTAAATTCGGAAAATAAAAAAATCCCGCCAACCGGCGGGATTTTTAATAAACTGGGTAAGAACGTGGATAATCTGGGTTCGGGTGGCGCAGCCCAGATTTTACACCACAGCCCGCCAATACCACCATTATCGCAAACAAAATAAATACTGTTTTTTTCATATTTTATATTATATAACAGCCAAATCATAGTGTCAATTTTTTATATGTCTGATTTATTTCTTGGGAATTTTATGATATAATACCCTTTCAGAGAGAGAAATATATCATGTTATCCCAGAAAATGTCCCGCGATTTAAAGTTATTAGTTGTGTTTTCAGCATTGCGTAATGTTACGGACTTGTTTTTGGGAACGTTTTTAATTTCTTTTATTATGAGTTTGTCGTCTGAACAGATTTTGTCTGTGTCGATGTACAAGTTGTTTGAGTATGCTGCCACATGTGCAGGATTTTTTATTTTCGCGAACTGGTGCAAGCGTTATAACAAAGTTGTGATATTTGCACTGAATCAACTGCCAAAAATTGCGCTGTTGATTTCGATTATTATGCTGGGTGACCTTGTGCCGAATTATGTGATCCCACTGGGGGTGTTATATGGACTGGGGTCGGCACTTTACTATCTGCCGATGCATTCTATGGTCGCCGAAAAAAGTACGCGTCACAATGTTGGCTTGTATATGGGCGCCAAAATGGCTGCGTGTTATGCAGTCAAAGTATTTGTGCCGGTGCTATTGGGATTTTTTATTGATACAGGTTCGTTTGTTCAGGTTGCAAATGTGTTGCTGGTGCTATCTGTGCTGGAATTGATTCTGATGGCATTTTTATCGCCGTCACGTCATCGCAGTAGCAAGCCGATTGATTTTGGTGGCTTCTTTCGCTGTATGCTGCGATTCTCAGTTATCCGTCATCTGTTCGCGATGGAAATTATGCGTGGTTTTGGTACAGGGTTGCTGGCGTCTGTGATAACTATGTACACAGTATATATATTCAAGACAGACTTGAATTTGGGGATATTAACAACGCTGTTTTCGGCTTGTTCGATTATTACATCGTGGTTGTCGGGCCGATATGGCAAGCCGCGATATTATCCGTATATGATATTGTTTGCTATGTTTGTTTCACTGATAGGGATATCTATATTTGTGTGGCGCACGACACCGATAACGTTTTTAATTTATAATTTTGTGTATTCGACTGCGATAGTTGTTTTGGATCAATTGTGCTCAGTAAATATGTATAAACTATCAAATTCAAAATGCATAACATCTAATCACCGAATAGAATATTTTGTTTTTCGTGATTTTGCATTGTTTATCGGTCGTTGGATTGGTTATGTAGGGCTGATGTATATTGGTGTATTTGGTGGTTATTCGTGGTTGCGTTGGTATCTGGTTATTATCACATTGTCGATAATGCTGGCCGGTCTTTTTACGATGCGCATGTTGCCGTATTTCAAAGAACGAAAGTAATCGTTTGTATAAAAATAAAAGCCCTATTGGGGCTTTTATTTTTGTAATTCTTGCAGTCTGTACACAATGTTGAATATCTCTTTAGAGTTATTCTGCAACGGTAAATTGCCAGCTGTTCTTTGTTTTACCAAGTCAATCAAATCAAAGAATTTGCGTGATTTTATACGTGTTAACCATTTTTCTGCATCAGACGTGGTCTTGTCAGCAGCTTTGCCAACACTGTGTCTGGTTTGAGCCAACATCAGGTTTTGTCCGTTGTGCTCTAATATAATCGAGCCCAATTTATAGTCAACTTCCCAGTCTCGAACGCTAAAATGTGGTTTGATCACAGGGCCTATGGGCTGAATGATACTTAATGTATAAACGTCCCCAGACATAAATTTTTGTGAAAATTTATACTTTATCGCCGAGTTTGTCTGTTTGATAGACATAAAAGATGTTCTGTCTGTAATAAAGTTATGTGCAATATCGTATACTTGTGAAATTCTGTATGCTTTTGTCATAGTTTTTTCCTTATCTTTGTTTCCAATTTATGGAATCTGGGATTATCGCATTTATTGCGATGCAGATGTCATCTAAATTCAAGTTGTTGCAATGGCGTACCATTGGCCAATCCAGATTAATTGGTTGTAGTGCAGGTCCGAAAATATATTCTACATATCCGCACGAGCGTGGCACTAAATCGCCGTCCAGAACAAGGTCTGGTGTAACCTTGGTGCATTCGTGCTTGTTGGCGCTTAGGCGTTTTGAATATATTTTGCAACGCTTTGTTTTTAAATCCAGATGGTCACAACATAATTTTGTATAGAATGTTATGTTTTGAGTTCCTATTTTGTGCAGACAGCATATACCACATCCTTTGCATATCTTTTCATATGCACTGGGTGACATTTTGCGTAATTCGTTAACGCGCTTCTGCTGTTCTGCAGTCAGGTTATACTTGGTAGGCACACAAATATCCTTTAATATTGCTTGTGATTATATTATTAAAATATTTTTTGTCAACAAGATGTGTGTAAAAAACACCGTCGTTTGACGGTGTGAATAGCTGGCGGGATTGACGGGGCTCGAACCCGCGACCTTCTGCGTGACAGGCAGACGCTCTAACCAGCTGAGCTACAACCCCTTAAAGCGTTATGTATAATATATTGTTGATGGAATAAATGCAAGTACTTTTTTTAAAAAAACTAAAAATCCCCATTTTGGGGACGTTTTATCGTTCTTTTTGTCCTGTTTGGGTATTGTTTCTGACAAAGATCTTCTTTATTGCAGCCAAGAATTTCTTGCGCATTTCAACACGTTTTAAATGACGTTGCCAAGACTCTTCTAGCATTTGGTTTTCTTTTTCTTCGGCTTGACGCAGTTTTTCTACTTCGCGCTCTTTTAATTCGCGACTTAGTTCATCGCTTTGTGGTGCACGATAGTTTGGGTCCGTAATTGCAATCTCGTTCTCGTTCATAATGTACTCCTTTTATACAACTTCGGTAACGGCGCGCAGAGCACCATCGCGAGATAACTGAACGACACGGATTTTCTTTTTCATTTCCGTGATTAAGTCTGTACGGTCGTATGCAGGCTGGGTGTGCAAGATGCGGTCTGCGAACGCGGCGTATGCGGCCTCAGCACTTTCGGCATGGATTGTGGTATAGAAATGATCATGTCCCGTGCCCAGCATTTCCCACAAAACCGCCGCATTGTCGGTTGAGATTTCGCCACCGATAATCACATCAGGCGTCATGCGAACAACCAAGTCCAGTAATCTCGCATAATTCATATCGTTTGTTTGTTCTGTACGCGACAATACAAAGTGCACCCGATTTAGTTGGGGGACACGGATTTCACGCGCGTCTTCGACGGTGATAACACGACTATTTTTATCAATCAGCGTCAACATATGATTCAGGAAAGTTGTCTTACCTGTTGCAGTTGCGCCACTGATTAAAATTGGACTACCGTCATTAATTGCAGTCATCAAGCGTTCATACGGGTCGTCTGGGCGAACGTTTTCGCGTGGTTTGACTTTTAATAATTCTTGACCGCGTTTCAAGTGATAGTTTTCAAAACTAGTATCATGTGCGCCGCCGCCACGAATATTCATCGCAACACCTCCTGTTACGTCACGCTCGTCGTATTGTACATTTGGTCCTGCAATAGCAGTGAAACGATGATTTCCCGGCAGGGTGGCATATACCACCGGCATACCGTGAACGGGGTCGAATGGTCGTTCGTATATATTTGCAACAGTATGAATTAAATCAACCAAGTACTGTTTGGATAAAAACTCTGCCTGATATGAAACCCAGGGAACACGTGCGCCGTGCAGGCGCATCCAAACCTCGCCCGCGTGGTTAATTGCGATTTCTTCTACAAACTCTGGTTTATAGAATTCTTCCAGTGGGCGCAATAAAGATTCCAGTACTACATTTGACATCTATGCATATTTTACCATAAATCGTGACTTGAATCAAAAAGGTTTATTTGCTAAAATTAAAAAAAAGAGAGAAAAAGACCATGAAAAAAACAATTCTTTTTGCACTGTGTTCTGCGCTGACGTTGGCTGGGTGTACGACAGGTGATGCGCCATACAATGTTGACGATTTTGCAACGGGTGGGGCGGATGCGCCACTGTATAACGAAAGAACCAGTACTTTTATGCAGGCAGATAACCAATTTGCTAATATCGATTCGTACAAGCCAAAGACTGCGGCCGAAAAAGAACAAACTGCTAACCGCTGGAATACATCCCGTATGGAAACCCGTTGGCAAGAATATCACGGCACGATGGTTCGTGTTCAGATTTTGTTGGGGAATTCGGATCTGCGCGAAATGCGTTTGCGCTTGATGCAGAATGCGGATGGTATGGATATAAATGGTGATGCTCGCACTGTATTGGCGGCGGTGGCTGACTATGAAATGAAACGTATTTGTGGCCGCAACGCAGCTAGTATTGTTATGGTATACGACAAACCGTCATTTGACGTGATGCGCCCGACACCATATTTTGATTATCGAATTGAAGCGGAGGGATCTACAATGCGTGAATATGGGTTCCGCTGTGTGTATAACAACTAAACAAAACAACTAAAACAAAAGGAAAGCAAATGAAAAAATTGATGATTGCATTGGGTTTGTGTGGCGTATTAGGTGCCTGTGACAGTAATGCTGGCGCGCAAAATGGTGACACCGTTGTTATTAATTTTGCTGGATTCTTGGACGGGGTTCAGTTCCCTGGTGGCACAGCCGAAGGTTTTCCATTAAAACTGGGCAGTGGCCAATTTGTCCCAGGTTTTGAAGATCAATTGATTGGCGCTGTTAAGGGCGAAGAACGCAAGGTTAATATCACATTCCCAACAGAATATGTTCCAGAATTGGCGGGTAAAGACGTTGTGTTCGAGGTAACTGTTGTAGATATTATCGAAGCAGAATAATGTAAAATATCAAAAAACCCCCAGGAATGGGGGATTTTTATTCGTTCAGTGCAACGATAAATATTCCGCGTTTATCGGCTTGTTTGATAACTGCGGGCTTGTTCACAACAAAGCACGTTTTTGTGTTTACTATAATCCCGCGCAGGTTTGCGTCTGCCACCGCATTAACTGTATCAACACCGATTGCGGGGATGTCGATGCGTAAATCTTGACCGGGTTTGGTCATTTTTGCAAAAACGCCGCTTTTGCGTTTGCGGTTTGCGCGCATTTCAACCACTCGGTTCAGCATTCGTGCAGTACCTTCGGCCGCTTCGACAGCGATTACTTGCTTGTCAACAACAACAGATGCGCCAATATCAGCCGCGCCGATGGTGTGTGAAACCTCTATGGCACGTTCAATATTTTTCTTGTCTGCTGTGGTTGGTTTTGCGCGTGTCTGCACGCCCGCTGTTTCAAAAGCTAATTCAGGGGCTAAATCTTGGGCTGCGACAATTTCAAAGCCCTGTTTTTCTAAAACTTTATTTAATGCAACCGCCATAGAATCATACCCCCGTTGATTTTTTAGTATTTTTAACAATGTCCAAAACGACCACCAGTCTGGTCGAATGTCAGACAGATTTGGATGTCCCAACGCGCCCACAAATGTGATTTTTTTTATTCCGCGTTTTCTTGCCTCTCGTACTGCGCGGCCTGCGCCCCCCAGTCGTACGACCAAATCTGGGTTCAGTCGTGGGTCTACGAAATTTTTCAGACCAACGATAAACACGTCCCAGCCAGCGCGTTGCAATGCATCTCGTGTAAAGAACGGTAAATCCAATGCGCCCGCAACCAGTGCTATTTTTTTATCTGTATTTTTTTTCATAACCATAATGGTACGCATAAAAGGCACTGGAATCAAGTTTCAATTTATGTTAAAATTCATTATAAATAAAACCTGGGTTATAACGATGAATAAAGTTTCTTATGTTTTACTAACTATGTTGGTTACATCGCCTGCTTTGGCAGGATTTGATGCAGACCTTTTTATAAGAGAGGTTAAACGTGGCGTTGATGTTGTAGCGGCACCACGTATTGCGCCAAATGCTGTCGATGAAGCACCTGGTGCACTTGGAGCAGAGGTGTATGAAACCGCTGGAATCATAGAAGATGCAAATGTACGTATGTTTGTTCCAACGTCTATGTATGTGCGTATGGGGGGCGGATTGAATCTTGGTTTTGCAACGTCCCAGGCAAAATATATGGGCGACAAATATGAATCGTCGGGTTCTTATACGACTCAGATTGGCTTGGGATGGAACTTGTCATCATATGTACGGACAGAACTGGATTTCCAAGCCACAACGTTAAAGTTTTCGGACCTGGATGATTTATCTGCAAACTACCAGACGTTTGGTGGAATGTTGTATTTTGATTTAGCGCGTCGCTATGTCCAGTTGGGCGACATAACGCATCGTCGAACCTTTGTGCCGTTTATGGGTGTGGGGGCAGCATTTGGTGCGTATCGCTTTGATGGTGCAAATGGTGCAGATGGTGTGGTCATCGCTGCGCCACGTGCAGCATTGGGATTCAATGTAATGTTCAACGATTTAATCGGTATGGATGTTTATTACCAGTATCAGATGATGATTGGTAACGGCTTTGGATGGAATGTGCCGCGCGGTGGCGTTGATAATATCAGCAATATTATGGCGTCGTTTCGTATGAATTTCTAATTGGGGGTATGGATTATGAATAAGAAAGTTTTGTTTCCATTTTTTGCATTAATGCCAATGGTGGCGAATGCTGCGGTTCCATATCGTGTAGAAATGGTTGAAATGCCGGTTATAATTCCAGAATCTGGCAATGATTCTGAATCTTTTGCGCGCGAACATCGTTTTTATATCGGTGGAATGTATAATTTTTCAATGTGGTCCGACGATAATGATGGCACAGTCGTAACCAGTGGTCAAAACACGTCTTCGTTCGAAGCGGTTGCCGGTATCCGCATTTATGACACTTTTAGATTAGAGGCAAACTATATTCGCAATAATGCCGAATGGGATACATTCAAATTAACGGGCGACACGATGTTTATAAATGCGTTGTTTGATGCCAGAATTGATAGTATGTATCGTATGTTTCGGCCCCAGATGATTGTGCCATATGTTGGATTTGGTGCTGGGTTGTCTTGGAACAGTGCAGATGGTGTCACATTAGATAAAAAGATAAGTCCTGTGGTTGCTGCACTGGCGGGAATTGCGTTTGAAATGGGCGAACACTTTGCATTGGATTTTGGATACCGCTATATGTATATGTTTGAGCCAGGAATTGAAACGCTTACGGACTTTAATCCGATTGCGCATCAATTACGTGCGGGCGTACGCGTAAATTTCTAGGGTAATAAATGAAAACCTGTCCTTTTTTTGGTCGATGTGGTGGTTGCAAATTTGATTTTGCAGCATCCGACTATCACGACAAAAAGATTGCTGCTTTGCCCGCATTGCCAATGATGGGCGCGCCGATTTGGATTGATGGTGGGCTGCGCCGACGGGCTGATTTTTGTTTTGCAGGTGGCGTGTTTGGCTTTTTTGAAACAGGCACAAAAAATATCGTTCCGATAACTGAATGTCCAAATTTGGTTCCAGAAATAAACTCTATTTTGCCGGATTTAGCGCGCTTGCCGTGGGCGGGTGCTGGTGCGTGTCTGGTAACACTGTGCGACAACGGGATTGACGTTAATATAACCAGTTCTGTTCCATATGTGACCCCCGAATTTAGACGTACAGCGGAAAAACTGCCCGTTATCCGAATAACTTGGAATGATAAGGCTGTTTTTAAAAAAGCAAAACCAGTGGTCAGTTTTGGCGACACCGTCACAGAATTTCCACCAAATGCGTTTTTACAGCCAACTGTCACCGGCGCAGATGCCTTGCGCAATATGGTTGTGGACGCAACGTCTGGCGCAAAACGTGTGGCTGATTTATTTTGTGGTCTGGGAAATTTTACATTTGCATTGAACGCAGACGGTTTTGACGTTGTTGGCACAGGCGCTAAGCGCGATTTATTCAAGAAACCATTAACGGTTGGTATGCTGAACACGTACGATTGTGTGGTAATGGATCCGCCACGCGCCGGCGCAGACGCCCAATGCCGCGAATTGGTTAAAAGTAATGTTCAGCGCATAATTTACGTATCGTGTAATCCACAAACATTTCGGCGCGATATGGAAACATTAACGCGCGGTGGTTATGAATTAAAGACATTAATCCCCGTTGACCAGTTTGTAGGCAGCACCCATTGGGAAATATTTTCTATATTTGAAAAATAGTCTTGCCTAAAAACGCGCAAAGCATTATGATACCTGACATAGAGAAGGAAAATCTGTGCTGAATCCAATGGGACGTTTATTTTCGGCGCGAAAACGGGGGTGTAACATGCGAAAAATCGGGAAAAAATTAACTGGGTTTATGTCGGATCTAAATATCGGTTTATTTTTTGTGTCTATATTTTCGATAATGACGACGAATTTTGTGTACGGTGCTACTTGCGAGACAGCGAGTACGGGCTCATGCAGTAGTGCAGCTCATTATGCATCCAATTGCAATGGAACCCCCGCTACATACTATATTAAGGGGCAAAATGTTTGTTATTCTTCGTGTGGTAGTGGTAGCTGTAACAATGGGTATACAGCAGTTAATAGAACTATTAATACGGGCGGGTGTACTTTTACAATGACAGATTGTCTTCCTGACCACGACTACGCGATTGTTGTAACTGAATGCGACAGTAGTACAGATATATATGCATCTGTCTGTAATACTCTTGGTGTGTCTAAACAAGGGGAAGCAATAATAAACCAGTTGATAAAAGACCAACGTTTAAGTGAAGGTTATAGATATTTATATAACCAATACAACTGCGGGGTGTACAGTATAACAGCCCCTTCTTGGTTATCTTCTGCAACAAAAGTTATTATGTGCTTTCAAAACCACATCTCCGTAGGGGGGAGTATGTTAGTGGTTCAGATATGGCTAAAAGCCTAGAAGACTGCAGTTCTGCATGTGGCGCAACATCAATAAAAACTGATTGGAATGGGGAATATGGTGATGAGATAACAATAACGAATTACGCTGTATGGAAATGCTGTTACGACGGTGGGTGTTCGGGGTACAACGACTATAGTACACTGACGAACAATCCAGAAGCGCAGTGGTCTGCTCTAAAATGTTGCAGCAGTACTACTGGGGCGTGCTCTACTACTTCGGGAAAGGGTAAGCTAAGATGCAGTCCAGGATATTACAACAATAAGGGAATAGGGGATTATACAGTCTCTATGGGTGGTTATGGCAATAATTTAACAAAAATAGATTGTGTATCCTGTGCCGAGAAGACAGGTGATTCTAAGGCAACGAGCGATGCAGGATCCGCCGCAATAACAGATTGCTATGTGGAATCGGGGTATACGGGTACAAATATCAAAGGTTCCTTTCGATATCCCAGTAGCAGATGTTATTACACAAATGACTAGCCGCCACCCCCGCAAATGCGGGGGATTTTTTCAATATTCAAATCGCGGAAAAATCCTGTCGAATATATTTATTGGTTATAATCTGTACTTTGTTTATAAAAAAAACACCGCCGTTGCCGGCGGTATTTCCGAATGCCCCGAAAGGAAGGAAAGGAGAAAAAGAAATTGGGCATTCTAAAAATATGTTCTGGGGTCCACGGTCCAGAGGAGAGAGAATGTAGGAGGGAGTCTGAATCCCTGGACCCCACAGATGCTTTCGCACCTGGTCATCGGCTTTGCTTCCTTTGACGAATCGAAATATAATACAGATATTTGGATTTGTCAAGTGTTTTGTCAAAAAAAATTTTTGTATTTTAATTTTTTTCTAAAAATTCCTAAAAAAGGCCCGAAATATCCCTAAAAACCTAGGAAATGCTACTTGTTGTATGAATTAGTGCCCTGACATAAAATTCGTGGTGTGCTGGAACGTTTATGTGGTTTCTGGCAAAAATCGAAAGGAGAGAGAAAAATGACCCACGAAGATGTATGGCGGGCAATAGAACGCTTTGCGATCGAACATGGTATGTCTTGTTCGGGACTGGCGAAGTGCAGTGGTCTGGATCCAACGACTTTTAATAAAAGCAAGCGTTGGTCCAAAGAAGGACAGCCTAGATGGCCGTCGACAAACAGTATTTCCAAGATTTTGTCGTCGACCGGGGCGCGAATCCAAGACTTTACTAAGTATATTGATTCGCCCCAGAACACTGGACGCGACTAAGCACATTTTTTATGCACGGTTTCGACATCCCAAACCACGCGCGTTATGCACGTGGTTTTTTATTGGACATTTGGGCGGCTTTTGGGTATTGTTGTTATATGTTAACAGGGGTGCGTGTTTTTACATCTGACAATATTTGGCGTCAAATCCTGGCTGATTTGAACGCAACGGTTCTGGACGCCCCCAGTCTTACAGATTTAAATCTTGATGAAATTGATATCTGTACACCGATATCGCCGATTGATTTAAAAGCAACTTTGTTGGCCGCGTGTGATAACTCTCGAATCTTGACTGAATTTTTTGGCGAACCTGTATCGTTGCCGTATATTCAGGGCAAGGTTGTGGTGGCTCTTTATAAAAGTGGTGGTATGAACGCGCTGGAACTGAAAAGCGCACTGGGTTATGCTGCGGATACATCAACACATACGGTTGATACCGCTATTTATCAATTGCGTCGAAAATTTGGTCGTGAATTTATTTTAAACAGCAATGGGGTATATAAACTTGGCCGGATATAAGGTTTATTCTTTTGATAAAATCCCCAGTACCCAAGATGCTGCACACGAATTGATTGCGGCGGGGCGTGGGGCAAATCGCGTGGCGATTGTTGCACTGGCGCAAAGTGCGGGACGCGGTCGTCATCGTCGTAAATGGGTTTCACACCACGGTAACTTATATGTCAGTTTTATTTATGATTGTGATGTACGTGATGGTCGCTTGGCGTATACGGTTGCGGTTGCGGTTGCAGAAACTCTGATTTCTTATGGAATAGAGCCGACAATTAAATGGCCAAACGATATTTTAATTGATGGCAAAAAAGTCAGTGGAATATTAATAGAATATGCAGGTCCCTATGTCATTGTTGGTATTGGCATAAACATCAAGACGAATCCGACGGTGCGCGAATATAAAACAACTAAACTTGATAATTATATTTCTGGGATGTCTGCGACGGAATTGTTGGGGGGGGTGATGCGCAATCTGGATAAATGGCGCAGAACAGATTTCTCGGCTGTACGTACCCGCTGGATGCAGTTGGTTGAGCATTTGAACAAAGATGTATTATACCAAGGCACACCCGCTGAACTAATCGGAATCAATGAAAACGGTGCGTTAATATTGCGCCGTGATACGCGGTATTTGCTGGTCTATGGTGACGAGATTACAATGCTGTAATGGCGGTTTTTCGCGGGTTTGAAAAAAAGTTCTTGACTTTTATCTGAAAATGTGATACCATACAATATATCAAAGACAGAGATTATATCCACAACATCGGTTGGGGATTTTTTTTGTCTATTTTTTAAGCCGCACATTTTTGTGCGGTTTTTTATTTGTCATAAAATACAATGGGGGGATTTTCAGAAATGAATTTACGACTGATAAAAAATCCAGACGCGTCCAGAAAGTTATCATATCAAATTGCGCGTGTTGTTTATGCAGAAACATCTGCATCTTCACTATCCGCGGTCGAGGCACTGGTATCCATGATTGATAATGCATCACGTGCCACCGGTAAAAATGTCGCACAAATAATATCGGATACCGATATGTTTGAATCTTTACGCGAAACATCGGCGCGTCACGATATGTTATCAGTCCCCCCGACCAGTCGTGGTTTTCAAATGTGCCTGCGTGTTGCGGGGCGGATGCTGATGGGTAGTTTGCCGGATATGTGTCGTGGCGCAACCAATTTTCATCGCGCCAGTGTTTTACCAGATTGGGCACGTGCACGTGGCTATATTTTAGATGTTGATGAATTATTATTTTATTTGTAGGTGGAAATAACAATGAACAAGTTTGTCAAAGGTGGGTTTCTGTCTGGGTATCGAACATACATTATATCAGGTGTTGGTATTATATCTGCTATCACAGCATATCTGGTCGGTGACACAGATATTTTTATAACATTGCAAAGTATTTTTACACTTGGTGGAATTTACTTTCTAAGAAAATCAAACGAACCAAAGGATAAATAAAATGGATAAAGTTCCAGAAAAATTTTTAAACGCGGACGGCACATTGAATACAGATGCATTGATGAAATCTTATTCGGAACTGGAAAGAAAGATTGGAACAATGATAACTGTGCCAACAAGTGACAGTGACGAAAATGTGCGCACGCGATTAAATCGTGCAATTGGTGTGCCCGAATCGGCTGATCAATATCCAACAAATGAATTATTTGATGATGAAAATATAAAAAATAAATTTCATGAAATTGGATTAACAACAAACCAAGTTGAAAAAATTTATGCAATCGCGAATGAATTTTTAGCACCTGTGATAAGTGAATTATATGAAACACAAAATGAAAAAAATGCAATCGGTGAATTAAAAAACTTTTTTGGTGGCACAGAAAAAATGAACGATGCATTGCGTGCAATCGAAGCGTTCGGAACTAAATATTTACCCGCCGAGGCGTTTGATGAATTATGCTCTACACCCCAAGGAATCCAAGGCGTATATCGAATGATGCAATCGATGGAACCAACCGTTGAAACAGATAAAAATGAAATAAAAAATTTAACTGATTCAGATTTGCGTCGTATGATGCGTGATCCAAAATATTGGCGTGATGGCGATACAGAATACATTCGCAAAATAGAAAATGGATTTAAAAAATTATATTCATAAGAAAAAATGTCACTTTCTTCTTTACTATTTTTTGATATTCAGATAAAATAACAAGTAAGAACAAAACGAATTTTGTTCTATCTAAAAAATAGAAGAGAAGGAGAGAAAAATGGTATTCCGCCTGTTCAAAAAGAAAGTAGCTGCGAAACCAGCTGCAAAACCAGTTGCTAAAAAAGTAGCGGCTAAAAAGCCTGCTGCAAAAAAAGCACCTGCAAAAAAAGTAGCTGCTAAACCAGCTGCTAAACCAGCTGCAAAACCAGTTGCTAAAAAAGTAGCAGTTAAAAAACCAGTTGCAAAAAAAGCACCTGCAAAAAAAGTAGCTGCAAAACCAGCTGCAAAACCAGTTGCTAAAAAAGTAGCAGTTAAAAAACCAGTTGCAAAAAAAGCACCTGCAAAAAAAGTTGCTGCGAAACCAGCTGCAAAAAAACCAGTTGCAAAAAAAGTAGCGGTTAAAAAGCCAGTTGCTAAAAAAGCACCTGCAAAAAAAGTAGCTGTTAAAAAAGTAGCTGCAAAACCAGTTGCAAAAAAAGCATGTGCAAAAAAATGCGCAAAAAAGAAATAATATAAATTCGTATTATTAATTTACCCGAACGTTTGTTCGGGTTTTTATTTTGAAAATTTCAGTCAGATGACTAATCAGTCTGACTGAATTTTTTATTGCGGACAAGTCCCCCAGACCCCGCATTCATTTTGTAATCACGGCGCATTTTGCATAACCGTTTTACAAAATTTGTCGCGCGTTGCGCTTTTTTTATTTAACCAAACAAAGGAAAAAAATATGTCCATTTCAATTGATCAGGTTTTCGTAAAACAATTCGAAGCCGATGTTCATTTAGCCTATCAACAGATGGGTACAAAACTGCGTTCAACTGTTCGCAGTAAATCTGGGGTTGTTGGTGCATCTACGACATTCCAAAAAGTTGGTCGTGGCACTGCCAGCACAAAATCACGTCACGGTATTGTACCAGTGATGAATTTGAATCACGAACCTGTGGAATGCTTGTTGATGGATTATTATGCAGGTGACTGGGTTGATGCATTGGATGAATTAAAAGTCAATATTGATGAACGCCGTGTTGTTGCATCTGCGGGTGCATACGCATTGGGTCGCAAAACAGACGAATTAATTATCGATGCAATGAATGCATCAACATTGTCTGTTGGTGATTATACGACCGGTTTAACCAAAGATTTGATTTTATCTGCGGTCGAAGTTCTGAATACAAACGATGTTCCAGATGATGGTCGTCGTTTTGCTGTGATTGGCGTACACCAGTGGAACGAACTGTTGGCAATGGATGAATTTGTATCTGCAGACTATGTTGGCGATGCGACACCATTGTTAAACGGTTTCGAAGCAAAAAAATGGTTGGGTATCACGTGGGTATTGCATAACGGTTTGCCATTTAGTGAATCTAATCGCGACTGCTTTATCTATCACGCATCCAGCATTGGGCACGCCTGTGGCCAGGAAGTCAAAACAGATATTTCTTGGCACGGTGAACGCGCAGCGCACTTTATCAGCAACAGTATGTCCCAAGGTGCAGTCTTAATCGACAACGATGGTATTGTTCGCGTTAAATGCAGTGATGCCAAGGCTGCTTAAATATCACGTGTTCAAATAATTTTTTTAACCAAAGGATAAATCTTATGGCATTTCAAAATAAAAATCTGTCGGTTATTGCGTATGCAAACGGGTTCACATTGTGGCACTATGCATCCAGTTCTGAAACAGTTGCGACTATTTCTGCAACTGGATACTTTAACGATGTTAAGACATTGATGAATATTGGTGACGTTGTAATTATCAACGCATCTGATAACACAACAATCAAAAAGATTAACATCACCGCCAGCAATGTCACAACTGGTGCATTGGCCTAGGGGCTTTATAAAACGGTGGCGCATATTTGCGTCACCGATAATTTTTATCGAATTTAATGGGGGCAAATATGCTTACAAAAATAGACTTATGTTCAATGGCGTTATTGAAACTGGGCGAAGCACCAATTCAATCACTCAGTGATGATGCCGCCGCAGCCCAGTTGGCACGAACACTGTTTGATCCAATAACAGATGCGCTGATTGCATCGCATCCGTGGTGTTTCGCAATTCGTCAATTAGATCTTGTGCCTGATTCAGACGGGAACTTTGTAATCCCGAACAATGTTTTGCGTGTATTAAAATCAAACGGCGACATTGTCGGAAATAAAATTATTGCACCATTTGACAAGATAACAATAACTGCGTGTGTCCGTATTGACGTTGATAAATACCCCAGTTATTTTGTGTCACTGGTGGCGACCAAGTTAGCAATGGAATTTTGTATACCATTATCTGGCGACCAGACTGTATTCAGAATGCTGACAGCATTATATGAATCAGAATTACAATCTGCTAAATTTATCGACAGCACCACCAGCCCCACCGCCCAGATAGATAAATTTTCATTAATAGATACACGTTTTTAATTGGGGGGATAACAATGGCAAATTTTATTTATACACAAAATTCGTTTGCCCATGGCGAGGTCGCACCTGAATTCTATGCACGTGATGATATAAACGGTTTATCACATCTGGAAAATATGGATGTGCTGCCCAGTGGTGGATTAACGCGCAGACGTGGACTAAAGCATATCACGACCTTGCGTGATAACTCACGTCTGGCCGCTTTTTCTGTGGGAGAAAACGAAAACTATATTCTGGTGCTAAGTGCCGGCCATGTCCAGATATATTCTGGGGATACGCGTGTTGCGGATTTGCTAGTCCCATGGGGGCAAGATGATTTACAGAATCTGCAATACGCCCAGCGTTTTGATACGATGATATTTGTGCACCCAGATTACCAGCCACAAATCTTGCGCAAGACATCCACTGGGTTTGAATTGACGGACTTTATCTTTGCGATAAATGACGCAGATATGTCTATGTACATACCGTTTATGCGGTTCGAAGATACATCTGATATTAAAATCACAGTATCTACCAGTGATCGTGGCAATAACTATGCCAAGTTTACAACCAGTTCAGATTTCTGGACACCTGAATATGTTCGTGCGCGATTCTTGCTTTTGGATAAACAGTGGATAATTGATGAATACATCAGTTCCACAGAAGTTATCGCATACGTAAACGGCACATACAGTTTGCCCAGCACCTCTGTGTCTAATTGGTACGAGGCTGCATTTAGCACCCAGCGTGGTTGGCCATGCAGTATCACATTTCATCAAGACAGACTGGTCTTTGGTGGTTCGCGTTCATATCCCGCCGGCATTTGGATGTCCAAAGTGGGGCAACATAAAAACTTTGATGTTGGCACCGGACTGGATGACGAGGCGATTTTCTTGACACTTTTATCACAACAGCGCCAGCAAATTTGTACCGTGGTCAGCGGCGATAACCTGCAAATTCTAACGTCTGATGGCGAATGGGCAATTTCCAGTAAACCACTGACCCCGTCATCTGTTGATGTTAAGCAGCATACATCGGTTGGTTCGTGTGCCACACGATATCTGGCACCGCAAAAGATAGAAGGTGCGACTGTGTTCGTGTCCAAGACATTGCATGATATTCGTGAATTGTCGTTGGACGATTTGGGGCAAAACTATAACGCCACAGACCTTTGCGCATTTGCAAAGCATATAATGACATCGCCAATTGATATGTCGTATAACGATGCAACGTCCCAGTTGTTCGTTGTGACCGCAGATGGCGATATGGCAGTTTTGAACCAGAACAGCGCATTGGGAATATCTGCGTGGGGGCGGTATAAAACATACGGTTCTTTTATTTCTGTGGCGGTTGTTGACGGTTCGACATATGTCGTGACACTGCGTGACGGCACATACAATCTGGAATGCTTTGCAGATGATGCATTGGACGATGCTGGCAAATATAACTTTGCGCTTCGTGCTGCATCTTTGCCGTTTCGTGCATCGGGTCATAACGTGACAGCCCTGCGTATTCGCAAGATATCACTACGCCTGTTAAATACCAAGTCTGTATCTATAAATGGCGCACGCGTTAGCATGCCGAATGAAATTTATGCAGATGAACACATCGGCTTTACAGGTGATGTATCTGTAAATGTTTTGGGCACGACAAAAACGTGTACAGAACCATACTGGATAATCCACGGCAATGAACCACAACCAATCACAGTCTTGTCAGTCAATGTATCCGGCAGATACAGTGTTTAATTTATCAACTTAATAAACCAAAGGAAAAAATTATGGGACAATTGGTATCAGATGTTAGTGAAATCTTGGATTACCAAGATGAAAAAAAACAAGCAAAATCCACCCGTCAAGAAATCTTGAAACAAATGGCATCGGACGAAGCTGAAAAAACAAATCTGGTTAAAAAAGCCTTGGCCAGTCAACGTGCAAAATATGGTGCATCTGGCGTATCTGCGCGTGGTCTGACCCAGGGGGCGGTTCTGGCGCGACTAAAGTCAGAAACAGAAAAACCATACACAGAAAAGCGCAATGCTAATTTGCAAAAATTGAAATCAACCAAGGCTAAAAAACCAAATCTGATAAAAACAATACTTAGTCGATTTGATGATCTGGTTGGATAAGCACAGGGGGAACGATATGCATAAAATATCTTATATTGCAGACGGCGAAGCAACCGAATTTGAATTTGCATTTCCTTTTTTTCAGGCGGCTGATGTTCATGTTGCGTTTAATGAGGTTGTTTTAAGCCCCGATGAATATTCAGTTGTTGAAAATCCGTCTTTTGATGGTGGGCGAATTGTATTTAATAATGCGCCAGCTGCAGATACGCGGATTGATATTTATCGAATGGTTGCGCTGTCACGTGTTGTGGACTATCAGCCAACTGCAAAAATAGATCCAGAACACTTGAACGCAGACTTTAACTTTTTAATCGAAGCCTTAAAAGACCTGCATGCGCCCGATGTCGATATCGAAGCGTGGCGCAACACGCATACGAATGTAATAAGTTTCTTGGAATACACAAACAGTTTAATCCAAGACAAATTAACAGGTGGTGGCGTATTGGGATTGTATAAAAATCTGATAATGGTACTGGATAACGCGTTGCCGAATTTGATAAATGACTATGGATACATTACGGATACGACCACAGACGCCGAATGCGATGATTACGGATTATTGTAATTTTATGGATGCGTGGAATAGGGTGCTGGGTCAGACTACGCCATCACATCATCGGAAAATTATGAATTTTTTGGTCGATGTTTTGAACGATGATATGCATCGTGGACTACTGATGGCGTTTCGGCACTCTGGTAAATCAACAGTTGTCGGAATTTTCGCAGCCTGCACATTGTATTTGTATCCGTCGATACGAATCCTGATTTTGTCGGCGCACAGCGGTCTGGCATCGCGTATGGTATCACATATTCGACATATCTTGGAAAATCATCCGTGGTGCGGAGATTTGATACCTGCATCACGGCGTGAATGGGCATCGGGGCATATCACAGTAAATCGTCCTGTTGGCATACGTGAACCATCTGTAATATGTCAGGGTATTTACGGAAATATAACCGGTATGCGTGCAGATTTAATAATCTGTGATGATGTAGAAGTGCCAAATACATCAAACACCCCACAAAAGCGTGAAAATCTGCGCGAAAGATTGCGTGAATTAGATTTTATTTTATCGCCTGCTGGCGCAATGATTTATATCGGTACACCGCACACAATGGATACGATATATCGCACCAGTGATAAAGACTAGGCATTGTCTTCGGTCTTTATTGAGCTGATAAATGTGCGCAATCGTGCCAGTAATTCATTGCCAGCATCCCCAAACATCGGCAGATATGTTTCATATTCTGGCATTTCTGCTTGGATTTCTGCGCGTGCGCGTTCGTCCAGTGGTGTGTTAATAGTTTGGTTTGCTGTATCCCACAATTGATATGCACGATATGTTTTGGTGACGATGTCCCATTTAGGTTGTAAATCTGGGTGTGATTTCAGTGCATCATGTATCGCATTTTGCCATTCGTCGCCAAATCGACGAACTGCGCCCAGTTTTTCTATTGCATCCAATCCATTTTGATCTGGGGTAAACGTATTTAGCACAGATTGCAGTTCGGTTAATTCTTGACGGCTTAGTACTGCATTGACCAAATCTGACTGTGCCATCATACCGCCGTATGGAACCAGTTCTGGTTCAATAGAATCCATTGGTGTTTTTCCGCTGCGCAGATTCTCGATATGTTGTACCAGCATTTTGCCAGTCGGCATTTCGCGAAGCTCGTTGATAACATTATCATCTGCTTCGTTAACAAACACAGGATTGACTGTGGCCCAACCACCAATAATAACGTGTTCTTGACGATACAGGTTAAGCAACTTTTGGGCGATTGCTGTGATACGTGCTTTCATATTGAACCTCTCTCTCCGGGCATGATTGCGATGGTCTTATTCCATCACAATCATAATAACTTTGTGCATTGTTTGCGCGTTAATTTTTTCTTCTGGGCTTGATACTTGACCATAGATTTTGCTCTTGGAATCCTGGCGCACTATAGCAATTTGTGCATTCACAGTTGTTTCTGAATCCAGTGTATTGAAATCTGTGTCAATGCACACTGCCAAGTCACCCACCGCAACAGGGGCGTCAACATCTACGAAAACATATGATTTTTCTGGGATAAATCCACCCAGGCGTTTAGAATTTGGCATAACTGCATAAATACCACTGCGGCCTTCCAAAGACATTGGGGC
The DNA here is from genome assembly GCA_045630455.1 of Candidatus Enterousia sp. GTDB lineage: Bacteria > Pseudomonadota > Alphaproteobacteria > Rs-D84 > Rs-D84 > Enterousia. Next base: position 32,374 of record JAZQTD010000039.1, on the reverse strand, counting down.
AACAATCATAGTTTTATCAGATTTTCTGAAGGCGATTGATTTACCCGATGGCATACCAAATACAGGAACCAATTTTTTACGCGCGCTTTCATACAGTTTTGCGCCATACAAACCGCCAGCCATATCAATGCTGGATAATGGATTGCCGGGTTCCAGAACAGATTTTACGCGTTCTTTAACCTTGTTAATATGTTTGTTCAAATCGCCACTTTTATATAAAGTTGCGATTTTGTCGAACATCCCTTCAACAGTCATCGCGAACGATTTTGCTAATGGCTCGATTTCATTTTCATAGATTTCGCGCTGTCCTACTTCGATTTTATGGTATACAGACAATGTCATCCCCGCATCTTTGGCGGCGCGTGCGATTGTTTTACCTGTTTGCTGACGAATTTTGCGCAGCCCACTGCCGAAAATTTTCAAGCCACCGTCTTCGTTATCGTTCAAACGGCGTTTGATTTCAGTTTGCCACTGTTCAGCCACTTCATCTGAAGCTTTGATGAAAATGTCGGATAATTTGCAACCCAAAATATTACAGATATTTAATAACTGCTTTTGATTCAAGCGACGAACGCCCTTTTCAATTTTGGAAACTGCAGACAGCGACAACCCCGTCCGGCGTGCCAGTTCTGTCATCTTCATACCATTTTTCAGGCGGATGTTTCTGATATTATTTGGAAAAATGATTTCTTCTTGGGCCATTACGAAACTCCTTAAAAAGTATAATCTTGACAAAATAATAGTCAATTTTTAAGGCAAGCGCAAGTAAATAATCACTTATAACGGCATATCGTCTGGGATTGCATCCGCGTCAATTGGTGTTGGCGCAAATTCAGATCCATCCAATGGTACACTGGTCGTTGGCTGTGGTGTGATATTTTCGCCACGTATGTCAAATTCATCGGGCAGATTGTCGAACAAGCTGTAATCGCCAAAGAACGCCGTGCGCACAGTTTCTGGACGGCCGTGACGGTTTTTACCAATGATAATATCTGCTTTGCCACGGGATTGTTCATAGCGCTTTTGCCATGATTCTACCATCGAAGAATTTGTTGTGTTAGAAATACGTTCAGACGGATTGCGGTTCGCCAAATAGTATTCTTCACGATATGTGAACATAACAATGTCGGCGTCTTGTTCAATAGACCCAGATTCACGCAAGTCCGCCAATTGTGGACGTTTGTCGTCACGCTGTTCAACGCTACGTGACAACTGTGACAGGGCAATAACCGGAACATCCAATTCCTTGGCCAGCATTTTGAGGCCTCGTGTAATCTCAGAAATTTCTTGAACACGGTTGTCACTGCGCTTGCCCCCAGGGGATGTCATAAGCTGTAAATAGTCAACAACAATCAGTGCGATTCCACCATATTTGCGTGATAAACGTCTTGCACGTGTACGCATCATTGGCACAGACATCCCAGGTGTATCATCAATACACAGTGGGATTTTGCTAATTGCATCGGCGTACTGTGTCATTTTTAGCATATCTTCGTCTGTCAAATTACCTTCACGCATTGCGGATGCAGGCACCTTTGATTGGGACGACAAAACACGTGCCGCCAACTGGGAATGGGACATTTCAAGACTAAAAAACACAACTGCACCCTTATAGTTCTTGTTCGCAGTGCCATAGTGAATTGCATTTGCTGCATTGAATGCAATATTCATCGCAAGTGTCGTTTTACCCATCGCTGGTCGACCTGCGACAATAATAAGGTCGGAATGATGCAAACCACTGATTGATTTATCCAGTGCGGTTAATCCCGTTGTTAAACCAGACAATTGTCCATCGGCTTTGTATGCTGTTTCAGCCTCTCGCAGGGCGGCCTGTAATGCAGTTGCAATTGAAACAACATCTCGTTCGGATGATCCTTTGGATGCCAAATCGAACAGTTTTTGTTCCGCAACTTGAATCTGGGTTTCAACTGGGTTGTCCAAATCTTCGACAAACGCACCGTCCATAATATCTTGGGCCAGATTGATTAATTGCCGTCTTTGTGCGTTTTCGTGCACGATGCGACCATATTGTTCAACATTAACGACTGTTGCACCTGCGCCTGATAATTGGGTTAAATAGTCAACACCACCAACAGATTCCAGAACGCCTTGCTGTTCCAGATATGTTTTCGCCGTGATGATATCAAATGGGATACCCGCTGCGAATTGACGTTCCGCCAGTTTATAGATTTCCTGGTGGGCGGGGTGTGAAAAGTGTTCCGATGTCAAGAATTCTGACACACGTTCTAAAGCGCGATTGTTCATTAACACTGCGGCCAATACTGCCTGTTCTGCTTCCAGATTAGTTGGCAAAGTCTTAGGGGTAAAATCCATGTCAAAATCCTTTTCCTTAACGCCAATGGTATATGAAAAAAATGCTTTTTCAATGCCTTTTTTATCGGGCTATAAAATATTGAAAATTCCGATAATTAGCCCAGATGGCACGCCCGCATGGCCGGAACTTTTCCCGATTGAAAAGATAAATCAGATGCGTCAAATTGTCGGACCACGCCACTTTTCATCACAAATGATGCTGGATTATGTGCCGGCCGATCGGATTCGCCTTGACCCCGGACAAATTCATTTTTACGAAGATATGCTGGATATACATTCGGCGCGTCTGGGACCACACATGATAACTGGCGCATCTGTCTATTGGGATCCGTCCAGTGGCCGCCATAAATCAGACCACAGTGTCTGTGTGCTCATCTATCGTGATGATAAAAACCACAATGTCTTTATCCACGATGTGATTTATATGCACGTATCAGACAACGAGACACATCCACTGAATACCCAGTGCGAAATGGTGATTGATTTTATGCACCGATACAGTATGCGCCGCATAACGATTGAAACCAATGGATTGGGAAACGCATTGCCTGAAATTATGCGTGATGTAGCGGCCCGCAGCGGACAAAACATATACGTAAATAAAATCACCAACAATCGGAATAAATCAGACCGTATCTTGGATGCGATTGAACCATTGTTAACGTCGGGTCACCTGTATGCACATATGCGTATCCGGCAAACACCATTGGTTGCAGAAATGCTGGGGTGGTCACCGATTGGCGGGGTGGGGCACGATGACGGTCTGGATGCATTGGCGGGGGCGATTACCCAGATGCCAATCGCACTGCACCCAATCAGTCGCAACCTAAAAACCTTTTCTGCAAATACAGATTTCAAGATATAGAACAACACAAAACCAAAAGGAAACATAAATGCAACAAAACCTTGAGCAATTATATAAACGTGCGCTGGATAATCGTGCGCCATGGTTAAACCGCTGGGATGCGGCACGCCGATATACTGCACCATCAACCGATGAAGATATGGCGACCCTGTTTGATGCGACTGCGTCTGATGCAGTGGATAATCTGGCAGCATCGCTTTATACATTACTGACCCCGCCTGAATCATTGTGGCTGAATCTGGTGCCCGAAAGTGATTTATCCCCAGACCCAGAATATGCGACACAAGCACTGCGTGCGCATTTGAATGATTCTAATTTTTACACCACCGTGCACCAGTGCTATATGGACTTGGTCGTACTGGGTACAGCGTGTTTGTTTATGTCTGAAAATCCGATTGGCGCATCGTCTGCATTTTCTTTCACTGCGATTCCGATGTCAGACATTGCGATTTTACCAAACGCAGTATTTCACACAACATCAATGCCACTGGCCGAGGCCGTCCAGAAATATCCCGCTTGGACATTGCCGGCAAATTTGCGTGACACACTAAACCAGAGCCCAGACACACCAATAAAACTGGTACAGAGTTTGGTTGGTACTGAATTTACAGCCTGGTTGGATGTGGGTGGTGATATTGAAAATAATATTGTGGCAACGGGTACGTTCGAAACAAATCCGTATTTAGTTTTCCGCTGGTCTGTGATGTCTGGTGAAACGTATGGTCGTAGCCCGGTCTTGCGTGCATTGCCAGATATTAAAACCGCAAACAAGGTCGTAGAACTGGTCTTGAAAAACGCGACAATTTCAGTGTCTGGCATCTGGATGGCAGACGATGACGGTGTTATAAATTTGAATAATATTAACCTGACCCCAGGGGCGATAATACCCAAGGCGGTTGGGTCCTCGGGTTTGACCCCATTGACATCTGGTGCGAATTTTGACGTATCCCAGATTATATTAAAAGACCTGCGTGAACGGATTCGTCACACATTATTGGCGGACAGACTGGGGCTGTTGTCTGAGAAAGAAATGACAGCAACCGAAATAATGGCACGTAATTCTGATATGATGCGTATTTTGGGGGCGACTTATGGACGTCTGTTGCACGAATTTATTCGTCCACTGTGTGAACGTGGATTGCAGATTTTATCCCGCCGTGGACAGATAGAGCCAATAACCCTGCACGGTGATGCAGAATTAAAATACATTGCACCGATTGCGCAGATGGTTGCGCTGGAAAGTGTCGCGGGGGTCTAATCAAATGTCTGAAAACATAGAACACGATTTTGCACGTACATTTTGCACCCCGTCTGGGGTGCGTGTACTGGCGCATTTGCGCAAGATAACGATTGAACGGGTCCTGGGGGCGAACGCGACCGATGCAGAACTGCGTGGGCTAGAGGCCCAGCGAGCCTTAGTTCATCAAATTGAAAATTTTACAGAACGGGGGAAATAGAAATGACAATGCAACCCAGTGCCACAGGAATTGTGGATTTTTTGCGTGACAGCTGGTTTTTAATCGCCTTTATTGCGGGCGTAATTTACTGGGTTGCACGTCAAGATTCATCGTTGGCACAGATTGAACGTGCAGACGTTCGTATAACTGCACTTGAAAATCGCACAACTGTGCTGGAAACAGGAATAGGGCAGATTCAAATAAAAATAGACGATATCAAGGAAGATTTGAACCTTATCAAAAGCGCAGTTATCAAATAAAAATCCCGCCGTCTGGCGGGGGATTTATTTTTCAATCACAACCATTGCTGCACAATAATCGCCCTGATCGGTAATAGACAGATGGATATGTGCATCAGTTCCTGCAATTTGCTTCAATGTTGATTTTGCACCACCAGAAATCAATAACTCTGGGCGGCCCAAATCATTATGCACAACCGACACATCCGAAAACGCAATGTCTTCGCCAAAACCAGTCCCCAAAGCCTTTAAGAAAGCTTCACGTGCGGCCCAGAAATTTGCCAAATGCTTTTCAGAATTTGCATTATCATTATCGGCGTATTCCAATTCTTTCTTTGTGAATATGCGCTGTTTTTTGAATGCAGACCAATCTAAAAAGCGGTCGCATTCGACTAAATCAATTCCGATGCCTGCTATCATAACAGTTTTCTCCCTTCGTTGATTGTGTTAAAACTGATATGCGCATACTAGTAATATTTATCCGATTCGTGCAAGCACAAAATACATAAAAATACCGGCAAAAAATTGCCGGTGTTTTTCTATTTATCACACTTCTTTTTTTCGTCCCCAGATTTCTTGCCATCACAGCCCACAGTTAAGCCCTGACAGTTTTTGCATTTACATTGTTTATCATCGCTTTTTGACATTTTCTATCCTTTTTCTTTTGTGATTATTGTTTATGTCCGGACAAATACATAATACACCACCGCCACCCGCCCCACAATATGCAAGAATTCCGAAATAAAAAAACGGGCACCAGGCCGATTTGAATTTATATGGTCGGGGTGACATGATTCGAACATGCGACCCCTTGCACCCCATGCAAGTACTCTACCAGGCTGAGCTACACCCCGACAATGTTCGCAATGATATAGCATATATTAATAAAAAACAAATTATTTTTTATCCAATTCATACCCACAGTTTGCGCGTACCATATCGGCAATATGGTATTTCTTTGCCATGTTGCGCCCAGACTCAGTTGCACACGGGTCACAAGTACGGCGCAACTGTCCTGCACGACACGTAAACGGTATGCCGTTGCAGTATCCTGTGATACGCCCCATAACAGCATTATTCGCATATGTATCTGCCATTGTTTTATATCTGGTGGGAATCAGTTCTTGGTTATATGCCCACATACGGGATACTGCATCACGGGTCTGGGCAACACATGGGTCGTTTTTTATGATATATGTGATATTTGTTCTGGATTCTTGCTGGGCTTTATATCGGTCCATTATCAGCCACACCACAACACTGGCGCATGTGACAACAACCATAAACAGCAAAATATAGTGTGCGATTGTAAAAGAGTTTGTTTGAAATTCTTTTTGTTTTGGCATTTGAAGTCTCCGATACAGTTATCCTAGCATGATGAAAAGTTTTAATATACGGGTTTATATTCCGCGGGAAAACCTTGCATTTTGAAATTAACAATGTAAAATAATACGTCAATCATATTCAAAGGTGGACCGAATGTTCGTGACAGAAAAATTAAAAACTTTTTCATGGATAAATGTTGGAAACCCCGATCATAAAGATTTTGAAAAACTGCAAAACGAATACAAAATTGACGAGGATACTATCTCGGACATTTTAGACCCCGATGAACAGCCACGATTTGAAGTCGAAGATGATTACAAGGTTATAATCGTCCGTTTCCCGATTATTAATCGTGAAACAGATACACTGTGGCATACCGAACCGCTGTCTATTATTTACACATCCAATCGCGTTATAACCGTTTGTCGCAAGCGTTGTGATATATTGGATAAAATCAAGCGTTCTGAAAAGACATCACGCGAAGAATTTATCTTGAACATTATGTACTATATTGCGGAATCGTACCTGCGCATGTTAAAAGAATTAAACAAACGTGTTGTCGCATCTAAGCATGTATTACAAGAACGCATCCGCAAAAAAGAACTAATGGATTTGCTTGAGGTTGAAAACAGTTATACTTTGTTTATGGCTGGGATTAAGGGTAATGTCGCGGTGTTAGACAAACTGGAAAAAGTTCGTGGATTTGTTAAAACGGACGAGGCCCAAGAACTGGCTGAGGATGCACGCATCGAATTAGGTCAGGCAACCGAAGTCGTGGCAACATACGGCAAAATGCTAAAAGCGATTAAGGAAACATTCGAAAGTGTTATCAATATGGATTCGAATACAAACATTAATTGGCTGACTATGTGGAATATTGTCTTGGTGATTCCAACGGTTATTGTTGGATACTACGGAATGAATGTTCATCTGCCATTCGCAGAAAATCCTAAGGTAGCGGTATCCATATTCATTGCGATTATGGTATTGCTTGTTGGGTTTGCATTATTTGGCGCAATCAAGAAAAGAATCATATAATGATAATACAAGACTTTACATTACACACACATACGATTGGATTTGATGGAAAAAATACATCCGCAGAAATGATTGCTGCGGCGCGTGACAAAGACTTTAAGACGATTGGGATATCAAATCACTTTATCGTGCATCCTGAAATTAAACGAACTAAAATGTTCGGGGCTGCGATGGCGCGTGGTTATAGCGCAATGTATAACAACAGTTTTGATGAAGCACTGGCAAAATTCTTGCCACATTATGAAGAATTGCGCCGCCTTCAGACAGAAAATCCAGATATGCGCATTTTGTGCGGGATGGAAGTTGATTATTTCCCAACAAATGAATGGTGTGACGGATTTGCACGTGTATGCGAGATGTTAAAACCAGACTATCTGATAGGTTCGGCACACTTTGTTGAATACGGTGGTACTGTGTGCAACGTGCATGACATAGCAGTTGTTGACTCGCAAGCACGTGATGATATGTTAAAAAGATATTGGCTGAATGTACAACGTTTGGCCCAGACTGGTATGTTCAACTGGCTGGCACACCTGGATTTGCCCAAGAAAAAGAAACTTGGCGAGCAAGCCAAATGGGACGACTTAAAAAAGGAAACAATTGGAATCATTGCAAATGCTGGAATCCCTGTAGAAATTAATACCAGCGGATATAAAATTGGCACAGGCCAGCCATACCCAGGCCCAAAAATTATAGAAATGCTGGCTGAACACAATGTTCCTGTGCTGTTTTCTGATGATGCGCATGACATCGGGCGAATTGGACGCGATTTTGGGCAGGCATATTTACAAGCACGCGCAAAAGGGATAAAAAACTTTGCCACTGCACAGAAAATACTTGATTTTCGTAAAAAAACACTATAAACTGTGCGCGCTGGGTAATCAGAACTGATTAAACGGTGGTGCATTTTTTTGGTCCCACCTGTGATAAGGATTCTGTAAAATATTTGGCACAACAAAAACCAAAAAAAAGGAAAAAACTATGGCAAGAGCAGGCGCAAAGCGCAATACTCGTAAGTTAAAGATTGGACGTTCATTGGGCGTTAATCTGTGGGGCCAGGCTAAATCCCCATTTAACAAACGTAAATATAAACCAGGTCAGCATGGACCAACATCACGTGGTGGTAACTCTTCTGATTACGCAAAACAGATGCGTGCAAAACAGACATTAAAGGGCTACTATGGCAACGTTGGCGAAAAGAAATTCCGTGCATACTATCTGGAAGCAAGCAATATGAAGGGCGACACCCCAGAAAACTTGATTGGTTTGTTGGAACGTCGTTTGGATGCAGTTGTATATCGTGCAAAATTGGCACCAACTGTATTCTCTTCACGTCAGTTAATCAGCCACGGTCACATCTATGTAAATGGTCAGCGCGTTAAGGTTGCATCCTATCGCGTAAAGCCAGGTGACGTCATCACAGTCAGCGAAAAAGCAAAACAGATGCCATTGGTTGTTTTGGCATTGGAATCTGCGGAACGCAATTTTGCAGACTATGTATCTGTGGACAGCGCGAACTTTACAGCAACATTCGTACGCGTACCTGCGTTCGAAGATGTTCCATACCCAGTTCAGATGTTCCCAGAATTGGTTGTCGAATTCTATTCTCGTTAATAGAGAAAGGAAAAAGCAAAAATCCCCGCAAATGCGGGGATTTTATTTATTTATTTATTTATTTATTCAGCCAGTGTTCCAACCGACATTGTGATGCGGCGGATACCACTGCTGATAGATTTTTCTTTGTTAATCTTGGCCTTTAATATTTCGCCTGTGTGGTGGATATGTGTGCCACCGCACAATTCACATGAAACATCACCCGCAGTGATTACGCGAACGGTTTCGCCATACTTTTCGCCAAACAGTGCCATTGCGCCACGTTTAACCGCATCGTCCATTGACATTTCTTCGTGCGTGACCGGCATATCGGATGCAATCCATTTGTTAATCAGTTCTTCAACCGTTGTCTTTTCTTCAGCGGTCATTGCACGACCAAATGAAAAGTCAAAACGGACAGAGTCTGGTGAAACCTTGGACCCGCGTTGTTCTACGTCTTCATTCAAAACGTGACGTAACGCCGCCTGTAACAAGTGTGTCGCAGTATGTGCACGTGCGGTTTGTTGACGTGCCGCGCCGTTAATTACCGGCGAAACAATATCGCCAACTTTTAGTTCTGATTTTAATACACCCTTGTGAATAACAACGTTATCTACGCGCCCCGCTTCGGTTACGGCCATAACGGTGTCTGCACCCTGTTTTAATTCGCCACTGTCGCCGACCTGACCACCCTGGGTGCCATAGAATGTTGTTTTGTCCAGCGCAACTTCGACTTCATCACCGGCATTTGCAGATTCAACAAATTCGCCATTGCGCAAAATAGACAGCACGCGTGATTCCATTTCCATTGGTGCATATTTTGCGGTGTCGTTAGTAGCCACTAAATCGGTCTGGGATTCCCAGAAAATACGTGTGCCCTTGGTATTTGCGCGGGAACGTTCTTTTTGTTCAGCCATTGATTTTTCAAAGCCTGCAACATCAACGTCTATGTTTTTATCGCGCAGAATCATTTGCGTTAAATCCAATGGGAAGCCATATGTGTCAAACAACTTGAACGCAACATCGCCCGGCAAAATGCCGTTGTTCAGTTTTGGCAGTTCGCTTTCCAGTAACTTCATACCGTTTTGCAGCATATCTGCAAACGCGTTTTCTTCGTTTTGAATAATTTCAACAACGCGTGACTGGTTTGCAGCCAATTCTGGATACGCCACACCCATTTCTGATATCAATGCAGGATACAGTTTTGACAGCAATGCCCCCTTGTGTCCAAGAATTTGGCCGTGGCGCATTGCGCGGCGCAAAATACGGCGGATTACATAGCCCCTATCTGTATTCGATGGAATCACACCGTCTGCAATCGCAAAACCAACAGAACGCAGGTGGTCTGTGATAACCTTGAAACTGGCGACATTATCCGCAGTTTCTGCAACACCCGTTACGTCAGATACAGCACGTTTCAAGTTCACAAATAAATCTGTGTCATAGTTATCTGTTTTGCCCTGTAAAATTGATGCAAAGCGTTCCAGCCCTGCGCCCGTATCAACATTTTGTTTTGGCAGTGGGGTTAAGTTGCCATTTGCATCGCGGTCGTACTGCATAAACACGTCATTCCAGATTTCAACCCAGCGACCACCATCCTCGTCCGCAGAGCCGGGCAAGCCCCCTGGCAAATGCGCACCCATATCATAGTGCATTTCTGTACATGGTCCGCATGGGCCGGTGTCGCCCGCCGACCACCAGTTATCTTTGTCACCTAATAAAATAGCATCTTTGCCGGCAACCTGCTTCCATATTTTTGCCGCTTCGTCATCGCTGTAATGTGTTGTGACGACAATTCTGTCTGGGTCCAGACCAAAAACCTTGGTCAATAATTCCCACGACATTTCAATTGCGCCAGCCTTGAAATAATCGCCAAAAGACCAGTTCCCCAACATTTCAAAAAATGTGTGGTGACGACCATCGAAACCAACGTCTTCCAGGTCGTTATGTTTACCACCTGCACGGATACATTTCTGAACGTCTGCGACACGTGGCGCAAATGCAGGTTCGGTGCCTTGTAAAATCCCCTTCCATGGAACCATACCGGCAACAGTAAACAACAGTGTTGGATCGTTTGGAATCAATGATGCGGATGGAACAATCGTGTGACCCTTGGATTCAAAATAGTCTAAGAACGCTTTTCTTATATCATTATACTTCATATCATTTATCCTTTTATTTTCATGGGGCATTGTATAAGTATTAAACGCCCGTTTCAATCATATATTTATAAAAAAAGTAAAAAATTTATTCATTGCCCCGCAGGGCGGCCACCACCAATGCAGTTGCACGTGAAATGATACTGTCACGCTGAGATGCGGTTGGATATTGTGTATTATTTAATTTAGTCATTAAATAGTTTGTCTGGTTCATATAGATTGGTAACATATCAGGATGCGATACACGCATATACTCGGTCAGCATATGCCACATAATTAAGTCTGTTGGCGCAACATACGGAACATCAGACACGATACCTATAACATCCAGAATTACAGATGATAAAAAATCACCAAATTCTGACAGTACATCCATACGTACAAAAGTTCCAGCCATTGAAATATGGGGTGCAAATAATTTAGTGTCCGAACCATCAACTGTATAGTCGTTCGGATTTATCATTACACGCAGTACGTCCAGCAATCGCCCGCCCACAGACACTGCATTTCCTATAACAGCGTACGTGTTTGCATCTACGATTGGCGCGACCGCATTTAGAACAATATCATCATCGTTGGCAAACATAACCCATGATGCGGCTATTTTATTTTCACGTACATATTCCAGTATCGCAATACGTGCGCGCAACCCCCCGATATTTTCATCTGTATTGATAATATGAGTGCGTCCGCGAAACCCAAACTTTCGAATATCACGATGCGTTAATTTTCGGCACGGATTATCATTGTATATAACCAAAGTGATATTCTTTCCCAAACGCGACAGACCCGCCACAGAGATATTTAAAAATTCGTGGCTGAACGTTGTTAAGCCTATAACAATATTATTTTCTGTACGTGCCATAAGAAGATATTAAATTAAACTTTCTAAAATTGCAATGTATTAGTATTTTATGATATAATGAAATGCATCAAGGGGAAAGAAATGAAATCAACAATGGTGACGGCTATTTGTTTATTGACTGCGATTATTATCGTGTCGTCTTTTGGATTACAGCTGGATCCAGTTGATGTTTCATCGCGAATTCCAGATGCAGTTGCGGCAAATATTTTATACGTATGCCCAGTGGAAAGTTCTATATGGGATCCAGTCGCCACAGGTTTTAGTCAGTTTTCCCAGTTCTTTAAAGTATTATTGGCGGCATGCCTTATCATTCTGTCGTTTACGTGGGGTTGGGCTTTTTATCAGAACTTGTTAAAAGACAAATTTGACGGCGACAAATACAAGCAGCCTTGGGGATTGACCAAGATGCTGTTTTGGGCGACGGTTGCTATATTTATGCTGATGATGACACCAAATTATTTCCGAACTGTCCACGTTAATGGAATCAGCAAAGATTTTATCTTGTGTGAGGTTGGCGACGAAGGTGCGTACCCTGTACGCGCAGACATTATATCGCATTAAAAAGCACTTATTTTGTCAACAATCAAAAAAATCGCTATTTTTTAATTATGGGCTTGACTTAAAGCGCGGATTTCTCTACGATTCGAGTAAGCAGGGCAGGCAATGTCCATATAATCTAAGACGTTGGGGTGATGTGATTCTAAAAAATCCCACAAATACGCGCACTTGGTTATATTGGCATTGCCTGGTGAAACTTGCGGGACACCTTTATTATAAAAATCTATGAAAGGAGAAACATATGAACAAAGCTCAATTGATTGAAGCAATCGCAAACGATGTAGATATTACAAAAGCTGCTGCTGCTGCTTGTGTAGACGCATTCATCAACAACGTAACAAAAGTTCTGAAAAAGAAAGGCGAAGTTCGCTTGGTTGGTTTTGGTACATTTGCAACTGCAAAACGCAAAGCAACAACAGGCCGCAACCCACAGACAGGCGCAGCTATCAAAATCCCAGCTTCTGTTCAGCCTAAATTCAAACCAGGTAAAGCATTGAAAGAAGCTTTGAACTAAGTTTTGGTTTGATTGCTAATAAAAATCCCGCTAATCGGCGGGATTTTTGTTTATGAAACACGAGATATGATGTTGTATGAAAAAATAAATGTTTAGCGGCTTGTGTTTGTTGGTTTTACAATTTTTACAAAACGTATTGACAAATTATGTTTTTGGACTATAATCCTAGTAAACAGTTTTAACCAAAGGGGTTATAGTATGTCTAAAAAACAACAGATTAAGCGCGCAACTAAACGCGTGCAGACAAAAAAGGTAGTCGCAAAAAAGTCGCGCAAAGGTAATTTTTGGAAAAAAGTATGGAATTGTATCTGCTGGCCATTTCGCATGTTGGCACGTGGCGCAAAGTGGTTTTGGAAATGGCTGTGCGGAATAAACGTTATTGGGATTGTTAACCTGACATTGTTGGTTGCGATTATCGTTTTATTTTCCATGTTGATTCTGGACTTTACAAAATGCAACAACCAGACTGTTATTGTTCGCTCTGATGTTGTTCAGACACCAGTGTTGCCAACAGAAAAGCGTAACGTTGTTGCACGCCCAGTTAAACCAGTTACAAACACATTGCCAATGGCACGCAATGAAAAAACACGCGAAGTTATTAACGAGCCTATTGTTGTTGCGCCGGCCAAACCTTGTCCAATGTTGACTAAGCAAATTGCACGTGTCGAACAAGAAAATAAAATTATGGGTGATGCTGTTATTGATGGTCGCAACGCAGCTACGACTATCAAGCACAATACTAACGTCCAAGGTAATTTGTATCTGCAAAATATGCGTAAATACACATTGCCATGTGGTGTGCGTATCAATGGAAACTTGTTCTTGCGTGATGTAAGTATGTTACAGTTCTGTGGTGAATTTACAGTAACTGGTAATATTTACGTCAGTCCACGTTCTTCGTTCGGTCCAATCCCTGCGACGGCGCGTTTGGGCGGATACGTTGTATTATAACAGTTTTTGTTTAGTGCCTTAAAGACAAGACCACGGATTTATTCGTGGTCTTTTTTCATAGCGAACAGAATATGACTGTGATATAATACACGTGTATAAGCAAAGGAAAAAAATATGAAATCTTTTGAAAAACTGATGAATGTATTGTCTGCTAACTTAGGCTATACAGTTGTTTTGGTTGCATCAATTATTTTGTTTGCAGTCTTTTCTGATGGTCTGGTTTCGGGTCTGATTACTGCGATGTCTGCATTATTGGCATATACTTGTATTGTTGCGTTGGCACGCGAATACAGAAAGCCTGCAGCAAAGGCAGTCGCAAAATCAAAATCAAAAAAGAAATAAAAAAATCCCCTAAACGGGGGATTTTTTACTTTTGTTTTTGAATTAAATCGTTCAAAAATGTGTCAACCGGTACTGGTGCGGCGGGGGTTGGCCCCATTTGCCCGTTATAGTGACTGGTTGGGTTTTTATCATACGGCTTACGTTCGCCTGTAAATTCTTTGAAATAAATCTGACCGATACGCATATATGGATAAACCACAGTCGGATAAAGAACGTGTATTTCCAGTGTCCATTGACCGCAGAATCCATCGTCACCACGTCCCGCTGTATGATGATTTAGTATAAAATTACGCCCAATACTGGATTTACCGTCAATTTCTGGGAACAGATTACGCGTTTCTGTATATTCGACTGTCGAGCCCAAATACCCAACATCCGGCGACAGAATCAGTCCCGTTTCAGGGATTTTTATATCAATTGTTTCGTGGTGTGCAGGATTGGTCGGGTCAATCAAGTACCGTGGATTACGAATATCGTATTCATTTGGATTTGATTTGTATGTTTCGTATCGTGTACTGTATTCGAACCAGTCGCGCATAGTGTGTGCTTTTGGGGCGCCTTTGTACTCAATTGCCGGTTTCATACCAAACGGGATTGTGTGTTTATATACCTTTAGCGTATCGCCCAAGTGCAAATCATAACTGTTCGACCCCAAACATCTATCATCAAATGGTCGAATTACGATATCAGGATTTTTCCCCATCATACGCTTTTTTATTTCTGGTCCGGTCAGCAGCATTTTGATAATCCTTTTCTGTTGTCCCCACTCACATCCATATTATGGAAAATCCACGCACATAATTGCAAGATTTTTATTCACTTTTGGTTTTAGTGTGCTATTGTTTGCGTATGACTGAAAAAACATACTCTGGCTTTGTTGCCATTATCGGCCCGACAAATGCGGGCAAAAGTACATTGTTAAATCAAATTATGGGACGCAAAGTGTCCATTGTTTCGCACAAAGTGCAAACGACCAGAACTCGCCTGCGTGCGGTTAAGATGGTTGGTGCGAAACAGCTGGTGTTCGTTGATACTCCCGGCGTGTTTAAGCCGTCTCGTCGTCTGGATAGGGCAATGGTTGCGGCCGCTATGGATGCGGTGGCAGATGCGGATGCGGTATTGTTACTGGTGGATGCGCAAAAGGGGATCACTGAAACAATTCGCACACTGGCGCAAAAGGTTGCAGATCGCCCAAATATCTTTGTCGCATTGAACAAGGTTGATGCAATTCCGAAACTGGAACTGCTACCAATGGTTGCAGAATTAAACGAACTGGCCCCGTGGCGTGAAATATTTATGATTTCAGCCCTGAAAAATGACGGCGTTGAAAAAATGCTGGCTGCATTGGCGGATGTAATGCCCGAAAGTCCATATTTATTTGATACGGTTGATGCGCCAGATGTGCCGGACGAACTGTATTTATCGGAATTGACCCGTGAAAAGATTTATAAATATATCCACCAAGAATTGCCGTATCATATCAACGTTGTGACCGAACGTGTTGATGTTGATGCGGATGGTGTTCTGGATATCTATCAAAAAATTGCAGTTCAAAACGAAGCACATAAAAAGATAGTCGTGGGTAAGGGTGGCGAACAACTAAAACGCATTGGAACGGCGGCCCGTCACGATATCCAAGACCAGTGGGATGTAAACGCACGTCTGCACTTGTTTGTTCGTGTTGAACCTGACTGGGAAGAAAAGGCAGAAAACTATATCGACCAAGGGTTAGAGTTTAAGAAGTAAGCGATGTTAGCGTTGTCTGATTTTGATTTTGAATTACCAACTGAATTAATCGCATCACATCCACTGGAGCAGCGCGATGCATCACGTATGTTGGTCGTGGGGGATGATGGCGTAATTTCGGATAAGCGTATCCGTGATTTTTTGGACTTTTTACGTCCGGGCGATGTCGTTGTTATGAATAATTCACGTGTTATTCCAGCGCGCTTTATTGCAGACAGCAAACACGAAATCACATTGCATACTGCGGTCAGTGATAAAATTTGGTGGGGGTTGTGTAAAAAGTTTACAAAAATCAAGATTGGGACGACCTTGACACTGGATGATGGAACGAATGTTCGTGTTCTGGATATCGATGCTGACAGCGG
This sequence comes from Candidatus Enterousia sp., assembly GCA_045630455.1. Lineage (GTDB taxonomy): Bacteria > Pseudomonadota > Alphaproteobacteria > Rs-D84 > Rs-D84 > Enterousia. The sequence continues at coordinate 16,022 of JAZQTD010000039.1, read as the reverse complement.
ACTGAAACTTGAATTTTTATGCGATGATGTGTTTGCGGTTTTGGATCGTGTTGGTAAATTACCGTTGCCACCGTATATGAAGCGCGAAATGGAAGATGCTGATCGTGAACGCTATCAGACCGTCTATTCAAAGCACTTGGGATCATTGGCGGCACCAACGGCGGGCTTGCACTTTACAGACGAATTGCTGGACGAAGTTCGCAACCGTGGTGCAAATATTGTTCATGTTACATTGCATGTTGGGGCAGGTACTTGGATGCCAGTAAAGACCGAGAATTTGTCTGAACACAAAATGCACAGTGAATGGTGCTGTATTACAGCAGCGCAAGCAGAAATAATCAACAATGCAAAACGTGTAATTGCGGTTGGTACGACGTCTATGCGTACATTGGAAAGTGCCGCACAAAATGCAATGCCGGGCAAGCGTGTATCATCTATATGTTCAGAAACATCTATCTTTATCACGCCGGGATATAAATTTCGCGCGGTGGATGTGCTGCTGACTAATTTTCATTTGCCGAAATCAACGCTGTTTATGCTGGTGTCTGCGTTCTCAGGACTGGATGGAATGAAGGCGGCATATAAACACGCCGTTGACGAGCGTTACAGATTTTTTAGTTATGGCGATTGTTGCCTATTATTCAAAAAGGAAGAAGATAAAAATGGCACTGAAATTTAATTTGATTGCAACGGATGGAAATGCGCGCCGCGGTTCGGTGGAAACCGCGCATGGTACATTTCAAACACCGGCATTTATGGCGGTGGGGACGGCTGCAACGGTCAAGGCCCTGACTATGGACCAGGTTCGTGATACCGGCACAGAAGTAATCTTGGGTAACACATATCACTTGATGATGCGCCCAGGGGGCGACTTGGTTGAACAAATGGGCGGATTGCATAAGTTCGGCGGCTGGCACGGTCCAATTTTAACCGACAGTGGCGGTTTCCAGGTTATGTCTCTGTCAACCCTGACCAAGATGAGCGAAGAAGGCGTACAATTCACATCGCACTTTGACGGTGGTAAAAAGCATTTCTTGCGCCCCGAAGATTCTGTGCATATTCAGCACCAATTGGATTCGAATATCACGATGGTTCTGGACGAATGTCTGAAATTACCAGCGGACAGAAAACGTGTTGAAAAAAATGTCGATATGGTGACCCGCTGGGCAAAGCGCAGCAAAGATGCATTTATTGATCGTCCGGGTTATGGCATTTTCGGTATTGTCCAGGGGGCTGATTTCCCAGACCTGCGTGAAAAATCTGCGCGTGAATTAACAGCAATCGGATTTGATGGCTATGCGGTTGGTGGCTTGGCGGTGGGCGAACCCCAAGACGTTATGTTTGATATGATTGCAACAACAACACCATTGCTGCCGGCGGATAAGCCACGCTATTTAATGGGTGTTGGAACGCCACTGGATATCTTGGGTGCGGTTGAACGTGGTATCGATATGTTCGACTGTGTAATGCCAACACGTGCCGGTCGCACCGCCCAGGCGTTTACCCGTTTTGGTACAATGAATATGCGCAATGCAAAATTCCGTGACGACCCACGTCCATTGGATGATAAATGTGGATGTCCTGCGTGTAAGTTGTCACGTGCATATATTCACCATTTGATTAAGTGCAATGAAATCTTAGGCGCAACATTATTGACCCAGCATAATCTGTGGTTTTATCAAGATTTGATGAGCGACATTCGTACCGCCATTGAACTGGGACGGTTTGCCGCATTCAAAAAAGAATTTATCGAAAAATATACAGGAAATAACAAAGATGAATAAAACAAAGTCGAAACACCCATTGTTAACCTTGGGGGAGAATGACAAATTTTATTTGGCCTTGTCTCAGATAGATGAAGGAACGTTTTCGTATGTTTATGCTTTGTTGTTGAAACAAAATAGAGCAGGGCAATTTATAATGAGTCCAAAATGTGAAGTTATGACATTCGATGACAAAAGCAAGGCAACATTGTATTTTAATACTTTGGAAAAATTAATGCTGTACCAGCATAACAAAATGTCTGTTTTTGTTGCTGGGTTTGACAAGGCGATTGAAGAATTTTATGAACATACGAAATAGGAAATGTAATTATGGTTGCCAAAATAAATGCCAGCGATTTGATTTTGGACTACAAGGTTAAACAAACGATTGACTCATGTGATGATAGGTATTATCACATTTACACATTAGTTTGTCGTGCCAATCGTGACGAATGGCACACGACCCCAGAAGTTGATGTCACCGTTGTGTCTGGGATTGGCGAAACAATCTGGGAATATAACGAATGTATAAAGACTGTTCAAAAGTATCAAGCAATTAGATACCCACAAATCAATCAAATGAAAAAAGATTTGCGATCAGAAATTTCCAAGTTTCGTGAAACTATTGCGCAAATGCATCCTAAAACAGGCAAAACTAAATAAGTGATTGCAATACACTGTTGGAATTATATAAACTATTATTTGTAAAAAACAAAGCAACAAGGGGGAACAAATGGCAAAAAGGCAAGTTGAAGTAATCGATATGGGTGGCGCAAAAACGGTCGCGAAAAAAGCATCACTTGTTAAAGGTGTTAAACGCACATTTACAATTGTGACTGTTGTGTGGGTTGTTTTGCTGGCTTGGTTTCCGTTGCATGTCAAAAACACATACAGCCAGCCGATTAAGAAATCAATTGTTGTTTCAATATTCTTTGACCTGCAACGTGGTATTGTAAAACAATACGAAGCATTATTAAAAGGTGTTGCAGACTCTATCAATCTGGAAAAGCCAATTGCTGCCGCAATTAAACAGGTTAAAATGGCGGAAAATGCGGTTGACAAGGTAAGTGATGTCACCGACAAAGCCAAAGAAAAAACCGCCGCGGTCACGGAAAAAACATCCGGTGTTAAGAAATTGACGGGGCTGGCAAATAAATTTGGTGTTAAAACGGATAGTGTTGATAAAGCCGTTGCAGACGTAGACGATACAGTGGCCAAGGCAAACAAAACAATCACATCGGTCGATAATACAGCAAAATTGGTAAATGAAAAACTGGACAAGGTGCAAAAAGATTTGACTCGTGTTGCCCAGACTGAAATCGATGCGGCATTAGACGCGGCGGTAAAATCTGCGCTGGATAAAAACAGCGGTGGTCTGGGGACAACATTGCTGACCAACTATGGGGTAGAGCATGTATATGCTTGGCGGCCATCTACTTGGGGTGTTGCGACCAAGATTTATGATGATTTGTCTAAATCAGACGTTGATACAATAACAGTTATCACCCGCACAGTTGATACTTATTTCGGCTATGTTGCGTGGGGATTGGTAATTGCCGTGTGGGCGATTGGTCTGTACTTGTGGTTCTTGGTATCCAAGAAAGTCAAGGCGATTATCAAGCCATTTAATGTATGCCCACGTTGCGGTCATACATATGCGGATAAACGCACTGCGCTGGGCTTGTTAAAAGTATTCCAGCCCTGGACTTGGTTTTAATAACACAAGGGGTGCAATGTGGATAATAAAGTAAAAATAGAGCAGGGTACGTTCGATGAACCAATCAAGGTGAAGTTGCGTGGGTCTATTGCTACCGCAGGGATGGTTTTATTGCTGGCGATTGCGTTGAATACTTGTTCGACGGAACAAGCAACGCGAGAGAACAAGGAAATAAACAAACAGCGTCTTGAGGTTGCAAAGCAACAGTATACACTGGATTCATTGCGTTTTGAGTATATGAAATCGCATCAAAAGTAAAAAAATAAAAAAAATACTTGCAAAGCGAAAAAATATATGTCAATATATACCACGCAATGCGAGCGTAGCTCAGTTGGCTAGAGCGCAACCTTGCCAAGGTTGAGGTCGAGGGTTCGAGCCCCTTTGCTCGCACCAGAATTCGAAACCGCCCTTGTGGCGGTTTTATGGTAAAATAAAGGTAGAACACAAAAATGAAATTGTTTATTAAACGTTTTAATTGATTGTGCGACCATCAGTAACAAAACTGCGGGCGCACTTTTCGTACGCCCGTTTTTTATAAAAAACCAAGGGAAAAATAAAATGTCAGAAAATACAACAAATACACAGATTTCAACCAATGAATTGACGGCACGTCTGCAAAAGGCTGAAAACATTCGTGCGCGCGACGGTGTTGTATGGAAAGACAAATTTGACCGCACACATACAATTGTGGCGGCGCGAGAGTTGGTAGATGGCACGTCGGTGCGCTTGGCGGGTCGTGTAACGGCTTTGCGTTGGTTGGGCAAACTGATGTTTGGTCGTATTTATGATATTGATGGCGAAATTCAGTTTTCTATGTCCCGCGAAGAATTGGGCGAAGAAAACTACAAGTTTATGAAGGCTAACGTTGATTTGGGCGACTTTATCGGTATTACAGGCGAACTGTATCATACAACGGCGGGCGAATTAACGGTAAAGGTATCGAACTATGAAATCCTGGCCAAGGCTTTGCGCCCACTGCCTGAAAAGTATCATGGGCTGACCGATATGGAAACCAGATATCGCCAGCGTTATTTGGATATTATCTCAAATCCAGAGGCACGCAATGCATTGTTGGGTCGATTCAAGATGACCCAGTACTGGCGTGATTATATGAACCGTAATGGTTTCTTGGAAATAGAAACACCGGTATTACAGAATATCGCATCGGGTGCGGCGGCGCGTCCGTTTACAACACATCACAATGCACTGGATGCGGATTTCCAACTGCGTATTTCCCCAGAATTATTCTTAAAGCAGGCAATCGGTGCCGGCTTTGACCGTGTGTACGAAGTTGCCAAAGACTTCCGCAACGAAGGTATGGATGCAACCCACCTGCAAGAATTTACAATGGTTGAATGGTATGCGGCGTACTGGGATTATAACGACAATATCAAGTTCACTTGGGAATTAATCCAGGAATTGCTGATGAAATGCCGTGGCACACTGCAAATCGAATACCAAGGCACACAATTAGATTTCAGCAAATATGAAATGATTGACTATACCGCCAAGATGAACGAATTCTTTGGCTGTGATATCTTGGACTTTGACGATGTCGATGCCCTGCGCCAGAAATTGGTTGATGCGGGTATGTTCCCAATGAGTGAATTGGAAGATTTAAAGTCTATCCCAACATTGGTTGACTATGTGTACAAGCGTAAAATTCGCAACGACATTGTAAACCCAACAATCTTGTATAACTATCCAGCGTATATGGTACCATTGGCACGCCGCAGTGATGCGGATGAACGCCGTATCGATATGTACCAGTTGCTGGTATGCGGTGCTGAAATCTGCAAGGGGTATTCAGAACTTGTAAACCCAATCCAACAATTGGCAGCATTCGAAGAACAGGCACGCAATATCGCCGATGGTGACGAAGAAGCATTTAATCCAGATAACGACTTTGTTCGTGCGATGGAACACGGTTTTCCACCAATTTCCGGTGTCGGTATGGGCGTAGACAGATTGGCAAGCATTATTTTTGATCAGCCAACCCTGCGCGATATCGTTCTATTCCCGATGATGAAGTAGGGGGGGCGATATGAATAATGGTATGCCGGAAGTTTACGCAGAAGCGTTGACCATTAATCAGGATATAAAAAATCTTGCGTCAATAGACAAGGCACTTGAAACAGGACGTATTAATGACGAAGCCGCTGAATATCTGCGCACCTTGTACAGCGACAGTATGATGTGGTTTCGTGAGGTTTTTCATGTTCTGGGCAAATCTTTTGGTGCGCCAAAAGCACCAGTTATGAAATATGATTACGAGACGGATTCTGCAATCGAAGAACCGATGAAAATATCAGATATTCATCCACTGGTACCATACGTTGTTCAGCATCGTCTGGACGCAGACCCAATGCGTAATCAGTTTTTTACAAGCCTGCCGGGTCATAAAATTGAGCTGTCTGTATCTTCGATTGTAACGGTTATTGTCGCCGCCCAGAAAAAGATTCAGCGTGCGCTGGATAAAATAACTGGCAAATATTATCATGATTATGTTAACGAAGTTGCGCGTGCGGCATATCGTGTGCTAAGTGCAGATGGTCGTGATGCATCTGCGCGTGCGATATCAGACAAAATTCACGAAATATTTAATGAAAAATACATTACAAATGCATCTGAAACAGTTTTGTCCATCATTGGTCGCGGACACGAAAAAATTGCGGTTGAAATGGTTCGTGCCTTGGACAAGATTGAAAAACCACATCATAGATTACAGGACGTTTGGCGTGTAAAGTGTTTGTTCGACTTGGTTCCCCAGGCGCGCACGTTCATAGAGCGTTTATATGCCGCGATGCCAGAGCGCGTACTGTCCAGTCGGGACAAGTTTTATGATATGACAAACCCACGTAATTATCGTGATGCCAAGGTTATATTAAATATTGGACACGGGAAAACGGTTGTCCCGATGGAAATCATTTGTCAGGTTCGTACATTTTTTGAATTCGAGCGTAAAACGCACGATGTGTATGAAACAACACGCCGTGCCAAGAATGCTAAATCCGATAATATGGAAAGCCAGTTGGCGACATTCCTTGAAGACGGTGTAAAATCTTATAATCGTATGATTTGTCGCTGTCTGGAGGCATTGTTTGAACGTGTTGGTTGGAATATTTTATATTCCCAAGATACTCGTATGTCTATGTTTGAGGGGTTTCCGCACGAATGTAAACTGTATTATCCACAGAAAATATTAGATAACATAAATGAAAAACTGGATGATGCGATTGAAAACGAAGTCTTTCGTGTTGAAGATGCGCCAACAAAATTGTCGCGTCACCAAGAAAGCACGATTTTCCATTTTATGGCGCGCTTTGTATTGGTGTCGGCAATGCCCTATATGCAGAAAGATTGGGCGGTTCCCGCGACCACTCTGGCGGGCAAACTGTTTAACTTTGTGATGAACGAAGTCCAACGTTATTACAAAAAATCATAAAATCCCGCCATCGGCGGGTCTTTTTATTCCCCTTGCGTTAAATTGCCAAAAGTGGCAAAATAATATCAGGTTCTTGACTGTCTTAGAGAACCATAACAAGCATAACAAAGGATACGATTATGCGTCAGGGAAAAGTAAAATGGTATAACGGTAAAAAATGTTTCGGGTTTATTACCCCAGACACACCAAATGAAAATGGTAACACAGATGATGTATTTGTTCATTCCAGTTCTTTAAAGGCTGCAGGCATTCGCTTTTTGAATGAAAACGATATTGTAGAGTTCGAAGAAGAAGTGCGCAACGATAAATTATCAGCCACAACTATTACATTGATTCAGCGTGACGAAGAATCAGCCCGTCGTTTCCAGGAACGTCGTGCCGAACGCCGTCGTGCAATCGAAGACAGAAAGCAACGCGAAGAAAAGTCAACACGTCGTGGATTTGCATTCTGGAAAAAATAACTTTCATAGTTATAAAAAAAATCCCCCGTTTGGGGGATTTTTATTAACAACCGCCGGTCATATTGCCAACGATTTTTGAAATAGAAATATCTTTGTGCAACAAGAAATCATATTCGCAATTGCCAGATTTATAAGAGCCTGTGCAGGCAGCCAATGTCATAACAGCAAATAATGCTAATAATGCTTTTTTCATAGTGTCTCCTTTTGTGTTTTTGTGAAAACATACTTATTATAAATCTAAGTCGCATAGATTGCAAATTTTTATATCGCATTTTTGAACCAGGTGACACGCCAACCGCATACCGCAATCACATCAAAACGCGCATCGCCCATCCAACCGCGATGCATCAAAAACGTATCCGCCGCTGCACGTAAGCGGCGTGCCTGGGGAATGGTCACGGCTTCACAGGCGGTTTGAACGTCGGGGCGTGATTTAACCTCTACAAAAATAATAAGATTTTTTCGCTTTGCGATGATATCGATTTCTGCACGATTTGTGTTTCGTCCTGTTATATATCGACTGTGCAAAATGTGAAATCCATGCAGGCGTAAATACATACGCGCGATAAATTCTGCACGCAGTCCTGTTGTATAACTATTGTTTTTAGAATGCATAAGATTTTGCTTTGAAGTTTTCGCGTGCTTGCTGAACATTCGCGGATTCGTCCGTTGCGCGACGACCGTTATCTACTAAATCTAGTGCGCCATAGTATGCCGTCATAACTGGATCATACGCATTATCAGATGAAGCCCATTTATCTGAGCCAGAATTCGGTGCGCCATATTTATCCAGCACGCTTTGCCAGAATGCTAGAATCTTTTTTTCACGTTGGTTTTCGAATTTTTCAGATTCTCCTTCTAACTCGTTTACGTCGTTATTGTAAACAACTCGCCAGACAACATTATCTGTTGCATTGCTGGTAAAATATACATCCAATGTTTCACCTGTGTTTTCCCGCACCAGATGCATTTCAGATGCATACAACAATCCACGATTTTTTGCCAGTGTGCGTATACAGTGTTCCAGTTTTTCTGGGATAACAATTCCGTCTTGGCGGCATTCATAATCCAGATTATATTTCCAATCTTTATGTATCGAATAAATTATACTATCTTTTTTACGTGGCGCATAAAGCCCTTTGTTCTTATAGAACAACATTTCTACATCATCATAGCTCATACCCAACATTACACCTGCGATATCAAAACCATCAACCCCAGCACCGCCCGTGTTGTCGTTCAGGGTAATAGCATCCAGCATCAAATCTATATCTGCGCCGTCTGTGATTGCAAACTCGCTAAAATCAAAATCATCAGCACGCGCACCAAGCGTCGCCAGACCAAACAATAAAAATATACCAAATTTTTTAATCATATTTTACTCTACATCCTCGACACGAAACATAAATATTACCGATGGATCACCACCGTTTTCCAAGAATTTGCCCAAATCAAACTTTTCAAGCGAAAGTGTTTTACGAATCCCTGGGATATATGTTAGGTTTATGTACATAATCCCACGCGTAACCTCTGGAGCATGCGAAAAATCATTTGGTGTATCCCAAGTCGTCAATTCATACGTCACCGTCCACCAGTCTTTGCTTTCTAAAGGCAATTCCATCTCAATCAATCGTGCCATTCGCATTGCACCACTTGTCGCCATTTCAGATATTTCAGCACCTGTCGTTGCAGCCCATTGATTAAACACATCCGCAGACACCATACGACGCAGTCCTTTGCCACCTTCTAGTCGCTGGGTTACATCGTGCATATCTGGTATAACATAGAAATATTCTGTTATAAATTTGTCTACCAGCATTTCACGAATTTGGTCGTTACTTAAATCTTCCAGCGCAACAGGTGCCCCAATACGACGAGATGACAAATTAGTCGGCTGGAAAAAGAATGTATCAATTGTCTGCTGGGATGCAGTATCATAAAGCGCACCACCAACCATCACCATCCCAAACATCAGGCACATCAGAATCAATCCCGCAAAAAACATAATCAGTTTTTTCATTCGTTATACATCCTGTACGCGTTAAAGTCTGTTACATAAAATCCAAGTGTATCTGGATATATCGTGGCATCACGCCCCAACGTTATATATGCCATAATTTGCATTGGACCGTATATGCTAGAATCAATCTGGGTCATAATCCGCCACGTCCCACCAGCATCCGTCACATTACCAGTTTCATTCAAATATATGTTATTTACATCCACAGACCACGTTTCGCCATCGGCAATGCGTACCTGGTAATCTGGCACAACTGTTTGTATGAAATAGTTATACAGTTCATCGCCACTGGCACAGAATATTTGACCATTGCTTGGGCGATTATCCGCATAACATTCGGCTCTATCTTCAAATCCATACCATAAATTATCGTTTCCAGTTTGGTTGTCAGAAATCGTAAACCAGTTTTTTGTAAAATCTGCAATCACAGATTCTTGCATCGCGCGATTAGTCGTTATTGTGCGTTCGCCGTGGTCGTGCCCAACAACCTGCCACGAGCCTGTGATTTCATCAACCGTCACCAAGAATGGATGAATATGCTGTGATTGTGATGCCCAATAAATTCCACCACCAACCGCAAGAATCAGCGCAAAAACAACCATTGTCGCAATAGACATCACGCGGGACAATGCAATACGTGGTCCCGCGGGAAATGTTGGTGTGTTAAATTCGTCCGGATATCTCAAATCATCCCCCCGTATGTTGTCCGGTGGAAATTAAATTATGCCTGGTAAACCATGATACAGGCGCACGGACTTAGTTTCAGTTCATTGTTGTCATATCCAACACCAACCGGTTCACGATCGTAAACCTGGCCACAGCCGGCCAATGCCAATGCAACGAACAACCCCAGTAATACTTTTTTCATCAGGTCACTCCTTCCCTTTTCCTTAATTATAAGAAAAATTCACGCATATCGTCAAGACTAAAACTGGGTCTCGAACGATAACAAGAATCTTTCTTCTCTGTCATACTCTGTCATTTTCAGTGGCCAACCCCAACTAAAATTCATTGGCCCCATCGGCGTGTTCCAATAAATCCCAACACCAACAGACGTGCGCCAGCCCTCATCCAATGGGTGCTTGTTTGGATGGTGATAAGACAGTTCAGCATAATCAATATCCTTGGATGGTGGATTGCCCAAAATACCATAATCTGCAAACACAAAACCTTTGACCTGGTATTCATCTGGGATAAATATTGGGAAATTCAACTGAGTCGAACCGTTAATTTTCCACAAGCCACCCAACGCATAATTATCGTACAAACGAGCTCCAATACCCGCCACATCAAAACCACGCAGAGATTCACCGCCCAAGAAATAGCGATAAACACGTGATACATAATCACCACCCAGCGGTTGGATATATCCAAAGTTTAATGATGAACGTAATTGCCAGCGGTCGTCAAAAAACTTTACCATACCGATAATATCGCCACTGTATCGCATAAATGATTCTGTGCCGCCAAATCCGGTATACGCCAACCCCAAGTTAGCCACAACACCGGTATGTGTATTCTGGGCAAAATTTGTATCCAAATTGTGATAACGCAAATTTGTGCCCAATGTAAACAATGTCGCATCCTGCCAGCCGTCTTCGGCCTGGATGTCATAATTCTGGTCAAATGCCGCCGACATGCGTAAACTCTGTGTCCAATGGTCTGTCAAACGCCACCCCAATCTACCTGCAATCGTCAAAGAATCACGGTCATAACCAAATCCTCCCAAAGATGCATAATCATACATTGTGTACGAAACGTCAAATCCACCCGACAATTGGCGACCAAACAGATACGGTTCAGTGAAGCTGAACAGTGCCTGCTTTTGATACTGGGCAATCGATGCACGCAACTGGACAGTCTGCCCGCGTCCCATAAAGTTATTTTCGGTAATCCCCGCATCAACCATAAATCCGTTGATATTAGACCAACCAAAACCACCAGATAACTCGCCCGTTGGTTGTTCTTCGACACGAACATCCAGATTCATCAGGTTTTCGCCCGCGATACGTGTCGGCACCATTTGGACATCTTTGAAATAGCGTGTACGCATCAATTTTTGACGTGCCTCTTCGACTGTCTGTAATGAAAAAGGATCGCCCGCACGCATTGGCATCAACTGTTCAATCACAGAATCAAATGTACGCACGTTGCCCAAGATATTAATCGTGTTCAAATAGATACGATTTGTCTTTTGAATCTTGAAATTCAAATCAATCGTTTTGTCGTCTGTGTTTTTTGTCGGCACTGGTTCAACGTTAATAAATGCGTATCCATAGTCTGCAACACGACTGCGTAATTTGACCAGTGTTTCTTCGACTTTGTCCACATTATAAACATCGCCAGATTTTACAACCAAAACATCGGTCAGTTCTTCGTCTGGAACATCATCGAATGGGTTGTCGATACTGACTTTCCCATATTTATATTGCGGTCCTTCGTTCACAGTAAACGTGACAGAATAATATTCACGGTCGGGTGTAAACACGCCGTTGGTATCAGTCGTCGCAAAATCTACATATCCATTGCGCAAATAAAACTGGCGCAACATTTGTGCATCGTATTGAATACGATCTTCGTCAAAAGTATCAAACTGGGTCATAAACCGCCACCAGGCATGTTCGCGTGATAAAATCTCGCCACGCAGTGTACGGTCGCTAAACTTTTCATTGCCATCAAATTTGATGGCTGTAATCCAGGTCGGATGGCCCTCGGTCACTTCATAGACAACATTCACACGATTGTCATCCAGTTCGATTTTCTGGGGCTCTATCTTTGTGCCAAAGAAGCCCTTGCGCTGGTACACAGTCAGCATTCGTTGTACGTCTGCACCGATAACAGATTCATCGTAAGAAGCGCGTTCTTTGGTTTTAATTTCTTTTTTCAAATCGTCTGTTGAAATCTCGTCATTGCCTTCGATTGTCACCATATTGATTGTTGGTGCCTCTGCTACATCGATTTTCAAGACGTTGCCAGACATACGCACATTAATCTTGGAAAAATAGCCCGATGCCTGTAATTTTTTCGCAATCTCGTTCGCGCGTTGTGTGCCGACATTATCACCAACCTTGACCCCGCCCAAGATACGCACAGATTCCGCATCCATACGCATATTTCCCGTCACATCAATGCGTGAAACCGTTGCCCCGTATGCCGGCGCAACGATTGATAACAGGCAAGCAACCAAAAAAACGTTTCTATATTTCATTAATACCACCCAAATACACGTGCTAAATCATTCCACATCGTTAACAAGAACAGCCCTAAAATCAACATCCATCCACATATAATTGTGATTTCCATTCCTCGCCCTTGCAATTTGCGGCGGGTTATAGCCTCTATAATCAATATCAATAAATACCCCCCATCCAGCACGGGCAGCGGCAATAAATTAATAATCCCCAAATTTACCGACAGCAATGCAATCAGTGACAAGAACGCAAAGAATCCCGCCAACATCGCCGCCCCAGAATACTGGGCAATTGTGATAAAAGAGCCCAACTGTTTCGAAGAACGTTCGCCGGTCACAATTTGCTTTAACACAACAACCAGTGTTTTTGATTCATAGTACGTCTTGCGTGCGCCTGAATACATTGCACGGAAAAGGTTTTGACGTGCGGGAGCTGCCTTTTTACTGCCGTCTGCGACCATACCCCAGCGTTCCGCCGGTGTCAGTGTCACATTTACCAATTTATCGCCACGGGCAATCATAACATTTGCATCACGACCCGATGCTAATTCCTTGGCCAGAATTAAATCACCCCAGTTTGTAATATTTTCATCATCAATTTTAACAATTGTGTCACCGGGTTTTACACCTGCGACAAATGCAGGTGATTCTTGGATAACCTGACCCACGACGGGTAACTGGGAATTACCAACCAGACTTGGCTGGAACATAAACAGCGATGTATAAATAACCCACGCCAAGATAAAGTTCATCGTGACACCAGCGGCGATAATTATAAACTGTTTCCATGCCGGCGCAGACAGATAATGTCCGCGTTTTTTATCCGCATCCAATTCCGCATATTTCTTGCGGTTGAACATATCTTCTTGGCCATAGATGGAAACATATCCCCCCAGTGGCAGACAAGAAATCTTCCACACAGTGCCGCGTTTGTCTGTCCATTTAATCAGCGCAGGCCCAAAACCGATTGAAAATGCGTCTACACGCACACCCGCCCATCTTGCTGCTAAAAAGTGTCCCAGTTCATGAACAAACACAACGACACCCAAAACAACCAACAACGCAACAATGGTCAAAATAGTATGCATCTCTGTCTTCCTTTACCTTTTATGCATTTTTTTACAGCATCGTCAGCCATACCAATGGCAACGCATAAATCCAGCCGTCAAATCTGTCCAGCATACCGCCATGCCCCGGCAAGATATTACCAAAATCTTTGATGCCCATTCTGCGCTTAATCCAACTGGCGGTTAAATCACCGTACTGAGACAACAGCGCAACACTGATTCCAGTCCAAATCATACCAAATGCCGCCGTCAGTGGCACGCCACGTAACATTCCATAAGCAGCATAAACCAGTGTTCCGCAAATAATACCGGCAATTTGCCCCGCCCAGGTTTTATGTGCAGAAATGCGCTCCCACATTTTATCGCCTCCCAGCATACGACCAAAAAACCACGCACCAATGTCTGCCGCACAGATAACCAGCAACAACTGTAAAATAATCTGTGGACGTGCCCCAACAACATTAATCGCCCCCAGCATCACAAACAGCCATCCCAAAAACAGCCAGTTTACCAGCCCGCCTTGTTTGGTCTTGTTCATACACAGTATCATTTCGACAATCATCATCAATACGATAATTATCCCCAGTACACGTACCGCAGGAAAGCCAAAGTATTCTATGACCGCCGCCGCCCCCGCAACCAGTGCCATTATTGCACCCGCCAGTACACGCAAAGTTGTGTTTTTGGACATCTGTTATCCTTTTACTTTTGTTTTTTACCCGAATAGTTCGCTTTTTTTCCACCACCAAATCTGCGATTTCGCTTTGCAAATTCGTCCAAAGTGAATTGCCACAAGCGTTCACTTTTTACAAAGTCTGGCCAGTGTTCTGGCACGAACAGCAATTCTGCATACGCCAATTTCCACAGCATAAAGTTCGAGATACGAAATTCATTGCTGGTTCGAACCATCATATCGATTGGCAACAGGTCACCTGTATCCATAAACGTTTCAAATGTTTCTTTGGTAACTGGCTCGCCCGCTGCGATAGCGGTATTAACCGCATCAACAATTTCGTCTTTGCCGCCATAGTTCAATGCGAACACAACCGTACCACCGGTGTGTTCTGCGGATTTTTCTTCTAACTCATCGCACAGATTTGCCAATTTTTCCGGTAATCTGTCACGAGAACCAACAACACGATAGCGCAGATTTTTTTCAATCGCATTTTTCATATTCTTTTTTAGTTCCGTATAGAACAAGTCCATCAAGAAATCGACTTCTTCTTGGGAACGATTCCAGTTTTCGGTTGAAAACAGCCAGAAAGAAACCGTTGAAACACCACGCTTAAAAAACCAATCAACCAGATTTTCAAAGTTAGCAATGCCCGCCTGATGCCCCATCAACGGTGGCAGACCGCGGTTTTCCGCCCATCTGCGATTGCCATCGCAAATAAATGCGATGTGCTGTGGAATCTTGCCAGTTTGCGTCGGCGCACGTTTAGATTTGAATAATTTGAACATATTTTTATTCCCGATTTTTGTTGTTGATGTAATTTAGACCGCCATAATATCTGCTTCTTTTTCTTTGGCGATTGCATCAACTTCGGCGCCACGTTTGTCAAAGACTTTTTGAATGTCGTCTTCGAATTTACGCTGGTCGTCTTCGGAAATTTCTTTGTCAGTTACTGCGCGTTTGATTTTACCCATTGCGTCTTGGCGAATATTGCGCATAGAAATTTTGGCTTCTTCGGCGTATTTGCCAGAGACCTTGACCAATTCACGACGGCGCTCTTCGGTCAATGGTGGCATATTCAGACGGATAACACCACCCGCAGTCATTGGATTCAAGCCCAACCCAGAATCACGAATAGCTTTTTCCACCGCAGGTGCATTTGTAATATCCCAAACGGTGACAGATAATGTCTGGTTGTCAGGAGTTGAAACAGTTGCAACCTGATTAATTGGCATTTCAGCGCCATAAACAGGCACACGAATAGCATCAAGCAAATGAACAGACGCACGCCCAGTACGCAAACCTGCGTATTCATTGCGTAAAACCTCGATAGTTTGAGCTGTTTTTTGTTCAACTTCTGACTTTAAAATTTGATAATCCATATAATACTCCTTAAGATACAAAAAAAGATTAGCAAATTGATTTGACATTTGGCAAGAAGAAATATAAAATAAGATTCCGCATGGGGTTGTAGCTCAGTTGGTAGAGCACTTGCATGGCATGCAAGGGGTCGTCGGTTCGAGTCCGATCAGCTCCACCAAGTAAGATTCAGTATGGCGGATATAGCTCAGTTGGTTAGAGCGTTGGTTTGTGGTACCAAATGTCGCCGGTTCGAGTCCGGTTATCCGCCCCATATTTGACGACACCCCTTCTGGACCATGTCTATGAAGGGGTATCTTATTGAAA
>JAZQTD010000038.1:0-9893 GCA_045630455.1 Candidatus Enterousia sp. | reverse complement strand
TTTGTTTTTTTCCAACGTTTATTATATTTGTATTTTGATAATGTTTTATAGTCAAAATCCTTATAATAAATCATAGCTTATCAAATCCAATCACCGTTTAACATTTTTGCCAAAAATTCCGATTTTGAATTGCATTCTTCTGCAACTCTTTTACCTATCGCATAGTATTCATTAGGTGTCATTTGGTCAACGTATTTATCCCAATATATTGCCCAAAAATCACTGTCAAACCACGTTGATTTATTTTCAAGTGGTAAATCGTCAAGTTCGGGCGGTGTCCTCATATCATCGCGCAAAGGTTTTCTAACTTCCAGCATTGCTCTATTGTGTATAATCCACATAGCAATTTCTTTTTTCAGCGTTTTCCGTTTCGGTATCGAAACGTGAAAAAAGCCGCGGTTGTCATTTGTCCACCCTTTTATAACTCTGCGTGTTTCAATTGGTAAACGTTCCCAATCGCCTGATTGTTTCCACGATTTTAAGCGGCTGTTTGCCGCCTTACCTGTTTTAGTAAGCAAGGCGGCTAACTGCCTTTTGTTTAATCGCATAAGTTTTTTCATTTCTTTATTGACATTTATCATAGATAAACACCGCCCGATAAAGCATTTGCAATTTGTGTTTTTTCCGCATCGGTTGCAACAATGCCCGATAGTTCGATGTTGTCAAATTTGCAAAAACCTGAACAACTACCGATAGTTACATCTTCAAAAGTTGCATAACCAACATCATTATTATACTGTGTACTCTCGATTATTTCGGGTGTGTATAAAATGATGTATGGTTTTTTCGGTAAATACAGACTGCACTCAGGCGTTGAACTGCCTGCGGTTTGATACATAGTCGGTACAGCGTCAGCACCGAAAATGTGTATAGCACCTGAAATTGTGTTTGTCACCGCGCCGCCTATATCCTTTACCGCCGCCGATTTTGCCGCATTTCCTAATTCGTTTGCACCCTTTAGCGCATTGTCTAAAATTGCGTGTACTCTGCCGCTTGCATCATCGCCGCTTATCGGTATTTGTACGCCAATGGTTGCATTTTTATAAATAACAGGGTGACGAATACCATTATCAGACACATAAATTATGCAAGTCGCCGCACCTGTAATAAAGTCAACAGCAACTTTTATATCAATTGTTTTTCCAATAAAATGACTGTTTTGTAGTGGAAACATACCGAAAAATGGTACATACAATTCTGCGGTTGTGAATGGTTCAAAATCAAGGAAATTATTATACAGTCTTTCCCATTTGAAAGAACCAAAATCATAAACGGCATTTGCATTTGTGGGTAAACGATACGCGGCAATACCTGTGTTATATGTACCGATTTTTATAAATGTGTTTTCGGTTGCGCCTGTTTTTGCCCGAACATCAAACGGAAATAACATCAAATTTATAATTCCATTTATAGGCTTTTCGCCGTAAAGTTCATAAGCGGCTATGATGTTATCAATTATTGAACTGTCAGCACTCCAAAGAATGTCACCTAAATCATCAACACTGTTTCCGTCAATAATGTATGTTCTGTTAAATGCGTCAATTGCTGTTAATGACGGTTGTGTTAATTCGATACTATCGGTTGGAATTGGTACATTCGGGTCATATGTGCGCCCATTATAAGGCGCATTTTTACCGCCGTTCCATATTTCCAAATTATCAAGTGACAATTCGCTATTTAATACGCCTGCAACGGTTAGCGGTTCAAAGCGTCCGTTAAAATAGCCGCCGTCATTTGCTATTGGAATATATGTATTGATTGTTGCGTCATTATAGAAATTTGTCAACGTTTGCGGAAAATCAATTGCAAACGGCAAACCATAGCAAGCCGCAACGCTCATAACATCATCAAAAGCATACTGTGATAAATGCGTATAGACAAAAGAGCCATCAACGTGCAGTGTATAATGATAATCATTTTCGCCGCCGAAAATTGGTGTTCCTGCGGCAGGTTTGCTAACCCAGTAATTCGTTAGGTTCATTCTTCCGTCACCCATACAGCCGATTAACGGAAAAGCCATTGTACCTACATTTGTTGCACCGATATTTCGCGCACTTGTAACGGGTGTAATTGTTCGTAAAACAGGCATAGGGAAAAGTGTTTGCAG
The DNA here is from genome assembly GCA_045630455.1 of Candidatus Enterousia sp. GTDB lineage: Bacteria > Pseudomonadota > Alphaproteobacteria > Rs-D84 > Rs-D84 > Enterousia. Next base: position 7,786 of record JAZQTD010000038.1, on the reverse strand, counting down.
TGTTCTTTCATCTTCCGTTATAACGCCTGTTTGCTCATTCTTTTGCCAAAAATGATATTTGATAGGTGACATATTTATTGAACACATTGTTTGCAGTGTTGAACTGCCGTCATTGTCAATCAATCCAATCATAAACAAATTTGACGGCGTTAAATTTAAAGTAGTTTTATTATCAAGGTAGTATTTCAATGAACAATAATTACCGCTTGTAAAACCCACACAAATAACACATAAAATTTTCTTAAAATCTGCACCTGTTATCAGAAAAGACGCATTTTTATTATATCGCTGTTGCAGTGTATTTATTAAATTTACCGTCCAATCACCAACAACAGGCGCGCGCCGCATTGAATAAAAATTATAGGGCGCATCATTTAATTGTGAAATGTTAAACGATGAACCGCTATAACTGATTGAACCGTTATAATACTGCGTCTGCGCCATATTAATTAAATTCTGCGTGTAAAATAGTGCGATTTTCTGTATATCATTATGTATTTCGGTTGCGTCATATGTTGGTAACATTTCATCATCTTTTAATGTGATATAAGTTATTCTGTTATAGGGTGCATTTTCTGACATACTTTGCGAAACTGCGATTGAAGTTTCCCAATCTGAATTTAGCGAAAAACTTGACAATTGCGTGCTTGTAAGCTGTACGCCTGATAGCGCGGTTGTTCTGTCAGGGTATACGGTTTTATTAACTTCTGACATATAAAATCACCTCACAATTATTTTACGTCTGTAAAACGTTTCATTATATGGCTATCTGTTTCGGTGTCGAAACTGCGATTTTCTGTTGAACCGCCGCCCATAATATTCAAAACAAAATTGTTTGAAAGTTTGGTTGCAGTATCAATGTTAAAATCGCCACCGCTAAATTCATAAGTCTTGACATTTTTTGTCTGTTTGAGTGGTAAACGGTTATCAATTATCATAGTCGGTTGACCTATTGAACCGCGTGTTAAAATAGCGTTGAGTGCTTTTATTTCAGTTGCGTATGTATTGAGAACGTCAACAGAACAAATCAACTCAACTCTACCGCCTGATAATACTTGTATATTATCAATAAAATAGTATCTATCGAATATTGATATATAACAATAGTTATATGCCATAACACCCGAAAAATATTTAATAATGATTGACGGTTTTAAAATATTTGTGTCCTGTTTGATTTCAATATCATTTATTGAAAAACCATTTGTTAATGTTTTCCCAATAACGCGCCTATCCTGTCCATTTTGATATAAATTCATATACATAAAATCACCGCCTATAAAATAGGCGGTCATACTTTGACATATGACCGCCGAGAAAAAATAGTTTCGTTATCGAAACTTTAAGAGGGGCTTGCAAGTGTAATGTTTTTCAGGCTATAAATCTGCGTCCTGCAGTCATTACCCTTGTATGCAACAACCTTAACAATCTGATTTTTATCGGATACCTTAAATACACAGCGCTTATCGCTGTCAAGAACAACAGCACCTGAACTGATAGACGGAACAAGTTCAACAGTTACGCCGTCTGCGTTTGCGTTTGCAAAGTCCAGTGACATAAAATGACCTGCGCCTGAAAGTGTTCCAGTTGGTGTTATTCCGTTTTCGAGATAGTTCAAAGTGCCTGCGATTTCATCACCGACAACTGCAAGTCCTGTCTGAATTGTGCTGACTGTTACGCCGTACACTGTTTCAGTTCCTGCGGTTGCGGTTGTGGTTGTTTCGCCAACGGCAGGCGGTTCAATTGTGAAAACAATGCAGTTTTCCGCAAGGTCATTCTGAAACGCACAATCCCACTTATAGTAATATTTGGTAGTTTCATTCTGCGGATTGTAGAACGATGTCACACGTTCGTTTTCATTGCAAATTGTTGCCGCATCACGGTCAAAAAGCACACCGACAACACCATTCATTGTTACTGCGGCGTTACCGTCAGCAGGTGTTGCGGAAATTCTTGACAGTGCCGAAATGTCATATTTTGCAATAATGGTTTCGTCCTCTGTTTCCTGTGCCGCAACGCCCTGCCAATATGGTACGGTTTCGTATTTTATCAGTTTCACAAATTCATTGTGATATGTGTCTGAAAGACTGTAAGTGTCAACAGCTTTTGCAAATGCTGAAAGTACGATAAAATGCTGATAGTCTTTAGGTGTGAAAGTCTTGTATGTGCCGTTGTTAAACTGCACCGACAGGCGCGTCATATAATCCGAGTACATCGAAATTGTCATTGCGGCAAAGCGGAAAAATTCAGGACTTGCCCACGCCTGACCGACAGAAAGATTTGTATTAAACTGTTTGTTATAAAGTGACAGCAGATTAATTCTTCTGTCTTTAGCACAAATGATTAGATTGTTTACAGTGCGCTGTGCAATTGCGTTTGTATAAAATGTCATACCTGTTCTAACACGGTTTGCAATGCCGCTGAAAAATCTATTAAGAGTTTCACCATTCTTAAAACTTTCAGCAAGCTGATACTCCGTAGGATAAGACACACTAATGTCAAACGTTGCGCGTTTATTCCAATAACTTGCGCTAACTTCGGGTGGGTCATATACAAGTATATCATCATACTTTTTGCCGCTCTCAAGTCCCCAACTATCATTATTTTTTGCATCAGGTATGTCAATTCTAATTTTTTCAAGAATTGAACCATATTCCCACGCATCACGGAGAATATCAGGAGATGAAACCGAATAAGTTCTGTCAACAATAATAGTCTTACCGATTTTATTAATGATAGCGCCAATAACACTGTCATATGCTTTGTTATTGCTGACAATATCCATAAACTGCTTGCCAATGTCTACAACATCGGACAAATCCTCAGCAAAAATAATTTCTGTGCCGAGTTCTTCTTTTGCAACCTCATTCAAAATGTTTGCAATCTGTTTTCTGTTCATAATAAAAACCTCACTTTTCAATTAAAATTCTGTATGATATAATGGCACGATGAAACGTTCACAAAAACGCTCGCACCAAATGTCTAACAGGTCAAAATTTGCAATTTTTCTTTCCTGTTCAATCAAATCTTGTGATGATGTAACGCCGATATTTCCAGTTCTACGGCGTGCGGTTGTGTTTGTGTCTGTGCCTGTTTCCGTCTGAATTTGTGTTTTAGTGTTTGTTGCGGTATCTGTACCGCCGTTTGTGTTGGTGGTTGTGCCGCTCTGCTGTGATTGGCTATCATTGTAGAAATTTGCGCTATCAAAAGGTGTAACCTTGTTTGTGCCTGTGATTGTGTCGGTCACTGTTTCTGTCTTTCCGTATTGTGCTGTATTTGTGCTATTTTCGGTTAAACCCTTTGTGAGCTGTGGCGTGCGTGTGTCGGTGATATTTTCCGTTTCATCAACATTATGTATCGGGTTGTATTCTAATAATGTTGACTGATACAGTTTATCAAATTGATATTGGCGTGATTTGTGCCAAACATCAATGGCGCGTGTAAAACCGCCAACGGTTGGCACTCCGTTTAGATACATATCACCATATTTTGCGGTTAGCAGTTCGGAAACGTCAAACGCTGTCAAATTTTCATTGTTTGAATATAGCTTCAAATCAGCAATGACCGCCGCAAAAATACCTGTAATTTCAACAGGCGAACACGCCGCAAAATAGTCTTTAACTGTTATCATCATCATCACCGCCCTTTGTTGGTTCTGTATCAGGGTCATTTGTGTTTTGCGTTTCGGTGTCGAAACTCTCTTTTTGTGCGGCTGTGTTTTTCCATTCCTGCGAAAAGTCAACAGTAATATTTATGTCAAACATTGCATTAATCTTTTCAACCGCTTTTGTGCGCTGTTCGAGCATATCGGCAATATTGATTAATAGCGCGTCTGTGTTGGTGCTGATTTCTGCCGTGTTCAAACGTTCACGTTTCATATTATAATTTGCGTTTACGCCAATTGCATTATAAAATTGTGCTAATGTGAATTGATACTGTTCGCGCAATTCTGCAATAGCACGCGCACAATCACCAACAACAGGATTGACAGTGATGTTAAGACTTTCAATAATTGTGTCTCTGAAAATTTTTGCAGGTTCGCCATTGTATATATCAGTCAATGCACGCTCTGCCGCGGCTTTTGTGTTATCATCCTTTGCGGCAATAAGAATAGCCGCACGCATATTTTTTAGCGCGGTTAATGCGGAAATTGTGATTTCTGATAACTGTTGCGCGGTTGTGTCAATCAGCGTGTTTAATGGTGACTGATATTTTTTAGGCTGTACAAATCTGTCAATTGTGCTGTTGAACATAACAACACAATCTTTATCAATTGTACATTGTTTACTACCTAAAACAGGATTTGCTATAATGTACATTGTGGGGAAATAATATTCATTTGGTTCGCCGCCCACATTGCCATATAATGCGTACAATTTGTTATTGATTTTTGTAAAACAAATATTACCGTTTGTTATTAGTGTCACATTCAGAAAATCAATGTCAATTGTTTCGGGAACGCCACCCCACTCAAACATTTTTACAATTCTGTTAATTAGCATACCTTGATAGTAGTTAAAAATTTCAGTGGGATTTCTGATATTTTTCAAGCTTTTTCACCTCTAATTTTCAAAAGTAAAAAGGGGCAAACGCCCCCTTTTATTACTTAACTTCAAATGAACGGAAATTGAAAAATGGTTTACCTGATTTTGTCTTACTCTCAAAGAATGTTACGCCGATTGTTACACCGTCTGCAAGTGCGTCAGTTAGAATGTCAGCAAATGCGGTCATTGAGTTAAGGCACACATTTGAAGTAAAACCAATAACGCCTTTATCGGTTGCAATGTAACCAACATCGCAGGGTTCGCCGTTCTGCGATTTGCCGCCGTTCTCATCGACTGCACAACCGCTAACAATCAGCTTTTCGCCAATAACATCATTGATTGAAATACTTGCGTTTTTTGCGTTGAAAATATCCATTTTTGTCATATTTACATTAATCATAATTTTCCTCTTTTTCCGTTTCGGTGTCGAAACTGTTTAATTTGTGTTTTGTAAAATAATTGGAATGAATTGTGATAATATCTGACCTCTATTATCAATGGGTTGCGGCTTGTTAGGTACAAACCGCACAGAAAACCATTTAATGTGATTTTGGGGAAATTTCACATACAAAAAATTCAAGTTTTAAATTGGGAATATCGTCACAGGATAAAGCCGCCGCAATTAACATTATTTGCATATTCTTTATTGCGGTTTCGGGGTTATCAAAAAATTGTTCGTCTAATTTTTTTCCGTTGCGAAAAAGTTTTACGCAGTACATTTATTTCACCTATCTTTCACATATGCGCGTCAACAACTGTAACATAATAATTTCTATATTTACATTTTATATATTCAAACTCTAAATTAAAATTGTAGTTTGATACATAATTATCACCGTCATAATATTGTACACCGATAATAGCAAAAGGTGTTACAACTACGTGAGGTTTTCCGAGTTCGTCAATATCACTGACTTTTACAGTGCGCTTATTAGTTAAAAATCTGCTACCGATTTGACACCAGTCAAAGCACAAAATATGTGGTTCATCCCAATCGTGTTCTGCTGAACGCTGAAACCGTTTAATACTGTTTATAACATCTGTTTCGCTGTCTTTTTCGGTTATTACTAATACTCTATAATGCATAATTTTACCTCTTTTCTGTTGTGTTGATAGTTAAAGTGAAATGTGCTCAATGCGCGCACGCACTTCCAACAAAAGAAGATAATCCGACATTGTAAGATATTGCAAAGTAAGTGTTTCACGTGAGCATGTCGGTGTGAACTTTAATTCACCTTTATCCAACTTTTCGAGCATTGATTTTAGTTTTTCGGTTCTGATTTTTAGCTGATAATATTCAGCCCTAAATCGTTCTTTATAATCAGCCGAACACATCATTTCAATAGTGTCGTATATTTCCATTTAATTATCACCCCTTTTATTATATTGTTTATCACAATATTTTATGTATCTTTTCAACCGCTTTTTGTATCGGTCAATTGTTGCACTAACTGCAAAAATGCTAATAACGGCGATTAATATAATCGGGGTGAAGTCGGGGTATAACATCATAGATATTATACCGCCGAACATCACAACTGCACATTGCATTTCATCAGATAAGCGGTTAAACATTTGGGCACTCCGTATATATGCCGTATTCATTGTTATAATATACCACATAACAAGTACCTAAATGACGAATAGTTGCTGACATTTCAGTAATATCATTTGTACGCTTATATAATTTCCACTTTCTATCGATTGTTGTTTCGTCAAATGGATTTTCTTCGTCTGGTGTTTCATCGTTATGGGTTTCATCATTCGGGGTATCAATCAAAGTTTCTTCAATCGGGGTTTCTTCATTTGGGTCAGAAATAATTTTGTCATCTGCCTTAATTTTATCTCTAATCTCTTTACAAGTCATAGAGGGTTTAATTTCAAGGCGGTTTAATTTTTCATCGGTACAACCCGACATTTCAAACATCTGTGACATTGTGAAACATTTCCAAACATTTTCGTCATTACTAAAGCGGTTTGTTGCTTTAACAATTCGGCTGAGAGTTGATTTGCTCATAAACAGAAATTTTTCCGCCCACTCTGACGCGGCAGTAAAGCCGCCTTTTTCGTACATCTTTTCATTGACAACGTTTGTAATCAGCTTTGCGCGTTCCTTTTCGTTCTGTGCGTCTTTGTTGCTAAGGTCAATGATTTTGTTTGTGGTTGTGGCAAGCTTGCCAGTTCCAAGAGAAGTTGTTTTTGCAATAATAATTTCGTTCATGATTTTCCTCTTTTCTGTTTCGGTGTCGAAACGTTTTATTTTGTTACCGCGTTTGCGGTTGGGTTGCGGCTTGTTATGCACAAACCACACAGAAAGCATTTATATGCGCTCAACTTTGATTAATGTTATTTCTCTGTCGGGGTGTTCATCATTGTAAATATTTGTCATTGCTTTTATAATATTTTCTGGAATTGCGTCTGTTTTAGCGGTAAATGCGTCAATGTATGTTGTTATTTTACCGCGTATTTCGCCAACGTCTGCCGCGTGAACTGTTATTAAATATGTGTGTTTCATATTGTCAACCCCTTTCATTCATCTACGTGTAAAACGCTGTTGATATAGTCGCGTATGTCGCGTGCACAACGTTTGTTTTCAATGTCTGCTAAATGCTGTTCGTATTCAGTCATATTAATTGAATTTCTTTGATTTTCGGCTATTCGTGCTAACTTTGCCTGTACATATTCATCTGTCATAATCAAAACTTCTTTAATTGTCATAATTTTGTACCGTCCTTTTTCTGTTTAGTTTTATTTGGTTTCGGTGTCGAAACTGTTTAATGTTGAAACATCGGATAATCCTTAAGCGGTTTTTATTGTCTTGCTTTTCCTTTGTTTCTATATATATTATATCATACTTTTTCGTATAATGCAAGCAACAATTTAACTACAAATTATTACAAATCGGTTACAGTTATAAATTGTCTATTGTTAATCACATTAACTATTTACAAAAGTCAAACTTATCAAATATTGCGCTTGTGTTGAATGATGATTATACGGCATTTGTCAATTGACATTTGCCGTATTTTTATTTTCCTGCAACTCACAGCCACAAACGGCGCAGTTTCGCGCTTTGCGGTTCTTGTGTTTTATCAATTGTATTTCATTGCCTAACGCTTTAACGCTTTAATGCTTTAACGCTTTAGCGTACTAAAGTGAATGCTGACCAGATATTGCGATTGTTGATGTTTGTCAGTGATTAGGCGTGATAATGATTGACTAATAGCAATAGTTGACTTTTG
>JAZQTD010000037.1:0-34800 GCA_045630455.1 Candidatus Enterousia sp. | reverse complement strand
AGTATACTATGATAGCACGGGCGGACGTACGGGCTGTAGCGGGGGTACATACAACGTCAACACAGGTTCAAGTGCAGCAAGCGCATGTGTTGCATGTGCGACAGGTTCGTACAGTTCTGGCACAGGCAATACGGCGTGTACGGCATGTCAAAATGGTACAACCACATCTGGCACCGGCAAAACAAATTGTAATGCAACGTGTAGCAACAATAACGCATATGACAACACATGGAAAACTGCGACATGGTCTGCAAACTCGCTGACAAACCTATGTACAATTAATAATTGTAAGGCTGGGTCAAAATACGCATCTGCCAGTGGTGGTTCATGTACAGCCTGTGGCGGAGGTTCGTATATGGCCAGCAGCGCCCACACCAACACATCGTGTACATCTGCGGGCTCTGGATACTATGTTGATACAACCGGCGCATCATCGCGCAAGGCATGTAGCGACTTGGTCACATCCAAAACTGATGGTACATATACTTCGGTCAGTCCGTATAATGCGTCGACAACTTGTCGGTTTACGCAAAATGCACAAACCGTACCAACGTATTGCAAGACCAAGACCAGCAACACAATGTCTTATAGTGGTTCGGCATGGCCTGCAAACACATATTCGGTAACTGCCAAGGCGGGTTCAAAAGTCGTAAGCAATAACACCGCAGATGCAACCTGCAGTCAATGTGAAGCCGGTACATATCAAGGTACAGACGGCAGTACTGCTACATCTTGTACGGCTTGTCCGGGCGATATGACATCTGATGCGGGTTCTGATGCTAAGACCGATTGTAAAATAACGTGTTCGGCGGGTAATTATTTGGCGGCAAATACCAGTGCTTGTAGCACTTGTACCAAGGGTAATTATTGTGCGAACGACGGCACATATAACTTCAATGCCAGCAGCAACCAGGGTATCAGCGCGTGTTCTGGCACAAATCAGTGGCAGGCTAACACTGGAAAAACGTCTTGTGATTCGGTGACGGATGGAAAATATAAGTCTAATAATTATACGTTGCAGGATTGTGGCACAGGATACTATTGTAAATCTGGGGCACGTAGCCAATGTCCAAACAGCGGAACAACCGCAAACACAACAGCTAGTGTGATTGGTTCTTGCTATAAAACAGGCTTATCTTTGACTGTGTCAAACGGTACAGGAACCCAGCGTTGTTACTATACCAGTGGCAGCGGCAGCAGCGCAGTTTATTCAAGCAGCTGTGATACCAAGACAGTAACGGCATGTAATGCGAAATACTATTATGTATCTGGCACAGATTGTACATCGGTTGGTACTGGATATTATTCTGGCGCTAACAGTTTGGGACGCACACAATGCCCAACAGCGGACTCGGGCTGGACTGTAACATCACCAGCGGGTTCGACATACGGTGATTGCTATGAAACCAAAACAGGTAGCGCAATCAGCTCTTATTGTAATAAAGGTGTGTTAAAACGTACAGCATCTAGTGCAACTGCATATAGTAGCACGATTACTATTCCAACGGCATTAGAGGCTAAAGAGGGTTCAATAGTTAACGGTCAAACCTGTGAACAATGTAGTGGTGCGGTGTTTAGTGGTGGTGGCACAGCGACATCTTGTACGGCGTGTCCTGCACAAACATCTGGTTGGACTCGTGCAACTGGCACTGGTTGGGATAGCTATACGGATTGCTATCAGACCAAAGCAGCGACGGCAGTAAGCAATTACTGTTACAGCGGTCAGTTAAAACAGGTTGGTGCAAGTGCTACAACATGGGCGACTGCAACGGTATCTACGGCATTTACAGCGGACAAGGGTTCGTATGTAAAAGGCACTGGGGCGAACACGACCTGTGAACAGTGTGCGTGTGGTACATATCAAGGTACAGACGGTAGTACTGCTACATCTTGTACAAAAACGACTGCTGGGTACTATGCAACTGGCACAGGTAATAGCACACAGACCCAAGCAGAAGCTGGGTACTATGCTGCTGCGGGCGCATGCAGTCAGACAGTTTTGAACAATGGTTGTTATGGCAGTGCTGGTGCAAGTGATGCGTGTCCGAACAGCTGTAGCCGACTTGGGTCATTTAACATGGATGGTTCTAAATTGACTTATTCGTCCTTGACGCCACGTAACGCAAATACACAATGTCGTGTCACGGCCCGTGATGGTGAAACCAGAGACGGTTGCTCGACTATTGTTTCGAATACTTTGTCGTACAATGGCACAACTTATGCTGGCGATTTATACACCGCCAAGGCATCCAAGGGGTATCGTGTATCCAGTGCTAATGGCATAACACCAAGCTGTACAATCTGTGCCGCTGGTACGTATCAGAGCTCTGACGACAGCACTGCTACATCTTGTACCAATGCCGAAGATGGTAAATACGTTGCCAGTACCGGTGCATCCAGTTCTACGGCGTGCGCAACGGGTTCATACAGTGAAAAGTCCAGTGCTTCGACCAAGTGTATTGCCTGTCCAAAGGGACGTACGACATCTGGCACGGGTACCAAGTACAATGCAACTGCAAATACAGCGTGTTCTGTGGATTGTTCGAATGCGACGGGTGCGTATGCGTGGGCAGATCCGTCGTGGAGTGCGAACAGCGTCACAAACTTGTGTAAAGTGACCGCGTGTAATGCAAATACATATTACACAGTCAAGGCCGAAACAGGGTACCAGAATACATGTACGGCATGTGGTGCGAATTCCAGCACACCAGCAAACAATACACTGGCGGTATGTACATGTGCCCAGGGACACACAGCAGCCAATGGCAGCATCAGTGCTGGTAGCATTGATGGCTCTACGACAACACAATCTGGGGTCTGCAGTCTGATAAGCGGCATTAAATGTGCAGCGGCACAATACCTGCCAGCTCAAGCAACAGCATGTGAATCGTGTGACGCGGGATACTATTGCCCAGCCAGCGCCAAGACATATTCATGGAGCAGCAGCATCCAAGGGCGTACAGCTTGTGATGCAGGTACATATCAGCCAAACACAGGTAAAACATCGTGTATCGATGCGGATGCAGGATACTATGTACCATCCAAGGCTCAAACAAAACAGACCGCTTGCTCTGGTGCGACATACCAAGACGCAACCCGTCAATCCAGTTGTAAGAGTTGTCCAACTGCACAGAATCTGCCAAGTGGTGTTACAGTCAAGAATTATGGTTATTGGATTTCAGGCGATATCCATACAGAACGTTCTGGATGCAGTGTATACTTTAACTCGATAGACATTGAAGACGGTGTTCTGGGATCTGCATACTGTTATGTCGACGAAGATGCAAACAGCTATGGTATGACTGGCACGTCTAAAAATGGTTGCTATGTCAGACGTGAAAACTTGACCTGTGATGGTGGGTATTATAATAAAACCTTTGCAGACAGCAGTACCGCAACACAATTGAATACAGGCAAGACACTTGCAACTGCAAAAGAAAAAGCCTGCACAGACGTTGAATCTGGCTACTGGTCAGCAAATAACAGCTTGACCCGTACGGCGTGTGAAACCGGATTGGTAACGTGTGGTTCGGGTACATGTGCGAACGAGGCGGCAGACTGTGGGCGCAAGTTGCATATGGGTGATAACACCATCTATCTGCGCAGTGCAAAACGCACAACACCGTCGTTGAACGTAAAGGTTGGTGACAAAACATTCTATGGCGCGTTAAGTACATCGCTGTCCAGCAAGGCCAAGGTCAAGAACAGTGGCACTACCTACTCGGTCGTGAATGATTATCAGTAAAGTTTAGGAAGGAAATAAAAACCTCGCATTCGCGGGGTTTTTATTTATGATATGAGGATATGCTTGATGAGATAAATAAAAGTTTAGCGGGGTAATCACAAACAGGATTTTTGCAAAAAATTCTGTCATCCTGTGGCTTGACCACGGGACCCAGATAATAAAAACATTATTATTTGTGCGCGCTTTGCACGTATAAACTTATTTCCTGTGTCAAACACCGGGATGACAAAAACGTGAAACGTTTTTGTAAGATAAACTTTTATTTATAATTTCCAATATAAATCCCCATATCTTGAGCAATAGATAACAGCGGGTCGTTCGGGTCAACGTATGCGTTAGCGGTAAACAACCCCGGGATTTTTGGATCTAAATTGCAATCACCCGCAGAAACAAAGTCAGCCAGAGATACAGTTTTGCATTCGCCGCACTGCAATGTGGTCATAACGTATGTTTCGCCATTTTCGATTGCGTTTAATGCACAATCTGCAAATTTAGTTGCCAAGATTCTGTCACATGCGGTGGTGTCGCCTGCCCTTTGTATATGTTCGGGGAAGGCAGTGCGATTCACAATGCCCGCGGCCGTCAATTTGCGTGCAATCATATCTGCCGGTCGGCCCGAATGACCACGCAGGGTTATACCCTCAGACACCATAATAATTCCGTAGTCGGTTGTTGCGTTTTTAATATGCGCGACCAAATCATCAACGTTAAACTTAATTTCTGGTATCAGTATCGCAGATGCGCCAACGGCAACCCCCGCGTTCAATGCCAGATTTCCACAATCACGTCCCATTGCCTGGACTACAAACCAGCGATGATGACTGCGCGCAGTCATCATTAATTGATCACTGTATGATGTTAGTTGCTGGACTGCGGTATCAAAACCAATTGTACGTTCAGTTAATGGCATATCCATATCAATCGTTTTTGGAATACAGATAAACTGAACGTCTTTGTAGATGTCGTGATTTGCCCAAGCTAATGAAGTACTGCCATTACCGCCAATTAAAATCAGCGCATCAAGTTTTAATTCACGCAAAGAATCACGCAGTTGCTTGTTAAACTGTTTAACACGACCACGTTCAATAGCGGTCTCAAAATTCAGCGCGCCTGCATGACCATTATGCAGAAAACTGCCCGACAGTCTGGCATTTTCAATCGGCAAAACACTTTCATTTAATTCTATGGTGCGTGGAGAACCACACAGGCCGTCAGTTCCATCCAAAATCCCAACAACCCGCCAACCACGTAAGGTCGCACCACGAATAATACGATGAATAGTTGTGTTCAGACCACTGCAGTCGCCACCCGTTGTCATTATGCCAATTTTCTTCTTTTTCATATCTGTATCCTTTGCGTTTCTGGGATAAATTATATCATAAATAAGTTGACAAAGAAATATAATTTGCTACATTTTGTCTAGGATAAAAACATAAAGGCGCAATTATGGCAAAAGATACTAAAAACAGCACAAAAAAACAAAATACAGATTCAATGATTGATGATGCAATTGCAAAGCAAAATGCGTGGCTAAAAAATCGTCGTACTTTTACACGTGGGTTCTTGAAAAAGATTGATAAATTTGCGTGCAAAAATCCTGAAAACCAAGACACAGAACAAACAAAAGAACGTCGTAAAGTTATTAGCGCGTACTGGTTCCCAATTATGTGTGCACTGGTTGTTGTGTTTATTGCGATTTGGGTTGCTTTTATTCGTACCCCTGCCCCACACAAGGTTTTAATTGTGCCAAACATTCCAGAACCTGTGGTTAAGGCAATTGATACGGCAACCACACCAACGTTTGATATTGTGCGTATTGAAAAATCTGGTAATGTCGTTATCGCAGGTCGCTGGTTGCCACATCAGAGTATTTCTATTGTCGTAAATGGTAAAATCCTCGCAACAGAACGCACAGATTCTGCTGGCGAATTTGTTTATGCGCCATCCAAAGCATTTAAACCTGGGAACTATACTATTTCATTGCTAGGTGCAGAACCAACTGTTAAATCCGAAGATAAAGTTTTTGTTTATGTGTCCGAAGCCGGCGCAGAAAATTCTGTATCTTTGTTGATGACACGTGACGGCAGCACACTGTTACAAGCCCCATCTATGTTGCGTGATGGAGATTTATCTATTTCCAAGATTGATTATCTGGACAACGGTCGCATTGTTGTGACGGGCGATGCGTTGCCACGTTTGCGTGTATCATTGTCACTAAATGATAAGTATATGGGGTTTGCACGCGTGTCCGACCATCATCACTTTGGTTTAGGCGCAGATATTGGCACACTGGAAAGTGGTAAAGAATATTCACTGACAGTGCGTATGCACGATGGCGACGGACGTACAGTCGCAAGTGTTACACACGATTTTGTTATGCCAGAAATGACTGGTGATGACGATACATTCTATACTGTGCGTCGTGGCGATTGTTTGTGGATTATTGCACGCAATTTCTTGCGCCGCGGTATTCTGTTCAGCATCATCGCAGAACGCAATAATATTGAAAACCCAGATTTGATTTATCCAGAGCAGTTATTGCAAATACCGGTAGAAAAATAAATGACAACCAAAGAAATAAATAATTTATTGGCTTCGCTGGAATCAGGGTCTGGGCAACTGAACAAAAAGCATTTAAAGAAAATTTATGCGCTGCTGATTGCCAGTGGGCAATATCCAAAATGTCCATGGTGCGATAAATATATTTATGACATCAATGATTTTACGTGGGATCATATTGTCCCCAAATCAGAGGGTGGCAGCGATGATTTGTCTAATCTGCAACCAATGCACAAAGCCTGCAACAATGAGATGAAAGAAAATTTAATTTACAAGGCTGATTATAAATACGATATTTGTTCAGAACTAGAACGTACAATTTTAAGCGTTCGTGTCACTACGATTTGCAAAAATCAATCGAATGGATCAGAGACAGAAAAAGCAAAAGAGCATTTAAAAAAAGAACGCTATAATAATAACAAACGTCGCTCCAACAAACGCAGATAACATGGGTCTTAAAAATGATGCAGCAAAGCGCGACACCACGCGTAAATTTGGCGTTAAAGATTACAAACTGGTGCAATTTAAATTGCGCGCATTGTTGTGAACGTAGCCACAGCAAGGAACCATTTAAACTTATGCCTGTTGATAAGATAGAACGCTATATTAGCGAGTTCAAAGATATGGGCGTTCCTGTTTGGGACTATGTCACATTTACAGGTGGCGAAGTAATGGCACCAACTTATATCGGACATACTAAATATATCCCAACCGTTGCAGATATTTGTGCACGGAATGATATGTCTGCGTGCTTTAAGACTAATGGGCTGTGGGGTAATCGATTGATTAAGTGCGACGATATTCTAAAATGCCTATCGGATGTTGCACACAAATACGACCGACAAATATTATTGGATATATCTATTGACGAATATCACAATAACTTAGACGCAGCTGCAAATATCGTTCAACAAATTATGAAAAGCCAATCCTTAATCGATGCAATTGTTGTATCTTTTATCGGATTAAACACCAGTGCTTCACAATATAAGTTTAATGAGTTTTCAAATATTTTGCGCAATCGTGGATTTTTTGTTGGGCCAATTGATTCAGATGGAACAATTATGATATCAAAGGACAATAAATCAAACGTTATGTTCTATGATATTGGCGCGTTGTCGCGATTGGGGCGCGCGGCAGACAACAATCTGACTCAACATATTCCAAGTAGCCATATAAGATCAGGCGACAGCGATTGTCTTGAAATTACAAATAACAACCAAGCAATCTTAAACTATGCATTTACGACCGATATAAAAGACAAAACCATCGCGCAAGTTTATAACGAATTAAAACAAAAAAAGAGATAAAAATATGGCGTATAAAAACATAGAACTTCGTCGGCAACGTGGTCGCGAAAGATACGCACGCGATCGCGAAGCACGCAAACAAGCTGTTCGTGAATACTATGAACGCAACAAGGAAACATTGCGTGAAAAAAGACGAAAAAATCATGCTAAGTATGCAAAAAAACGCAAAGAATATTATGAAGCACACAAAGAAAAAAAATTGGAACGCAGTCGCGCATATTATTACGAACACAAAGAAGAAATGGCTGCGTATGCTACAGCATATCGCGAAGAACATCGAGAAAGATTGACAACCATGCGCCATCAAGCGAAATCTGAGTTGTACAACGCGCGTAATATGTGCCCCGCTTTTAAATTTGTAGATAAAATTCGTTTGGCAAATATCGAATTATACACAACAAAATATCGCCCAGGCTCAAATTTAGCACACAAGGCTGCAAAACAATGTCCGGCTATTGTTTCTGGGGATTATACACTGTGTCCGATTTGCAAGGACTGTTCGCAGTCAGGCACAGAAATGGCGCGCAAGTGCCCAATGCCACACGTATTCGAATTTGAAAACGCAGTATCTGAAATTCGTTCACACGCCGCCGATATTGTTCTGTCAAATCAGAAATAAAAGGATTCAACAATGATGCCAAAGCATAATTACAAACTTGCATACACGTATGATGAGTTACTGGAACGTACCGCACCAGATGCATTTACGCCATACAATATGCTGGGGATTGATGCAGAACAGTATAATGCCCTGCCCGAACGGGAAAAGACCGCA
The DNA here is from genome assembly GCA_045630455.1 of Candidatus Enterousia sp. Taxonomy (GTDB): domain Bacteria; phylum Pseudomonadota; class Alphaproteobacteria; order Rs-D84; family Rs-D84; genus Enterousia. Next base: position 26,411 of record JAZQTD010000037.1, on the reverse strand, counting down.
TTAAAGTGGTTAGTTCAGGCATCTGATAAAATAGATCGCGTGGCATTACAATTGGATCATCCTTATAATGTAGACTTTGAACAGTTTTTAGGTTCCTGCCAATATTTTAAAGATATAAATTTGACACTAAGATTATTCCGTGGACAACGTGGTATTTTTGCAACTGAAAAATCTGGGGCACCGGTTGCATTAACCAATGATGTTGAACCACGTTTGGGACGCGGTTTATATCCATATAATTTATCTGTTGATGAATTTCATGACATTTTGATTCGTATGCTGGAAAGTGGATATCAAGACGATAAAGTTCGTTCAATATTAAATCAGCGTACCATTGTAAAACGTTTAGGCGATAACTTAAAGGCGGTTGATTATACAGAGGCATTCAAATGGGAATTTCGTTCGGCTGCGTACGCGTTACAGGCCGCCGCCGCAAACACAGAAAATTTCGATTTCAAAGAATATCTGACACTGCAATCCGCCGCATTAATGAACTACATGCCGTGGGCAGATTGTGAGGCAGACAAAAAGTGGGCAACATTACAATCAGGACCACTGGAATTTACGCTGGGACGTGAATGCTATGATGATGCGATGACACCAACGGTTCTGCAAAATCCAAAATTAAAATCTATGTTGGATGCACGCGGAATTATACCATATGCAAAAGATAATCTGGGTGCTACGGTTGGTATTGTTGATAAAGCCGGCACAGATTATTTGTTGAAAATAAAACAACACTTACCTATGTTGGCGGCAAAAATGCCACGTGCGAATGAATACAGACAATCATTAACCAAAGACACAAAACAAACAATGGTTGACGTTGATGTTGTTTCGGTTAGTGGACACAACGCGGCATATCGCAGCCAGATTACATTGGCATTTAACCTGCCGAACGCTGATAAAATGGCGGTTCAAACCGGTGGCGGACACAGAACAGTATATCTAAAACAAATGCGCCAAGCAAAATATGGAAACGGTATGAATGCCAAATTAGACGCACTGTTGGCGCCGGAATTTCATAAATACTTTTCTGTTCAGGCACTGCACGATTTTACAATCTTGCACGAAAATATGCACACATTGGGGCCAAAAGACAATTTAGAAGCCCTGGGCGAATACAAGAATATCATAGAAGAACACAAAGCCGACGCAGGCTCTATCGCGATGCTGGATGAATTGGTTCGCGTTGGTTTCTTTACCCCCCAGCAAAGAAATGAATTACTGGTGTCTTGGATTGTTGCATATTTATATCCGGGGGCTAATTTTAGTCGTGCACATTCCAAGCGTAATATTATGCAGCATAATATGCTGTTTGAATGTGGTGCAATTCGTTTAGATGTATCTGGACGCTTGGTAATAGACTGTGACGCGGTCGTTTCGCGTGGCAAAAAAATGCTAAATGATGTTATCGATATTCAACTGTCAAAAAATCCAGAAATGGCGCGCCAGTATATTGAAAAATATGCAGTATGGTCACCACAGTTGCAGGTGCTGGGGGATAAACTGGCCGCGGTGGACAAGCAACGCAATTCATATATCGTAGAGCCATTGGCGAATATGTTGCGCGGTAAATGCAAATAAAATTCTGGACATTGGTGGTGAAATAATATAACATTTTGCCATACTCTTTGCGGGCGTAGTATAATGGTAGAACGAAAGCTTCCCAAGCTTTAGGCGAGGGTTCGATTCCCTTCGCCCGCACCAAGAATTAAATCGGCATTTTGCCGATTTTATTTTTGGATTGTTTAGGATAGCACAATAAAAAAACCGTTCGGATGAACGGTTTTTTTGTTCCACAAACGTTGTTTAACGTTTGCTGAACTGTGTAGAACGACGTGCCTTGCGGAAACCGTAGTGTTTACGTTCAACAACACGGCTGTCACGTGTCAAGAAGCCAGCCGCCTTTAATGCAGCACGTAATTCTGGTTCTTTCTTTTCCAATGCTTTGGAAATACCGTGCTTAACCGCACCAGCCTGACCAGATAAACCACCACCTTCGACAAACGCGACGATGTCGTACGATGTTTCACGTTTTGTTACGCCAAATGGCTGAGCAATAATCATCTGCAATACAGCGCGACGGAAATACTCAGCAGACGCTTTGCCGTTAACGATGATATTGCCCTTACCTGGCATCAAATATACGCGTGCAACGGAATCTTTACGTTTACCAGTTGCATATGTAGCTTCGTTTAATTTTGGTGCAACAACAGGTGCTTTTTTAGCAGTTGTTTTTGTTGTTGCAGCCTTTTTAGTTGTAGCTTTTGTGGCTGTCTTTTTTGCTTCTGCCATTATTCGCCCCTTTTGTTTTTACGATTTAATGATGCGAAATCAATAACGACTGGGTTTTGTGCCGCGTGTTTGTGTTCGCCACCTGCATAAACGTGCAATTTGTTCATACGTTTGTTTGCCAAAGCAACCGCAGTACGACGACCCATCATACGTTTTACAGCATTTTCAACCAATTTTTCTGGCTTTTCAGAACGCATCTGACCCAATGTGCGTGATTTTAATGAACCAGTCCACAATGAATGCCAGAAGAAACGATCTTTGTCAGCCTTGTGACCAGACAAAGCAACCTTGTCCGCGTTGATAATAATAACGTGGTCACCACAATCCATATTTGGTGTCCATGTTGGCTTGTTCTTGCCGCGCAGGATGTTTGCAGTATATGCCGCCAAACGACCCAGCGTGCAATCAGTTGCGTCAATCAGATACCATTTGGCTTCTAATTCGCACTTTTTTAACGATTTTGTCGCTGCCATTTTTGTTTTTCCTTGTTTGTTTTGTTATAGCGGTGCTTATTATGACGTAAGCCGCAGAAAATGTCAAGAAAAATCAATACGGTATTATTATACCGCGTTCTATCTTTGTTTTTGAACCAGTTTATCAATTGTTGGACGAATTGCCTCAAATACTTCTTCTATACTCATACGCGTGCCATCTGGGCGCATCTCATCTACAATCGTCCACTGTTTCGGATTGCGCGCGGCAATATGACGATATACATCAGAAACATCTGATAATAATTTTAAATCGGACTCATGAATATCTGGTTTGCCATTTTGATATTCTTTTAAACCTGTATATCGCATATCATATGCTATACGAGGATCCAAAGACAAATAAATATTATAATCAGGACGCTTTATTCCCATATTTCCAAACTCTAACTTTTCCAAAAAGTCTATTTTTGAATCCCATTGTTCACGCGGTGTTTTTGCAATTGAAAACGCATTACTGTACGTATATCGATCCATAATAACCCAACAATCATCTTCTAGCCATTGTTGCACCCATTTCATGCTGCGTTGTCGATCCAGAGCATATGGCAACATTGTATATTCTGCTGGCAAATCGCGTGTTGGTCCAAATTCACCATTCAAATAATCTTTTATAAACTGTCCATAAAAAGTTGGATAACCATTAACTGTATACATAGGGTACGATAAGGTTCGACAAACAATGGACTTTGATCTTAAGTATTCTATAATTTTTGTAACTTGGGTGTGTTTTCCAGCCTTGTCCGCACCTTCGACTGCTATAAGTTTTCCTTCATACATTTTTTACTCCTTTTTTGTGTTAACATAAAAACCCGCATAAAAATGCGGGCTGTGATTAATCTTCCAAGAAGCTACGTAATTTACGTGCGCGTGTTGGGTGTTTCAGTTTGTTCAGCGCCTTTTGTTCAATCTGGCGGATACGTTCACGCGTAACCCCGATGTATTCACCGACTTCTTCCAGCGTGCAAGTCTTGTTAGTTGACATACCAAAACGCTGACGCAGGACGGTTTCTTCCTTGGGGTCCAGTTCCGACAGAATCTGGGTGACGATTTTACGCAGATTCTTTTGCGCCGCCGACGTAAACGGATTTTTTGCCGTTTCGTCTGCGATGATTTCAATACGCGAACTGTCATCTTCGGTGCCAACGGGCGCTTCTAATGAAATTGGTTTCAAGTTTACCTTCATAGCCTTGTGAATCTTGTCCACTGGCAGATAGATAATCTTGGACAATTCTTCGGCTGTTGGCTGGCGACCATATTTGTGCATAAACTGGCGCGTGGCACGCTGAATCTTGTGGATATTGTCAATCATATGCACAGGGATACGAATTGTACGTGCCTGGTCTGCGATACTGCGTGAAATACCCTGCTGAATCCAATTTGTCGCATAGGTCGAAAATTTGTTACCTAAACGATAGTCGAATTTATCAACCGCTTTCATCAAACCGATATTGCCGTCTTGGACCAAATCTGAGAAATCTAAGCCCAAGCCACGATTGCTGGACTTTTTTGCAAATTTGATAACAAGGCGCAAGTTGGCTTCTATCATTTCGCGTTTTGCACGAGCAGCTTCGGCCTGGCCACGGCGGACCAGCTCAACAACCTTTTTATATTCAGATGTTGGCTGACCGGTTTCGTTTGCGATTGCTGTGATATCTTCTTGGATTTTCAAGATATCCTTTTCATGCTTTTTCGCAAAGTTTGACCACACAGAATTCTTGTGCTTGGCCAACTTTTTGACCCAGTTACGGTTCAATTCGTTACCGGTGTATTCAGCCAAGAAGTCTTCGCGCTTGACCTTGTTAGCCATTGCAAGACGCAACAGTTTGCCTTCCAGTCCCATTAATAACTGGTCACGTTTGGTCAACAGCTCTAAAATTTCTGCAACACGATCATCGTTCAGGCGAATCTTGCTAACATGTTCAAACAGTTCCAAACGCATTTTGTTATATTTCTTTTCCAACGCCATATCCGGTGTATCTGATTCTAACAAATTTTCCAGACGTTTGGCCTGTAATTTTTGCATACTGTTGAATGTGCGTTTAATCTTGGCAAACAATTCCGTCACCATTGGCATCAATGCTTCTTCCATCACAGGAATTGGAACACCGGACGTACTACGTGGAGTATCTTCTTTTTTGATACCGTCTTCGTCATCGTCTAAATCGTCTTCTTCCTCGTCTTCTTCGGCGGTGGCATCCGCTAAATCGTCTAAGTCATCATCATCCAATTCATCAACGTGTTCTACACCTTTGGATTTTAAGGCCTCAGACAATGCGGCCAGAGATTTTTGTTCAGAATCACTAGAATACATAACTTCTAAATTAACAATGTAGCGCAGACGAATTTCTTCGTTTAACAGCTGTTGATACCAATCCAGCATTGCCTGAATTGTCATCGGACTTTCACACAGGCCATAAACCATCAAGCGTGATGCTGCCTCGATACGTTGTGCAATTGCAACCTCGCCCGCAGCGGTCAATAACTGAACTGTGCCAATTTGTTTCAAATAAGACTGAACAGAATCTTGAACTCCCAAAACCAATGAACCGGTTTGGCTGCGCTCTAACTGTTTCGCATAATGTTCATAATCGTCATCGTTGACATCAACCTGTTCGGCATCTGCGTTCAGTAAATTGCGCGTTTTATCACGAGGCTCATCAGAATCTTCATCTTCGTAATATTTGCTTAGATCACGGGCATAGTTGTCAGATTCCAAGACCTCTAACCCCAAATCCTGTTGGAAAAAGTCCAGAACTTCGTCCTGTTCTTCATCTGGCACTTCGTCCGCAGCGGTGGCGGCTGCAAAGTCCATCTGGGACATATAGCCGACTTCTATTGAAGATTGTGCCAATTTTTGCAAGTTTTCTGGCAAAGACTCGATTAACAGTCTTGTTGCTTCATCCAGTTTTCTTTCCATTAATGAAACCCTATGCAGTTTGTTAATGTGTTATAAAAGGTTATTATTTTTTCTTCTTTTTTGCAGGTTTGCTGGCTGCACGTTGTGCCTTGGCTACGGCATCGTGAATCGCAGATTCAGAAACCAGCCCCAAAACAATCGGACTTTGAATTTGAATCAAAGAATATGAATTGTGTGTTTTATTGCGAACAGATGCAACCGTTGGATTTGTACTGCGCATTAAACGGGCAACCTGACCGTCTGATAATTCTGGATAGTTTTTCAAAATCCACAAAATACCGCCCAAGCGATTTTGACGGTGTAATTTTGGTGTATAACCAACGCCACGCTTGTTCTGTTTGTTCTGGGCAGCAACGATTTCTTCGCGCAAAGTCAGGCGAGCAGACGCATCAGCTTCGCATTTTTCAATATCTTCGCGTGTTAACTGACCACTTAAAATTGGATTCAATGGTTGAATTTTGTATGTCTCCGCATCAGCAATACTTTTGATTTCAAGTTCGTGCAAGCCGCAAAAATCTGCGATTTGTTCAAATGTTAATGCTGTGTTTTCAATTAACCAAAGTGCGGTCGATTTAGGCATATATGGATAGTTCATGGAAAATTCCTCTTGTAATTACGCGGGGGTAATATACACCAATATTACCCCAATTTCAACCGATTTTTATTATTTTTTTATTTTGGCAATTTATGCCTTTTTTGACGATTTTATAATTCGACATCCCATACCGTGCCGGCAGGACTATCTTTTAACACAATGCCGCGTGTCGCCAAGTCATTTCGAATTGCATCCGCCGTTGTCCAGTCTTTATTTGCCTTGGCCGTGGAACGCGCTTCAATAGCAGCCACAATTTCATCAACCGAGATGTGGTTATCTGCCAAAACAGACTGTTTTACACGGTCCATGTATTGAACAGGGTCGTGTTGCAAGACATTCAATACCGACATTAATTCTACTATCTTAGCAACAATTTGATTCAAATCGTACACAGTGGTCTTTTTCGCCATTTCTGCGGTGATAAAATTAAACCAGCTGAACAAAGATGCCGTCACCCCAGATGTGCTAAAGTTATCATCCATTGCCGTTTCAAATTCCAACTGTATTTTTTCAATCATCAGTGCGGTTTGCGAGGCATCAGCCCCATCAAACGTGCGTTTTTGTACATCTGCTATAACCGAATACATTTTATAGATGTGACGTTTCGCATCTGGAAAGAAATTGTCTGTGATATCGATATCTGTGGAATATGTATTACGCAACAGCGCAAAACGAATTACATCTGCGTCGTATTTAGCCAAGACATCTTGCAACAAAATACCGTTCCCAAGCGATTTACTCATTTTCTGACCATTTACCTTTACCAGACCACAGTGAATCCAGTACTGGGCAAATGTTTTTCCGGTTAACGATTCTGTCTGGGCAATTTCATTTTCATGATGCGGAAACACCAAATCACGACCGCCACCATGGATATCAATCTGTTCTCCCAGATATTTTAGATTCATCGCGCTGCATTCAATGTGCCAACCTGGACGACCTGCCCCCCATGGTGAATCCCAAGAAATCTCGCCTGGCTTAGCAGATTTCCATAGTGCAAAGTCGCCATCATTTAACTTGCCCGGCTCGACCGATTTACGAACGCCTGTTTCATTTTTGTTTGTTTGTATATGCGACAGTTTTCCGTATTCTGCAAAACTATCCAATTTGAAATAAACATCACCAAATTCAGATGCATACGCGTGTCCAGAATCAACCAATTTTTGCACAAATGCAATAATATCGTCTATGCAGTGCGTTGCACGCGCCATTATTGTTGGATTTTCGTTGCCCAATGCCACCATTTCTGCATCTGTTTTAACGATATTCTTTTCTGCGAATTCGATTGGATCTGCACCAATCGCATTGGCGTTTGCGATAATTTTATCATCTACGTCTGTATAGTTGCGCACATAGCGAACATCATAGCCACGATAACGCAAATAACGTGTAATAACATCGAATGCCACAGACTGGTACGCGTGACCAATATGCGCATCTGCGGACACAGTAATACCACATGCGTACATTTTAACCACACCTGGGTCTAACGGCTTAAACTCTTGCTTTTGTCGTGTCATAACATTATAAACTTTCAGTGTCATATGCGTTCTTCCTTTGTTTTTAATATGAAAAGTTTAATCAATAGATGTTTGAAAAGCAAACAAAATCCGTTTGCAAAAATTTTGCACTAACAACAACAGTAAAAATTAATAAAACGTATTGTCATACCACCAACATTGTGGCATACGAATACAACATTAGTCAAGCAACAAAAGCACTGTTCTTTACCGCGACATATATACTTTGTTCATAAAATTCAAAATCCCCCAAACGGGGGATTTTTTTTAATTGTCTTCGTTGTCACGGGCGGGTTGAAATATTTCAACATCGCGCGTCATCGCAAAGAATTTATCTGCACGCTGGGCTGGCAACTCGTCCACTGGCACAGTTTGCAATTCTGCGATGTGTTTCGCAACCGCCGCAGACAGCAATTCCATAGTTGTTTGCCAGTTTGTATGCGCGCCATTGGCAGGCTCTGGGATAATTTCGTCGATAACATTCAAATCTGCCATATCGCGTGCAGTTAATTTCATAGCCGCGGCGGCTGTTGCCTTGAACTTGTTATCTTTCCATAAAATAGATGCACATGATTCCGGCGCAATCACCGAATAAATTGCGTTTTCCAGCATTAAAACACGGTCAGCAGTGCCGATTGCGATTGCACCACCAGATCCACCCTGACCCACGTTAACAGCAACGTACGGCGTTTTAATCGACAATCCAACCGCCATAGATTCTGCGACCGCTTGGGACTGCCCACGCTCTTCGCCTTCGCGCCCAGCAAATGCACCAGCGGTATCAAACAGCGATATCAGTGGCAACCCGAACTTTTCCGCCAAGCGCATCATACGCTGGGCCTTGCGATAGCCGTCTGGGTTCGCCATACCAAAGCGATGCTTTTGACGGGTTTCGATTGTACGCCCCTGTTCTTGCCCGATGATTACAGATGGTATACCGCGCCAAAAACCAATACCAGATGCCATCGCAGCATCTTCGGCGTATAACCTGTCGCCCGCCAGATATGTCCAATCTTCTACAATTCCATTGATATAATCCAAGAAATGTGGACGATTTTCGTGACGCGCCAGCAATACTTTATCGTACGCTTCGTTTTCACCCATTCCGCGAATCTTTTTAGATGCATCATACGCAGGTGTTGCGATATTTATCTGTTTTGGTTCACGTGTCTGCTTGGTCAATACAGCCAAGATTTTCGCAATAACATCATGCAAATCACGGCGCTGAACCACCATATCAACCATACCGTGTTCATACAGATATTCCGCAGTCTGGAAATTAGACGGTAATTTTTCACGAATATTCTGCTCAATTACACGACGACCCGCAAATCCAATGCGCGCACCAGATTCAGCAATATGAATATCGCCTAGCATCGCAAAAGATGCCGTCACACCACCGTATGTCGGATCTGTTAGCAATACAATATATGGAATTTTGTTTTCGTGCAACTTGTTCACAGCCGCCGTTGTACGCGCCATCTGCATTAAAGACAAAATATTTTCCTGCATACGAGCACCACCACTGGCCACGACCATAATGAATGGACGCTTGGTTTCGATTGAATGTTCAATGCTGGCGATAATGCCGTCGCCGGCAGCGCGCCCCATAGACCCCATCATAAAATCGCCATTCAAAACACAGACCGTTGACGGTACACCGCCAATCGTACCATCCGCCGTCGTAACTGCATCATTACAGCCAGTGTCAGAACGTGCCTCTTCCAGACGGTCCGTATAAGACATTCTGTCTTCGAACTGAAGCGGGTCGTCACTTGTCGTTGGCAGTGTGATTTTTTCCCATGCGTGATTATCAAACAGCAAATTAAAACGCTGTTTCGGTGACATTATAAACGCACGCTTGCAATGCGGACATATATACAAGTTTTCTTTGTAGTCTTTGTAAAAAACCAATTTTCCACACGCCGAACACTTTATCCACATCAAGCGGCGTATACGCTCATAACGTTCACGATTGCGATTTTTAATACCAGACTTTTTACCAAACAACATAATTTTTTATCCATTCATCTTTTTGGTTAATTCACGACTTGGCTTGAATAAGATAGTCGTACTGGCTGGCAATGGCATTGGCATACCAGTGCACGGATTATATCCAATCTTGGTCGCGCGGGCGCGTGGTTGAAATGTGCCAAATCCACGAATTTCAATACGATTACCATTAGCCACTGATTCAATCATAGTATCTGCCACAGTATCCAGCATAGCCGCCGCATCAGATGCACGCATACGTTTAAATTGGACCTGGATTGTCCGTACAATATCAGAACGTTTCATAATATATACCCTTTTGTCTTGCCTTATATTATTCATATCATAGCACATTTTATCAAGAGTAAAGTTTTTTATTATCATTTATTTGAGAAAAGGTTCTTGTGCCGTATCTCGGTGCGTGGGTGCTAGGCTTAGAATGTATAAAAAAGGAGAGAACTATGTTTGATATTTATGATGAAGACACAGAAACAACCACCACAATGCCGCTGATTGGTGATACAGCACCGGAATTTTATGCCCAGACAACAAATGGGCCGTTGCATTTTCCAAATGATTATGCGGGCAAATGGATTATTTTCTTTTCACATCCGTCTGACTTTACGCCCGTATGTACGTCCGAGTTTATACGATTCCAAGAACTGCTGGGCCAGTTTAACGAACTAAATACAGATTTAGTCGCACTGTCGGTGGGCACAATTCCGTCACACTTGGCGTGGGTTCACGCAATAAGTGAAATGGACGGTGGCACAAACATTACTTTTCCAGTTATCGCAGATATGGATGCTGGCATCGCACGTGCATACGGCATGATTCACGATAGTGCTTCGGATACGCACGCGGTGCGTGCAGTCTTTGTAATCGATCCACATGGCATTATTCGTGCGATTTTATACTATCCAGCCATACTGGGGCGTAATTTTACAGAAATAATGCGTATTGTTGTAGGACTGCAAACCACAGATGCGTTCGAAGTAGCAATCCCAGCCGACTGGGTTCCGGGGGAAATGGTTTTAGCACACGCACCACAAACCGCCCAAGAATTAAGACGCGCCAGCAAATCTATTAAACGCGGCTATGACTCGCACGCTTGGTTTTTGTCTTATAAAACACTGTCTTCTGATGCGATATATGAAAAACTGAGCAAGAAATCAGGCAACGCTAAAAAGAAAAAATAAAAACGGGGTACACACCCCGTTTTTTTCTTAAAATACCAGCGGCAAATCTTTTAATTCCAGTGGCACACCATCTCGTTCTAGATCCCACTGAAATTCAGACATAATTACGCGGCGTTCTTTGTCGAATTTTACACCTTCGGCACGCAGGGCATGATATTGCGAATCTGGCATACCTGGATTCAAAACACCGTCTTTGAACACAACACGATGCCACGGCAAATGCCAATATGCTTTGTTATTAGATGCGTAGCCCACAAAGCGTGCGCATTTTGGTCGACCAATCATTTGCGCAATTTGCCCAAAAGTCGCCACACGCCCATACGGGATACGTGCAACAGTATCATAAACCTTTTCATTAAATGTTTTTTCCATACTTAAAATTCTATCAGGGGTGACAAAAAAGTCAAATAATAACCCTTGCAAAATAATCCCAGCGTGGTTATAATGTCGGGCACGGAGACGTGGCAGAGCGGTTGAATGCGCGCGACTCGAAATCGTGTATACGGCAACCCCGTATCAAGGGTTCAAATCCCTTCGTCTCCGCCATCCGTCTTTGCAAAGGCAAAGACCACGATTGAAAGAATTAACCCCGCATTTCGTGTTTTTTTATATTAGACAATTGTAAACTCAACGTTTTTAGCATCCCGTTTTTACTGTTATAAAAATTAAACGACCGGCAAGCGGTCGTTGAATTTTTATGGCGGAGCGTATAGGACTCGAACCTATGGACCAAAAATTTCGGTCACAGATTAGCAATCTGCTGCATTACCACTCTGCCAACGCTCCGTGTGGTTGCGTTGGGTATTATATATAATCATAAAAACAATTGCAAGTGCGAAAAATTATCTTTTTAACATTGACAAAATGTCCATACAGTATACAATTACCAGCAATGGCAACAAAAAACAAGCGTTTTTTCAAAATGATTGCTGTGCAAAACTCACATTTTGCACACACGTATAACATATCAGATATAAATGATATTTATCCAGGGCAACGCTTTGTTTCGCGCGGCAAACGATTTGAATGGTGTCAAAGTTATTCTAAATCTGGCGCTGCGCGACCTGGGGTGACACTGCAAACACGAGCTCCAATGATTCATTTCTGCGATAATGCCATCGATTTGCTGATGTGGTATTATATAGGAATGGGTATAACATCACCATACCAGGAAATCTATTTTTTTGAAATCAAGCCACTGTCCCCCGTACATAAACAACGTTGCAATGACAAAAACAAATTATATCAATGCGGTGCGTGGCATATTGAAATTGAAAAGCAATTAACTATGGGGGATATTCTGCGCGCAGCAGATTTGGAAATCCAACATAATATGGATGAAATTATCAATCGTTATTCACATCAAAATATGCTAAAATTAATTATGCATGTTCAAGATAATGTTATACGGAAACGATAAATCTATGAAATCATATGACGTAATAATTATTGGCGCAGGCGCAACTGGGCTGAGCGCGGCGGCAGAACTGGTCGCGCGTAAAAAACGCGTGTTGGTGCTGGATATGGGCAATGCCCCGGCACGTAAAGTCGCTGCATCTGGTGGCGGAAATTGCAACATCACAAATATGGCGGCTGGGGTCGCGCGATACTTTGGCGAAAATCCAAACTTTGTGCGTGGCGCTCTTAGTCGCGTTAGCTCATCAGATATTCTGGATTGGTGTGCAAAACACCAATTAAAACTGTATGAAAAAGAGCCTGGGCGGTATTTCTGTGCCGATGGGGCGGTGGCGGTGGTCGGCGCACTGGTACGAGATGCGGCGGATGCAGACATTAAATATAATCACGCGGTGGAATCTGTGACGAAAGACGACGATGGGTTTATCGTTTCCGCAAATGGTGCACGTTTTTGTTCGGACGCGCTGATTATCGCAACAGGGGGAACGTCTTTTGAAACGCTGGGGGTGTCAGACATAGGTCAGAAAATTGCTAAATCTTTTGGGCATAAAATTGTACCGATGCGCCCTGCCCTTTGTGCGATGGCAGTACCAGAGTTTGGTTCGGAACTAGCTGGCATTTCAATCGAGGCCGAAATCACAGTCGGGCGCGAAAAAATTCGTGATGCGATGCTGTTTACACATTTTGGTATCGGGGGACCAGTGGTCTATCGTGCCAGTGTGCGTGATTTGTCGGATGGTATAACAATAAATCTGTGTCCGGGGATTGATATTTTTAATGTTCTGAAACACGCCAAACAAACAAACGGAAAACGCAAAATAGCCACGGTATTATCCGAACATTTACCAGTACGCCTTGCAAAATATTTTTCAAATAGCGATGTGCGAAATATTGCAGATTGGCGCGACAATGAAATCCGCTCAACTGCAGATAAAATCAATAAAATGCATATTGTGGCGGGTGACATAAAACTGCACAATCTGCAAAGCGCAGAAATTGTTCGTGGCGGTGTTTCAACAGACCAAATATCATCCAAGACAATGGAATCCAAATTATGTTCTGGTCTGTTTTTTGCAGGCGAAGTTATGGACATCGCCGGCGATTTAGGTGGATTCAATCTGCAATGGGCATGGGCATCAGGACGTATCGCTGGTCAAAATGCTTAAAAAACCCGCCGATTGGCGGGGATTTTTATTTCTGGATAAAGTGTACGCTGTACTGAGGTTTTTTATCAGCCCCCAGCGCGGCACGAACAACCTTGTTCGACGCAACCTGAACAGCACGAACCAGATTGTCACGATCTTTGCGTTCAGCCTTGGACAGACCGTCTATCGCCTTGGTAATTTCAATCTGAATTTGGCGTTTCATAAAGCCTGTTGTATCAGATTCAAAGATACCGGCACTGGAAACCTCTGGCACGCCTTTTAAGAAACCACGTTTATCAACCGGCAATGTGACGAACACCGCACCGTTAGATGCAATTTTGCGGCGGTTTTTATAAACCTGGTCATCGGCGCTGCGTTCGGTTTCACCTTCCATAACAACGTATGAGGTTTCGATTGTTTCGGCAACGTATGGTTCTTCGCCATCACGCAGGGCAACCATTTCACCATTATGCACAACCATCATATGTTTTGCGCCACCACGTTCCATCGCCATTTTACCGTTCAGCATTTCATTGATATAGTCACCGTGCATTGGGATTGAAACCTGGGGGTGAACCATATCATAGAATTTTTCTAATTCTGGGCGGCCGGCGTGCCCACTGGCGTGAACATTATCCGTATCAAAGATTGTGTGTGTTTTGATACCCATACGCGCCAATTTGTTATACAAGAACGAGACATCTTGTTCACGGCCTGGGATGATAATAGAACTGAAAATAACCGTATCAGTTGGCATTAATTTCATTTCTTTTACCTGACCACGACACAGACGTGTTAACATTGCAAACTTTTCCCCCTGGGAACCAGTCAGGAATATTGCCTGTTTTTCCGCAGGCAAGTCTTTGATTTCACCGTGCGTATAAATTTCGTCTTTTTTCAAATAGCCAAACTGAATCCCCATTTCGCGGAACTCTGGCAAGCCAACATACGGCACAGGATTTGGATTTGTGCGCTCTTTAATCGCGGCAATACGGCCAGCGGCACGTGCAGCCTCTGCAAACATTTTGATACGCGCCAAACTGCGTGAATAGCCAGTCACGATAACGCGCCCTGGGGCATTTTTCATAATTTCGGTCAGTGTATCACGAACCTGAGTTTCTGTGACCTGTTTAGTCTGACGTGACGCATTGGTTGAATCGCACATACACGCCAACAATTTTGGATCTGAACCAATTTCATTCAGACGTGCAAAATCTGTGGGTGCTTCGATTGGAATATCATCGTTGAATGTCCAGTCACCAGTATGCAAGATTTTACCCGCATCTGTGCCGATGATTAACATTTGTGCTTCTGGTACACTGTGCGTGACGTGGAAAGTTTCAACCGTAAACGGTGCTAAATCTAATGTCGCGCCATTGTGGTCAAATTCAACAATGTCTGTTTTTTCATTAAAGTCCATTTCAATACCACGGAACGTGCGGCGCAGGATTTCCGCCGGAAAACGTGTACAATAAATAGGCTTTCTGAATTTTGGCCAAACGAACTTTAACGCACCAATGTGGTCTTCGTGACCGTGCGTGATGACAAAGCCCACAACGTCTTTTTTGCGCTTTTCAAGCCATGTTGTGTCACAGTATTGAACGTCGCCAGCACCGATTTCTTCTTCTAAAAAACCCATACCGCAATCAACGATTAAGTATTTTCCCTGGTATTTGTAGACGTACATATTCTGACCGATATGTTCCAGACCACCCAGTGCCATAAAATACATTTTGTCATCGTTTTTATCACTTTCGTGTTTTGTTTTGCCGCTGATTTTAGTCGGCAAATTTTTCTTTTCTTTTACTTTTACCATTTATAAATAATCCTTTTTTATATTTAACTTTTGCGCAACCACCCCAGTTTATTGCCAATAAAGACGTATCTTTATTTGTAGTAAACCTGTGGTTGCACACCTGTACCCCCGGTTATATTATTTAACGATAATGCAAGGGAGTGTGTTCGTCGGAATTTACACACCGACATCATTAATTGTACTATTTAGTTTCACAATATGCAAGTTTATTTCAGAGCAAGAAAAATCCCCCATTCGGGGGGGATTTAAAATTTATTCTGCAACCGGTGCTTCTGGCGCTGATGGCATTTCTGGCGCTGGCATTGCTTTACGCATTGTGCGTTTGAATACTTTGAATTCGGCCTTATCCACACAGCCGTCATTATTCAAGTCAATTTCTGGCATTTTTTCCATCATCTTTTGACATTTTACAACCAAGCAACCGTTATCATCGAATTGTGGTTTTGGCATCTTGCCACGTTTTGGACATGGCACCATTTTTGCCGCTGCAAAACCCAATGCAAAGAATACCAATACAACGATTAATTTTTTCCAGAAACCACAGTGATGCTTTTTGCATTCGCAGTGTCCGCCACATGGACACGACTTGTCACAACCGCATTTATGTGTTTCGACAAGCGGGGCAACTATCGTTTTCACAGGAGTTTTTTTAGCAACTGTTTTTTTTACAGGGGCTTTCTTAGCCGTTGTTTTTGTAGTGGTCTTTTTTGCTACTTTTTTTGTTGTTTTTTCTGCCATTTGTCCTTTCCTTTTTTTGTTGACGTTTTGATTGTATTCAATATTTTTTTTGATGTAAAGGATTTTTTATTTATTTCACACCATATTTGCCGCGATTAATTGGGCGATATGATAAAGCCTCAGCCAGATCGGACATTTCTATATCATCGCTACCCCGCAAATCTGCAATTGTGCGCGCCAGACGTTTTATACGATTATATCCACGTGCAGACATTCCCATTTTTTCGGCAGCCGTGTTCAAGAACGTGGTCAATTCGTCTGTCAGTGGCGCAAATTGTTCCAGTTCGGGCCCGTCCAATGTGGCGTTAATGTGCCCCTGGCGTGCAATTTGACGATTGCGTGCAGTAACAACACGGGCGCGTATTTGTTCGCTGGTTTCGCGTGGACTAGCGTCGCCTTTGTTCATTTCCCAGGGATTAACCGCATCAACATCAACGTGCAAATCAATTCGGTCCAATAATGGGCCGGATATTTTATTTTGGTACGCTTCGGCGCAACGTGGCGCACGCGAACAAGACAATGCCGCATTTCCCAAATGTCCACACGGGCATGGATTCATCGCTGCGATAAGTTGGAAACGCGCCGGATATGTCGCGTTGCGTCGTGCGCGCGAGATTAAAATCCGACCACTTTCCATTGGCTGACGCAGTATTTCCAATGTCGCACGATTAAATTCTGGCAATTCGTCCAAGAACAATACCCCATTATGCGCCAACGATATTTCACCAGGGCGGGCATCCGAACTGCCCCCGGCAAGCGCGACCGGACTGGATGTATGATGCACACTGCGAAACGGGCGCGAAGACATCAGACTTTTATTATCCAATTGCCCCGCAATAGAATAAATTATGGATGTTTCCAATATTTCTTCGGCGGTCATTTCAGGCATAATTGTCGGCAGTCGTGATGCCAACATTGTTTTTCCCGATCCTGGGGGACCGACCATCAGCATCGCGTGACCACCCGCCGCAGCGATTTCCAGCGCACGTTTGGCGGCATCTTGCCCACGAACATCAGACATATCGATTGGATGTTGGGTGTTATCGATGTCGGTTGAAACCGCGTCTGGAAATGGCAACAGTGATGTGCCGTTAAAATGGTTTATCAATTCCAGAACGTGATATGGTGCTAAAATATCATCGTGACTGGACAGGCGTGCCTCGCCCCCTTGGGGGCCGGGACATACTAAACCAAGACCGTTCTTTTTTGCCCAAACGCCCGCAGGCAGTACCGCATCGGTTTTTACAACTGCGCCGTTTAAGCCAACCTCGCCCAGAATCAGGTATTGAGACAGCTTTTCTTCAGGTAAGACACCAATGGCGCATAAAATTCCGCACAATATAGGCAAGTCAAAATGCGAGCCGCTTTTTTCAACATCCGCCGGCGACAGGTTTACCGTCAGCCGCTTTGGCGGCAACGACAAATTCAACGCAGACAAAACATTACGTATGCGTTCTGCGGATTCTTTGACCGCACGATCTGCCAGACCGATAATATTAAATTCTGGTTTTGCAAAGCCGTTTGCCAATTGCACCTGGACATCGATGCGGGTCGCATCCATTCCATTAAAAATAATAGAGTTTAATGATATCATACGCGCATATTATAACTTGCTTTAATAGATTTCAAGGTCTAAAATACCCCCGATAAAGAAAGGATTATAAATGCCCGCAAAAAATAAAAATGTCGCACGAGAATGGTTTAACACTATATTTTATGGGGCATTAATCGCAATCGTTTTTCGCAGTTTATTACTGGAACCATTTAATATTCCATCTGGGTCTATGATTCCAACATTACACGTGGGCGACCATATTTTCGTGACTAAGTGGTCATACGGGTATTCTCGCTATTCTTTCCCATTTGGGTCTTGGAAATTATGGAACGGACGTTTCTGGGCGACTGAACCTGAAATCGGTGATGTTATCGTATTCCGCAACCCTGTGGACGAAAGCCAAGATTATGTTAAACGTCTGATTGGTAAACCTGGCGACAAGATTCAGATGATAAATGGTCGACTGCATATCAATGGCGAACAAGTAAAGCGCGAAAATCCACGTCCATATGTCTGGGCAACATTGCCGACCGAACCGAAACGCGGCAAATACCAAAACGGTAAATTTGAAATTGATGGGAATAAAATCTTTGTTGATAATAAGCCTGCGGAATTTAACTACACAATTCAATACAGCCCAATGTGCAGCAACCAGTACAAGCGTGTAATAAATCTTTACAATGGACCAAATGGTGAAATGCTGCCAGAATCCGAGGGGAACTGGAAACCATCGGATGTGCCGTGCGGAATATTTATTATGACAGAATATACAGAAACGTTACCAAACGGTGTCACGCACAGCATTATTGAAACGTCTGACAACGAATTGTATTCAGATAATACACCGGTGTTCACTGTGCCGGAAAACCATTTGTTCTTTATGGGCGACAATCGTGACAACAGCGGTGACAGTCGTATGCACGTTGGCTTTGTGCCACGTGATAATGTATTGGGGCGCGTGTGGTTTACTTGGTATTCACACAACTATTATGCGCCAATGTTGGCAATATGGTCTTGGGGCGACAAAATGCGCTGGGGTCGATTTGGAATGGGTGTAAAATAAAATGGAAAAGTTAAACTATACTTTTAAAAATCAATTGTTGTTGGATTTGGCACTGACCCAAAGTGGTGCGGATGCAGCAAATAATAACGAACGTTTGGAATTTATCGGCGATCGTGTGTTGGGACTGGTTGTAGCAGAATTGCTTTACAATATGTTTCCAGAAGAAGACGAGGGGCACTTGGCACGCCGCCACGCATTGCTGGTATCGACCAAGACATTGGCTGCGGTTGCGATACGCTTAGGACTAAACAAGCAAATTCGCCACGGTCATCTGACAGGTGGACGTCTGCAACATATTTTAGCGGATGCGATGGAAGCGGTTCTGGGTGCGATATTTATTGACAGCGGATGGAAAGCTGCACGCACAGTCGTAATCGAAATCTGGACAGAATTGGCGCGTGAAAATGTTGTTGCCCCCAAAGATCCGAAGACTAAACTGCAAGAATATGTCCAGAAAAACAATAATGGCGCATTACCGATTTACAATTATCTGACACCACATGGGGAATCGCACTGTCCCGAATTTGTGGTCAAAGTCACCGCAATGGGTAAAACAACCGAGGGACGCGGACAATCTAAAAAAGCGGCCAGCATTGCCGCCGCAGATGAAATGCTGAAAATCCTTGCAATTTCTTAAAATGCCCTATAAAATCAATGCGACAAGATAACACAAAGGAAAAAATATGTTTTCAATTTTACTGGTTTTATTAATCATCGTTGCTGTATTTATGATTGGTATCATTTTATTACAAAAATCCGAAGGTTCTGGCATGTCAGGCTCAGCAGCGGCTTCTATGTTTGGTGGCGCATTGACTGGTGCGGCGGCCGGTAATTTTTTGACCCGTGCAACCGCTTGGTTGGCGACATTGTTCTTTATTTTATGCGCTGCATTGGCACTGGTTGCAGCAAAGACGGATATGGCGGTTCAACAAAGCAACCTGCGTCAAGAGATTATTGAACAAAACGCAGCAGCACCAATAGAAACACCAGCTATTCCATCAGAAACAAAATAAAAAGTCCCCGCCAAAAGGCGGGATTTTTATTTCTTGAAAAATGGATTATTTTGCTTTAACCAGCCGATTGTCGTATGCATACCGTGGCCGTGGATAACCGCCACCCAATCTGGCAAATGCATATCGTATATTTTTGCAATTGATTCAAACAATGTTCTCTCATCGCCACCGGGCAAATCTGTGCGCCCGTATGCCGTCTGGAACAACGTGTCACCAACAATAAAGACGTCATCGTTTGGGAACCAGTACCCCACCCCGCCACGCGTATGTCCAGGCAATTCAATAATTTGCATTTTGGTGTCTGATAAAACCGTACGTTCGCCAGCGGATATATTGACTGGTGCTTTATCATCTGATGTTAGTTTGGGCAACTTAAAATATTCCAACAGACCGTTACCCCAGTCAATTAAATCTAAATCCAGATGCGACATATACCAGTCTATGTTGAAATGTTTTACCAGAGCCGCCGCCGCTGATATATGATCGCTGTGTCCGTGCGTGGCATAGATTGCCGTGGGGCGTACCCCATGTTCATCAAAATATTTTATCCAATCGTCTGCGCGTCCCCACGGATCAAAAACAACACACTTATCATCATCAAAAACCACCACAGAATTTGTGTTCTGTGGTGGCATTTGAATCAGTTCAAATTTATTTTTTTGTTTTTTCATCTGACTTTTTGACTGTTTTCTTCGGCGTTGCTTTCGCTTTACCAAAAACGATTTCACGGATTTCTTCGCCAGTCAAGGTTTCACGATTCAGCAATTCATTCGCAAGTTTTTCAACCGTCTTGCGGTTCTTGGATAATAATTTGGTTGCGTCTTTGTGCGCTGCATCCAACCAAGCACGAATTTCGTTATCAACCAATTCCGCTGTCTTTTCAGATGCGTTTTCCAATGCACCACGTGTACCCAGTGCAGACACCTGATTAATCGCCGCCAGCCCCAGTCTTGATGACAAGCCCGCCGTTGTTATTGAATAACGCGCCAGACGAGTTGCCATTGCGATATCGCTTTCTGCGCCGGTGGTGATTTTATCCGCACCAAAGAACAATTCTTCGGCACTGCGCCCCGCCAATGCAATAGACAGATTGGCACGAACCTCGGCCAAGGTCATTGAAACCTTGTCATCAATTGGCAAGTGCTGAACCATCCCTAACGCGCGGCCACGTGGAATAATTGTCGCCTTGTGAATTGGGTCGGTGATGTCGGCGTACATCAGGCTGACGTATGCGTGGCCCGCTTCGTGATATGCGGTTAATTTGATATCTTCAGGACGCATTTTACGCAGTTTACGCGGCCCCATAATGATTTTGTCACGTGCTTCATCAATATCGACTGGTGTAACCTCTTTGCGACCGTTGCGCACCGCGTGCAGTGCCGCTTCGTTCAAGAGATTTTCTAGATCTGCACCAGAAAATCCCGTTGTGCCACGTGCCACATCGTGCAAGTCTACATCTTTGTTCATTTTGACGCGGTCCGCGTACAATTTCAGAATTTCATTACGACCCGCCATATCAGGTAATTCAATATGAACCTGGCGATCAAAGCGACCAGGGCGCAACAATGCAGAATCCAGCATATCCGGACGATTGGTTGCACCGATAACAATAATGCCTGTATTATTAGCAAAACCATCCATTTCAATTAACAACTGATTTAATGTTTGTTCGCGATCTTGGTCATTGAATGAATGCGCGCTGCGTCGCTGGCCAATGGCGTCAATTTCATCAATGAATAAAATACACGGTGCGTTACGTTTCGCCATTTCAAACATCTCTTTGATTTTAGCAACACCCAAGCCAACAATAATCCCAGAGAAATCAGAACCAGATGTAGCAAAGAACGGAACGTTTGCTTCGCCTGCAATGGCACGTGCAAGCAATGTTTTACCAGTTCCTGGTTCGCCCGATAGCAATACGCCACGCGGAACACGCGCACCAACACTTTTGTATTTCTCTTTGTTTTTTAGGAAGTCCACCACTTCGGATAATTCTTGTTTTTCAGAATCGATACCAGCAACGTCTTTGAACGTTGTGCCAGGTTTGCCAGTGGTAATTTTTGTTGGGTTTTGATTTACCAGACTGCGACCAATTCCACCCGCAGATCCACCACGCAGACCACGGAAAATCCACCAAATAAAGAACAACCCAATCAGAATTGGCAACCATGCCCCCAATGTATCAACAAAACCACGCGACGCATCAATCGAAACATTCGCGCCAGATTCTGAAATCTTGGTTAATAATTCGGGGTCGTATGTAATTGTTGCAGTATATTTTGTACCGTCTTTTAGCGTACCACGCGCATCATTGCCGCGAATTTCCATTGTTTGGATATCATCAGCACGACGCAAAACGTCTGAAAAGTTCAGTACTGTTGACCGATTGGGATGTGTCATATTAGGCACACCAAGCATTGGTGCGCCACCGACCAAAAACGCGCGGCCAATTACCATCACAAACAGTACCCCAAACAAACCAAGATACCATCCAGAACGGTCACGCTTTTTTGATTGGCTGTTTATATTATTTATCTGATTTGATGTTTTGTTGTTTTTTATTTTTCTCATTTCGTTTCCTGAATGTTGTTTTTGCCCCTTCGGGTACGATTAAAATTCTTTCGCCCAGACGGCGCACAATACAATGCCCCAGCGTGAATTTGCAATCGCTTGATAAATTATCTAGTGCGCGCCCCAACGATTTCAAGCGTGGCTGATATTTATCCCCCCCAATTTTTTGAATTAACGTACCAATGAACTTTAGTCTAATATCGGGGGTCTGGTCAAATAGAAAAGAATCACTGAACATCGCACCACCACGACATAAAACAGATTCAACCAGCCTATCTACATCAGATGCCAACGTGTCACGAATACGTCCAAGATTTTCAATTGCTAATAAAATACGGCTGTCTTCAATCCCCAGTTTTTCTGACAATAAATGGCGATTCTTACGAATACGGACACGTGTATATTGTTCGTCTTCGTTCATTTCATCGACAAAATATTTGATATTATTATCGTTACAGTACGCTATCAAGTCTGCACGATAAATGTTTAATAATGGACGAATAATTTCAATTCCATCACGATAACTTTTACGAGCCATTGCCGCCAATCCATACAGACCACTGCCCCGCCCCAGATTCATTAAAAAAGTTTCAATTTGATCATCTGCCTGATGTGCCAGCATCAATTTCTTAATACCATTTTTATGGCACCAATCCGTCATAAACTTATAACGGGCAGTACGTGCAGCAGCCTCTAAACCAGACGTTGGTTTGATATCTGTCCATTCAAAAATGTGACATGGGATATTAAGACTTTTGCACAGGTCTGAAACATATTTAGATTCTGTATCCGCTGCAGCACGTAATTTGTGATTTACATGCAACGCAGTCACATTCAAACCACATTTTGCCAACCATACCAACAGACAAACAGAATCAACACCACCACTGACCGCAACAGCAATGGGTGTGTCTGAATAGTTTTGAACAAAATCTACAAATTTATCGTTCATTGTTTTGGTATTTTATGCTATAATTTTTGAAAATAAAGGAAAAAAGGAAATGGCTAAGTTTTTCAAGACAGTTGCAGTATATTGCGGTCATCAATTTGGTAACAACCCAGAATTTAATCGTGCTGCGGTCACAGTTGGAACGGCATTAGCAAAAAATAATATTCAAATGGTTTTTGGCGGTGGCAATGTCGGCTTGATGGGGGCTACATCTACTGCAGCTATTCGCGCCGGCGGACACGTTATCGGGGTTTCAACAGACGATGTTATCGCACTGCAAGAACCTGCGCATCCTGAAATAGATGTAGAAATTGTTGATGGGGTGAACGAACGCAAACAGCGTATGTTTGAACTATCAGATGCATTTATAATTATGCCGGGGGGGATTGGGACCCTGAATGAATTAACAGATATAATGACAATGCAACAAATTGGCGAGACAAAAAAACCGTTATTCTTTTTGAATATCGAAGATTTCTGGGGACCTTTTGGTGACTTGGTAAAGCATATGATTAACTGTGGCTTTATCAAAAATCTGGATGATTATAAAATCTATAGCGCAAAGTCTGTTGACGAATTAATGAATTTAGTAATGAATTGTTAAATAACCGATCGTTTGATTTATAAAAAAAATCCCCACTTTTGTGGGGACTTTTTTTACCATGACATATACCCTTCAAAGCATTCTCGCTTACACTTCTTTGTTTTCGGATCCCATTGCATTGTACCTGTTTCGTCTTCGTACGGTACTATCGAGCAAATTGGAACGCACTCGTTGTTTTCTAGGTTATAAAGCTCGCCTTGATACATACATGTTGCAACTTCACAACCTTGAACATAACTGCTAACCGCGGTTTCGCCCATAATACCCGTAGCGTTTCTGCAGCGTCCACACTGTTTGGTTGGTTCATTTGACTCATATGGGTCATTGGTATACCCCGCATCACAAGACGTCGCAATGCATTCGCCCCATGTGTTACGCAATTCATTCCATTCGCGTGTACCAGTTCCATGTTCAACAGCACAGCTTTCTACATTCGGCACACATGCATTTGATGCAACGTGATATCCATTCTGACAATCTGTAATTACACATATTCCATATACACCACGCTTTGCATCCCAAGTTTGTGTTGCGCTGCTTGCATTCGGTGCATTGCATGTCTTTATATCACTTACGCACTTATCACCATCTGGGTGATAGCCAGTATGACATTTTGTGACCTTGCAATTGCCTTCGGCGGCATATGCTATCGCATTTTCACGATTGCACGGCTGACAGATACCATTAACAGACTCATAATCACCAGTACAACTGCTGCACGCATAGTATGTACCACCTGTTGGGGTTGTAAAGCTATGTGTCGTATCAGAGCAACTTCTGCTGGTTCCCCAACCACCTGTAAATGGTATCCCCTTGCTATTAACACCAGACACAGCACCAAAATCACACTCAACACCCTGAGCACAGGTAATGGTTGTATATGTTGTACCACTATCTGCTTCTTTTACTAATGTAATCGTTTTCTTACAGTCAGATTCTTCGTCGTGGTCTGTTGCTTTGTCACCAGTTGCGGCATAACCAGAGGCACATCCGACACACATACCGTTTAAGTTAACAAGACATGCTGACTCTCCATTTCCAAATGCAGTACCAATCTTGGATGTTCCTGGGTTATATCCAGTTTCGCATACACCAGAAATACCCTGGTCTTCTGTTTCGCTAAAGAAGAAGTATGTATCACACCAGTCGTCGCTTGGGAACGTGTCACACTTATATCCAGCAGGACATGCGACAAACGTGCATTGCCCCTTTGGCAGATATGTACCAGGCTTTTGATACAGAGGTTTCAACGCCCAGTGTGCATACAATGTTATATCGCTGCTGGCCTCATAAGTATCGCCTGCCTTACCGATAAAGTTACCACCATCAATCGCATCATACCAACCTACAAATGTATACGCGCAACGTTCCTTTACATCCAATAATGTTGTGCTTGAACCAGATTGTCTCCATTGGGCATACCATGTCTGATCCGAAGTATACAAAGATGCGTCATCGTATGCTTGGTCTGTAAAGCGGATTGCACCAGGCCGCCAGTATGTTATGCCATCTGTTTTTTCGCTGTAATATCCATTAAAGTACATATGCTGATTGCGTTTTGTTTCTTCAACATAAGTACCATCACTCCAAACTTGACCGCCATTTCCATTGTATTTGACTGTATACATTCTTTCAGGCTCGGTAAGCGCATTAGCAACTTTTTGCGTAGCGGCACTATCCAAATAGAATGCCTTTTCGCCATGTCTTACATAAATTACATTTGGTTCACTGGACTTGGTTCCACCATTGGCATCCAATGTAATTTTGTATATATTCGCAGTCCATTGTGCACTAACAGATATAGGACCTGTGCAGGTGCCTGACTTGATAACAGTCATCGCTGCACCTGTTGCATCGTCAATCCAACCAGCGAATGTATATCCTACACGCGTAATATCAGTTGGCAATACAATATCAGCAGATTCTACGTTACATTCTGTATCTGCCACAGCAGAGCCTCCATTAACATTGTATGTAACTAAATTCATGTCGCCAGCACCCCACTTTGCTGTCATAGTTTTATTTTCTGTGTATAA
Source organism: Candidatus Enterousia sp. (assembly GCA_045630455.1). GTDB lineage: Bacteria > Pseudomonadota > Alphaproteobacteria > Rs-D84 > Rs-D84 > Enterousia. Next base: position 490 of record JAZQTD010000037.1, on the reverse strand, counting down.
CCACTTGAACGCAGCACCAGTATACTTAACATCGTTCGTACCACTGATAACCCAGCCAGCAAACTTGTAACCATCTGGGGCGATGCATGTGTTTTCGTCTGGTGTGAAGGCACTGTCGTACGTTGCAACACTTTCCACTGGAGCTGTACCAGAACCAGTTCCGCAAGAGTATACAACTGTATACTTGTTGGCATTATAGGCACATGTATCTGTTTCGACACGATAGTCAACACCACCTGCCAATGTGTAACCTGTCTTTGCAGGGCATGTCGTATAACAGAATGAAGAACCGTTCACACCACCAGCACTGTTCGGATATTCCGATGGACATACATAGCACTGAGTCCCTTCAACATAGCTGTCTTTGTCAGCTGTCACTGCCTTGACAGTCTTGACACAGTCTGCTTCGTTGACCGAACAACCAGACTTAATCACACCATCAGATGTGCCGTTCGCATCTGAGTACGCTGTGTATTCGCATGATGATACA
>JAZQTD010000036.1:0-5967 GCA_045630455.1 Candidatus Enterousia sp. | reverse complement strand
CGGTCGCCGATATTAAAGAAACGGTTTGGGATATGTATGAGTCCAAACGGTTTGCCCCCGAGCAGTTTGGCTTTGTGATGGAACACGCGCTAACAGATTATTTGATTCGTTGCGAAGTATATAAGAAAATACCCGTATCCGGCTATTAAGCCGGTGCGGGTGTGAAAGGAATAAACATGAAACCTATAAAGGTCAAAATACGCAAGCAGAAAATATATATTAAGTCGGGTTCTATAGAAATTGAAACAGATGAGGCAATAGAATATTTTAACGTTTATGATGATATGGTTAGTTATGTCATTCAAAAACATTTTGATGGTTATTTTATAACAATTCATGATGGTTCAAAAATTGAGGAGGAAAAACCATGCCGTGGTGGGGTTATTTGATTTTGGGTGTTTGTTCGGTGTTTTGGGTTTGGGTGTTGGCTCTGATCAACAAAGATCCGGACAACGTACTTGAGAAAAAATATAATGAAAGGAATCACAAGAAATGAATGTGAATATTGATATTTACGCATTGGCTGAAAGCATTGATCCGAGATGTAAGGAAGAAATAAATGTCAAATTGAGTTTGATCGAATGGGCGTCAATCATGGCTTGTGTTGATTTGGTTTTAGAAATCGCGCAGGCAGGACCCAATCTTGACAGATTGAGATTAACGAAAATGAAAATAGAGAATCAATTTAAGTGACGCAGAGCGGTCCCGGACTCCGGTCCGGGTGTAATGCGGGGATCCGGTCGCAACCCCGGATGACGCATAAATAAAACAAAGGAGTTTGTATTATGGCAAACACAAGCAGAAAAAGCGCAACAAAGCGCGAAGAATCGACCCCGATGCAGACGTGGAACGTTATTACCGGTACGATGCGCGTATACGGCAATACGTTTGAGGTGGGCAAAGGAAAAAACAAACGCGATCTGACCAAATGGTCCGCAACGATCTCCGGCAAGAACGCCAACGATGAATGGGTAAACTATTACGTCCCGGTCAAGTTTGCCGGTAAGGATTCTTGTGAACCGGAAACGGACGGATTGCATACGATCGATATTTCAAACGCGTTTTGGTCGATCGATACGTATGAAAACCGCAAAGGCGAAACGGTTACGATCCCGTGCGTCGTTGTGACATCCAACGAGGTGGTCGAATGACGCAGGCGTCAAGGATCATCCGGATCAGAAAATCAAAACGTGATCCATATCAATTTGAAACGGTCAAGGGTTACCGTCACGCCATGACGTATAACGGGCATTGCTATGAATTCTTTTTGGCTAAAGACAATTGTCTGAACCCAAAGATCAAAACAGGATGGTCCGTATATGAAACGTCATGCGGATTGGCTTGCGCGTGGGGTAAATCCCGGGTCAGCGCGTTGGAAGATCTGATCAGACGTTTACCCCGTATCGATGAGATCCTATGCAAAGCGGATAATGATCCGATGGACGTGATCTCAAGATTACGTAAGGAATTGAACGATTATCAAATTCAATCCGCTGAAAACGGATTGAAATAAGAAACACAACCCCGAGTTTATACCCGGGGTTGATTTTATGAAAGGAAAGTATATGCAGGATTTTGGAAAATTGTTAAAGATCATCGGACAACGGTGTCGATGGTCCCGGAAACGAAAGAACGTAAAGATACGTCAGATCGCGGAATCGTTAAAGATCAACCCGGCAACGGTATCGAAGTTTGAAAACGGAAAGATCGCGTCTTTCCAATTATTTGCGTTTTACGTTATCGTTTTACATACGGAATTGAAAGATATTATTTGGGGTGATTGATATGGCAAAAATTGATGATTTGAACGTAAACGGATTATCACTAGAAGATATCCGTTTATTGAATACGCGTAATTTATCCAACAAGGCGTTAAAACAGGCGTTGAACCGGTTGGCAAGCGGTGCGAACAAACGTATACGCAGAATGATGCGGGATCCGATAGGGCAATCATCTCCATCATCTTATACGCGCCCGTTCAGCAGCAAGGGATTGAATACCCGGGCAGAAATCAAAGCAGAATTTGAACGCGCAAGGGCATTTTTGGATCCTGCTAAAAAAACACATACCCTTAAAGGATGGAAAAAACTGACTAAACAAATGGTAAAACGATTTGGCGTATCACTAGATGTTTTACGTGATCCATCATTTTGGAGATTATACCGTACGTTTGAAAGATCATCTTTCGGACCGCAATACGATAGCGAAACGTTGATACCGATTATTGCAAACGCGTACGCCGATGGCGCAAATACTGTTGAAGATGTGGAAGAATGGTTAAACGATATTTATGTCAATGCCGAGCAAGAAGATACAGACGAAGATTTTGAAGACGTCTTTGGCGAATTTTACGAATAAAGAACCGTTACAAACTTTATTTGATTCGATCGGGGATCTGCTTGCGTGGGTCGGTCAGATCCCGACGTATCCGAAACGGCGCGGTAAAAAAGAAACGATCAATTATTACAATATACCGTGCGCATTTGATATCGAGTTTACAAGCGCATATATCGGTGACGGAAAACACAAACAAAAAGCCGGCGTCATGTATTTATGGTCCTTTTGTATGAACGGTGGCGTAATACAGGGTCGCACGTGGGATGAATGGGTCAACGTTTGTTCTTATTTGGTGCAGGCTTTAGATCTGAATCAAAATAAACGTCTGATCATCTTTTGTCGAAACCTTGAAACGGAATTTCAATATATGCGCGGGTGGTTCGATTGGGAAAACGTTTTTGCAGTCAAAGAACGTCGACCGGTTTACGCGGTTACCAAACAAGGAATTGAATTCAGATGCAGTTATATCTTATCCGGGGAAAGTCTCGAGACGTCCGGTAAAAAACTGCATACGTATAAAATTCAAAAGTTGGTCGGTGATTTGGATTATTCGTTATACCGGCATAGTCTAACACCGTTGCAGGATTCTGAACGATCATACGCAATCAACGACGTCCGGGTAGACGTTGCATATATTCAAGAAAAAATGGATGATGTCGACGGATTGATCACGCGGTTACAGTTGACCAAAACCGGGTACGTGCGTAAGTATATGCGGGATCTATGTTTTTACACCGGATCCCATAAGAAAAACGGTTGGAAAATGCTATCATTCAAAAGACGGATGTCTTATTTAACGTTGGATCCGGATGAATATATCATGTTGCGCCGGTGTTTTCAAGGCGGTTTTACGCACGTTGGTGCGCGTTATTCGGGAACCGTTCAATATGACGTTGACTCATGGGATATAACGAGCAGTTATCCGTATCAGATGATCGCCAATAAATACCCAATGAGCAAGGGTGAAAAAATTACGATCCATAGCAAAGAGGAATTTGTCAAAAATATAAAGTTGTATTGTTGTGTTTTTGACGTCGAATTTACGAATTTATGCGTAAAGGATCATGTACCGGATTGCCCGTTATCCCGGTCCAAATGTTTTAACGTTCACGGAAACGTGACCGAGAATAATGGACGCGTGGCGCGATGTGATGGGACGTTGGTCACAACGATCACAAACGTTGATTGGACGATCTACGAAAACTTTTATACGTGGGATAAATTTCGAATCGGCGTATTTTACCGGTACAGGCGCGGGTATTTACCGAAAGAGATCGTAACCGGTATTTTGGATCTGTATGAGAAAAAAACAACGTTAAAAGGCGTCCCGGACCGTGAGCAGGAATATATGTTATCAAAAGAGAACATAAATTCATGTTATGGAATGATCGTAACGGATATATGCCGGGATGAGAACAGTTATATTGACGGTAAATGGTCCAACAAGCCATGTGACGTTGCCACAGAAATCGAGAAGTATAATAAAAATCCGCGTCGGTTTATCTTTTATCCGTGGGGCATATTCGTAACGGCATACGCCAGGTTACAGTTGTTCAGGGCAATTTACGCCGTTGGAGAACATGGGCATTATTATAGTGATACCGATTCATGCAAGGTGGTCCACGGGGATGATTTCAAACAATGGTTCATTGATGAAAATATCCGGTTGACTGATAAACTGAACCGGGCTTTGGATTATCACAAGATCGACCGGTCGCGCGGATGCCCCGTAACGATCAAGGGCGTATCCAAGCCGTTAGGCGTTTGGGACTACGAAACAAGGTATAAACGGTTTAAGGCATTACGGGCAAAGGCGTATATGGTTGAAACGGATGACGGGATCAATATAACCGTCTCCGGGGTTAATAAACGCACGGCAGTACCGTATTTAGTGAATCGGTATAAAGATCCGTTCAAGGCGTTTGATGATTGTTTGGTGATCCCGCCGGAGTATACCGGGAAATTGACGCATATTTATTTGGATGAACCTATAAACGGAGAATTGACAGATTATACCGGAATAACCGCACCGTTTTATGAACGGTCCGGTATCCATATGGAAAAAGCAGGGTATGAAATGTCGTTGGCATTACAATATGTTGAATATTTGAAAGGATTCAGAGATTGGGGGAAATAATGAACATAATAACATTTTTTCCGGTCGACAAATGGTTACCGGAACGAGAAGTACCAATTTTAATATGGACGAAAGACAACCGAATTTTGAATGGTCGTTTTAATTCGTATTTTCACACGCAGGACGGTTTTTATATACGGACGGAAGATATAATTGGGTGGGCTTACAATGGCGGATAAAAAACATTGGAACATAAAACCGATTAAGAAAACCGGCGCAACGTATAGGGTCGTATACGGTCAGCGCGGACCGGGTAAAACATTCGGTGTATTGTATGACGCATTTGAACGGTATTTAAAAGACGGGTCAAAATTGGGAATCGTACGCCGAATGGATGAAGATTTTATTGGCGCGAATAGTGCAAAAGCCTATTATGATATGCTGATCCATGACGCAAACGGAGACAACAATATATCAGATCTATCAGATGGGATATATACAGGTGTCGAGTATTACAACGGTCGTTATTGGCTCACGCAACCCGGTGATGATGGTAAAAATCACCGGACAACAGAATACATAGCATACGGGTTTTCGATCTCAAGCGCGGAACATTACAAAGGGACCCGGTATAATGATATATCACAAATCGTTTTTGATGAGTTTGTCGCAACAAAGTTTTATTTGCCGGATGAATTCGTACAATTTCAAAATTTGTTGTCTACGATCATAGGTAGCAGACCGGGAATTGTCATATATATGTTGGGGAATTCGATCAACCCGTATTGTCTGTATTGGCGCGAAATGGGATTGAATCGGATCCATGATCAGAAACCGGGAACGATAGACGTCTATACGTACGGTGAAAGCGGGTTAACGGTCGCGGTCGAACAAACCGGTACAGTCAAGGCAACGGAAACGGCACGTATGTATTTTGCGTTTGATAATCCAAAATTAAAAATGATCACGGACGCGGGACAATGGGCGATTGACGTATATCCGCATTGCCCGGTCAAATATCGACCAAAAGATATAATGTTTACGTTTTTCATATTGTTCGATGAGAAAACGTATCAATGCGAAGTGATCAACACCGGTAAATGCGAATTTGTATTTATCCATATCAAAACGTCAGATCTCCAAGATCCGGATAATGATCTGATCTATTCTTTAGAACGGGATCCGCGTCCGAATTGGCGCGTCAACATTACAAAACCTCTTTATCCGGTTGAAAAGAAGATCGCAAACTTTTTCATTGGAAACCGGGTATATTATCAAGATAATGCCGTCGGTAATGCGATCGAAAATTACATCAAGCAGGCAAGATCAATAACGATCTAACCGTATAAAATATACGGCAAGGGTCAATCCGTAAGGGTTGATCCTTTTTTTGATTCTTGCGTACCATATCCGTAAAATAATTACGAATACATAAATTAAGGATTGAACCGGTACGATCAACCCGCATGATCTGACCGATCGTATTGTTGCGCCCAACCCGGTCCAATTTAAATCGGCGGGGACATCAACATGGGGGAAGTCGGATCGGAGCC
>JAZQTD010000035.1:0-17286 GCA_045630455.1 Candidatus Enterousia sp. | reverse complement strand
TCGTCCAATTTCCAAGACAAAATCTTGGGTCGTTAAGGGTCGTGTAGGCGTTTCCAAAGACGAAGCGGTTGATGTAGAATAAGTAACCTGATGGTTCTTTGAGGCCCAACAGGGATGGAAATAGGGCAGTCGGGACCATTTAACAAAGCAGCGGGGGATTGCCCCGTATGCAGGATAAGGATAGAAAATGATTCAAAATGAAACAGTTTTGACGGTCGCTGATAACAGTGGTGCGCGTAAAGCATTGTGCATCAAGGTTTTGGGCGGTTCACATCGTCGCTATGCAACAGTTGGTGACAAAATTGTTGTTGCCATTAAAGAAGCCATTCCACGTGGTAAAGTTCAAAAAGGTACAGTACAACGTGCAATCATCGTTCGTACAAAGTTCCCTGTAAAACGTCCAGACGGTTCAATTATTCGTTTTGACGACAATGCCGTTGTTTTGATTAACAAAAACAACTTTGAACCAATTGGTACACGTATCTTTGGACCAATTGCCCGTGAAGTTCGTCGTAAATACGATGTTCAGAAAATCGTGTCTTTGGCACCAGAAGTAATCTAAATAACAGATGGAAGGTCATAAAATGAAAATTAAAAAAGGCGACGAAGTCGTAGTTATTTCGGGAAAATTCAAAGGCGTCAAAGGTAAAGTACTGGAAGCACGCCCAGCAGAAGAACGTGTTGTTGTCGAAGGTGTCAATCGTCGTAAATGGCACATCAAGCCAACACAGGAACAGCCAGGTCATATCATTGACCGCGAAGCACCCGTTCATGTTTCCAACGTTGCATTGGTCGATCCAAAAACCAAAAAGGCAACACGCGTTGGTTACAAAGTTGAAAACGGTAAAAAAGTTCGCGTTGCAAAAAAATCTGGTGCTGAGATTTAATAACAGGTAAATTGTTGCCCGCTGTTACGGGAACACAACAAAAGGAAAAAAGAAATGCAAAGCAGATTGCGTGAAATTTATGAAAAAGAAATTGTGCCAGAATTGGTTAAAGAATTCGGCTATAAAAATACGTTCGCAGTTCCAAAACTGACAAAAATCGTTTTGAACATGGGCGTTGGTGAAGCAGTGTCTGATAAAAAGAAATTGGATGCAGCGGTTACTGACTTGACAGCGATTGCCGCACAGAAAGCAATTAAGACACGTGCAAAGAAATCAATCGCGACATATCGTCTGCGTGAAGGCCAGGAAATTGGTACCAAGGTTACATTGCGTGGTAAAAGAATGTATGATTTCTTGGATAAACTGATTACAGTGGCTTTGCCACGTGTAAAGGACTTCCGCGGGTTGTCAAAATCTAAGTTCGACGGTCGTGGTAATTATGCGTTCGGTATCAAGGAACATTTGATTTTCCCAGAAATTTCTGTTGATAAAATCGATGCCATTCGTGGTATGGATATTGTTATCGCAACAACAGCGAAAACAGATGACGAAGCACGTGCATTGCTGACTAAAATCGGCTTGCCATTAGTTTTGAAATAATAAAAAGGTAAAAAAAGATGGCTAAATTAGCGTTGATAAACAAACAAAAAAGACGTGAAAAGCTGGTCGCACAGTATGCTAAAAAGCACGATGCGATTAAAGCAAAAATGTCTGTTAATGCAACACCAGATGAACGTATGGACGCAATGAAAAAGTTGGCAAAATTGCCACGCAATGCGAACAAAACACGTCTGCGTAATCGTTGCAGTGTAACGGGTCGTTCTCGCGGGTTCTCTCGCTTGTTCGGTCTGTGCCGTCAACAGTTGCGTACATTGGCATCCGAAGGTAAATTGCCAGGCGTACGTAAGTCTAGTTGGTAAACAAGAACAATCCAGTTGTGGACAATGCAGCTGGTTAACGTAATGTGGGGCAGCCCACAGATACAAGGAGTATAAGATGTCATTATCACACCCAATTGGCGATATGGTGACCCGTATTCGTAATGGTCAGAATGCAGGTAAAGAATTCGTCACAGTACCAAACAGCAAACTGCGTGCAGCAGTGTTGGCTGTTCTGAAAGAAGAAGGTTTCATCACGGATTTCCGCAAAGAGCAAATCGATGAACACCGTGCAAATATTGTTGTTGAATTGAAATACGTTGGTGGCAATGGTGCAATCCAGGAAATTTCTGTTGTATCAAAGCCAGGTCGTCGTGTTTATTCAGGCAGTGCAAAAATGCCAAAGGTTTTGAACGGTTTGGGTATCGCAATCGTTTCTACACCAAATGGCGTTATGACAGATCACAAAGCACGCTTGATGAACGTTGGCGGTGAAGTATTGTGCAAGGTTATCTAAGAAAGTGAGGATTGAATTATGTCTCGTGCAGGAAAATATCCAGTTAAACTGAAAGATGGCGTTACTGTCGCAATTGCGGATAACGCACTGGTCGTAAAAGGGCCAAAGGGTGAATTGAAATTAGCCTTGGACACAAAAAATGCAAACTTGGTTAATATCGCAATTGAAGAAGGTCAAGTTGCTATTACACCAAAAGATGCAGAAGATAAAGCATCACGCGCAATGTGGGGTACGATGACTCGTAATATCCGCAGCGCAGTGCAGGGTGTTTCCGAAGGTTTCTCAAAACCTATGTACATGAAGGGTGTTGGTTATAAAGCATCTGTTAAAGGTAATCAATTGGTATTGGTTGCTGGTTATTCACACGATGTTGTTATGGACATTCCAGCGGGCTTGACCGTTGTTATGGGTGAAACACCAACTGAATTTACTGTTATGGGTATAGATAAATGCTTGGTTGGCCAATTTGCGGATAAAATCCACAAGGTTCGCAAAGCAGACCCATACAAAGGTAAAGGTATCTTCTATAAGGGCGAAAGAATCCGCCGCAAAGAAGGTAAAAAGAAATAATAATTAATGGATTCCCGCTGTTACGGGGATCGGAACAAAGGAAAAAGAAAATGTTGAAACATTTATCTACAGAAGAAAGACGTACACTGGCTAATCGCGGTGCGTTGAAAAGAAAAAATCCTGGCAAGATTCGTTTGTCGGTTTTCCGTTCTGGACGTCATATCGAAGTTCAGGCAATTGATGATGTCAAAGGCCACACAGTTTGTGCTGCTTCGTCCAAAGAAAAGGGCTTTGCAGGCAAAGGCTGGAATGTTGCAGGTGCCGAGTTGGTTGGTAAAGCATTGGCAGAACGTATTGTTGCAGCCAAAATTGCCGACAATTGTTATTTTGATCGTGGTGGTTATCGTTATCATGGTCGCGTAAAAGCACTGTGCGAAGCAATCCGCGCAGGTGGTGTAAGAATCTAATATCAGGAATAACGGAGTATATAAATGGCACGTTTTGATGATAAAAAATTGCAGACGGATAATTTGGTAGATAAATTAGTTTCTATCAACCGTGTATCTAAAACTGTAAAAGGTGGACGTAATATGTCTTTCTCGGCCCTGGTTGTGGTCGGTGACAAGGCTGGTCGTGTTGGTTTTGGCAAAGGTAAAGCATTGGAAGTTCAAGCCGCTGTGCAGAAAGCAACCAAAGCAGCCAAAGCAAAAATGATTCGCGTTCCTTTGAAAGAAGGTCGTACATTGCATCACGATAGTGCTGCAAAATACGGTGCTAGCAAATTGGTTGTACGCAGTGCTGTTCCAGGTACTGGTATCATCGCTGGTGGTGCGTTGCGTGCAGTGTTTGAATGCTTGGGCGTTCAGGACGTTGTTGTTAAATCACAGGGTTCAAACAATCCAAACAACATGATCCGTGCTGCGTTCTTGGCGTTTAATAAAATGAATTCTCCAAAAACTGTTGCTGCACGTCGTGGCAAAACAGTTGCGGAAATCATTGCTGGTCGTGACGGTAAAAAATTAGAAACTGCAGAAGAAGCAAAATAATCTGGACAATTGATAGGAGTTTGAATTATGGCTAAGATAGTTGTAAAACAAGTTAAAAGTACAATCGGTCGTCCAGAATCACAGGTCAAAATCGTAAAAGCATTGGGCCTGGGACGTATCGGCAAAACCAAAGAAATGGAAGATTGCGCGACTGTACGCGGTATGGTTGCCAAAGTTTCTCACTTGGTTGAAATTGTAAAATAATAAAAAAACCGAGTACGTGGGCAGGGGGACTTGTCCACGTGCGAAAAAAGACTATATAATAGTCGTTAGGACAAAAAGGAAAAAGAAATGAAATTAAATGCATTGATGGATAATTTTGGTGCACGTCAGGACGTGAAACGCGTTGGTCGTGGTATGGCATCAGGTTATGGTAAAACAGCAGGTCGTGGTCACAAAGGTCAAAAGGCACGCAGTGGTTCACGTAAACAGGCAACTTTCCAAGGTGGTCAGATGCCAATTTTGCGCCGTTTCCCAAAATTTGGTTTCAACAATCCATTCGCTAAAGAATATGTTACAATCAATTTAGGTGACATTGAAAAATTCATCGCATCTGGCAAGATTGATGCATCCAAAGAAATCACAATTGATTCTTTGTTCGATGCAAAAATCATCAATCGCAAATTAGATGGCTTGAAAGTTTTGGCCAAAGGTGAAATCAAAACAGCAGTTAATGTTGTTGCGACAAAATGGTCTAAATCTGCCGAAGAAGCGATTGTCAAAGCCGGTGGTTCTATCAAGAACAACTAATGTTTTTTATGCGGCATCTGGGGCAGGGAACTCAGGTGCCGTTCAATGGTTAAAATTCAACGCAAAATGAAATTCTTGAAGAAATATTTGGGAAATCTGACGGACCTGCAAAAGCGTATTTTGTTTACGCTGGGTGCGTTGATTGTTTATCGTATCGGTTCGTTTATTCCACTGCCGGGGGTTAATGCATCGGCGGTGCTGCATTTGTTCAGTGGCGAAGGCAGCGGTATGATGGATATGTTTAATATGTTCAGTGGTGGTTCGCTGTCGCGTATGTCTGTTTTGGCATTGAATATTTTCCCTTATATCTCGGCATCTATCGTTTTACAGTTGTTGACCGCAACCAGCAAATCGTTAAGTGACCTGCGTAAAGAGGGGGAATCTGGTCGTGTAAAAATCAACCAGTACACGCGATATTTGGCGGTTGTCTTGGCAATTATTCAGGGGTGGGCAATCGTTCGTGGTTTACAGGCAATGGCGCCGGTTAATGGTGTTGCGGCGGTTGTAAATCCGGGCTTTGCGTTTGAATTGTCTGCGATTATTGCTTTGGTTGGTGGTACTGTATTCGTTATGTGGTTGGCAGAACAAATCACAGCACGTGGTATTGGCCAGGGTGCGTCATTGTTAATCTTTGCGGGTATTATCGCAGAATTACCAGGTGGCACGTTACAGTTGTTATCACGTGCCGGTGTTGGTGAAGTTTCACCAGCTATGTTGGCTTTAACCATTGCGTTTGTTGTCGGTATTGTTGCGCTGATTGCGTTCTTTGAACAGGCACAACGTCGTATTCAGATTTTATACCCACGTCAAGTTATGGCAAACGGTGTTATGAATACTAATGCGTCCTATCTGCCTATCAAGGTTAATATGTCTGGGGTTATGGGACCGGTATTCGCAGCAAGTATTATGATGTTGCCTGCGTTTATTCAGCGTTTTGTGCAAAGCGAAAACTTGATTGTTCAGAACATTATGGGCGTGTTTACGTATGGCACTTGGTCGTATATATTTATATACACTGTGCTGATTGCGTTCTTTGCGTATTTCCAGACGGCGGTTATCTTTAATTCCGAAGAAACCAGCACTAATCTGAAAAATGCAGGTGGTTATGTTCCTGGTGTTCGCCCAGGAGAACAGACAATCCAATACTTGGACGGTGTTGTATCACGCACAACTGCAATTGGTGTTGCATATTTGTTGGTAATCTGTGTGTTGCCAATAATCTTGAACACTCATTTGGGTCTGCCGGTTGCAATTGGTGGGACCAGTGTGTTAATCGTGGCTGGTGTTGTTCTGGACACGATGAACCAGGTGCAATCATATTTGGTTGCGAAACATTACAGTGGTGCAATTAAAAAGGCATCCAAGAAAGGGCGTTTCCGCGGTTAATGAAAATTTGCGGGGACAAAAGAATTTGACTTTTGTCGCATTATATATAAAATAGTGCGGCAGAATAGAATAACCGAATAATCATATAATGTGAAAGTTCGGGGATAAATCCGGGGTGCGGGTGGACGCATTCCGACCGTTAAACAAAACAAGGAAAAAGAAAAATGGCACGTATAGCAGGTGTGAATATTCCGACAGAAAAGCGCATCGAAATCGCGTTGCAGTACATTCACGGTATTGGCCCAGCCAAATCCGCTCAAATCTGCAAAGCTTTGAAACTGAAAGATGGTTTGCGCGCAAAAGATCTGACGGATGAAGATGTTATTAAGATTTCTAAATACATCGAAGAAAACTTTAAAGTAGAAGGTGATGTTCGCCGCGAAGTAGCAATGAACATCAAACGTTTGCAGGACTTGAAGGCATATCGTGGTATTCGCCATCGTAACCGCTTGCCGGTTCGTGGTCAGCGTACCCAGACAAATGCTCGTACACGTAAAGGTAAGCGTGTAGTAGTTGCAGGTTCCGCAACCAAAGGTAAGTAAATTTAATCTAATGTCACATCTGCTTGATGTTGGCTCGTTCGTGTAGCGTTTGTACACTTCATTTGCCAACATCATCGCATCTGTAACATTATCTTAAATTTTGGAATAAGGTAGAGATTAACACCATAGTTAATTGAAGACATCTAAATAAGGAAAAATAAAAATGGCAGTAACAAAAGCTAAAAAGAAAGTCGTAAAAAAAGTATCGCATGGGATTGCGCATATTGTTGCGACAAATAATAATACACGTATCACAATCACAGACCAGTCTGGTGCCGTGTTGACTTGGGCAACCGCTGGGGCAAATAATTTTAAGGGCGCAAAAAAATCTACGCCATATGCTGCGACGGTTGTAGCAGACGCAGTTGGCAAGAAAGTCGCTGAAATGGGTATGAAAACAGTTGATGTTTTGATGCGTGGTATTGGTCAGGGTCGTGAATCTGCGGTTCGCGGTTTGGCAAATGCAGGCTTGGTTGTACAATCAATCACAGACACAACGCGTATTCCACATAATGGTTGTCGTCCAAAGAAAGTACGCCGCGTCTAAGATTAAATATAATAACTTATCTAAAAACAAATCGGGCATCTCATGTAGCGTCTGTACACTACGATGCCCAATTTGTTTATATCTAAATCATTCTAATTTATTTATTTTGTACGTTTGTGTACACTACGCCATTGTCAACCTGTTTATCTATATCATTATTTTTTATCAAAGTTAAAAAAAAAGAAAACATAACAAGCGAAAAATATTGACATTACGTAATATTTGTCTATAATTTGTAGTATGAAATATGATATAAATCAGGCTCGTTTAGCGTATGATGCGGTTACCGGTGAATACGGGGCGGCTAATTTTGCCCAGTTTTCGCCAGCATATGCCAAGACCAATGAGGATATTCGAGAAGTTTTATGGGCGTTGCAGCCAAAGCCAAATTCATCTGTTTTAACTGTCACAGGCAGTGGTGATCAAGCGTTGCACTACTTGATGTCAGGGGCAGGGCATATCGATACTTTTGATATAACTTTTAATGCCAAGATGATGATGGATATTAAAACGACTGCGATTCAAAAACTGGATCGGATGGATTATTTGCGATTAGTTAATGCGGCGGCGTTCACGCGCAACATTGCAGATATTAGTCAATATAAACAGATTGTTGATTGTATGCCTGATGATACCAGAAAATATATCCAACAGATGTCTGGGGCGCGATTGGTTCGATGTGGGTCTTATTTCGAAACGCTGTATAATGACGAGTATGCAAAATTGCAAAAGTTAGTCAAAAAACCGTTTAATTTTATCTGGACTGATTTAAAAGATTTGTCTTTGCATTTAACCCAAGAATATGACCAGATTTATCTGTCTAATATTTTGCAGTATCATGCACATCCGGAATTTGTGACACCGTTGGTTATGGATTTGGTGCGATTCTTGAAGCCAGGGGGCGTGATGATGGTTAATGTTGCGCCGTTCTTTGTTGGTGAAGATATAGAAGTTGCGCGACATTTGAAACAGCACGTGGAAAAGCAAGGCTTGGGTACGGTAAAATTAATATATACGCATTTGTATCATATGTGTGTTTTGCAAAAAAGATAGTTTTTAGGCTAAAATTTACTTTTCATTATTTACAAAATGTGTTAAAATTTGTGGCAAGAGAGAATATGAAACCAATTTATCGCATTTTGTTTTATGTGATGTGTTTGCTGCCGAGCGTTGCTGGGGCGGCACCTGTGGCAACCACTGCGGGCAGTAATTTGACTGCTTATAACCCAAGTTCTATGGGGTCAATTAATAATAATCAGTGGAATAATATGCTGAATAGTCGTACGGGGACAGATTCTGCGCCGACGGCTGATTTTGGTAACTGTAATGCGTTGATTATGCGCTGTGCACAGCCAAAGTGTGCGGGTTGTACGGCGATGGAGGTTGCGCGTTCTATTGTGGCGGGCTGTGTGAATAGTAACGCAATGTGTAAGCAATATGGAAATGATTTAATCGAATATATCTCGGCTCAACTTGTGGCAAATGCGTCTGCCAAGGCTAAACAGGCTGAGTTAGCAGCACAAAGCGCAGCAGCGCAACAGGCGGCGGCACAAACCAATGCACAAATGCAACAAATGCAACAACAGATGCAGCAGATGCAGTATGAAATGCAGTCGCAAAATGCGCAACAAATGGCACAGTTGCAAGCCGCACTGGAAGAGCAGAAACAAATGACAGCCGCCGCCCAGCAACAGGTGGCAGAGGCACAAATTGCGCAAAATGCAGCGACCTCATCTGGGTTAACGCAGGCCCAGGAAGAGGCTGCGTCACGCGGAATCGATTCGGATTTGATTGTTCGTGAGCAAATAACCGGTCAGATTATGTCTAAGTTAGAAAATTCTGAAACGGCGTTAAAGACGTTGCGTGATACAATGAAAGATGCGTTTGAGTATGCGGGTTGTGATAGTAAGGGAAATAACTGTACTGGCCCAAAGCGCGTTAAAATGTTTAAGCAAAAAGCAATGGAGTTCTTTGATCCGTATAATGCAGTGTTGGATGAGTTGTATGATGCGTTAATAACGGCTCAGGCAGTTGGTGTGGATATTACTGATATCTATATGATGCTGAGTGGATCATGTAATGTTTGGGGCGAGTATTTGTGTTCAGGGGCGACGCCGGTTAAAGATGATTCAGGAACTACGACGCTTTATGTGTGGCCAACCTATACTAAAGATACCTGTCCTAATGGTGAGTCCGTGGCGGATGGTGTTGTTATTGGTGGTCACGAATGTTATTTTAATGGTGTTATTCCGCCAGAAGACAGTCGTAATTGTACGCTGAATCGTACCTTTACAAGCGCAGAAGAGCAAGATGATTTGAAACGTGATTGGCTGGAAGTTGTTTCGGCAGATAATACGATTCGTATTGGCTGTGCTTCATCTGCATTAGAAAATTCTAAATTGTTTCGTAATCGTAAAAAGCAGGCTTCGATTGATATAGAGGTTTTAGAGCGTATCATAGAACAGGATGCACCGTCGTCGTTTAGAGCTACAAAAGATAAAGAAATAACCGCAGAAGACAAAGTAAAATATTGTAATATATATTATTATGGTGAAGATGCTGGTATGGAAAGATTGCAACAGGCGGTAAATTTGAAAAAATTACCAAAAGGCCAGATTTGCGTGGATCAATTGGGCGAAAAGAAGCAATAAAATGAAGAGAATGTTATTTGGTTTTTTTGGGGTTTTATTTGTGCTGCCTGTAATGGCGGCAGATGCGGATACTCTTCATTTGAAGGGGACAATTGTTTTCCCTGGTAATGTAAAGCCAGAAGGTGGGTTTGCTGTTAGGTGGAAACTATCTGACGGAACATCAGATGTTTTTTATACGGATTCTGATGGTAAATATGATCAAAATGTGAATGTTTCAGAAGATACGGTTTTGACTTTGGATTATACTGGGTGTGAGCCTGTTACAGTAGAGGCAAAAAAACTGCAAAGTGCTGCAACCTTTACATTTGTGTGTGTGCCAGAAGAACTTGATTCTGGTGTTGTGACAGACTATTCTGTAAGTGGACAAATGGGGTGCGATAAAGAAGATAATGAATTTATTGCGCCTGATTTGGCATTGTGTACAGTGCATGCGTATAATGGCGGGTGGGATAAAAATCCTACAAATGAATTAATCCGTTCACAAATGAAAGAGATTATTGCACTGAAAACTACATTTATGACCCAGCAGATGAATAAACAGTATGAATATCTGGAATCTATGATACGTCGGTTCAAGGTACAATTGGAAAAAGCGATTTTGACGACGCGTTTGCAAAAGGCCGGCGCAGGCAAGTATCAAGAATTGGAGGGAGAGTCTTCTTATTCGTCTGTTGGTTTAACTTCAGGTGATCGCAGTATTCATATAGATGGCGTAGAAAACTGTAATAATAAATTGTCGCCAGCAGAAGTGGTGGCTTGCTTGAATGACAATTTGAATACGATTTCAAATGCAACGAATTATGGAAACAAACCTACGACTGGGGCAAAAAAGCAGTTTGTGAATGATTATAAATTGTTGGTAAAAACGGATCCTGGGGCCTCAGGTAGTACTACTGGATGTGGTGTTTCTGATGAGAAAACAGAAAAGTGTTTTCAGGCTAATATGAATGTCAAAACTTTCAGAGAATGTATGGAAAATATGCGTGCGTGCTTACGTAATGTTTCTTATGAGCTGTCTAAGCAAGAAAAACAAATGAATTATTGGCAATTGCAAGGAAAATAAAAATCCCCCATTTGTGGGATTTTTTTTTAAAGCAATGCGCGATGAGTATTTTAAATGCATTCATCATACCGGTGCAGAACGGTATCTGATGTGTTGCAGATATTTTTAATTTTGTCCCTGCGTGGGCATGATGATTTTTTTATTATTCTGGAATTTCGTCAGGGTTGCTGATAATTGTGATGTTCATCGATTCCCATTTTTTGCGCATTGTATCTATATCCATTATGTTGTTGGAGCCCAGATATAAAACGGGTGTTAATTTGTGTGTGGTTGCGACTTTTTGTAGTTGGCTAATTGGTGACTTGATTTGTTTGCCAGTCGCAAACCAAAATTCTTCATCACATACCCAGAAGTCGTCGTCGGTATGTGATGCAATTGCGTGTTTGTCTGTGATGATTACTTCGTCAATAGTATCAAAATGTTTTTCAATTGAATTCAGGTAATCGGCAATTGGGTTTTGTGTGCTGTTGTCTGATTTATTATCGAAAGTAATTTCTGTAAATGTTGGTGCCGTTATTTCTGAAACGGGGCCTGAGTCAAAATCTGTATTCGGCATAGGTTCAAAATTAAAGTCCGTTGGCAGAGGTATTTCTTCTATTTCGGGTGCTGGAGTTAATGTGTTTTGTTCGTTGGTAACTGGGGTGGAAATGTTTGGTTGATTGAATGCAGAACGCTGGTCTGGTGTCATGTTTGAGCGGGCGCGTATGTATGCGGTGCGCAATTCGGATGGCAATTCATCTGGCAGGGTATCCGCGGTGGATTCTTTTGTTTCTTTTTTTGTCTCTTGTGTTTCAGCTGGTTCTGGCGGGTTGACCAGTGTGGGCTGTATGTTTGACCAAATGTTCTTTATAAACGCGGGGATTGGTATTGTGAACAATGGCTTTTTTGTGCGTATAATTAATGTGGTGCTTGCAATGTAAAGTGGTAATGCGGCAAGTATCAGAATCCCGAATACAAAGCCTGCGAATCCATGTAATTTTGCGTGTACAAGGTACGACCAATATCGGGCTGAAAACATATCGAAATCAAACAGAAATTTTAATACTGCCCATATTGTTGCAATATAACACAGTGTCCATACTATGGTATATTTGTGTGTTTTTAAGATTTCAGATAGTTTTTTCATTGTTTTGATTATAGACAAGTTGGCAGGTTTGTCAATTGTATTTTTGTTAAAAAGGGCTTTTTTTATATGTGATTTAATGATATAATTACAAAGATAATACTAAGGGAGAGGCTTTATGCGTTGTTCACGTTTGTTTGGTTTGTTTGGTGTTTCAACTGTGGGGGTGGCTGCTTTTATAGGTATGTCTTATGCGGCGTCTAATCCAGGACGTGGTGCGTATGCTCGTGTGTCGGGTGTGACGACTGCGCGTATGCCGTCAATGCCGACGTTGCCGGGAATTGCGGTTGGTAATACGACACAAAATGTTCCGACGGTGGATACTGTTCCAGTAGTGCCTGATGTCCCAGATGTTCCAGATACGCCGGATGAGCCAGATATTCCAGATAACCCAACACCTGAATGTCCAGATGGTGGTGTAAAAGATTCCTCTTATACAATTGAAAATTGTATGGATGATGTGTTGCGCTGTGTAAATTCTGGGGCGCTGCCGGGTGGATTAAACGATTTGTTTAATGAAGATCTTCGTAATGCGATTGAAAATGGAATGGGAATTTGTTCGCTGCAAGTTGATAGATGTATAGCGGACGTTCGCAAAGATTGTCGCAACCTTTATCGCAGTGCGGGCGATGTTTGGATTGATTTTAATTCTCGTCGCGTGCAACCAGAATATTACAGTTTTGTTCTGCGCAAGACGGGGTTGACCCCAAATCAGGCAGAAAATACATGTTGGTTGTTGGATAAAAATACATATGGTTCGTCTTTTACAGCGCTATCTAATGCGGGGAATGTGACTGCGGAATATAATAAAAAAGTTGGTGCTTATAATGGTAAGTATGGAAATGTCTTGGTGAAAAATTCCCCGATGGGTGTCGAAGTAAATAATGGGAATTCAAGTGTTGGTGGTGCGCGTGGGCATTATGCGCGTTGGGATGCGGCATCGGCAACTTGTTTGGTACGTGTGGCGGCCTATAACAAAGATGAGCAGATTAAAAACAGTTGGTTGTTTGGTGCGGTTGGCAATGACAAATTAGCTGAGGCTTGGATGGCGCTTGGTGAAACGTTTACATGCAATAAAGATTTGTTTGGATTTTCATTGATGAATGATACAAATACTGTTGCGGTCGTTGGTGTTGGTGGTGGTGCACTGTTGGGTGCTGGAATTGGTGCTGCTGCGGGGCACGGTGATCAGCGTTTTGATTGCGATAATGCTGAACATCGTCAATTGTTAGCGGATGAATTACGCACGGATGCGAATTCTGGGATTTTGGGTGAATATATGTTGTCGTCAAACAGAATTTCGGCTCTGGATACAACTATTTCAGTAGACCAGTGTGGTGAAATTGTGAAACTGTACGATACTTATCGTCAGATTAAGACAGCGGTTGATAACTGTGATGGATCAAGTGCCCAGGTTGAGGTTCAGCGAGAGTTATATGCTGTATGCAATATTGATGCGCCGGTTAATATGTCTGATGCAGAAGTTTTAAAAGAGTGCTTTAATGGATTGGCGGCGCAGAATTCTATGTTTAATATATGTATTACGGGCAATGCGACGTCTGTTGATGCGTGTGTAAAGATGGTCTTGGATTATCAGGTAAATAATTCGTCGGCTGCGCAAAAACGTTGTACACAATTCCGTGAAATTAATTTAGCAAAATTAAGTGGTGATGGCATTTATTGTAATACTGGGGAAAAGTGTCATACACACCAAGAAATGTCCGGCGAATTGGCACGTTTGGGACGTGTTTTCACAGATGATATAACGGACATGCTTGAAAAGGGAATTGATGGAAATCGATTGAAAACAACTGCGATTGGTGCGGCATCTGGTGCTGCGGCGGGTGGTTTGGCAACTGCGATTACGGCATTCGTTGAAAAGAATAACATCAGTTGTCGTGTAGGTGATGGTTTGGATACGGTTGCCTATGGAAAGGTTTATTCAATCGGTAACTTGCGTGATTTTTATGTCAAATGGAATTTACAGTTGCCTGATACGATTTCGCCAACCGCGCATGTGACGGATTGTAAGTCTTGGAAAGATATGTGTGCAGCGTATACAGATGCAAATTTGTGCAAGGTGGCACAGTTTAACTATAAGCCAGCGGGTGCGCCAACAATAACATCGATTCCGTATGCATGTGTTGTTTCGGGTAGTGTTTGTATTGAAAACTATCAGGTGGCTAAATCATATGGTGCATGTGAATAAGGTTAAAAAAAATCCCCTGACGGGGGATTTTTTTTATTTTGTATATGTGTATGTAGTTTTTGCGTAACCTGACATTATACGTCTGGTTGTTTGTACCTGGCCCAGTGTGTCCAGGACGATTTCTGTACAGCCGTTTATTACAACATTGTTTACATGGTTATTGTTGCCGATTACAACTGCATTGTTGCCTGCGTTATTGTTGTCGATGGTAATCTGGTTTGTGGCAGGCTGTGTTACTGGTGTTGGTGCCACAGGTGCTGGTTTCACAGGTGCAGGTTTTACAGGTGCTGGTTTCACAGGTGTTGGCTTAACTGTGTTGCCTGGGCAAGGACATCTTTTTTTGCGTGCGGCTTCACAGCTGTCCAAGCGTTCATTTACCACGTTCAAAGAATCTGTTAATTTGCGATTTTCTTTTAACAAACTGTCTATCTGTGTAGTGTTATTTTTTACAACAGGTTGTGTTTGTTTATCGTTTGATGAATTTGCTTTGTTGTTGCAGCTGACAAGCATAATAGCCACGACGGCGACAGGTAAAGCAAGACGTGTCAGAATCCATTTAGTTGAAGGTTGTGTTTTCATTTTTTTGTTTTTCCTTTTTTTTGGTTTTTGTTACTCTGTATATAGACAAAAAGTAAAGCTTTGTCAAATGAAAAGTTGTTTTTTTGTGTTTGCAGGTATGGCCTTTTTTTGGTATAATTCTTTATCAGAGAGAAATGAGAAGTTATATACTGTTTTTATTCGTTGTTTTTTCGTTGGTGTCTGGCGATGGTTGGGCAGCGTCGTGTTCACGTGCAAATTTGACACGTTGTTTGGATTCTGTTTGTGCGATAAATGTGTCGTCTAATCCGGCGGCGCGGTGTCAGTATTGTGGTACCTCCAGTGCGGGTGAGCCACCAGTTGGCGTAATGCGCAGCGTGTCGGTCGGTGCATCTGCAAAATATAATATTTCAGATAAAGATTTGAAAAAAGCACCAAAAGAGCCGTCTGAACGTTATTCTTGGGCGGCGCAGCAGTGTTTGAAGAAGGTTGTTGGCTGTACGACGGATGATGTGTCGGATGTTTATGATTCCTTGATTGAGCAATCGTGTAAGGCTGCGGGCGTTGCGGCGGAAATGAAATCTTTGATGGCGGATGCGGCTGTGAAGCGTACGGCATCGTCGTGTGCGGCGGATATCAAGACTTGTATTGTGTCTGATAATCGTTGTGGGGCAGATTATTCAAATTGTGAATCAGATGCTGATTTTAACAAGCATTTTGCATCCTGTGGGGTTGATGCAACGGGGTGTGATGCGTATATGTCTGATGTCCGTCAAGATGTAATTGCAGCGCGAGACAGTTTGTTTGAAAATGCAGATGCGTTGGTTGAGCGTATTGTTGTGTCGTATCAGAATGCTCGTGTTAATTTATTGACGAACGCAAAAAATCAATGTGCGGACAATTCGGCGCGTGATGCGTGTGTTGAACGTGTGTGTGCGACTAATATGGTAAACAAGTGTGCGGTTGGTTTTGAATCTGAACGCGCATTGGCAATGCAAATGTGCAAGTTCTATGATGTTGCGTGTGATACATTGAAATAAAAACGGGGACACGGATAAGATGGCAAAGCGTATAGATTTTTTCAGATTTTTTGTTCCAGTTTTTATGGCGCTGTTTGCGGTGTCTGGGGCTGATGCTGCATCTGTGGCTAAGCGTGGTGCTGTATCTCGGGGCCAGGTTGCATCCCGTGCGCCAGTTGTTAACAAGGTTACAGAAACAGTAACGGTTGCAGAGCCTGATACAGAAGTAGAAGAAGTTGAAGTCGAAGAAGAAGTTTTTGAATTTGAAAATCGTTCTGGTCAATTTGATGATGTGTTGGGTTCGACTGTTTCGTCGAATGATTCTGGTGACGATGAATTAGCGGAAATGATACGTAAACAAAAAGCATCGACGAACGCGTCTGATGCAACAAGTGCGACAAAAACTGCGGCGCGTACCGCGATGACGGCGGTGCAAAATGCGTGTGATACGGGTCTGCGTAAATGTATGCAGGCAAAATGTGGTGCTAATTTCGCAAAATGTGCGGGTGATACAGATACAATCTGGGGCGACAAGATGGATGCGTGTCGTCGTGACCTGAAGTGCAGCGGTGCAGAATATGCTGCCTTTGTGCCTGAGATTAAGGAGGATCGTGACGCAAATGCAGAATTGGTAAACTTTAACGCGATTATCGATTGTGGTAATAAATATAATTCTTGTATTGTGACAGAATGTGGGGCGACTTTCTCGAAATGTTTGGGCAAGGCTGCGGGGGATGCGGCGATTGCAAAATGTAAAAAGATTCAGAATGAATGCACAGGGCTGGATAACGGATTGGC
Organism: Candidatus Enterousia sp.; assembly: GCA_045630455.1. GTDB lineage: Bacteria > Pseudomonadota > Alphaproteobacteria > Rs-D84 > Rs-D84 > Enterousia. Next base: position 823 of record JAZQTD010000035.1, on the reverse strand, counting down.
ATCGCGTATGATGAATGTTTTTGCGGGTGTTCGTCAGGATGCTGAAAAACAGGTCCAGCGTGATGAACAACGCTTGTATGATTTGCGTGATGAAATGGAAGCGGTTTGTCGTCGTATGGGGGCAATGTTTGATCAGCGTTCATTGGACTGTGTTTATACGGTTAATTTCTTTGCGGATAATTCTTCGACGCCGTACGCGTCTAAAAAGGCCTATGCTGGTGGCGTGTTTAGTTGTGATCCGGGCTGGTTTGGTATTGATGTGACAACGTTCAAAGAAAATGCATATCGTTTGACGCGTGCCCAGACAGCGGCTTCGTCTGCGATGTTGGGTTCTGGTATTGGTATGGCAGCGGGCGCGGTGACATCTGGGGCAATTGACCGTGCGCTGGAAACCCAAAAGGCTAAAAAGGAATTAAAGGCAGCTCAAGAGGGGGACAAAGCAGATAAAAAAGCAGACAAGAAAGATAAAAAATCAAAAGATAAAGACAAAGAAGACGACGATGAAGACGATAGCAAGCCAGGTGCGGCGGGTCGTCGTTGTGAAAAGGCGGGCGGAACGTGGGAAAATGGTGCTTGTTCTGGTGCAACCTGTGACGATGGAAAAGAATGGAGTAGCGCCAAAAACAAATGTGTCAAATCGGGGGAGGCGGATGAAGAGTCTGATGAAAAAGAATCTTCGGAGGATACTGCGTCTCGTGCGATTTGTGAGGCTGCCGATGGTACGTGGAATGCGAAACAGAAAAAGTGTAAATGCAAGGATTCTGGTGGAAAAACCATTAATACCAAAAATCCAGATGAATGTTTTGTGCATACCGAAGAAGAG
>JAZQTD010000034.1:0-13086 GCA_045630455.1 Candidatus Enterousia sp. | reverse complement strand
ATAGATCGCTGTTGAATTTTTTTTATGCACATTGCACAAAACTATCTGAACAGGTTCTCTATACTATTATATGGCAATAACCCAAAACTACTTGCAAAATATTTTCAGTGTGGTATAATAAGAATGTACCCAATAGGGCACAGCAAACAGGAAACAATTGTTAATTATGAAATGAGGTATTAAAACTATGACATTATCTGATTTAATTTCAAAGCTGTCAATGGGCGCGCCGTGTTGCGTTGAAATTGACAAAGGCGACAAACTGAAAACCGTTTGTGAATGGGAAATGTTTAGCAAGTACGTTGAAATGGCACTTGAAAAATATATGGAATGTCCTGTGTCATTCATTTACATTCAGAATTGTGTTCTGTGTATTCAGATTATAGACGTATGATTACAATATTCTTTTATGTTATGTTGATAATCCCGTGTTGCGTATTCATGACACGGGTATTATACATAGTAATGTGGTTAATTAAATTTTACGTAAAGGAGTTTAAAAACTATGAACGAAAAAATAGCAAGTTTAGCAGAACAGGCTATAGGTAAAAACAGAATTCAGGTAGGTTGCAAAGGCGATTATGCATGGTGCGCGCGTTTCGTCAGCAACATTTTAGCCGACGCAGGTATAACAGGCATTGACACGGCGTCATGCACTGAAATGTTCAACGTCATGAAATCAAAGCCGCTGGATTGGTCAGAACCTGACGATTATCCTGAACGCGGGGACATTCTGTTTTTTGATTGGAACAGAATAAAAGAAGACAAACCACTCGACCACGTCGGCGTAGTCGTTGACTTTGACCACCTTGCAAAACGCGTTTACTATGTGAACGGTAACGGCAACAATGAAAACATAGTGACAAAACAGGATATGTCTATATCTAATCAGTCAATTGCATATTGGTTGCGTTTTATCGGCAGCGACTGTAAACGTATGTCTGAAATTGAGGCACAGTTGGCCGAATTGAAAATAAAATTAGAAAAAATCAGAAACATACTTGACAATTAAAGGTCAATCAATTATACTATGTTTAGTAGGTAAAGAAACCTATTATAAATCTATACGGTAAAGCGCGCACCCGTTAATAAAACCGCGTATATTCATATTCTGACACATGGCAAAGACCACGCGCGGCAACGGGCGGCAACCCGCGAATAAATTTGCCGCCGTAAATACCATAACCCCGTACAGGGGTATTTATTAAGGAGTTGTTTTAATATGGCAAACAATGAAAACAGAGAAAAGTTAGGTAATATTACAATTGACCGTTTAGGAGTTGGTAAAGCGTACAAAGTGCATTATTCATGCTTTAAAAAAGTACGCGGTTCGCGCGGTGATTTTATGTCAGCGTCGTTTATCATCGAAAACGATAAGGGCGTAAAAGTTTGGGTTTCAACTCCAAACGAACGTTCAGCGTACAAAGCAATTGGCATTATGACCGGTGCGCGAATTAACGGCAACAAGGTTTCAATCGACAGTTTAACCGTCGAAAAAAACGGCAAATATTTTGAGTTTGTATACAACTTAGTCGAATACGTTCCCGAAATAAATGAAAACGAATTTGAGGACATAACAAGCGGTGATGTACCGTTTTAATCTATGGGCAAAAACATAAAGCTATTAACCACGCGCGGCATAATTGCAACGGCGTTGACGTTATCAATTATATACCTGTTTGTCACAGATACCACAACACATATAACTGAATTCATAACCATGTACATGGTAATTATCAATTATCTGTACGGTAACAATGACAATAATTCAGGTGATAAAGATAAGTAATTAGGTTAGGGCGGGCGGGATAATGCTTTATTAATAAACTTTCATGAAAACCAAATAAACCATGCAACAGATAACACGGCGTTGAAATGATACATACGCCGTTTATCTGTGTATTTTTACAAGGAGTGATAAACAAGAATGAAATACGAACAGATAGCAAGTATTTTAAATGAAGTTTACGACGTAAATTCTGAGGAAAGCAAAGCGTCAAGCGCTGTGTCTTCTGACCTTAGTAATATCGTGGACTTTGGCCGCGCGATCGTATCAGGCACAACCACATTTAATGATCAGTTTCTTACACTTGCAAACATCATTGACAAGATAAGAAAAACAATCTATATTGACGCTGAATTTGTCGGAAGTGCGCCGCGCTGTTTTGTTGATGACAGTGAAATGAACGGTTTAAAAGAAGTCGTTCGAATTTCTGTTGGTGATTTTTCTGACAATGTACGTTATGACGTATTTAATCAGAACACAGCAAACAGTTTTTCAGACCTTTTCGGCAAAGCACTTCCGACAGTGTCAGCAAAATACTATGGTAAAGTAGTAACATACAGGCAGAAAATCACAGAAACTTATCGACAGTACGAGGCGGCGTTTAAATCCCCGTCGGCTATTGCACAGTTTTTCGCCCACGTCGAAAACGCTTTAAGAGTGAAAATGGATTGGGCAAAGGACACACTTCAGTACATTGCATTTGACAATGCTGTAATCGAAAAACTGTCAAGTACACACACACAGGACGCCGATCCGTGCGTCGTAACACTTGCACAGAACGCAACATACAGCGCGTTTATTAATGCTGTAAAGGCAATAACCCGCAACATGCTTGCATTTAATAAAAAGTATAGCGCGTTCGAAACATCAACACCAAAATCAAAGCTACACATGGCCGTCCGTGCTGACTATTATGACGCGATGATTACATCGCTTTATGACGTGCGTCAGCCTGAATATTTAAATATTCCTATGGAAAACATTCACGTTGTGCCGTATTTCCAGTTTGCCGACGACGCTGACAAAATCGTACTTGCAACACCGTCAACCACAGCAAACGCAACTGACAACGTTGACAAACTCATAGCAGTTATCTATGACGAACGTTCCTTTGGTTGCACAGCGCGTGACGAAAAGGTAACAAGCCAGTACGTACCTAATGAAGATATAACCAACTTTTTCCATATGGCTGAATTTGAGTATATCGTTAATAGTGATTTACCGCTTGTGGCTATTTGTGAATACGGCGGCGGTTTTACAAAGGGAACAGCACCGGCACAGGGCGGCGGTTCTAAATCATAAGACATTTTCAAAGCCTCATTTTTTAACATATCCCCACATCGAAACCCCGAAACAATTTTATGTTACGGGGTTTTGATGTAAATTAAGGAGTGAAAACCAATTGGGACATATAAACAACAGTAACACGTTGACATTCAACTATTATAATAATTATGACGCTGAATATAAAAACATAATCCGAAACAACGAATACATTCAGTTGATTTGCAACATGGGCGCGGAAATGTTTGATATTTCGGACATGAGACACGACTATTCAACAATGCTTTTACGTACAATTTTCCTGTATGGTTCAGCGTATCTCAAAAAATCAGAAAACGGTAAATACATCATTTGCGGCGGTCAGTACGTCGGCATTCCTGAACCGGACGAAATATACCCACAGAAATATTTAGCAGTAAAAGCTAATTTTCAGTTTGAGGGAATACCGGACGCCGAAAAAGGTGAAACAATTGTATACTTATCACCACAGTTAGACATGATTACGCAAATTCTGAGATATGCAACCCAATTCGCAGAAATTGACACATCATTAGTTAACAATATTCAGTACAGTCGTATTGCACCAATCGCGGTTGTTGGTAACGAAAAAGTTAAAAAGATGTATGAACAGGCACTTGATAAAATGCTAACAGGTGAATTGGTCAATAGTATACTTTCAGCTATTTCCCTAACCACAGACAAACCCGCTAATTTAACCACCATGGACATTTCAAACGCCGACTATGCACAAAAAATTCAGTATTTAAGTATGTACCACGAACAAATGATTAGTCGTTTAGCGCGCCTGTACGGTATTAATTACAACTTTATCAGCAAACAGGCAAACATCACAAACGACGAATTACACAATTCAGATGATTATTCATGTATCATGCCGCTGATGTTTAAAAAATTCCTGAACATGTGTTTAGAAAAAATCGGTTTACATGCCGAATTCAGTGAACCATGGAAATGGATTGACCGAATAAATGAAAACCGATATAATAAACCGGACGACGACAGTACAGAGGACGACGGGACAAAGGAAACCGAAACGGAAACCAAAACAGAGGAAACAAAGGACGGTGACGAATAATGCATATTATCCCAAACCCAACCCACGGCATGAAAACATGTGAATACTGGATAAATGAAGAAGTAATGACAACCGGCAATTTTAACAACTTTGCAATTACTCTTTTTAGTGGTGACGATACGGTAACCCTGAACGGCGAAACAATTGGGCGTACACTGATACATGATTACGGTAATTTTAAAGCGTTTTCCTGTGAAACTATAGTTGATTTCATGTTTGAGTACACACGGTTTAAACAGATACACAAACATGATTTAGAACGAATTTACACGGCATTAACGGCCATGTATTCACCGATTGAAAACTATGACAAATACAGCACAATAACAAATGAGGGTTCAACAGGAGCAAACCCTAACAACCCATTTGTAACACGTACTTATCAGGTATCTGACGACACAGTAAACGGCACGGGTGACGCGGCATTTATACCACAGTCCAAAGTTGCAACAGACGGCAAAACCGATACAGAAAACACCATGACAGAACATACACACGGGAATATAGGCGTAACAAAATCCACTGACATGGTGCTGTCGGAAATTCAAATGCGTGTTCAGTGTAACATGATAGAAACCGTTTGCCGTATGTTTGCCGAAATGGAGTTGATTTAATCATGTCAAAAACGATAACTCTTTGCAATACTTCTAGTGAATATTTCGCCGTAACAAAAACAACAACAGACGACGTTGAAAAATCTGTTGAAATTGTTTACCCGTGCGATATATTACGGCCTACACTGAAATTAAAAGGCGGTAATATCTCATATAACTATATAAAAAGCCTGTTTGGACGCAACTATTGGATAACAGGCCAAACACTTGACAACGGCGTTAATTATGTATCGTGCGTCGTTGACGCGTGGGCGTCATGGAAATCAGATATTTATGGTACATCTCAGTTTGTGTTGCGTTCAGAAAAACAAGGCAACCCGTTTATTAATGACACGTCGTTCCCGTGTACATCACAACCTGTGTCACAGGTTTTCAAAGGCGATTTGTTAACCGAAAATGTTACGTATGTAATAGGAGTGATTTAAACCATGTCAATATTAGATACAGTGAAAGACAGATTACAAAAACATTTTAACGCGTTTTTAACATACATACAAACAAACGCCGATATAATGTATGGAATAGACAACGACAACAGCAACGAAAACGTTGTAATACCACACACCATTAACGCAACCGGTTTCGTTAGTAATGAGGGTGCTGATTTAGGCGTTGACTTTTCACCAATGACAAACGCAGGTTTTTATGGTTGGGATTATTACTATGGCCGAATGAACACATTATACACTGTCGATTTGTCATATGTAAACGGTGAATTAACAATTGGGAAACCGTCTTATATTGGCCGCTTAAATGTTGACGGACATAATTGGGAATATTTACCCGACGGTGCTGAACCAATTATGCTACAAATCATTAACGGATATGTGGAAGACAACGCAAACAATTATGTATTTACAAAATCCAGTTATCCCGACAAACCAATTTACCCGTCATATTATTCAGATTGGTCAGGTACACATATTAGATTTTATCAGGATAACAACGGCACACCTGATTATAACGGATTTTTGACCACATTTCCAAAGGCAAATAATACAAACTATAGTGCAACCGATGCTCAAATTCATTTCTATAATTTCCTAACCGAAACAAGCGGCGTTTACAGTTATCACGATTTCAGCGCGGCGCGTGGTTGTGCCGGTGTTTATTTATCACAGTTGCAAGATGCTGTAATGATAACAAAAACAAATAATCAGTCCTTTATAAATGATTATATAACCAACAACAACGCAACCAACAATTATAATTACACTTACACCACTGAACACGGCGACGACGTAACAGTATATTACGGCGACAATTACGTAATTTATAAATGCGACGACGACGCCGAAATAACCTATAATGAAAATAAGGAAATTCTTGACCGTGTTGCAAATCAGCTTAATACAGATAACAACTGGAATTTAAAAGTGCCGTCATATGATGAAATTAAATACGGTATGCCGGTAAAAATTGAGGACATTGAAACAGAAATGCCGCTTGCATATATCAGCGGGATTGGCGGCATGGTAAATTATATCAAAATAAACGACACAGATTTAGCAAGTGCCGACGATATTTCTGACGCATTAAGTCGTTTTGATATAACCACAATCGGTAAAGACCTTTTACGCAACTTTATATCATTCAAGTGTTTTGCAATACTTTCAATTGATCCCGACAACACAGTAACACGTCAAATAACAGTTGCAGGCCATGGTTTAAAAGACGCAAACGACAACGCTTTGCAAGGTCAGTACATCGGCGGCGTAAAAGCAATTGATTTCACTGTGGGTACTGTACCGGCATTGTTTAATGATTTCCGTGACTATGCACCATACACTAAAATAGAATGTTATGTTCCTTTTTGCGGTTGGTTCTCTTTGCCGTCATGGTGTATCGGTAAAACAATTACAGGTACAATGTTTACTGATATTTGCAACGGTACAGTAAAAGCGGTTATTTATGCTGATAGTACAGTTGTGTCAGAAGTCGGCGGTTGCTGTGCCTTTGACATACCGTTTGTTGCTGAAAGTACCGGTGCAAAGGCGGGCGCGGTTATTTCGTCAGCGTTATCCACAGCGGCGGCGACGGCGGCGACGGTTGCCGTGCCTAACATTGGTACAGGAATTACAGCGGTTTCGTCAGCGGCAAACACAATTTGCGCGGCAAATGACAACGCAACAACATTAAAGGGCGTTTTAGGTGACGGTTCAAACCTGAACGGATTATTACACTGTTACCTGAAAATTACGCGCCCACAGTCACCAACCGAATTAACAATAGTGCCTTATACATACAAACACGAATTCGGCGTACCATGTTACAAACAATTAACCATGACAAAGGGTGATGGATTTACACAGGTCAACGACGCAAACATAACAGGCAATATGACCGCCGCCGAAAAACAAATGATTATCGACGGTTTCAAACACGGCCTTATACTATAGTATATTCGCGCGGTCGTCCTTCGTTTAACCGCGCGTCTAAGATAAAAACCCCGTTTCTATAGCCTAATAAGCTACAGCGACGGGGTTTTATTCTGCAGGAATGATTTTTTATCACACAGGTTCAAAGGATTTGAAGTTTTGGACACAGAATTTTTTTGCAGCATAAACCGACTTTATACGCCCCAACACTATATGTAAATCGCCGACGGTGATACAATGACGTGTCAGGTTTACAGTTACGGGGTGACGGGCGTTTATATAGCCTATTAATATTTGCATGGTGGGTACTCCTTTATTAAATGTATTCGGGGATTTTGTACAGGTCATAGAACGACTTTACAGATATATATGACATGAAACTATCAAAACACACGTCACCGCGGCGCACCTTTTTTGCAAGGTCACAACAGATTTTAAAATCTTTGCCGATACTACTGTATGAATAAGGGTTGTCAAATGCAAATTGCCTGTCGTCGGTTATTGTTAAATGTTCAGCGTCGTGTGGTGGTTCAATGCATGATACAATATAATACATGTCTTGCCATGTGTTTGATGATATTTGTTTTACCATGCACCAATACCCACATGAATAGATGTATAAACCTGTATCAGAAATAGCGTCGTCAACCACGTCGTCAGGAATTTCGCGGTAACTTTCACGGCAAACTGACGTGCCGCGTATATTCTCAATACCTTCAATTTCTGTGTCAAAATTAAAATATGTTTCGTTCATTTTCAAACGTTCGTTTGTCTGTTCCTGTGATGGTTCTAAGATATTTACACTAATTTTCATACCCTTTTTAGTGTGATAAACCATGTACGGTGTCGTCTGATTTAATACTTTTTCGTATATGCCGAATTTTCGTAATATTATCGGCGAACCGACTGACATATTACAATTCAGGAATGCTATTGATTTATGACGCAAACGGAATATTGTTGACAGTGCGTTTAAATACTCTATCATTGACGTGTGGGTTACTTCATCGTCAATGAATTCGTCATAAATCGAAATATTGCAGTTTACGTCAGCAAATCCCGACTTTAATGATAAACTTTCACTGACCGCTGTTACATAGATAAACACCGGACATTTTATTAATTCGTCGTCTAAACTTTGCATTAAGCGAAATGTCTTTGTATGTGTGTGATACATTATCCAACAATAACGCCCGTTTGTTATTCGCTGTACATAGTTTAAACCGTTGTCGTCAATGGTGTTATTCAGGTTATCGCATAATGTGCTAACGACCTTTGCGCGGGTTGCCTTAATTCCTGAACGAAAATACATTGTTGTTGTGTTGTACAGGGAATACGCTATAAGGCTGAATACTAATTGATTAGTTGTTTTGCCGCCTGTACGGTATGAGTTAAATATATTATAACCGTACTGTATCGGGCGGGCACTTAAATCTAACCATAAATTTCTGATTTCGTCGCTGACGTATTCGCGAAACGCCTGTTGAATTGTTTTAATGTTCATTTCCATGATTTAATTCTCCTTGCGGGGTTTATATTTATCTGACCATTTCCATACTTTTATATTGTTTTCTTTAAAATATTCACGGGACGCGTTGTTGTCTTCTTTAAATGTTATGTGTTCGATGCGTTCTATATTTCTATATATCATTTCGCCCATGGTATGAAAAGGATCACTTGTTTCTGTTTCAAACACTTTAAAACCGGACAAACTAAAACGCACATAAAATAAGTATTTCATGTTTTAATTCTCCTTTTACAGTTTTCACATAAAAATTCAGTCGGGGACGCGTCAATAAAAACGCGTCCACACTGTATGCACAGATATTTTTTATAGGTTGGTGTTTTGTTTTTCATTCAAATACAACTCCTTTAAATGTTGGAATGCATGGCTTAGTCCGGCCTTAAAGTCAACGTTTTTAATAGTAGTGCCGCCGTATGTGGTGCAAAGTGCTGTATTACCTAAATAATCAGTGACGTATGCTGAATACGTATCTTTAAAGTGATACGCGCCTTTTTTGGTACTCATGTTTTCGGTTATGCTAAACTTTTTGATATAATCGAATATACTCATTTTCAGGCGTTCACATTCGCTTTTTATGTCTTTTTCCGACGCGCCCGCGAATGTTATTTTTAAATCACCGTTTTCGTATTCGCCTACATAGCGCTTTGAACCTAATGCGATAAAATTTTTATAAAAACCGTCGTTATCCCATAGGCCTAAATCCATACACTCGATTTCTGATATGTTGGCTTTGTTTTCTGATAGTATGGTTTCATTGACCTGTTCAATGTATGTTTTTAGCGCGGGATTTGGTAAACAATATATGCTGTCAGTGTCATACTGGATTATACTATCAGAAAATTTTGATATACAATCTATTAAACGTTCGCGAACGTATGCCGTACAGTAATAACCAAACCACGGATTAAACAGCGTTTTACTTGCTTTTTCCCAATCGCGCGCGGCGTCGGCAACGTCTTTTAATTCGTCATTCCAAATTGTTTCCGTGTCGTATAACGCTGTTACAAACATACCGTACACAGAGTTTATTAACGCTTTTAAGCGTTTGTATTCTTTTACGTTTTCGATATAGTCGGCGTCGTGTTTGTGGGCGGCGGCGGTCAATGGTTTTAGTATAGTCTTCTTTTTATACCATGCATTCATGACGTTTAGTATTTTACGCGGTACACGTACCGACTTTGTAAAATAGTATAATTCATGTATTGTGTAATTGGTTTTATCATAGCTGTAAATAGCTTTGACGTTTTTCAAATCTATTTCGGTTAAATACAGCGTGATTTCGTCGCACTGGAAAACGCGCCCGTTATCCAATATAGGGTTGACCATATGCAAAGTTTTGTGCATAGATATTGTGCTGTGGGTGGATTTGCTTTGTAAATTTCGCAAAGTCACTTTCACTAAATAATGTTTATGCCTGAACGCGTTTACGACGGCGGCACAATCATTTAAATCAACCTGTATTATTTCACCTGCAGGATAACGGCGGGAATTCAGCGCCCACGGGTATGCGCTTGTTAAATCGTAACATGTTACATCATGCACTAAGTCGCCGACGTATGCGAAATTGCTATGTGTCAACCCGCCTGAATACGCGTATTTTCTCCACGTATAATATTGTTGTTGCGTTCCTATTAGCTTTGCATTTTCACTGTATATCATTTCTTTGATATACGGGTTTGGTGCGTATGCGTCAATGATTTCATCTCTAACAATGCCGGTTTGGGTTAGCGGTATTTTTTTACCGCGTAAAGTATAAAGATTGTGTGCGGCGGCGGTCAATTCTGATAGTATAGCGACGTCGTTTATACAGTATTGTATTTCTTTATCTGTCAGCGGTGTTATAAATGGAATGCGTATTTTGTCATAGTCTAAGTCACCCACCATTTTTTGTGTCGCCGTATGATTTTTTGCAATGTCTGATAATGATTTACCGAAAACACCTAAACATTCCCTGAATTTAATGTGTTTACCGTAATCAAAGGATAATATATTGTTTTTCGACCGTGCAAATACTTTATTAATGCCATTGCATATTATCTTTTTAAAAAAGCTGAATTCAAATGTTATATTAGCGTCCCAAACAACCAACGACGCCCGCGGGTGCAATTCGTCAACAGCGGCGTCCAAATCGCATAAAAAGTTGTCAAGTAAAAGGACGTCATTGCACAAATATACGTCATTACCAACGGAAAATTGCCATACATAGACAAACGATTTTAAAGCGTTGTCATATTTTTCTTTGTCGGTTATTGTTTTCTTTGCGGGGTTGGTTGTGTCGATGTATTTTAAATAGTGGTCAAATGTACTTGTTTCACAGTCGAAACCCGCGCCGACGTTCACAAAGGGCGTTGACCTGTTTGTTAGTCGTTTACCACCCTTTGTTATTAAGTCATCTTTATACAGGCGTGTGTTAAAGTTATCGCCGTTGTACCATATTGTATTATACATTTTCGTTACCTCATAAAGGATTATTCAAACGGGTTGTATATTTCCTCAAAATCATCTAAGTTTAGTAAAAACTCATTAAGCGCTGACGAATTTAAACCGCTTTGATAATATTCAGGGTTTTGTGATTTCTTCATCAAAACATCGTAACGACGCTGATTAATCTGTTTTAGTAAATCATAATCAAAGTCGTTGCCGCTGTGGTACTCCTTTGCAAAATCCTGATATAGTGTTACGTCGTCCCCGTCTTCTTTTGCCTGTTCATACGCCGCGAATATTTCACTGGATAAGTCATTTTCGATTAGCTGACGTCTAACACGCGATTGTGTCAACGGTTTTTTCTGTTTGCGTTCAAACTCTTTGACTTGTTTCATTAATGTGTTATACTCTTTTGTGTTAGCGGCGGGCGTTCCTTGCATTCCTAATAAACGCGATTTTGCCGCGTTGTATGCCATTATTTCAGCGTTTGGGGTTGCTTTTAATATTGACTGTTGTACCTGTTTAATTGCTTTTTGGTGCGCCGCTGTTACATCGTACATGTTTTTATACTGACCTTTTTTCGTCCCTGTTGTATACTGTACAGCGCTTTTTAAAGCCTTTGCCTTTAGCGTGTCTGATACTGTTTTACGGTTTCGCTGTATCTGTGGTATTTCAAATATTTCACCGGTTTCGGGGTTTATCTGACCGATTGTATAACCTGCAGTTATTTTCATACCTTTTAAAGCACTTACACCGTAAACGGATTTAGCTTTATTGATTAAGTTTTGCGTAACCGTGTGGTTATAGCCTAATTTACGAAACGCATTTTCAATTTGCTTGTTAAACGCGCGTATAGTGCTGTCGTTCGCTTTTTCGACAGCGTTTAGTTTCATTGCCATAATTTAAAACTCCTTTTTTAATTCAATGTTGTTTTCACCGCGGCCATAGTACCGGCATGTATATTTGTATTCGCCGTCATGATAATGGTGTACCACGCGGCAACCACAGGATTTTATAAAATCCATGAATGATTTATTGTTTGGACTTGTGAACGGGTTTGTTTTTCTGTACGTATGTGTAATAAAATCGTTCTGACGGTCAACGCATACTGTTATTACTTTGTCACCACGTTCAAATGTTGATACGCGTATTATCGGGCGATAATCTTTAAACCCGTCAGTCATTGTATTATATGTTTTTGCCATGGTTGCACCTCTTAAAATAAATCGAACTTCCGAATGTTTTCAATGCGTTCCTTTGTATATCCCTTTTTAAAAGTATTCACCATTTCAAAGAATTTGCAACAACATTCAGAACATACAAATAATTTTGTATCATTGTATACTTTGCCGTTTTCAGCCGGTGTTGATGTTGGTACATAAATTTCATGTCTGTTATTTTCGCTTATCTGTTTACAACATCTATCACATAATTCTATTGTCATATTATCACCTCATAAATAATTAAAGCGGCGTCGTTCTTGTGGTTGACGCCGCGGGTTTTAGTCGTATTTTAAACTTGTATCGTAATCGTGTACGTCTATTATAACGCCGTCAATAACTCCTATACCGTAATCATAAAAACCCTGTAATAACGCATTGAATTTGCCTTTGCTCTTAATGCGTTTTCTGTTCGGTACGCCGTAACCGAAATTAACTGACAGTTTATATGTGCCTAATTTCCTGTGTTTTTTCGATATATTCATGAAATCACCTCATTATAAATTAAATGCCTTGTATCTGTCAGCTGTGTCTATTGCATGATTTAAAACTTTGCAAATAAACATGATACCTTTGACACCAACGCGTTTAACATAGTAACGAACGCCGTCACATGTTTTAGCTTTGATTACTTCAAAATTACCGTTTGTGTAAACTACCATAATTAATACCTCATTTCATAATTAACAATTGTTTCCTGTTTGCTGTGCCCTATTGGGTACATTCTTATTATACCACACTGAAAATATTTTGCAAGTA
>JAZQTD010000033.1:0-44010 GCA_045630455.1 Candidatus Enterousia sp. | reverse complement strand
TGGTAATTGTGGTAATGAAATAGAAACATCAGATACGGCTGGTCGTGGTACTTATATAGTGCATAAGTATTCAGTTAAAGGTTGGAAAGATGGTTATAATGACTTTAAGTGCACTATTAAAGGTCAGCATTTAAGTGTTTATGAAGAAAATGGTGTTTGGTATACGGATCGTAAATGTGTTGATACGTCGAACCGTCCTGGTTGTACCCAGGCATATCTGAAGGGTCAAGCACCAGTGGTAGACACTTCAAAGCCAGAGGTTAAACAAGAGGTAAAGCCAGAAGTTAAACAAGAGGTAAAGCCGGAAGTTAAACAAGCGGTAAAACCAGAGGTTAAACAGGAGGTAAAGCCAGAGCCAAAGCCAGAAGTTAAACAAGAGGTAAAACCAGAGGTTAAACCAGAAGAAAAACCAGAGCCAAAACCAGAAGTTAAACAAGAGGTAAAGCCAGAGGTTAAATCAGAAGAAAAACCAGAAGAAAAGCCAGAAGTTAAACAAGAGAAAACCCAAGAGGAAACTCCGGAAGCGACCTCAGAGGTAGCCCCAGAAGTAAGAACAGAAATAATCCCGGAGGTAAAACCAGAGGTTAAACCAGAAGAAAAACCAGAAGAAACTCCGGAAGTTAAACAAGAGAAAACCCAAGAGGAAACTCCGGAAGCGACCTCAGAGGTAGCCCCAGAAGTAAGAATAGAAGTAATCCTGGAGGCAAAGCCAGAGGTTGTTGCTTCTGTAGATGCGGGAGTCATAATGGCTGCAAGATCGTCTATTTCTGATGCCGTAGCAACTATTGGGTCTTTTATTTCTAGCTTGAACGTTAGCGAATGGAAAGACGCAGAAGGTAATTTTAATGCTGCACGTTTGACGTCTGATTCGATTGCAGGTGTAGTATTGGGAACAGCCGGTGGTTTGATTAGCAGCAACGTTGTTAAAAAACATCAGGTTGAAGAGGGTTTTGAAGATATAAGTTGCGCTATCGGTAGTCAAACGGTTGCTGGTTGGGGCGATGAGTTTGTAGTTGGTGTCCAATAATAAAAATCCCCCAAACGGGGGATTTTTTACTTTTGTTTTTGGGCCTTGATGGAATTACGTTTGAATAAATTCATTTTTGTCTCCGTATTGTTTTCTCTATGTATTATAACACAAAAAGTATGTTTGTCAGTGGGGTAGGCGGTAAAAAAATAACACCGAATTTTATCGGTGTTTTTGTTTTATACAAACAGGTCTTTGACAAACTGGGCGTGTTCAGTGATGAACTTGAATCGAAATTCTGGTTTTTTGCCCATAAGTTCAGAAACAATTGTACGCGTTTTTTCCGTGTCTTCGATGCCGTCTTCGGTGCGGGGGGGTAATTCCACACGTATCAGGCGGCGTGTCTTGGGTGACATGGTTGTTTCCTTTAACTGGTTCGGCATCATTTCACCCAAACCTTTGAATCGGGAAATTTCAACACGCTTGTTTTTATATTTTGTTGCCTTTAATTGTTCCAGTTCTTCGTCTGTATCGACATAGACCGATTCGGTGCCGCAGGTTAATTTATACAATGGCGGGCAAGACAAGTACAAGTGGCCGCCATAAATCAACTGGGGCATAAATTGATAGAAAAATGCCATCAGCAATGATGCAATGTGACTGCCGTCAACGTCAGCATCGGTCATAACAATGATTTTTTCATAGCGCAGTTTGTCTTCGTTCCAGTCTTTGGCTGTGCCTGCGCCGATGATGTCAATTAATTCGTTTAATTCTTTGTTTGCGCCGAATCGTTCATCAGAATTAGATATAACGTTCAAAACCTTACCCCGCAGGGGCATAATTGCCTGGGTCGCGCGGTCGCGTGCCTGTTTTGCTGTGCCGCCGGCAGATTCCCCCTCAACAATAAATAATTCTGTGCCGGCGATACCGTGTTTAGAACAGTCTGCCAATTTTGCCGGCATACGAATGCGCTTGGTCGGGGTTTTGCGTGCAACGTCTTTGACCGCCTTGGTCTTGATACGTGCGTTTGCCAGATTTACAACAAATTCTAATAATGCATTTGCCGTTTTTGGATCAGATGCCAAAAACATTTCCCATGGATCACGCAATGCGTTTTCAGTATAACGTGCCACCTCTGGATTAGATAGTTTTTCTTTGGTTTGGCCTAAAAATTGTGGGGTCTTGTAAAACACAGACACAATCGCCGCAACAGAATCAAATACGTCTTCGCCGATAATTGTGGCGGCGGCTTTGTTATTTACTTTTTCCCCGTATGCCTTTATCCCCTTGGTAATTGCGGATTTGAATCCCGTTTCGTGTGTGCCACCGTCAATGGTCGCAATTGTGTTACAGTAAGACGAGAAAAATCCATCATCAGATGCCGCACCATTTTCGTCGGTTAAAAATGTTAACGCCCATTCAACACGACCAGAATCATCTGGGAAATCTACACTGCCGCTGAAAATGCGTGGCAAAATTCGTGGTTTGGAATCAGTTTTTTCTGCCAAGAAATCAGCCACACCGTTCGGATAATAGAATGTTGTGGTTGCTGGGATGCCCATATCTTCGGTTAATAATTCAGGACTGCATTGCCAGTCAATCTTGACCCCGCGGGACAGGAATGCCTTAGCCCGTGCCATACGATAGATTTTTACAGGCTTGAACACCGCGCCTGCGCCAAAAATATCATCGTCAATCGTGAAGCGGATTTTTGTGCCGTGCTTGTTCGTAGGCTCACCCCGGGTCATTGGAGATGTTGTAATACCGCGGGAAAATGTCTGGTGCCAATTGTAGCCGTCACGTGCGATGTCTACTACCATCTCAGACGACAGGGCATTTACAACCGCAGAACCAACACCGTGCAGACCACCACTGGTCTTATAAACATTATTATTAAACTTACCGCCCGAATGCAGGGTGGTTAATATAACCTCAAGCGCGGATTTGCCAGGATATTTTGGATGTTCGTCAACTGGAATTCCACGACCGTCATCGGTGATTTCAATTGTCTTGGAATCAATTAAATTTACTGTAATTTTCTTAGCAAAGCCGGCAACCGCTTCGTCAATAGAATTATCCATAATCTCAATCGGCAGGTGGTGCCAAGCCTTTTCATCTGTGCCGCCAATGTACATACCCGGGCGTAGACGTACGGGTTCCAGACCCTCCAATACCTGGATGTCTGATGCATCATATGTGTGTGTGTTCTTCTCTGTCATAATGATTGTATTATTAGAACATTTTTAAAATTTACGCAAGCCCAAAGAATTAAACCCTATGTGTGATTTGGGACTTGATTTTTTCGGGTTTGAATCTTATATATTCTATAACGAAAATAATAGGCATATAAATATGAATAAAAATCCATATGAAGTCTTGGGAGTCACGCGTGATGCGTCGGATGCTGATATTAAAAAGGCATATCATAAACTGGTTATGAAATATCACCCAGACAGAAATCCTGATAATAAAGAAGCCGAAGAAAAATTTAAAGAGGTTAATAATGCCTTTGATATTCTGAAAGATCCGCAAAAGCGTGCGGCGTACGACCGTTTCGGTGATGCGGCGTTTGCCAGTGGTAATGGCGCGGGGGCTGGCTTTGGTGGCAATCCGTTCGGTGATGGCGCGTTCCATTTTAATATGGGTGGTGGTGCCGGTATGGAAGATATATTGCGTGAGGCTATGCGTGGTTTCGGCTTTGGCGACTTTGGTGGCGGGGCAGGGCGCGGTCAATCACAACGTGCGGGACGTGATCTGTTGGACGAAGTGGTTATTGAGCTGAAAGATGCTTATTTTGGTACAACGCATACGGTTAAATTTTCTAGCAATGTAAAATGTGAAAAATGCCACGGGCATGGTACAGCGGATGGCTCGGCTGCGCCGGTATGCCCAACGTGTGGTGGATCTGGTATGCTTCACACGCGTCAGGGATTCTTTGCAATGGAACGTCCATGTCCAGACTGTAATGGACTGGGGCATAAAATTGATAAAAAGTGTTCTGAGTGCGATGGAACTGGAACGGTTCATAAACAACGTACACTGGAAGTGAAAATCCCAGCTGGTGTCGAAGATGGTGCGCGTTTGCGCTTGGCTGGTCAGGGTGAAGCAGGCAGTGGTGGTGCACCGGCTGGGGATTTCTATTTGGATATTCGTGTGCGTCCAGACAAGCGTTTCGTGCGCCAAGGTAATGATTTAATTATGCGTGTGGATGTGCCATTTACTACACTTGCGTTGGGGGGTGAAATCGAAGTCGAAACAATCGATGATAAAAAGTTGGCGGTCAAAGTCCCAGCTGGAACGCAGGGCGGCGAAAAATTGCGCGTTCGTGGGCATGGTATGCCAACTCATCGTGGGGGCTTTGGTGATTTGTATATTGATGTTGCAATTAATATCCCGACGAAGTTAAATGATAAGCAGAAAAAAATCTTAAACGAATTTGCAGAAACGAAATCAGATAAAAAAGGCTGGTTTTGATATAAAAACGTAATCGCGATATTTTGTTGTACTTGATTTGAAGTTTGTTATATTAGTAATACGTAAAAAGGAGATAGGTATGAATAAAAACAGAAATGTTTTTGCGAATTTAGATAGAGATACACTGTGTTTTATGCTCTCTGTCTTGATTATGGCGGGGATTGCGGTGCCTGTTTCATGGAATGTGTTTGAAACAGGAACGGCTGCTGGTGCTGCTAAGGAAGATGGGCAGAGTGTTGAAGCAAGAAAGGATACTATTGAAAAATGCGGCGGTACATATGCTGATTTACAATTGCCTGCGCGTACGAATACGGGTGATACTTTGTATGTCTTGGGAAAAAAATCCGAAAACAGTAATTCTGTCTATGCCCAGACTTCTGATGGGAATAAAAGAAACTTTGTTTTTGATGGTGCAGATAGGGTTAAATCAGGTGATACGATTGTTGTGAATTCAAAACATAACTTTTTAATGAAAAATATAACTCAACGTAATTTAGAACGTCAGAAATAGGAATGTTAATATGAAACCGACAAATGAATCAAAAATGCAACTACAGCTGATGGCGGCTATTTTGTTGTTAACGGTGGGGATAGCATTTGGTGGACAGTGGATTTTTAATAAATGTTTTAAAAAAGACATACAAGAAAAACCAAAAACAAAAATTGAAAATGTAGCGGATTCTTTGCGTACGCGTACTGTCTATGAAAGTACGCAAAAACAAAGATAGGGGGTTGTGGTATGAGTAATTGGGAAAAAAAACACAAGGAGATGCATCGTTTGATTGCACGTCGTTCTCATATACTTTCGATTGCGTGTGTTTTATCTGTAGCTTTGTCGGTTGTTTTCATAATGAAAATGAAAGAAATAGTAGATGATTATGAAAAACATAAGGTTCAAGTGTTATTAAGACAAGAATTGTTGAAAAGACAAAAATAATAAAACCGCCAAAATGGCGGTTTTTATGCGTATAGAGCGATTTTTATTTTATCTTTTTAAGGTGTCCAATAAAAGTAATTGTGTATTGTGTTGCGGACCATAGACTTGCCACCAGTGCCATCCATAAGATTATCACACCGCCATATGACAGACCAAAGAAGCCATAGATTGCAAACATTTCCATTCTTGGTACCAATACCAATTGTGGCATACATAAGCTTAGTAACAATGCGCAGGTTGCAACCATTTGCAGGGTTGTTTTAATTTTGCCCATTGAAAAGCGTGCCTTTGGCACTGGCATTTCTATTTTTTGTGTGCCTAAAAATTCACGCAGACCAGAAATGTATAGTTCTCGGGAAATCATCAAGATAACAGGTACGATAATTGTCCAAGATGGAAAACCTGGGATAAATGCAGGCAGCAAGAACATTAAAACAATTGATAATACAATTAATGTATTTGCAACTAATAATTTGTCACCAATGTGATCCATTACGCCGCCCAGTTTGCTGACACAATTGTATTTACGTGCAAGATATCCGTCAAAGAAGTCAGACAGTGATGCCAGTACATACAGGATAAATGATGTCCAGTACCAGCCCAATAATAATGTTGGGATGATCGCAAAAGCCGACGCAATGCGGAATGCAGATAAAAAGTTAACAAATGCTTTCATATAGTTCTCCTTTTTGATTAATTAATATATGAATAGTGTAATTATATCACTTCTGTATGGAAATGGGCATATATTTTTTCGGCTGCACTTTTACCAAGTCCTGGTACGCGTTTTAATGCGTTTAGGTCTGCGTCCATAATAGCGCGGACCGAACCAAAGTGTTGCAACAGTGCGCGTTTGCGCGTGGGGCCAATGCCGTCTATTTCATCCAATACAGATGCGGTCATTTTCTTTGCACGTGTTGTGCGGTGATATGTAATTACAAAACGGTGTGCTTCGTCACGAACGGCGCGCAGCATTAAAAATAGTGGGCTGTCTTTTGGCAGGTCGCGATATTCAGAACCGTCTGGTAAAATAAAATGTTCGTCGCCGTCGCGAACGACGCCCTTGGTCACGCCAAATACAGGTATGTCACCGGATGCACGATTAGCAATGTTCCATTGTGCGGGGCCGCCGTCTACGATTATTAAATCCAGTTTTGGACCACGTTCGATTGCGCGCTTTATAAACTCAGACATCATAGCGATATCATTGCCTGCGCGCGATTTGTCTTGCAACTTAAAGTGACGATAGCCCGATTTTTCAAAGCCGTTGTGTCCAAATGTTATCATTGCACCAACGGGCTGCGTGCCAAACAGATGTGAATTGTCAAAAACGCCCACTCGTTCAATTTTTATGTTTAACCATTTTTCCAGTTCTGATACATTTTTGTCCCAGTCTAAAATCGAGCTATACGCATTGTTTTGGGCTTTGCCGCGATTTGATGTATGTGTTAGTGAGGCGATTTTGTCGCGCATAATTGCAGCAGATTCAAAATCGTTTTTGTTTGCAAAATCTTGCATTTGTTTGGTTAGGTCGTTTATAATTGGACGACTGTCGCCGGTTAATATTTTTCGCGCTATACGCACGCTTTCTGCGTATTTTTGTTTGTCTGGATAACAGCACGGTGCGTTGCAACGACCAATTTGATACAGTAAGCATGGACGTGTGCGATTGCGCATAAATGTGTCTGTACACGTGCGCAAGCCACAAACTTTTTGTATTGTTTTGATTGTTTCGTTTAGTGCGGAAACCGATGGGTATGGGCCGTATACGTCACGTCGCTGAGATATTTTGCCACGAAATTTTAACAGGCGTGGAAAGTCGCCCGCAGTCAATGCCAACATAGGGTACATTTTCCCATCGGTCAGCATTATGTTATATTTTGGTTTAAGCGTTTTTATTAATTCTTGTTCGCGCAATAATGCGTCTGATTCGGTTGCAACTGTTTCCCATTCAACTTGGGTTACCAGTGTTCGCATAACCTGTTTGTGTAACTCCAGTTTTGATATGTCAATATATTGGTTTAATCTGTTTGATAAATCACGTGCCTTGCCCACGTAAAGCAGATTATTTTCCGCATCATACATTTTATACACGCCTGGGGCATGTGGTACGTTTGCAATTAAATCAGAAAATTGAATATTCATAATCTTTATGATAAAATAATAAAAACTAAATAGCAAATGGAGGCAATACATATGAAACAAGAATCTGGACGTTCAATGATTGAGATGTTGGGTGTGTTGGCAATTATGGGTGTAATTACCGTTGGGGCAATCGAAATGATTCAGTTGGCAATGAATACGCAAAAGCGTAACACTGTTAACGAAGAAGTTCTGCAAATTGTGACCCAGGTACGTAATATTCACGGGGAATACGACGATTTTTCGAATATTAATAATTCTACGATTTTTAATGCGATTGGTATGTCTGATAAAAATCCATACGGTGGAAAATACGAGGTTGCGGTTGATTCATCTAATCCGCGTCAGTTTGTGGTAAGTATCACTGGATTGAGCAAGAATGAATGTGAAACATTTATAACCAAGGCTTGGTCCGATTCGGTTGGGTATAAAATGTCTAATGGGAAAAGTAGTGGTGCGTCTGGGAATTGTACGGATTCTAATGGGCGTAACACAGTTCAGATTACATACGGTGAATAAGTTTTAATATTTGGCGGGGGTGTTATGGCCGCAGAGTTAGTGACAGTTTCAAAGACGGATGAAGGTACACGTTTGCAGCGTTGGTTCGTGCGCAATTATCCGTCTATGCCATTGCGTGAGTTTTATAGGCTTTGTCGTGGTGGACAAATACGTATTAATTCCAAGCGGGTTCATGGACGTGAAATTTTAAATGCAGGTGATGCGATTCGTATTCCGCCAACAATTGCGGGCTTTGCGACGAAATTGCATAAAACCGAGGCTGGGGATAAATATTCTTTGGTTGATTTGGAAGAATTGCGCAAGTGTATTGTGCATAATGACGAAGATGTTGTTGTTTTTAATAAGCCGGCGGGATTGGCGGTCCAAGGTGGGACAGGTATCAGAAAGTCTGTTGATAAAATGGCGTCTGCGCTGTTTCCATATGATAAAATTTCGTTGGTTCATCGTCTGGATAAAGAAACAAGTGGTTTGCTGGTGGTTGCTAAAAATCAGCGTGCAGCCCAGAATTTAAGTGCGCAATTTCAAAGCAAGACTGCCCACAAAGAATATTTAGCATTGTTAAATGGTGTTGTAAAACCGCTGCGTGGTGTGATTGATAACTATATGATAAAGGGGCAGGTTTTTGACGGTCCAGAGCGTGCAAATGGTGGGGCGGGGCAACGAGCCCAACGTGCAGTCACAAATTATCAGGTATTGTCAAGTGCGGGAAATTTGTCGTGGGTCTTGTTTGTGCCTAAGACTGGGCGTACACATCAATTGCGGTTGCATAGTGCTATGACACTGGGTGCACCAATTATTGGTGATCCAATTTATGGAGGGCGCACACAAACAGATGATACTTTGCAATCGATGCTGGCAACAAATAACTTGTTTTTGTTTGCATATAAATTAACATTTCAGCATCCGTCTTCGGGTCGTGTGATAACGTTGCGTGCGGCTGTGCCAGATTTTATGGTGCCAGTGATAAAGTTGTTGGAACTAAAAGTTCCATAAAAGGATATGATAAAAAATAATGATTGTTAGACGCAGTATTTTTATGCAGTTGTTGCGTGTCTTGGGGCTGTTCTTGGGCGGACTGTTGGTTGCGATTGTGGTTGCGTTTTCCCAGATTGATTTAGATTCTTTGCGTGGGAGTGTTGTTTCTGTGCTTCGTGATTCAACAGGATTGCCGATTGAGATTAATGGCGTTGTGTCGTGGAAGTTTTCTTTGCGGCCCCAGGTAGAATTAAACGATGTTCGTATAAAAAATGCAGATTGGGCAAAACACAAAGATGCTTTTGCTGCAAAAAAAATAGACGTGACATTAAATTTAGTATCACTTTTTCGTGATAGACCAACAATTCAAAAAGTTGTTATTTATGATGCGGTGACGTGCATAGAAAAAAATGCTGATGGTGATTTGTCTATATTACCGCCCAAAAAAAACAATGCCCAGGATTCTGTGGCGTTTGTGGAAAAGTACCCGTTTCGTGAATTTGGTTTAGGTGGGGTAGAAATTAAAAAATTAACCGCGCATGTGTTCGAGGATACATATTCCGTTGGTGGGCTTAGTTTGCGTTATATTAAGCGAGATAATGGTCGTGAATATGCGGGGTGGATTAAGTCTATAGACGATAAAGTTTTCCCATTTATTGTTAATTTTTCAGAATATAATGCAGAGCGTAAGATATATCCAATGAAAATTGCCTTGTCTATGGGGGGGGATGCACTAATTGCGAATGTTGCACTGGAAGGGACAAGTAAAGCACCAATAGATTTTATCATCAAAGGAGAGATTCAAAATGTTTCGGATTTTGGAAATCTGTTTAATCTTGAATTAAAGAATTGGCCTGATTTACGCGTTAATATTGCGGGTGGTGTTGATAGAAATAAAATTACACTGCGGAAATCTTCGGTTGCTGTAAATGGTAGAAATATAGACGTGTCGGGAAGTTATAATTGGGGTGGTGCTGAGCCTGTTATAAACTTGAACATTTCAGCTGGTGATATTGCTTTAATTGATGTTATTCCAAACTTGTATGGGAGTAAATGGTTACGACCAAAGCGTAAACTGAATGTGTTTAAGAATATTCCTCTTTTTGGTGAATGGTTTGTTGGTCGTGCGGTAACCTTACGTGTGAATGCTAAACGCTTTGTTGTGTATCGAGATTTTTCGATTGATGATATGGATTTAAAGTTGAATGTTGTAAATAATGTTGGGCGTATTGATTTGAATTCTAAAATAGCAGATGGGTACTTTCGTACTGGTGCGGATATTGATATTAGCCCAGATGGAAATATGGCGGTAGTTATGGGTGGAATTGGGGAACGTATCTTCATCGGTGATATGTTAAATCAATTAAATACTCCTGATTTAATTTCTGAATTGCCAGTAAATGTGGAATTGTATGTTCGTGCAAATGGCAAGAATTTATCAGAATGGATGAATACGATAACAGGGCCAGTTCGTGTGTACTCTGTAGGGTCTGGATATGCACATTCGGCTTTGGTGGCGTATATGTATGGGACAGATTTTTTAACAACCTTGCGTCACAGTATTCAGGATATGTTTAATGAAGAAAAAAAATACGATCAAATAAAAATAAAGTGTGCAGCGGTAAATGTAAAATTGCGTGATGGGCATATTCAAACTGAGCAGGGTGTCGCAGTTGAAACAAATGCGATTAATTTGCGTCTGGCAGGAGATCTGGATTTGGGTGATGAAAGTATAAAGCTGGCTTTGACAACGGTGCCTGTACGAGGAATAAAACTATCGCTTACTGGCAAGGTGGTAAATTCAATTGAAATCTCTGGTGATCTTGCAGAACCTGATGTCGCGATTAGCGGTGCCGCTGTTGCTGGTAAGGTTGCGTCTGCTACAGGGATTGGTCTGTTAATTGCGCCGTTTACGGGTGGTATTGGTCTGGTTGCAGGGGCAGGTGTTGGCTGGTTGGCTGGTGATTTGTTGGAAAATTGGTTGGCGGATGGAAATCCTTGTAAAACGGCACTTAATCGTGGTGCGTCAGATTATCGTAATGACCCAGAATGGCTGAGTGCGCCGATATCGGATTTAGTTTATGGTGTGCTTAATCGGTAATAAATTTGTGTGTTGCTTTTGCTCTTGCACCGAATCGGGATTTTTTGGTAAACTAAACTCAAAAGAGTGTAGGATACACAGAAAATCTTAGGAGTAAGTAATGGAATTTTCAGTATTTCGTCAGGTTTTGATACGTGCGCTGGGGCATATGCAGTCTATCGTAGAAAAGCGCGCAACATTGCCGATTTTGATGAATGTTAAATTAGAGGTTGCAGATGATTTGATTATGTCTGCGACAAATGTTGATTTAGAATTGGTTGAGCATGTAGCTGCCGATATTACGCTGGGTGGTAAGATTACTGTGCCTGTACAAATGTTGTATGACATTGTTCGTAAATTGCCAGATGATGCAGAGATTAATTTTAAACAATCTGGGGACCAGTTGGTTGTGTCCAGTGGTCGTGCGGTATTTCGTTTGCCAACATTGCCGGCGGAAAATTTCCCAGCCATGGCAGGTAGCAATCTGACCACTAAATTCCAGATGACAACTGGCGATTTGGCGCATTTAATTAATCAGACAAAATTCGCAATCCCAACAGATGATGTGCGCTATCACTTGGGTGGTATTTATTTCCATATCGCAGATGATAGTGGCGAAAAACGTTTAACCGCGGTTGCAACCGATGCTCAGCGTATGGCGCTGTGTGCGATGGCGGCACCCGTTGGCAGTGGTGAAATGCCGTCTGTTATCTTGCCGCGTCGTGTAATTGGTGAGTTGTCTAAACTGTTAGAAGATGCCAATGTTGATGATGTGATGGTTGAGTTGTCTGATACCAAGGCACGCTTTACAGTGGGGGCGGCAACGTTAACTAGCAAATTGGTTGATGCGCAATATCCAAACTATCGCGTTGTTATTCCAAAGGGTAATGACAAGATTGCTGTTCTTGACAGAAAATCATTTATTAATGCTGTTGACTTGGTATCTGTTGCCAGTGTTGATAAAACAAAATCTGTACAATTGACATTCAGTATGAATAAGTTGGTTGTTAATGCGTCCAGTCCAGATGCGGGTACTGCAACCCAGGAATTGGATATCGAATACAATGGTGATGCGACGTTTACGGTTATGTTTAACGTTAAATTCTTGTTGGATGTAGCTGGTCAGATTGAAGGTGAAAAGTTCCAGATGGAAATGCAGGATCCATTGTCGCCGACAATATTTAAGTCGACTAATTCAGATACGGATGCGTTGTACGTATTAATGCCAATGCGTATGTAAAAAATTAAATATAATACTTATCTAAAAACAAATCGGGCATCTTATGTAGCGTTTGTACACTACGATGCCTGATTTGTTTTTATCTTAGTAATATCATTTGAATTGTGTGATTTTTTGTGATAGAATAAAGGAAAAGGATTAAGGAGTTTTATATGAAAAAACAAATGAAAATGATTGGATTTGCTGCGTTAAGCGCATTGTTGGTTGTTTCTGGTGCGTCTGCTGCAACGGGACAGTTGGCAAAAAATGCAAATCTGTGTGGATTGATTGCTGAATTCCAAGGTATCTTTAAGTTGTTGCGTACACTGTCTTTTGTTGGTGCAGGGTTCTTGATTGCCGGTTGGGCATGGGGTTATATTTCAGGTGGTAAGGAAATTAAAGCCATGGACGAGGTTAAGAATAAGGGGCTTAGTATGTTAATCGGATTTATTCTGTTGTTTGGTATCGGTACCTTCTTGTCTGTGTTAAGTAGTGCCTCAGGTGTGAGTGGGCTTTTGGACTGTCCGACTGAATTGTTTCAGGGCTGGTAAACCAGAATATAAAGAAATAAAAATCCCGCCGATGGCGGGATTTTTTTATCGCGATGTTAAATTTTTGTTTGCGTATTGTTTTATAAAGTTGCTTTCCAGTGTTTTGTATTCTGATTCGATATCGCGTATGGTGGCTTTGTGAAAATCTTTTTCGGGTGGGAATTTGTATTCCGAAATCATTTTGTTGCGTGCAATGCGTAATTCGTTGTGAAGTATCGTTGAAAAAGAACGCAGGTCGCGTGTGTGTGCAAAATCAAATTTATGAATTGCTGTATCTATAGCGTGTCGGCGTGCGTGCATAGATATTGCGCCCATATTATCAGCCAGTGCTTTCTTGGGGTTCAGGTGGTATGCATCGCGTAGATAATCAATTGTATGGCCATTAAAAAATGTTTTTGCCATTTCGTGCTGGAACAGCGAGTGGTTTGCATTAAGGCTTTTTAATACGCCGGCTAAATTGTGTTCGGATTCGCGTAATTTGTCGCGCTGATAAATACGAGCAAATTTGTATGATGTTTCATAGATTGTTTTAAAATCGGCGCCAGGCATCATAAAGAATGTGCGTGTAAATATCAGATTTGGTTTATTACGGAATATGCAATAGCATGCGTATCGGCTTAGTTTTATGTCCATCCCATTTTTGGTTATTTGATTATATGGTGGATGTGGACTGTGGATTGTGTATTTGCGTTGGTGCACTACCACATGGTTTTTGAAAAGTTCATATGGTGCTATTTTTTGTGTTTTAGCAGGTGTGGTGTCAAATGTTTGGTATGTGTGTTCAAACATATTGTCTGGGTCAAACATTGGGTGCAAAAACAAGTTGTATAAATCTGTGTATGACCAATATTCGGCATCGTTGTTTGTTGTGTCGAACAAATCTTGTTCTTCTGTGATGCGATGACACATGGTGGTTAAAGTTTTGAATATAAAATCTTTGCTTGGTTGTGCCATAGTTTTATCTCCTCCGACAGTGTTATTTTTTGTCGTCCAGATTGGCTAGTGAGAATAATACTGATGAAATCAGTGACTGATATGGGACGTGTTGTTCGTCGGCCAGCTCTTTGATTTTGTCCAGAATAGGGCGTGGAATGCGCATATTGATTACGCAGTCTGATTTATTAAAAGCCTTGTATGCGGCGTATTCCCGTAACAGGGATTCGATGTTCATTATAAATAATTGTTGCATCACGTTTGGCATATGCAATCTCCTATACTTCATACAATACCAGCGTACTTACAAGGAACTATACCATTGTAAATACAATTGTCAATACAAATATATTGGCATAAATATAGGCAGGTGTATATGATATTGTATGGTTGTGTGTATTGTTTGTATTTAGGTTTGATTTTTGAATTTTGTGCGTATAAAATTGTCGTATCTATTGGAAAGGATTTGAACGTGATAAAAAAATTTTTGGCTTTATTTTTTATTTGTCTGTTTCATATAGTGCCAGTGCACGCAGAATTAAAAGTTGATATTGTTGCGGGCGGTCTTAAACCGACGTCGGTTGCTGTGCAAAAGTTCGAACTGGCAGATGGTGCAAATGCCAAGGATGCTGCAATGATGCGTGATGTTGTTGAAAATGACTTAAAGCGCACAGGGCTGTTTCGTATCGTAAATCGTGATGCGTTCCCAGAATATGTCAAAATGGGAAAAATGCCGAATTTTAAGTCTTGGGCTGCAATAAAGACTCAGGTTCTGGTTCAGGCCAAGTTATTCAAAGAGTCAGATGATATGTATCGTCTGGAATTTTATGTCTGGGATGTTGATGGAACCGAACAGATAGAGGCACAATCACTGGTTGCGTCACGTCAATCTGCGCGTCGTTTGGCGCATATTATGGCAGATGCGATTTATGAACGTCTGACGGGGGAAATTGGATATTTTGATACGCAGATTGTCTTTATCGCAGAAACAGGTCCTGTGCATAATCGGGCAAAACGTATGGCTATTATGGACCAAGACGGATATGGGTTGCGATATTTGTCTGACAAAGATGCGTACGTGATGTCGCCACATTTTTCGCCAAATATGCAGTCTATTGTGTTTTTGTCTTATTATAATGATGATCCGACGGTTTGGATGCTGGATTTGGATACGGGTGAACAAAGAAAATTGGGCCAGTTTGATGGTATGACTTATGCGCCACGTTTTTCGCCAGATGGTACAAGGGTTGCGCTGTCCTTGGTCAAGCGTGGGATTTCACATATTTATGAATATGATATAGAGGCGAAAAAATTACGCCAATTAACATTTGGAAATTCCTTAAATACCAGTCCGTCTTATTCTCCAGACGGTAAAAAACTGGCGTTTAATTCAGATCGTTCGGGGCGTCAACAGATTCATGTTCTGGATTTGGAATCGGGTGAAGAAAATCGTATCACATACGGGGCGGGGCGGTATGCAACGCCGGCTTGGTCGCCAGATGGTCAGTTTATTGCTTTTACTAAAATCGCAGATGATACGTTTTATGTTGGGGTTATGAATCCACGTGGTCGCAATGAAAAGATTTTAGCAGGCGGCTGGTTTATGGAAGCGCCATCCTGGGCACCGGGGTCACGTCGCTTGGTATACTATGAAACAGAAAAGGCGATTGATGGTATCGAGCGCATTAGTCATATTCGCAGTGTTGATATAACTGGCCAAAATATTTATGATATTGAGTTACCAGAAGGTGTTAATGGGGTTGAGCCTACTTGGTCGCCGAAATTGCCATAAAAAATGCCCATTGGGCATTTTTTACAAAGTTCAAACGATGAAAAAATTATTAAGTTTTATGTTTATGGGCTTTATGACAGTGTCGGCGAATGCGGTGCCGGCACGGGTGGATTATATCTTTGATGGCGATACTTTTTCAGCCCAAGTGGCGCTGGATGCGGATGTAAATGTTACTGTGCGTGTACGCCTGATTAACGTTGATACGCCAGAAATGAACGGAAAATGCCCCCATGAAAAACAGATGGCAAATCGGGCACGTGACGTTTTATCAGCGCTGATTCCACGTGGTACGGTCGTAGAATTAGATAATATCAAAGATGATAAATATCTGGGACGGATTGATGCGAATGTGTTCTTGTCAGATGGTCGTGATGTTGGTCTGGTTTTAATCGACAGTGGTTTAGGGCGACCGTATAAAGGTGGCAAACGCAAATCTTGGTGTCAATAAATTAAATCTAATGGCATTATCTAAAGCGGGTTAGCAATGGCTCGTGTAGCGTCTGTACACTACGCCATCGTTAACCCGTTTATCTATACCATTATCTTTAATTTCTTTTTTCCCAGTACAAGGAGAGTGTTTTGTCGGGAATTTCATGTAGCGACTTGTACACTGCGATTCCCGATTTCTTTTTATCTAAATCATTCTAATTTATTTCTTTCACTAACAGACCGTATGTTGCGGGGACGGCACTGTGTGCATCTATACCATTATTTTTCCTAGTGCAGGGAGTTATTTTTATGCGCTGTGGCGGTTGATTGCCTCTGATATTTCATCCAAAGATGCGTTTGATGGCAGCAATGGTTCAAAGTATACATTTGCTGTGCCTGGGCGGATACGGCCACGCTTTGGCCAATAAAGACCCGCATCTGTGCCAACTGGTAAAATCGGCAGTTTTAATTTATATGCCAGCAATAACAAGCCGCGCTTTAACGGTATGCGTTCGCCAGGTTTTGCGCGTGTGCCTTCGGGGAATATGACCAACGCACGTCCGTCCAGTACACGTTGTTCAACGTCAGATGCCAATTTAGCCATATTTGTTTTACCGCGTGCACGATTTACCCCCAGCATTCCACAGCGCCAAAATGCCCAGCCATAAATTGGAATCCATAATAATTCACGCTTCATAATAAAGAATGTGTTTGGCATAACCTTAGAAATAACGGCTATTTCCAAAATAGACATATGCTTTGCGGCAACAATAACCTTGCCGTCAGAGCGGACGTTGCCATTTGGTAATTCTGGGATGTCTGTATCGTCAGACTTTGGAAAATGTACACGGTATTTAACGCCACAAATCAAGCGCACCAGAACCAAAACGCCCGCTGCATCGGTAAATACTAAAAACTTGGTCAAACGTTTGGATACCAACCCAACCAATAAAAACGGCATCCATAATGCAAAATACAGGGGCAGGGCAATTTTGAACAGTATAGTACGTATCATAGTTTTTTCCTTTTTCTTTTAACTTTCTTTGATTCCAATCAGGGTCACGATGTATTTTACATATTCGATGGCCCATCTTTCAAGTCTTTTTGGGGCAGACATTCCCACCAGTGTTGCCGGACACGCAATTATTTCTGTGTTTGGCAATTCATGTCGGATAAGGTATTTTGCGCGGTTCATATGTTCTTCGGTTGTGATGACTACGATTCGGTCCAGGCCGGCGTTTGAGACAATGTTCTTAATCGCCATTGCATTTTGATATGTTGATTTTGATTCAGATTCTATTTGGGCGTGACGGTTCAGTTCTCCAACCGCCGGCGCTCCTGCACCGATTATATAAAGATCTGTGTCTGGATACTTTTCCATTTGTCGAATAGCAAATGGTATGCGGCGTTCGTCACCGGTTAAGACAAAAATACTGTCGTCTGGTAAAATATTGCTGCAATTGTGTGGCGCAGAAACTTTGAATATCATTCCGCCCAATACAAACAGTGCTACAATTATAAAAGATGGTGTGAAAAATCGCATTAACTGTCTTTTAGTATTTTTAATGTTGTGCGGCGGGTGATGAAAATCGCAAATACTACAATCGCCACAGGCAACGCAACCAACATCCACCAGCCAAACGTACTTAGCCCCAGCATTGCCATTAATCCAACGCGGGTTGAGTGCGCTGTCCATAGTATCAGCATCAATACTGGCATTGCTGCTGCAAAACCGCAAATTGCCGCCAGTGTTGTTATTTTCGCAACGATAATCTGCATTTGGTGCGCTACAAAGCCATCGGACGCACCAATCTGTGTTAATATTTCCAGTTCCCGTTTGTGCAGCATTGCGGTGTTGCGTGCAATATACGAAATAGACACGCCAATCGCCCCAAGTGCCAGTGCCAATACCAACACTGATATGCCAATCATTTTCCAACCTGCGCTGGTTGATGTTTTTAGCGCAGATGCGTGTGTTAGAAAGCGCGCGCTTTTATCAATTGATTTTTGTACAGATTCCATATCGTCGGCGGACTTGAATTCTATTTCCCACATTGTTGGCAGATAGTTTTTTAGCGCACTTCCGCCATTTGAAATCCATGGGCGCATCAAGTTGATCATTTCTTCATCGCTGATACGGCGTACTGATTTTGTTTTATCGCGATTGGCTTCTATGATTTTAGCAGTTGCATCAACGTTCTTGGAATCTGTGATCTGGATTGTGGCAAAATTGTTCCACTGGGCGTTCCAGCGAATAACCCCTGTGCCAATAGACAATGCTATCCCTAGTGTCAGTACGGATAAAAATGTCAGCAGTCCCATAATCGCTGTCATAAACATCGACTGTTCGCGAACCAGTGAAAATACAATCGGCTTTTTCATTTATGCGTTTCCAATATCGTCAAATTGCTTAGATAATTCGTTAAAATAGTTTTGTGGCTTGGGGCCTTTCCATATCTTTTTCGTTTCGGTTTGTGTTGCTTTCTGATCTACAAAAGACACCCGATGGTTTTCGACACTTATTACTGGAAATTTATAAGTTTCCATTAACTTTTTATTGTGTGTTGCCAAGATAATAGTCGTTCCAAACGTCTTGTTCATCTTGATAAACAGTTCCATCAGGCGTGATGCGTTTTCATCGTCCAGATTGCCCGTTGGTTCGTCCGCTAGCAAGATAGATGGCTGAATAATAATCGCACGGGCAACAGATACGCGTTGCTGTTGGCCACCGGACAGTGTCTTGGGATTTGCGTCACCATATTTTCCCAGACCGACCCAATCCAGAACCTTAGCCACCAGGGGTTTAATTTTGTTTTCTGGCACGCCACGCACACGCAGTGGCAAGGCGACATTATCAAACACCGACAAATGTGATAGCAGTGAATATTCCTGGAAAACGATTGCCATTTTCTGGCGGATTTTATTGATTTCGTCACGTGTCATATCGTTTGTTGGTTTGCCAAACAATTTAACCAGACCACGATGTGGCTTGTGTAATTGATAGATTAGTCGCAACAGTGTTGTTTTACCTGCGCCCGATGCGCCCGATAAAAAATAGAACGAGCCCCCACCGATATTAAACGACACATCGGTCAAGATATCAGGTGTTCCGTCGTACTTGGCGGCAACATTTGCGAATGAAATAGCGGTATTGTCTTCCATATTTGACACATTAGTAAATTTTTATTTATCGGTCAAATGAAATAAAAAATTGGCGCGCTGTATTTTTTTGTGTTTGGAAAGGGGAGCGATTTTTGATATAGTAGTAGGAAAAAAGGGAGTATGTTTGATGAAAAAATTAGCATCATTTTGTTTAGCCTCGGTTATGGCAATGTCTGCGGCGTATGCTGCCCCTGCGACAGAAATGGCGGTTGTACAGCGTTCACCGGTTGGTCGTCGTGTTATGGTTCGTGAATATCAGCCTTATTCAGTTGAGTCGGCCAAGGGTTGGTATCTGGGCGGTCGTTTGGGTTTAAGTTTCTTGAATTTTACGGCATCTAATGATGTTACAGCTGATGGTGTGAGTGTAGATGTCATTGGTGATTATGATTTTTCGTTTGAAACGGTATTTGGTGGTTCTGTATTTGCGGGAACGGATTTTCAATTAGGTAATGAATGGTTTCGTGGCGATTTTGAATTTGGTTTGATTGGTCAGGTTGATAATACGGATGCATGGACAGAAATTAAACTGACGGTTCCGTATTTGATGGCGAATGGTTATTATGATTTTTATAACGGTTTATATGTTGGGGCAGGGCTTGGTTTGGCACTACCGAAAGCGGAACTGGGCGGATATGATTTGGATGGAGGGGAACCAAAAAAGATAGGCATTTCCCCAATGTTGGCAATGATGTTTGGTTGGTCGTATGACTTGGATGCGCGCCTGACACTGGATTTGCGCTATCGTTTGGCGGGTTTCTGGGGGCCTGAAATCGAGAGAACAATGGATGGCGGTGCTTATGTTGAAGTGAGCACGGATTTTGGCTTTGTTCTTGAAAATTCGTTGTCAATGGGATTGCGTTACAGATTCTAAAAAAATAATAGGAATTTGTAAAAAATGGGTATTGACCCCGATTCGCAAAATGTGGTATTATATATACCGATAAGAGAGTGGTATTGCAAGTATCAGTGAGAGAAGATATGAAAACCGAAACAAAAATTTCAAATATTGCATTAGTATGCGCATTGTGCGCGGTTGTGGCGGCGCCGGCATCGGCGGCGGCACCGGTGCGTTCGTTGGGTGGTGCGGGTACGTATTCCAGTGCGTCCAGTGCGGCTACGTCCAAGGCGACGGGCTCTACGGCAACGTCAACGCGTGCGGGCGCAATGCGTGTTTTGCCGTCAACGACCAAGGCAACAACGTCTGCAACGACAACGGCAAAGCCTGTAGCGTCTGCGACGACATCGACGCGTGTCACGGCGACGCCACGTTTATCTTTGGGTAAATATTTGGCGGGTAATCGTGTTGTTTCCTCAAAAGGTCCAGAAGTAGATACTGTGGTTAAAGAGGATTTGGAAAGTCATCTTGCTGATTATGAACGATTGGCAGAACTGGTAGAGAGTTTAGGTGATCAGATCGAAGCGCTTGACGGTGCGATTGGCGAAACAAATATCACAGAACTGCAAACGATTGTTAATGATTTGCAAACGAATGTCACTGCGATTGAAAATCAATTGCCGGCTGATGGGGAAGAAGTTGCAACAGCTGAATCAGTGACGAATATTAATAACACAGTGACAAATATTAATACGACGATTGAAAATTTGAAAACCCAGATTGAACAGATTGAAGCTGGTTCGGGTGATAATTCAACGGCGGTTGCAGAACTGGAACAAAGTGTTGGGGTATTGCAAGGTGATATTACTGCATTGAAATCAGATGTGTTGGCTGTTCAGGGCGAGTTTGTAAAATATGTGCTGAAATCAGATTATCAAGCGCGTAGTGAGAAAGTTGATGCAGATATAATTAGTATCAATTCGGCTGCTGCTGATTTGGCAACGCGTATTGATGTTTTGGAAAGAAAGACCGACGATGGCGTGGCCAGTGAAGGTGATTTTACTGAGTTGCAAAAAACAGTTGCTCAGTTGCAATCAAGTCTGGAAAGTATGGCGGATCAGTTGCCGGATGATGGTACGGCTGCGGTGACTCAGTCGCAGATTGTTGCTGTTCAGGGCGAAATTGATGCTATTAGCGAAATTATTCCAGAATCTGGCATTGCGTCTGTTGCGGATGTTGACGTTATGAAGAAAAACGTTGCGGATTTACAGACCAGTGTTTCAGAATTGGATGGAAAGCTTGCGCAGACTGTTTTGAAAGAAACTTATGAAACGGCGGTTGATGGCTTGGAATCTGATATTGCCGAAATTTATGTTGCGCTTGAAAATTATTACACCAAGGGTCAGGTTGATACGGCGATTGCGAATGCGGTTAAGCCGGTTAATGATTGGTTGACCGAAGAAAGACGTGGTGCGGTTGAATTGGCTTTGATTAATCTGGAAGCGATGATTGGGGCTAAAACAGAGATTGGTGAATATGTAACGGTCGCAGAATTGCAAAAGGTTAAGTCTGATTTAGAATCGATTATCACAGGTGGTGATGCCAATGATGGTTTGGTTTATGAAAGTGATTTGGCGGCGTTGGATGCAAAATTAACTGCATTGATGGCGCTGGAAAGTGATTCTGTGATAAAGACGACTTTGGCCACAATTCAGAGTAACTTGGAAACGTCTTATTATACCAAGGATCAAGTTGATGAGAAGTTTGCTAATTTAGAAATTACAGCAGACCAGATTACCAGCATAAACGCTACGTCTATTCAGGGTAAAATTACCACCGAACAGATTGACAGTTTAGATGCCAGCAAAATTACCGGTCAGATTCAAAATGGCCAGTTGGCAGATGGTGTAATCACTGCAGACAAGATTTCAACAAGTGGTGCCGTATTGGCGAATGGTGATTTAGCAATGTTGGTATCTGATGGCAACGGTGGGGTGTCTTGGGCATCTGTTGGAGTTGTCACCGATGAAGACGGAAATTAAAATAGAGAATTGAAAACAAAAAACCGTGGCCTTGGAAGCCGCAAAACAAAAAAATAAAAAAACAAAGAAAGAAAGGAAAGAAAAATGAAAGTAAAAAATGTTATGTTCGCAGGATTTGCAGCAGCAATCTTGTCAGGTGTATGTGGCGCCGCCAGTGCTGCAGACTATAACCTGGTTACCGAAGGTTATGTTACATCAAAGTTAGCAGGCAAAGAAGACAAGGGGACTTCTTATACCAAGACTGAAACCGATGATTTGTTGAATGCTAAGGTTTCAACAGAAACATATGCTCAGTATATTGAAGATCAGGCAGATGTTGATGCAGCGCAGAATGCTAACATTAAGTCAAATACAGATGCGATTAATTTGCTGGGTGGTGGCGAAGGCGGTGAAGGTGTTGCTACATTGATGCAAGATATTACTGCTTTGAAAAAAGCTGTTAATGATGCGGATGGTGCGGTTGCAACTAAAATCGCAGAAGCTGTTGCAGATAAAGCAGCTGCAAGTGATGTTACAGCTTTGGAAGGTACTGTTTCTGGTTTGTCAGCAACAGTTGCGAATAAAGCAGATACAAGTGCTGTGAACACATTGTCAGAAAAAGTTACAGCTTTAGAGGACGCTGGTTATCAGAATGAGACTCAGGTAAAAAATACTATTGAAGGTTATGGCTATCAGACAGAAGCTCAGGTAGAAGCAGAAATTGCAGGTGCAACAATTGCAGAATCTCAGGTTTCAGGTTTGACACAGGCATTGGCTGCTAAGGCAAATGCTAGTGAAGTAGAAACAGCATTGGCGGGTAAGGCGGCAGTAGGTGCTTCTTATACCAAGGAAGAAGCAGATCAGTTATTGGGTGCCAAAGCAAATACAACTGATTTGGATGACTATGTAGAAACATCTACTTTTGAAGCATATCAGGGCACGGTAACAAATGCATTGGCTGATAAGCAGGATGAATTGACAGAAGCACAATTGTTGGCTGTAAATTCTGGTATTGATGCAACCAAAGTTGTCCAGATTCAAACAAATGCAGACAATATTGCATTAAAGGCAAATACTGCTGATGTAAATACTGCATTGGCGGGTAAGTTGGATGATACAATGACTGCGGCGGGTACATATTTGGTAAAACGTGCAGAAAATGGCGATATCAGCTATGTATCGGTTGAAATTGTTGGTGCTACAGAATAATAAACTAAAACAAAGCGCTTTGAATTAATGCCAAAGCCGTCATAAGCTCAGGCATAAAAACGAAAGAAAAGGAAAGAAAAAATGAAAGTAAAAAATATTATGTTCTCGGGTCTTATGGCGGCGATTTTGATGGGTACTGCCGGTGCGCAGGCTGCGGTCGAAATCGCAAGTAAGGGTTACGTTGATACCGAAGTTGCAAAAAGAGCAAGTGCGTCTGAATTCACAGCATTGAAAGGTGTTGTTGAAGATGCGGAAACTGGTTTGGCAACAAAAGCCAGCAAAACAGAGTTGCAATCAGCACAAACAACCTTGCAGAACGCGATTGGTTTGAAAGCAAACGCTGATGATGTTTATACCAAAGATGAAGCAAATAGTCTGTTAGCCACAAAGGCAGATGTAGATAAGGTTCTGGCAAAATCAGAAAGCTATACTGCTGCTCAGGTTGATGCAAAGATTTCTGAAACAATTGCAAGTTTGGAAACTGGTGGTTCGATTGAATTGGGTGGTTATGCAAAGACTCAGGATGTTAATGATGCTTTGGCTTTAAAGGCTGATAAAACTGCGGTTGAAGCAATTACAACATCTTTGGCAGAATATGCAAAAACAACAGATGTTGAATCAAAAGATGCTGCAACATTGGAATCTGCCAAAGGCTATACGGATACGGCGATTGCAGGTCTGTCTGGTGAAACTGGTGCGTTGACTACATTGGCAGCGGGCGTTGCAGCAAACGAAGCGGAAATTGCCAAAAAAGCTGACAAAACAACAGTAGAAGGTATCCAGACAACAATTAGTCAGTTGGATGATACGTATGCAACAGATACTGAAGTCGCAGGTGTAAAAACTGAATTAGAAGGTAAAATCGGGGCCAAAGTTGCACAGAGCGACTATGATACCAAAGTTACTGAATTAGAGGGTGCGATTGCGGCTAACAAAGGTGCGACAGAAACAAATGCAGCAGCCATTACAACAATTAATGATAGCGATGTTATGAAGTCTGGTATCACGGCTGCAAAACGTGAGGCGTATGACAACGCGGTTACAGAGTTGGCAAATAAAATCTCAATGCCAGAAATCTGTAAGTCTAAGAATTGTGTATTGTCAACGTTGAATGGTGTACCAACGTGGGTTGAGATTACAATTCCAATTGAATAATAAAAAAAATAATGTAAAGGGCATTTTTGCCCTTTACACGATTCGGTAAAAAATGTTAAAATAGATTCATAGGAAGGAAAGGATTTACAATGAAAAAATTAACTGCTGGGATTTTCTCGGTTTTAGTCGGTCTGTGTGCCGCAAATTCTGCTGATGCAGCCATCGCTTCAAAGGCCTGGGTTGAACAGGATTTTGTTGCCAAAACAACATATACAACAGATCAAGCAGCTGTTACAACTGCAATTGCAGATGCAAAGAAAGCTGGTACAGATGCAAATGCTGCGTTAGAAACTTATAAAACATCTAATAATGCTGCTGTTGCATTGAAGGCTGATAAGACTGCGTTGGATGCAACGAATGCATTGGTTGGTACGTTGCCAGAAGGTGCAACCGCAACAACAATCGTTGGCTATATCGATGCGAAGACAGAAGGTATCGCAACGGATGCAGCATTGGGTGAATTGCAGACAAAGGTTAATACAAATACAACAAATATTGGTTTGAATACAACAGCAATCGCAACATTGAATGGTTCTGGCGATGGTTCTGTTGCAAAATCTATTTCTGATGCGTTGGCATCTTATACAAATACAGAAGGTGTAGAAGCAAAAATTAAAGTTGTTTCTGAAGCGTTGGAAGCGCATGAAACAGCGGCTGCGAATACATATCAGACCAAGGCAGCGATGACAAATACTGCAGTGACTGGTACAGCGGCAGAGTCGGTATATCCTACGGTTGCCCTTATGAATACGACTATCAGCAATACTCAGTCGAATCTGAATCAGGCTGTTGCAGAGGTAAGTGCGGCGGCGGTTAAAAATGCATCTGATATTACAGCATTAACGACAACGGTTGGTAATAATAAAACTGCTGCTGAAACTGCAACCAAGGAAGTTGCAGATGCCTTGGCGGCATATAAAACATCTAATGATAATGCGGTTGGTGTAAATACAGCAGCTATTGCAGCGATTAATAATGAAACCAATGGTATTTTGGCTCAGGCTAAGGCGTATGCCAAAGAACAAGCTGATGCAGCATCTGGCAGTGCGTCTGGTGTAGCGTCTGATTTGGAGGAGTATATTGAATCAAATGATGCTGCAGTTGCATTGAAAGCGGATAAGACATCTTTGGATGCTACGGATGCAAAGGTGACAACACTGGAAGGGACAGTTGGTGATTCAACAAAGGGCTTGGTAAAAGCGGCTGTAGATAATGCTAACGCGGCTAAGGCGGCGGCTGATGCAGCAGCAGCAAATGCTTTGTTGATTAGTGCAAATTCTAAGGCTATTGCAGATGAAGAAGCGCGTGCAACGGCTGCGGAACAGGCGAATGCGGCAGCAGCTAAAGCCGCTGATGATAAAGCGGTTGCAGCGCAAGCGACTGCTAATGCGGCGATTCCAAAGCCAACGGGCGTATGTGAAAATGCAGCTAACAAGTGTGTGTTGACATATAATAACTCTGTGTATACTTGGGAAGTTATCGAACGCGCAACGGGCGAAACAGGTTTTTGATCTGATATTGATATCGGGGTGATTTGGGTGTCGCCCCGATAATGAAGCTTTGAAAAAAACAAAAAAACAAGGAAGGAAAAAATGAAAAAAATATTAACAGTATCTTTGGTTGCAATGATGGCGGTTTCGGCGGCACGCGCGGATATCGCGTCTGTGGCTTATGTTAATCGTGTTAGTGGTCAAGCCCAGGCAGGTGCAGAAGCTACGGCTGCGGAGGCCTTGGCGTCTGCAAAAGGTGAATTGAATAATGCAATTGCTTTAAAGGCTGATAAAACGGCGTTGGATGGCCTGTCAACAACAGTTAGTGGTATTGATGCAGCTTATAAGGCGGCTGACGTAGCTTTGGGGCAGCGTATTGATGGCTTGACCGGTACAGGTGACCAGGCGGCTGTGACAAACGAAACATTCGATGCATTTAAAGAAGCAAATACAGCTGCAATTTCAAAAGCACAATCTGATGCGATTGCAGCGGCAAAAACAGAAACAGAAACCCAGATTGCTGGTTTGGATTCCAATGCGGCTGCAACAGACGGTTCTGTATTGACCGGTGTTACAATTACAGATGGTAAGATTACAGCCAAAACGGAAAAAGCCCTGGGGACTTTGGCAACGAAAAGCACAATTGTTGGTGCAGATATCACAGATGGTACAATTGCAGCGGCAGACCTGGGGACAGATTCTGTTGTAACAGCAAAAATTGCAGATGGAAATGTAACTGAAGCGAAGTTAGCTACGGAATTGGCGACTAAGATTAATGGAGCGCAGACAATTGCAAATATGACAAATACGGCAGTGCAGGGCGAAGCAGCGAAGACATCTTATCCTACTGTTGAGTTGATGAATAAATCGATTGGTGATGCGATTACTGATAATGTTATTGATGGTTTTGTTGGTGCAACAACAGGCTTGCAAACAACAGATAAAAGTACCATTGTTGGTGCAATTAATGAGGTGAATGCAAATGCAGATAAAGCCCAGGCAGACGCAACACAGGCTTTGGCTGATGCGGCAAATGCACAGGCAACAGCAGATAAGGCTGTTAAAGCAAATACAGCGATTACAGCAGGAACGGCTACTAAAATTACGTATGATGCAAAGGGGTTAGTAACCAAGGGTGAAGCATTGACCAAAGCGGATATCCCAACAATTGATCAGTCTCAGGTTAGTGGTTTGGAAACTGCTTTGGCTGGCAAACAGTCTACGTCCACGGCTGCTTATCAAGTTGGTGGTGCAAATGGGACATGGACTGCCCTGAATGCTAATTTGCCAACAGCGTGTCAAGGTACTGGTGTGACTTGTTCGCTGAT
Source organism: Candidatus Enterousia sp. (assembly GCA_045630455.1). Lineage (GTDB taxonomy): Bacteria > Pseudomonadota > Alphaproteobacteria > Rs-D84 > Rs-D84 > Enterousia. The sequence goes on along the minus strand of JAZQTD010000033.1, from coordinate 16,792 downwards.
TTCAAAAGATGGTAATATTAGCTGGGAAGTTATTACGTACTAAGCGTATTGTGTTTATTCATGATGGGTGGTGTTGCCACCCATCTGGATAAATGCTTAGGGTTGGCCGTATTCTAAAAATTTCAGAATTTTTACAATATGTGTTGAAAATGTTATTGTGTTAGATTCGGGAATTCGTCTATAATGCAATGACAAGCAAGAGAGTGGTATTAAAATCGGGTGGGGATTTTATATGTTAAAGCAGAAATTTTTCTTTGCGGTTTCGTTTATTGCAATGTTGGCGGCTGGTGTGGCGCATGCGAATACGGCATCTGGTGATGCGGTGGGGACAGCACATACCGTTTATACGGCGGCGAATAATAAAGGATCATCGACGGTAACAGATGCATCATCTGGAATTGCAGGTGTTACCTATGTGAACCGTATGGTAAATGTTGCTGGTAATGCAGCGCAACAGGCAGAAAATCATGCTGCATCTGCAGGTGCGTCGGCGTTAAGTGCCGCCGCAGCAGCAGCAGAGGCAAAAGACAGTGCTGCAGCGGCAGAAGGGGTTGTTGCAGGTGCACTGGAAAAGGCGGAAAATGCAGTAAGTACAGCGAATACAGCAAAAGGTACAGCGGAAGAGGCATTACAGGCCGCTACCAATGCAACGGATAGTGCCGCTGCATCAGCTGCCGCCGCTGCAGAGTCTGCAAGTGCTGCAGCAGCATCGGCAACATCGGCGTCTGGTTCAGCATCTACAGCTACATCAAAGGCAACTGCGGCAGCAAACAGTGCAACAGCAGCGTCTACGTCTGAAAAGAACGCAAAAACATCTGAGACAAATGCAGCAACCAGTGCAGCGGCGGCAGCGGCATCGGCAACTAGTGCAGAGACAGCCTGGAATAAGTTTTCTAATAATGCTGGCACGGTTGGAACATTTGCGAAGCCAGTTTATATGGATTCTGGTAAATTGACACAGGTTACAAGTATTGATTCAAGTTTGTTGCCAATAGCAAAGGATAAAGATACCGTTGCAACTAATGGTGGGGATTCTGTGGTTCCGTCTGTTACAAGAACACAGAGTATGATTAGTAATTCGATTTCTGATGCTATTGCTGGGGTGGTTGCGCTTGAACAGGGTAAAGATGCTAATTCTAATAAGGTAATGATAACCAATGGCGATGGGACGGTTACGCCGGTTTCGATTACAACCAGTGGCAATGGCACTCTGGTAACTGATGTTAGTGTGGCGGATGGCAAATTGACAGTTAACAAGGGTTCGTCTTTACCAACTGTTAACAATGCGACGTTGACGATTAAGAATGGTGCGACGAATGCGAATTTGGCGACGTTTACTGCAAACTCTTCGACTGCAGCAACGGCTACTATTCCAGCGGCAACACCGAGTGTTGCAGGTTTGGCAAAGTATGGTCAGATTCCATCAGGTAGTGCAACCAGTACAACATATGCAACCATTTGGGTTGAATAATATTCAAAATCCCGCCGATGGCGGGATTTTTTCAAAGTTCAAAGTGCAGTTGTGGATACTGTTAATTTTTAGATAAATAAAAGTTTAGTGGAGTATTTATTAGCCAGGAACTTAATCTTCTTTGTCATTCCCGCATAGGCGGGAATACGGTCTATAAAAATTAAAATACTGATTTTGCGCACTTTGTGCGCGGTTTTAAGTCCCTGTCCCCGCCTACGCGGGGATGACAAATGTGTTTAAGGTTTTCTATAACTGCACTCTGTAAACTGAACTAAACTATTATTTATCTGAGTAACTTTTTGTCTTATAAATAAAAATCCCGCTGGTGGCGGGATGGGTTAAAATAGGCTGATTAGGAATATCCCCAGGCCGGCGGCGATTATCGCGCCGAATGTCAGCGGCCAAAAATATTTCTTTACAATTGTGTTGGCTTGTTCTTGGAAACGGTAAAGCAAGGCACCAATGATTGCAAAGCGGCCTGTGCGGAATATTGCGGATACCCCTAAAAATACCAATATTGGATATCCAATAAAGCCCAACCATATAGCCAGCAATTTATACGGTATCGGGGTAACCGCAGTCAGAACTATGATTAATATCCCATATTTTGTAAACATTGGCTTAATTGCTGTTTCAATTAATTCTGGATTTGAAAATGTTTCAATCAGCCACATGCCAACCGAGTCATAAAGCCACATACCAATCATGTATGCAATCGCACCACCAACCAATGAACCCAGTGCCGCTGCCACAGTTATCGGCAGGGCGCGCTTTTTAGATGCTACAATCGCGGGGGTCATAAAAACTTCGGGTGGGATGAATAAAAATATAGATTCACAAATAGTTAAGAAAAATACAATCCATGAATACGACTTTTTTTCTGATTGTTTTAATATGTGCTCGATAAGTTTCATATGATAACCCCTAAAAAATTTGCTTGATTGTAATTTATATTCTACAATAATCAATTATAACATAAATAAAGATAAAAAATATGGCAAAAAGACAAATTAATTCGAATCGTGGCGAACGTGTCGCAAGTAAAGTACAAACACTGGTTGCAGAAATTCTGCGCGATATCTATAGCGAAGATAAAATTGTGGCTGGGGTGTCCTTAGTTGGGGCGGTGGCACATGGGGGGCTGCAATTTGTGCGGCTGTACTATTATTCCCGTAATGAAAATCTGGATGCGGTGCAGAAACGTCTGGATGATATTACGCGCAGTGTTCGATTCGAATTGGCGGCACGTATGAATCAAAAGTATGTTCCTGATATTCGATTCGAATATGATGATACGCTTGAAAAAGCCGCGCGAATCGATGAATTGTTGAATAATTTGTAATTATTGTTTTTTTCTAAAAATTCACCTTGCGAATGCGGCAACCATATACTAGTATATACGCATAAAGTATAGGTGTATTTTTATGAAGCAATCTAATATCCGTAATTTTTCAATCGTTGCACATATTGATCATGGGAAATCGACACTGTCGGATCGTTTAATCGAATTTACAGGTGGTCTGGAATCGCGTGAAATGAAATCTCAGGTTCTGGATTCTATGGATATTGAACGTGAACGTGGTATCACGATTAAGGCACAAACTGTTCGCTTGAATTACAAGGCCAAAGATGGTCAAGAATACCAATTGAATTTAATGGATACACCGGGGCATGTTGACTTTTCATACGAAGTGTCGCGTTCGTTGGCCGCATGTGAAGGGGCTTTGGTTCTGGTCGATGCGACCCAAGGGGTTCAGGCGCAGACGTTGGCAAATGCGTATTTGGCGCTGGATAATGATTTGGAAATGTTGCCGGTATTGAACAAGATTGATTTGCCGTCCAGTGATGTTCAGGGTACGCGCGAACAGATTGCTGATGTTATTGGTTTGGATGCAAACGAAGCGTTGGCGGTATCGGGCAAGACAGGGGCCGGCGTCCCAGAATTGCTGGAAGAAATTGTTACAAAATTGCCTGCGCCATCGGGCGATGAAAATGCACCGACACGCGCGCTGTTGGTTGATTCGTGGTACGATTCGTATTTGGGTGTTGTTATCTTGGTGCGTGTGGTTGATGGTACGCTGGCGCGTGGTCAGAAAATTAAATTTATGGCAACAGGCGCAGAATACGTGGTTGATAAAATCGGATACTTTACGCCAAAAATGGTTAATGTAGATGCGCTGCATACCGGTGAAATAGGGTTTATTATCACAGGGATGAAGACTATTCATGACTGCAAGGTTGGGGATACAATCACAGATGTGAAAAATGTAAATGCTGAAATGTTGCCGGGGTTCAAGCCATCTGTGCCGGTGGTGTTTTCTTCGTTCTTTCCGGTCGAAGCCGATGATTATCCGGCGTTTCGTGAAAGTTCTGAAAAACTTGCGCTAAATGATGCGTCATTTATGTTTACGGTTGAAAAGTCTTCTGCGCTGGGTTTTGGATTGCGCTGTGGATTTTTAGGTCTGTTGCATATGGAGATTATTAGTGAACGTTTGTCGCGCGAATTTAATCTGAATCTGATTAACACTGTGCCCAGTGTGCTGTACAAAGTTTATCTGAGAAATGGTGAATGTATCGACTTGGAAAATCCAGCCGATATGCCAGAGGCAACACGAATCGAGCGTATCGAAGAACCGTGGGTGCGTGCGACAATTATGATGCCTGATAAATATATGGGTGGGATTATGTCGCTGTGTTCGGAACGGCGCGGTGTCCAGGAAAATATTTCATATGTTGGTAATCGTGCGGTGTTGGTCTATCAATTGCCGTTGGCAGAAATCGTGTTCGATTTTTATGACCGTGTGAAGTCTTTATCTTCGGGATATGCATCGTTTGATTATGTGGTGCAGGGTTATCAGCCGTCTGATTTGGTCAAGGTTTCAATTCTGGTAAACGAAGAAAATGTAGAGCCTTTGTCGTTTATGTGTCATCGCTCGTTTGCAGAAAAACGTGGTCGCCAGATTGTTGAAAAGCTAAAAGATTTAATTCCACGACATCAATTCAAGATTCCATTACAGGCCGCAATTGGTGGAAAAATCATTGCGCGTGAGACTATTGCCGCATATCGAAAAGATGTTACAGCAAAATGCTATGGGGGTGACATAACACGTAAGCGTAAGTTGTTGGAAAAACAGAAAGAAGGTAAAAAACGTATGCGTACATTTGGTAATGTTGAAATCCCACAGTCTGCGTTTATAAATGCATTAAAAGTGTCTTAATGGATAGTGAGGATAGTCATGAGTTTGAAAGTAAAATGTGCAGAAAGAAAAATAACGGGCTATTTTCATAATATGTCGCCACGTTGGATAAATGGTAGGCAGACTGTCTTCTGCATCAAGAAAAATGTGTGGGATACCATGTGGCCATTTTTTAAGGCCAAGGAAACAATGCTGTGTTCGCATTTTAATGAAACGTGTTGTACTAATACAACGTGTGCACAAAAGGCGGTACATGATGAATATATTCGGTTAAAAAATAATTTACAAAATATACAACAACAAAAGGAAAAATAAAATGGGTTGGTGGGCATATAGAATAAAAACGCCGGTAACACAAATTGTTCAGGATAGTATAGAATATCATTCTTTGAAGCGTCAATTGCGTCAGGCAAAAAAAGATTTGATAAGTTCTGGGTATTCGTTAGTCAGAGAATATGATATCGAAGATGATATTAAGTTTGGTGATGCTTGTTTGAAGCATAAAAAAATTATTGAATCGGATAACTTGTTTGATGATTCTGCGTGCTGTTTTACGACATCGCGTTGTTTATTCTTTGAGCCTGTTGGTAACGAAGGGTTGTGTCCAAATACCAAATGTGCGTATTGGAAACGAAATAATCAGTATTACCAAAATTTATGTCAGGTCAAAGAATTAAAACAAAAAATAGATAACTTTTGGACTGATAAGTATGCCAAGGTAAAATAACCAAAAGGTTGGTTGAAATGTCGCTAAAAGAATTTATTCAGCAAATGCGTATTGTGTGTGCAAGAAGAAAAATTTGACAATGTAAAGTAAAAACCAAAGGGGTCGCCCATGGCGCACCAGTTCTTTTTTAATTCGTATATCTTGGATAATCTGCCAGCACCGCAGACTGGGTTTGACGTTGTACAAGATGTGTCTGAACCGCGTCTGCGTATGTATATTACCAGTCGTGGGGTTAAAACGTTCTTTGTTCGTAAACGCGTAAATAAAAAAGACAGACGTATTATTATCGGGAACTATCCAGATGTCGATATCGAAGATGCGCGCAGTGCGGTGCAAACAACCTTGGATAATGCAATGCAGAAACCTGTGACACGTCGTCGCAAAATATGTTTCCAAAAATTTATTGATTTGTATCTGGAAAAATGTGTGCGTCGTGGTGAAGATTCGCGTGTGAAACTGGAACGTGCGATTCGGCGACATTTGTCTGGGCTGTTCGAAAAAAATATTTCTGAAATTACCAGTGCAGATATTCAAAGTGTTATTGCAAATATTAGTGGTGTGGCAATCGCAGGTCGTATGCAAGAATTGTTGCAAAGTGTTTTTAAGTTTGCGCTGGAAAATGGGTATGTGAAAAAGAATCCGGTTGTCGATATCCCACGTATTGAGCAAAAGCGACGTGTGCGTCCGCTAAATAAAAATGGCTTGGTGCGACTGGTTGCAGCGATTGAAAAAATGGATGATTTGAATTTGCGTGCTGCGTTTTTAATGCTGGTATATGGCTTTGCACACAAGTCCAAGATATTTGCTATGCAGTGGGAAGATTTAGATTTTAACCACGATATGTGGGATAATCGTCCACTGTCCGATCGTGCGATTGTTTTGCTGCAAGATTTGCCCCAGTCAAGTAATTGGGTTTTTCCGGGGCGTGGTGGTTTTCATATTATTGATCCGCGTGTTGCTTGGGCACGTGTTGCCAAGAATGCAGGTATACCAAATCTGACCATGGATGACGTTTACAAGTTCTTAGTACGGCAATTGCCGTGGGCCCCAGACAGGGTGGATTTCCGCGATAATATGAATGTATTGTTGGATGATTTATTGGATTCTGGGGACGTGTTTTAGCTTTCTGGATTTTTATCCCATTTGTTATCGTTTGTTATAATTTCTTGACATATGGGTGCTAAAATGATAGTTTAATGTAATGACGTTCCCGATGGGGGACCAACAATTCAGAAAAAAAAGGAAAAAAAATGTCAGAAACATTTGATAAAGTAAAAAAAATTATTATTGAAAAATTGGGCTGTGACGAAGCTAAGGTTGTAGAAACTGCATCTTTCGTTAATGACTTGGGTGCTGATTCTTTGGACGTTGTAGAATTCGTTATGGAAGTTGAAAAAGAATTCAACGTTGAAATCCCAGACGAAGAAGCTGGTAAATTACAGACAGTTGGTGATGCTGTTAAATATATCGAAGCTCACAAATAATAAAACAAGATTGGTGTTTGTAATGTTTTGTCCGTCAGTGTATCTGGCGGATTTTTTTTATTGTATTTTGTATCCTAATCAGGCATCATTGTGGCATAGTTTAGTTAAATTGATACAAAGGAAAATTTATTATGAAAAGAGTTGTCGTTACTGGTATGGGAATTGTTTCGCCGGTTGGAACAGGAATTGAATATGCCTGGAAAAATGTTGTGGCGGGTAAATCTGGGATTCGCAAAATTACAGATTTTAATGTCGATGATTTAGCATCACAGATTGCAGGTGTCCCAGAACGTGGTACAGAGCCGGGGCAGTATAATCCGGATAGCGTTATTGAGCCACGTGAACAGCGCAAAATGGATAAATGTATTATCTATGGAATGGTTGCCGCAGACGAAGCGATTAAAGATGCGGGCTTGGATACATACGACGGTGACAAAGATCGCATTGGCGTTTCAATCGGCAGTGGTATTGGTGGTTTTGAAACGATTAACGAAAACTGTATCGAATTGCATAATGGTGGTCCACGTCGGGTCAGTCCGTTCTTTATCCCAAAGGGTATTATTAATATGACGGCGGGGCATGTGTCGATTAAGTATGGTTTGCGTGGTCCAAATATTTCTGTGGTGACTGCGTGTGCGACCGGTGCACATTCGATTGGTGAAGGTGTGCGTTTAATTCAACACGGCGATGCAGATGTTATGATTTGTGGCGGTACCGAAGGTGCAGTTAGCCGGATCGCTTTGGCGGGGTTCTCGGCAATGCGTGCATTAAGTACACGCAATGACGCGCCAGAGGCTGCATCACGTCCATGGGATAAAAATCGTGATGGCTTTATCATGGCCGAAGGTGCGGGTGTATTGGTGCTGGAAGAATATGAACACGCCGTTGCACGTGGTGCAAGAATTTATGCCGAGGTGGCGGGCTATGGTCTGTCTGGTGATGCGTATCATATCACTGCACCCGCACCAAACGGCGAAGGTGGTAAACGTGCAATGATGGCGGCATTAAAAGATGCGGGATTAACCCCAGCGGATGTTGACTATGTTAATGCGCACGGTACTTCTACGGGCTTGGGTGACGTTGGTGAATTAGCAGCCGTCCAAGAATTATTCGCGGGCACGGGTGTTTGTATGTCTTCAACTAAATCTGTGACAGGACATTTGTTGGGGGCAGCCGGTGCGGTAGAGGCGATATTTAGCATCTTGGCAATGCGTGATGGCATTGTTCCGCCAACAATCAATTTAGATGATCCCGAAGATGCGGTTGGCGACTTTAACTTGGTGCCACATACCGCCCAAAAGCGCGAAGTTAATGTTGCAGTAAGTAATTCGTTTGGGTTTGGTGGGACAAACGCGTCGCTCGTCCTTAAAAAAATTAAATAAAATGGCATATCTATGCCCAAACCCGCAACCTTATGTAGCGTCTGTACACTACGGTTGCGGGTTTTGACACATCTATACCATTCTCTTTAATTTTTTTTCCAAGCAAGGAGTTTGGTGCTACGCCGGTGTTTTTGGCTGTAGATAAGTTATTTTCTTGTTTTTTTATCCCCCAGTTTTGGCTGGGGGTGTTTTTATTTTGTTGCTTCTTTGTTTTCTTCTTTTTTCTCGCCGTCTTTGTTCAGGCCCAATGTGTCACGAATTGGGTCGATAACATTTTCTTTTATCGGCTCGATAACGTTTTCTTTGATTGGGGTGATAACATTTTCCTTAATCGGTTCGATAACGTTCTCTTTGATTGGTTCGATAATATTGACCTTGGCACTGTCCAGTGTGCGGATAAGTGCACGGCGAATCTTGCCACTGATTGTCATAGGTAATGAATCTACGTACTCAATTATGCGTGGGCATTTATAGATTGCTGTGCGCTGTTTTACGTGATTTTGCAATTGGCGTGTTAATAAATCAGATGGCTCAAAGGTTTTATTCAAGACAATCGTTGCCTTGATTGCTTGGCCGCGTGATGGGTCGGGGACACCGGTAACGGCAACCTCACGCACGGCGGGGTGTTCGGTCAAGACACTTTCAACTTCAAACGGGCTGACACGATAACCACTGGATTTAATCAAATCGTCGTTGCGGCCAACAAACCAATAGTATCCGTCTTGATCTCGATATGCAACGTCACCCGTGTGATAGTATCCGTCACGATATGCGGCGGCGGTTAATTTTTCGTTTTGATGATAGCCTTGGAATAATCCAATTGGGCGTTTGTCTTTTAAGCATACACAGATTTCGCCGACACTGGTATCTTTAATCGGGTGGCCGCGTTCGTCCAATAATTGAACATCCCAGCCAGCTGCAGGCATTCCCATAGAGCCGGGCTTTGGTTCGATCCATGGATTGTTAAACAGCATTACACAGGTTTCGGTTTGACCAAATCCTTCGTGTAATTTAATGTCGGTACGTTCCAAGAATTTATCATATACATCTGGGTTTAATGCTTCGCCTGCAACGTCTGCTTTTTTCAGTTTTGATAAATCATATTTAGACATATCTGTATGAATCATCATTTTATATGCTGTCGGCGGTGCGCAGAACGATGTAATGCCATGTGTTGAAATAGCAGTTAATAAATCGTGTGCATTAAATATGCGGGCAAAGTCATATACGAACACTGTTGCGCCTGCCAACCACTGACCATACATTTTGCCCCACGAACATTTGGCCCAACCTGATTCAGATAATGTAAAGTGTATATCGTTATCGTCAAGGCGTTGCCAGAACAGGGCGGTATTTATATGTCCCAGTGGGTATGCAAAATTATGTGCAACCATTTTAGGCATATCTGTTGTGCCACTGGTAAAATAAATAACCATCGTGTCACTGTTTTCATTTTTGATGCGTGAAAAAGAGTCCGGGTAATATTCCAGTGCGCCTGCAATATATGTTGACGGAATCAATTGAATATTTTGGTCTTCGCCAATGGCGGATTTAATTTCATCAATAATATGTCCATCGTCAAATGCGATAACAGTTTTAACAGCTGCGGTATCAATACGATACTTGATATCTTTGGCCTTTAATTGATTTGTTGAAGGAATTGGTATGGCGCAGATTTTATGCATCGCCATCATTAAAATCCAGTATTCCCACCGGCGGCGCATAAATAATAATACGGTGTCGCCACGCTTAATTCCACGGTCGGTTAAAAAGTTTGCCAACATATTTGAATATCGTGACAAGTCACTAAATGTGAATTTTTTTGTTTCGCCACTGTCATCTGTCCAGATTATGGCAACTTTATCCGGTGAATCTTTCGCAATTTCATCGATAACATCATATGCAAAGTTAAAGTTGTCTGGAACATTTGGCACTGCGTTTTCTTTGTAATCATCATAATTATCAAATTTATCTTTGTTCAAAAACCGTAGTGCGAACATATTTATTCCTTTTGGTTTGCAAGATTAAATATGGGGCAAGAAGTGCTTATTTACAAGTAAAAATGTTATAAAAAATAATTTGATTTTTTATTGGCTTCGGTGCATAATCAGCGGCAACTGATTTACGGAGTGTAGCTCAGCCTGGTAGAGCGCTACGTTCGGGACGTAGAGGTCGCTGGTTCGAACCCAGTCACTCCGACCACTGATAATAAAGACCCACCGGGTCAATTTTTTATGGTTGATATCAAATGTTTTTGTATTTCGTATTTTTATGATATTATTGGTTTTGATGACAGCAGAGAAAGTAAATTTTGAATTAATACCAGATGCTCAATTGGATGATGAATTTGATGGTGTGTCTGGGCGTGGTACAACTGTTTTTCGACATGAAGGTTTGGATGGACCCTTTGTTGAAAAGTTTGTCAAAGATACAGGGCCTTTTGTAATGCGCTATCCGATGTGGCTTGAAAAACAGGTTGATGCTGCGCAAATTGTTAATGAATTAAGGGGCAAAGCTAATCCGAACTATAATGTACCTAAGACGTTTATTTCCAACGGGCGTGTGCGTGAACAGTTTGTTGACGGTGTTTATGCTGATGAAGCTGCTATGAGCAAGGCTGATTTAATCCCAGCGGTTGCGCATTTTATTAATGATATGTCTGAACTGCGACCTGTGTATCGTGTGAAAAATGAAAAAGTTCCAGGTATTTTTGTGAATAATGTATCAGAACTGGATGGGGTGCTTGATAAGGTTCGTAAATTTAATGTTGTGAGTGAAGAAAACTTGAATTTTATCCATGAAGTTTTTGTGTTTTTGCGTGATATGCCAGAAAATAATATTTTTGTGTTTGGGCATAATGATTTGCATCCTGGAAATATGTTGGTGAATCCGGATACAGGACAATTGTCTGTTATTGATTTTGAATTAGCGGGATATCAACCAATGTCTTATATGTTATATAATCGGAATACGGCTAAGCCAGCGTTGTGGGATTTTGTAAACAAGTTGCCGCGGGTAAAGAACCCCGGGCTGTATTGGCGCTTTGATGCATGTGTTGACGAAATGTATTCAGTTATCAATCGTGTTTTGTTCAAGATAGAGGCTGCGATGGTTTATGATTCTGATATCGCAAGGCATACATTGACGGATATTAATATGATATGTAATCCGATTGTGCGCAAAAGATTTGCAAAACTGAAATTAAATTATTTAAATTCAGAGACGAATAAAAAAATGCCGTTGGTGCCGATGTCGCACTATGAGCGGGGATAATATTTGCAAATTTGTTTTAATCTGTAATAATGCGTGGCATGAGAATGAAAAGATTTTTCCGTAAAAATAAACCGATTGTATTTGTTGTCACGGTTGTGGGGGTGGCTTTTTGCCTGATGCTGTGGCAGTTTGGGGTGCGTTCAACCGTTAATGTTCCACGTACGTTTATTATAAATCGTGGGGCGTCTGTTGGGGCGGTGGCGCGCAGTCTGCATCAACATAATCTGGTTATATCGCCGATGACTTTTAAGATGGCGGTGCGTATGAATGGCGGACGTGTACAAAGTGGTGAATATGATATTCCGCGTGGAATAAGTGCATGGGGATTGGCGCGAATGTTCGCAAATGGGGATGTGGCGGCGACAACAGTTACAATCCCAGAAGGATTAACCGTTAAACAAATCAAACAATTATTATTACAGGCATCTGATTTAACCGGTTCTGTTGAATGTGGGGCGGATAAAGCATTGCCGGTGTGTAATCTGCGTGATGGGGACTTGTTTCCGGACACATATCGTGTTGCACGTGGCACATCACGTCTGGCGGTGCTGGAATTAATGCGCAAGAAAATGGTTGCGCTGGCGGATGAGATGGACCGGTATATTCGCAGACTGCCAAAACCATTAAAAAGTTGGGATCAGGTTATAATTCTGGCTTCAATCGTGCAAAAAGAAACCCCGCGTGAATCAGAAATGCCAATGGTGGCCAGTGTTTATATTAACCGACTGAACCAAGGTATGCGGTTGCAGGCCGACCCGACGGTGGTCTATGCGATAACAAATGGTCTGGGGGATATGCAGGGCGCGCCACTGTTGCGTGCGCATTTACAGGTGGACAGTCCATATAACACATATAAAAACAAAGGTCTTCCGCCGGCACCAATTGCAAATGTCGGGCGTTCTGCGGTCAGTGCTGTATTAAAACCCGCTGATACAAAATATCTGTACTTTGTTGCAGACGGGCAGGGTGGACATAAATTTGCCCGTGATTATGAGACACATCAGAAAAATCACGCAGCCTGGCGCAAGATTAAAAATAACAAAAATAAAATCTAATGGCATATCTAAAGTGGGTTAGCAATGGCTCGTGTATGTTTGTGTACACTATGCCATTTCTAACCCGTTTATCTATAGCATTATCTTTTATTTTCTGTGCATAGCTGGGGCTGGGATGATGTTTGGTACCGGGAGTGTTTTTGTCAAAAATGTGTTTTGCTTAAAGTCCTAAAAATACGGCGGTTTCAAGCGAAAATCTTATTATTTTTTCCTAGTTTTTTCTTGACAACACAGGGGTTCGGGGTTATAGTGTGTTCGCTTTTCGTGTAAGCAAGAAAAGTGGAAAATACAGAAACCGCCTGCAATTTGCAGATTTATAATCCGGCCTAAGTCGTTGAAATAAGTCTGATTAGGTGGCTTTTGTGCAGAGTAAAAAACAGGTAGAAAACAAAGAGATTTTGAATGCCAACAGTAAACCAACTGATTCGGAAGCCTCGTAAAAAAGTCGTTGTTAAAAGTACAGCGCCTGACATGATGGAAAACCCACAGAAACGTGGTGTTTGCACACGTGTTTATACGACAACACCGAAAAAACCTAACTCGGCGCAGCGTAAGGTTGCCCGTGTAAAATTGGCCAATGGCCGCGAAGTAACTGCCTATATCCCAGGCGAAGGTCACAATTTACAAGAACACAGCGTTGTTATGATTCGTGGTGGTCGTGTAAAGGACTTACCTGGTGTTAAATATCACATCATCCGTGGTGTATTAGATACCAAGGGTGTTGAAAGCAGAAAACAGGGTCGTTCTTTGTACGGTGCAAAGACCAAAAAATAATAACAGTTAAACCAAACACATACGAAACCGTGTGTGAGTAATCTGAAAAAATCAGATGAAGAATTAAAAGGATAAAAAATATGTCAAGACGTAAAGCAGCAGCAAAACGCGTTATCTTGCCAGATTCAAAGTACAACAATCTGGTTGTTGCAAAATGTATTAATATGGTTATGTGGGACGGCAAAAAAGAAGTTGCCGAAAACATCGTCTATGGTGCAATGGAAAGATTAAAGAAAATTGCAAAAGACGGTGATGAATTAACTGCTTTCTTGGAAGTAGTTGACGCGTTAAAGCCATCTGTAGAAGTAAAAGGTCGCCGCGTTGGTGGTGCAACTTATCAGGTTCCATGTGAAGTTCGCCCAGCACGTCAGCAGACTTTGTCTTTGCGTTGGTTGGTTATGTTCGCACGTAAACGTGGTGAACGTTCTATGGAAGAAAGACTGTTCGGCGAAATGCGTGATGCATTAAATGGCCAGGGCGGTGCGTTCAAAAAGAAATTGGATACACACAGAATGGCAGAAGCAAACAAAGCGTTTGCACACTTCCGTTGGTAATAATCACAAAGGAAAAGGAAAGATACAATGTCAGTCGGAAAAACCGCACCTTTACATATGTACCGCAATATTGGCATTATGGCCCATATTGACGCGGGTAAAACAACAACTTCTGAACGTATCTTGTTCTATACGGGTAAAACATACAAGATTGGTGAAGTGCACGATGGTGGCGCAACCATGGACTGGATGGCCCAGGAACAGGAACGTGGTATTACGATTACGTCTGCGGCAACTACTTGCTTCTGGCGCGATCATCGTATTAACTTGATTGACACACCGGGGCACGTTGACTTTACAATGGAAGTAGAACGTTCTTTGCGCGTGTTGGACGGTGCAGTTGCGGTGTTCGAATCGGTATCCGGTGTTCAGCCACAGACAGAAACAGTATGGCGTCAGGCTGACCGTTATGCGGTTCCACGTATTTGCTTTATTAATAAGATGGACCGTATTGGTGGTAATTTCTTCCGCTGTGTTGATATGATTCGTGAACGTTTGGGCGCAAATCCATTGGTATTAAATTTCCCAATTGGTGCAGAATCTGATTTCCGCGGCGTTGTTGACGTTGTTGAAATGCGTGCGATTGTTTGGGAAGATGATATGGGTAAAGAACCAATTGTCACAGAAATCCCAGATGATTTGAAAGAAAAGGCCCAAGAATTACATGAAAGACTGATTGAAGAAGTTGTAACTTTGGATGATGAAATTATGGAAGCGTACATGGAAGGTAATGTTCCAGATGTTGCTGCCATTAAAAAATTAATCCGCAAGGGTACAATTGGTCAGAACTTTAATCCAGTGTTGTGTGGTACTGCATTCAAGAACAAGGGTGTTCAGCCATTGTTGGACGCAATTGTTGACTATTTGCCAAGTCCATTGGATATTCCTGCGATTCAGGGTACAAAAATGGATGGTGAAACAGCCGATGAACGTAAACCGGATGCAAAAGAACCATTCAGTGCTTTGGCGTTTAAGGTTGCAAATGACCCATTTGTAGGTAACTTGATGTTTATCCGTATTTATTCGGGTAAATTGGTATCGGGTTCTTATATCTATAACTCTAATCGTGATAAACGTGAACGCGTTGGTCGTATGTTGTTGATGCATTCAAATAATCGTGAAGAGATTAAGGAAGCATCAGCTGGTGATATTATCACATTGGTTGGTATGAAAGAAACGATTACTGGTGACACATTGTGTGATGAATCAAATCCAATCTTGTTGGAATCTATCCATGTTCCAGAACCGGTTATGAGCATTGCTGTGGAACCAAAAACCAAGGCTGATATTGAAAAGATGTCTTTGGGTTTACAGGCATTGGCAAAAGAAGATCCTTCTTTCCGTGTATCTGTTGACGAAGAATCTGGTCAAACAATTCTGTCGGGTGTTGGTGAATTACATTTGGAAATCTTGGTTGATCGTTTGTTGCGTGAATTCAAGGTTGACGTTAATGTTGGTGAACCACGTATTGCATATCGTGAAACATTCCGTAAACCTATTACAGAAGAATACACACATAAGAAACAGTCTGGTGGTTCGGGTCAGTATGCCCAGGTTAAAATTGAATTTGAACCTTTGGAACCAGGTCAGGGTTATGAATTCGAAAACAAGATTGTCGGTGGTGCGATTCCAAAAGAATACATCCCGGGTGTAGAAAAAGGTTTGAAGATAGCACAACAGACAGGTGTTCTGATTGGCTATCCGACAGTGGATTTCAAGGCTACATTGGTAGATGGTAAGTATCATGAAGTTGACTCTAATGTATTGTGCTTTGAAATTGCGGCACGCGCATGCTTCCGTGAAGCTATGAAAAAGGCGTCGCCAAAATTGCTGGAACCGATTATGAAGCTTTCGGTTAATACGCCGGAAGAATACGTCGGTGACATCATTGGGGACTTGAACAGTCGTCGTGGACAAATCAATGGTATCGAAACTCAGTTCGGTAATCAGTTGATTTCAGCATTTGTTCCATTGGCAAATCTGTTTGGGTACGTAAAGACTTTGCGTTCTTTGTCACAGGGTCGCGCAAATCCATATATGGAATTGTCACACTATGACGAAGTCCCGACAAACGTTGCTGACGAAGTAATCAAGAAGCTGACGAAATAATTAATAAGAAGTTTACAAAAAACTAACAAGCAAGCCTAAGGAGAAAACTAATGGCAAAAGAAAAGTATGTAAGAAGCAAACCGCATGTCAATATCGGTACAATTGGTCACGTTGATCATGGTAAAACAACATTGACTGCTGCTATCGTTCACCACTATGGTGTTGGTGCCGATGCACAGAAGGGTGTTGACCAGATTGACAATGCTCCAGAAGAAAAACAGCGTGGTATTACAATTAATACAGCACACGTTGAATATGAAACTGCAGATCGTCACTATGCTCACGTTGACTGCCCAGGGCACGCGGACTATGTTAAAAACATGATTACCGGTGCTGCACAGATGGACGGTGCCATCTTGGTAGTAGCTGCGACAGACGGTCCAATGCCTCAGACACGTGAACACATCTTGTTGGCACGTCAGGTTGGTATTCCACGTATTGTCGTGTTCTTGAACAAATGTGACTTGGCAAACGATCCTGAATTGTTGGAATTGGTTGAAATGGAAATCCGTGAATTGTTGTCTGCAAATGACTTTGATGGTGACAATGCTCCAATCATCCGTGGTTCAGCTGTTTCTGCAGTAGAAGGTAAGAATGATGGTTTGGGTAAAGAAGCTATTGACGCTTTGTTGAAAGCTTGCGACGAATACATCCCAATGCCAGAACGTCCAGTTGATAAACCTTTCTTGATGCCAATTGAAGACGTATTCTCGATCACAGGTCGTGGTACAGTGGTAACAGGTCGTGTTGAATCAGGTGTTATCAA
>JAZQTD010000032.1:0-12685 GCA_045630455.1 Candidatus Enterousia sp. | reverse complement strand
GTACACGCCGTATTGCCTGTGCCAGAACTGTACGAACCTGTCGCACATGCAACACATGCGCTTGCTGCACTTGAACCTGTGTTGACGTTGTATGTACCCCCGCTACAGCCCGTACGTCCGCCCGTGCTATCATAGTATACTTCTACATTACCTAGACAATACCCACCAGCTGCACATGTTTCCTCGTCAGATCTAGCTGTCTTTACATATTTACCAGCGGTTGTTGTCAGATAACAATCATTTATACTGTCAGAGCCAGCTGCCGAGGATTTATAATATGTCGTATTTGTCTCGCAGCTGTTTTTGCCGACACCTGCATCAGTATATGTACCACTGGAACAGACTGGCATACTGGACAGCCCAGGGCAGTAAGAACCCGCAGGACACTGAACTGCCTTTTTGAATATCATTTTATTTGTTGTAACATCACAATATGTATCAAGATAGCGATCTTTGACATAGTAACCTGCATTTACAGTCCCATAATAAATAGTGCCAACGACATTATCATATTTGCCTGTAGATGAATTATAGCGAACGTCTTCGTTGGTAAAAGAACCTGCATTATTCGACATATTGTATACAGCGCGACATTCTGTTATCGCCTTGAGACCAGTTGTCCAGTTTTGAATGGAGAAAGCCCTAACGTTAACTGTTGTGGATAGTACATTGCCCGCCTCGTCATAAACCTTGAACGAATTCGGATATGATGAAGATGCCATCTGGGTCGAGCTGTTGGCAGCTGGACATGCAGTCAAACCACCACCGTTTGTCCCAGATTTACCATAGTAAACATTCGTCGCAGGACAGTAATTTGTTACCGTACAATTAGACTGAGTGCTGCTGTATGCTTCGGCAATATACTTACCAGCGGTTGTTGTACCATAACACTTGTCAGATGTTGAACCCGTTGATACGGTTGTTGTATAGAAACTACCCAAGTTTGTACATGGCAACTGTCCCGTTTGCCCACTACCATCAACATAGTAATTCTTAGATGCCGCTGTACAAGTTGTGTTACCCGCACTTCCTTTATATGTACCAGGATCACAAGATGTACAAGTTCCACCACTTGTTCCAGCATTACCAGAATACCCTGCATTACACGAACAGTCGCTTATCGCATCAGACCCCGCGGCACTTGAAGAATTAGCTGTACATTGATTTGGACAAGATGAAGTAGATCCCGCACCACCATAGCAACCAGCCGTTATGTTAGAACAGCTAGATTTGCCTGTTGTGTCTGTATATGTACCAGCCGGACAAGCCGTACAAGATGTAGCAGTACTACCGTCTGTACCTTGATATGTACCAGGTTCACACTGTTTACAGGTCGTGTTCGCCCCCGTGCCTTTTACATACGAACCCTTGTCCGCTGTAAATGCCGTAGATACCGTCGCAGTCGCCCATGTTGTAGCACTTGCACCAACCTGTTTTAACTGACCGCTGTAACAGTGACTGCTTACTGCCGTCGCTGCTTTGGTCTGATAGCAATCCGTATAGCTATCCCAACCAGTGCCAGTTGCACGAGTCCAACCAGATGTTTCTGCAGGACAATTGTTCTGAACACCGCTTACACAGTACGTAGAACCACTACACTGACTCTGAGCAGTACACTTGTTGCCACTGCTGTCACAACCGGTTGTGTAATAACCTGTGCTTACTGTTAAGCAACTTGAGGCACCAGTGCCACTATACTTAGTGCGACCTATACATTGATTTGGACAAGATGAAGTAGATCCCTCACCACCATAGCAACCAGCCGTTATGTTAGAACAGCTAGATTTGCCTGTTGCGTCTGTATATGTACCAGCAGAACATTTAGTTTGTGAGGTTTCACCTGTGCCTGATACATAGTAACCCTTCTCCGCTGCTGTACAAGATGTGTTGGTGTGGGCGCTGCTGGCCATATACGAACCTTTGTCACAGGCTGTACATGAACCACCACTGGCAGATGCGTATTTTGACCCAGCCTTACAATTATTAATTGTACATAGGTTCGTCAGCGAGTTTGCAGACCATGTTGCAGTTTTCCATGCGTTGTCATAGCTGTTATTGTTGCTACACGTTGCATCACAACTTGTTTTGCCGGTGCCAGATGTGGTTGTACCACTTTCACATGCCGTACACGCCGTATTGCCTGTGCCAGAACTGTACGAACCTGTCGCACATGCAGTACATGCGCTTGCTGCACTTGAACCTGTGTTGGCGTTGTATGTACCCTCGCTACAGGGCGTACGTCCGCCCGTGCTGTCATAGTATACTTTTGAGCTGCCAGGACAATACCCACCAGGATCACATGTCGCCTGACCAGACTTAGCGGTTTTGATAAAGTTACCAGCGGTTGTTGTACCATAGCAGTCTGTATTTGCATTACGCCCGCTGTCAGAATTTTTATAGAACGCATTCAAAGAAGTACATGCATTACGCGAACCGGTGCTGCCTTGGCTAACTGTTTGTGTGCCAGAACGATAATAACCATCCCCCACGTCTGTACATGCTGCATTTGCACTTGCAACGTATGTACCCGCCGCACAGGTTACTTTACAAGATGCTACACCAGCATGCGCTGCCGCAGTTGTACCGCTGTTGGCATAGTCGCTATCACAACTTGTACAACTGCTTGCGCCAGCATCCGAGTACGTATTATTACCACACACCGTAGGGCACGATGAAGTAGATCCCGCACCACCATAACAACCAGCCGTTATGTTAGAACAGCTAGATGCGCCTGCTGTGTCTGTATATGTACCAGGAGAACATTGAATTTGTGAGGTTTTACCTGTGCCTGATACATGGTAACCCTTCTCCGCTGCCGTACACGATGTGTTGGTGTGGGCGCTGCTGGCCATATACGAACCTTCGCCACAGGCTGTACATGAGCCACCACTGGCAGATGCGTATTTTGATCCAGCCTTACAATTATTAATTGTACATAGGTTTGTCAGCGAGTTTGCAGACCATGTCGCAGTTTTCCATGCGTTGTCATAGCTGTTATTGTTGCTACACGTTGCATCACAACTTGTTTTGCCGGTGCCAGATGTGGTTGTACCATTTTGACATGCCGTACACGCCGTATTGCCTGTGCCAGAACTGTACGAACCTGTCGCGCATTTTTGTCTATCCTGTGTACCGCCAGGACAATAATAACCTGCTTCACATATGCGACAACCGTTGCCAGCTGCCGGTGTGCCGTTATAGGTGCCACTGCTGTTCACCATGTAATACCCAGGCTCACACGACGTATACTTCTTGTAACTAGCACAAGTATAACCCGCAGCGAATGCGTTGCCGACAAAAAATAAACTAAAAATAATCGCAAAAATGCGCAGAAATCTAGACATTCTTCCCACTTTCTTTTTCTCTTACATGTGTATCATAGAAAAAATCAATATACCTGCACAAGTAAAAAAATCCGCATTGGCATATTTTTTTTTATTTGACAGTTTTCCCCATTTGATAAATAAAAGTTTAGTGGTTAGTGTTTGTGTGCGGCGGACGCCACACATCTAAAAAAATCCCCCCGATTGGGGGGGATTGTTACCATGACATATAGCCGTCTGCACATTCTCGTTTACATTTTTTTGTGCTGTTGTCCCAAATCATGGAGCCGGTTTCGTCTTCATACGGTTTGTCTGTCGGACAAATTGGTACACATTCATTGTTTTCAAGATTGTACAGTTCACCTTGATACAAGCACGCCGAGATTTCACAACCTTGGGTATAGGTGCTTGCAGCCTGCAGCCCCAAGATGCTTTTCGCGTTGCGACAGCGACCGCACTGCTTGTTAGGTTCATCAGACTCGTACGGATCGCTTGTGTAACCTGCGTCACACGATGTCGCAATACATTCGCCCCACGCGTTACGATTGTAATCCCATTCGCGAATGCCTTTGCCGTGTTCAATATTGCAAACTTCTGTATCTGGAACACACGCATTAGATGAGACATGATATCCATCAATACATTCTGTTATCGTACAGATACCAAATGCACCCAATTTTGTGTTCCAAACTTGTGTTGCGCTAACCGCATTTGGTGCATTGCACATCTTGATATCGTCTGCACACTGGTCTCCATCTGGATGATAGCCATTATGACATTTTGCAACCAGACAGTTTCCATCAGGCTTGTATCCTGTTGCATTTTCACGATTACATTTTTGACAATGGCCATCAATCAACTCGTAATCTGGGTTACAAGATGTTTCTATACATGTTTCAACCCCATTAATGGAGTGAATTTCGCATGGATTACCTGTTTCTGATACGCCTTTGTACGTACAGACGTTATCATATTGTACTGTATCAGAATCGTGTATCGCCGTACCGCCCAAGATTTTATAGTCTTCACATGTCGTATAACAGCTGTTGATTTCTGTTGAACCTGCATTAGACAACTCGTGCGTGCCGTTGGTCAATTCTGTACATGTGTGCGGCGTATCATCTGGTGTTCCGTCTTCATCCAGGTCCGACCCAGATGCTGCATTACATATGCTGTTTTCTGGACAAAATACACACGATGATTTGGTGTTAGTTAGATAGTACGACTGCTCACACTGTTTGATTTCGCACGTATCAGCAATTTCAAAGCCCTGATAGTCGCGCCCAATCATCGTTGTCGCATTCTGCAATAAATCACATGTTCCGAAACATTGCGCAACACTTACAGAACCCGCATCAGATTCTGGATAGCGACCATTAAACAGTGCACTACATACCTGTGGCGCTGCATTGGCAACACCATTAAATCCAGTGCGCGTGTTTATGTCGCAGACGCTGCCAGATGGACAAATTGCGCATTGATTACTGTTCAGATAGTATTTTTCTTCACATGTATCAAGCATACAGGTTGTACAATCTGCAGAATAGTCTTCTGAACTCATATTGTATCCGCATGTTTTTATACCAGAACCGTGGTTGATCGAGCATGGCATTTCTGTCATAAAACACGCCGCCGCAGTCGCACTGGTATCTGTTTCTGTTTGACCGTCACGTCCATCAAATGTCGCGCAGGCCTGTCGTGCTGTTGGACGTCCTTCGTTCCCAGAGTCTGCAACCGGCCCAAAGAATCCGTATCCAACCGCTATACAGTCTTCATCGCCAATCGCGTTCCAGTAATATCCAGCTTCGCATTTTTGGAACATGCGTGCACGACATTCTGTATAGCCTTTGTTTTCTGGTGAATAGCTACAGTACTGGAATCCAGAACCATGTGCCGCCACGAATGGGTTTTCTGCTTTGAAGCAAGAACGTGAATCTTCTGCGTTTTCAACGGTTGTGTCACCGCCATCCGGACAAGGTATTCTGTCCAAACTGCTTGCTTCACTATACGCACCCTGTCCAACAGCTTTACAATCCACAGCTGATGCGTTTTCACGATAGTAACCACCTTGGCATGCTGTTATATATTGATCACGACAATTCGTTGCATACTTTGCGCTGCCATCATCATTCTTGGATGTATAATTACAAACCTGAGTTCCAGTGCCATATATCGCCTGATATGGTACAGTTTTATAACACTCGCCAACATTACTCGCGGTTGTCAGAGCCCCCGTTATACCATCCTCAGGACATGCGTATTTAATCAAGTCGTCATCTGCACTGTAATAGTTCTTGCCAACCTCTATACAATCTTTATCTGATGTGGTCGAGTCATACCAGAAACCAGCATCGCACGCTTTGACCGAAATATCACGACAAGATGCGGTGTATGATTTTTTAGCATCATCATAATTACAGGTTTGTGTCCCCGTAGCTTTGCCTGTGGTTGACGTGTATGGCAATGCCTGTTTATAGCATACACCAATACTTGTGGCGTTTACACCGCCCACAGAAAGACCATTTTCCGGACAGGTTTCGTGACCACCAACAATTCCTGATGCACTTGGGAATGTTCCGCCTGGACACCAGTGGTTTTCCATGCAAACAGAGCATTCACCAGGTGTGCCAGAATAGTAGTATCCAGCAGGGCAGGTTGTATCGCCTTCTGTCCAGATAACATTCGCTATGGTGTCATTCGTAGATGATTGTAGGGCATCACTTGTGTTCTGCAATGTACCATATGCATCTACTATAATTACATCGCCAATACTATAACCCGCAAAGTTATATCCAGGTTTTACTGGCAATGCAGATGTGTTAATAGAGCTTAACGCGTTTTTAGCTGCTGCATCCGCGAACCAACCAACTGTATACTTCAAGTACACTGGACTCTGTGTCGCATTTTCAGTTGCATCTGTTGCAAGCAAGTCTATCTTGAATACATCAGGTTCCCAAATCGCATACAACTTAGTGTCTGTACCTGTTGACGAGATGTTTTCAGATGTCGTCGCACCCGCAGTATAACACACACCAGAACCATTCGCGCTGGTGCACCATTTGTTAGCAGATACATAGCCAGCACGCGTCAAAGCACTGTTCGCAGGCAACATACAAGCACCACTATCAAACGTACATTCTATGGATGCTACGACATCACCGGTCCCCTGATTTTTATCCAGCGTGATTACGTATTTGTTTGCAATACATTGTGGGTTAGTCCCATTCTGTGGGGTGTAGCCTGTTCCACAGGTAATGGTATAAGAACATGCCGAGTATTGACCTGATACAGAACTAAATGCTTTTGTTTCATCTGGTGTGACTGTTTTACTGTGTGCAACATCCGCAGCCGTTAAAGAGCAGGCTTTGTAACAGTTAGTTATCGCTGCACGTGGCAAGTCAGACCCGATTCCGTCATCGCTTGCGCCCGTTTCTCCTGGGCAGGCGTGCGCTTTCATACTTTCTGGGTATTCAACACCGTTTTCTTTTTCTGGGGCAGGGCTGTAATAACCGTCTGTCACCGGTACACACGCATTACCTACACCATTATAATAGTAACCTGCATCACAAGTCAGTGCGATAGAATCGCAGCCTGTTTGATATACAGCGGCATCGCCTGTACCACTGGTATATGCACAATCCCATTTCGCAGTGCCAAAACTGAATGTCATATCACCGCCACTGGTTGTGATCTTGCGGCATTGTGTGATGCTGTTCGCTCCGTCAACAACGGTCTGTCCCCCCGCAGGACAAGTTTCTATACATCCTGTTGAACCTTCGTTTATTTCACCTGTTCCTGGGCAGTACTGTCCCAATACACACATTTCTTCTATGCCAGAATTGTAATAATAACCCTTTTTACAAGAAATCATATTCTGATCCCAAACAGCATACAGTGTGATTTCACCCCCATCAGATATCAAGTTCTTGATATCGCCATTGGCAAGAACAGTTTTCCCTTTCCCGTCTTTTTGCGTATTCCATACACTAAATGTTTTGTAATCCATTTGAACAGCACCCGGTGCTATGCATTCTTGATCGTATGTACAAATAACATCCGGTACTGTTACACCAGTCGCATCTGTTGGGTCAAAGTGAACTGTAAATTTAGTAGGTGTCCAATTTGCTGTAACGGTGGTATTGCCTGTAGCACCTTCCATGATCGCATTATTTACAACCTTATCGCCCGTCCAACCATCAAATACATACCCCGTTTTTACAGGATCTTTTAATTCAATTGGTGTATCGGATATAGCATAGGAATTTGGATTATCGCTATTATTGATACCGCCATTCATATTATAAGTAATCAGATATGTATCAGAAGCCCAAACCGCAGTTAAAACCATATTACCAACGGTATCTTTTGCGATTTGTGTTACAGTATTACCACTTGCATCAATCCACTTTGTGAATAGGTAGCCCGTTTTTGTTGGTATTGGTAAGTCGAATGGCGTATCTTCGATTGTATAATTACGCGCATCCAATTTATCGCCGCCATCCGTGTTATATGTAATTGTGTATTCAACCGGTGTCCACTTGGTCCAAAATTCCTTGCTACCTGTTGAGTCCTTTGGAATTTCTGTAACTTTCATCGACTTATCGCTATCACTAAACCAGCCATCAAACGTATAACCAAGTTTTGCAGGGTTTGCCAACATAATAGGTGTATCTTCTATTGTATACGATTCTGGATTTGCTTCGGTATCATAACCAGCACCATCCAAATGATATGTAATAGTATAGATGTTTGCTTTCCAGTGTGCATACAACGTCGTATCTGCAGTATATGTGTTGTTTGCAGGTAGTATTCCATTTGTATCAATAATTTTGGAACCTCCAGTTTGCGCATCATAGTATCCAATAAACGTATACCCTGTGCGTGTTGGTAACGTAATTGTTTCTAACGCTTGGGTGTCATTGATATCAGCATGCCAACCAACAGTATATGTCTGATAGACAGTCTGGCTTTCATCATTATTATTATTGTTCAGGGTAATTGCATACGTGCCAGGTGCACAGTTTGCAGTATCCGATGCAGTCATTGGTGAACCGTACAAAGTTTTTCTATATCCGTACTGTACAGCTTTGGTCGTGTTTGCAACATACCCAGGGTCGCAAACAAATGTGAACGAACAGAATGCAATTGGTGTACATACTTCCTGTGGATACCATCTGTAGCCTTGGGTAGGCAATGTCCCTTCTGTACAGGTCGCATGTTCTGGACAGTGATTAACAGTTTCTCCAGTTACTTTTCCGTCTGTGCCTAAAATGTAATCATTGGCATAGTTACATGTTGGTACGCATTGGTCATAGCATGCGTTTGGACCATTGCTAAGAGTTGCAGAAATAGAATAATAGTAATATTCTGTTGGTTCCAGCGAACTACAAGTAGCGGTGCAGTTTGGATGCTTTTCGGATAGATAATATCCAGAAGAACAATACGTTTGACTGTTGTTCAAATCAATAGGACAATACGGATCTTCAACTATACATGAACTGTCGCCATAGTATTGATATCCAGCAATCATTGTGCTTGTGGCATACTTGCAACGCAAGAAGTTTTCTGGACATGTATCTTTGGCAACACACTGTGATTCACAGTCTTTATAACATTTAGCTTCTGCATCACCAACCTGGCAGACATTGTATTCGCCCATATATTCCGTCCCCAACGAAGAACAGGCTGTTGCGCAGCTTGTACATACACCGTTCTTTGGATATGTGCCCGCTGCACAGGAACAATCGCCATCCGTCGTGCTATTACATTCAGACCATTGCGCAATGAATGTTAATGCTGTTGTACAGGTGCCTTGTGTAACATATGTGACGGATGCTCCACTTTCGTCTTTCCAGCCATTAAATTTATAGCCTGGACGCACAACATCTGTTGGCAGCTCAAATGAAGGAGTTTGTGCATTGCACGCCATTACGTAATCACCATTAATTATACCTCCACCTGTCTGATAATATATATCAGTTGCCCCCGCTACCGAATACTGTGCGGTCATAGTTTTGCCAGAAGTATATGTCCATGTAAACCCTGTGCCTGCCACTCGGTTGTTGTTACCATCATTCCAAGTGCTAAATTTGTAACCGTCGGGTGGTGTGCAGGTGTTATCCGCTGGGACAAATGTAGAATTATAAACAGCAGTCCCATTAGATGGGGCGTTTCCTGTGCCTTCGCCGCAGCTATAGTTTACTGTATATTGTTTTGGCTCGCATTTACAATCAAGTCCCGTGCAACTTGGGGCTTCGTAACCATCAGAACACGTCGCGCTGGCCACGCACGTATTATTGCTTACGCTGACGGCACAAGAAAATACGCCCGTTCCTTTGCTGCAACTGGCACATTTATTCCAGTGTGCGGTAAATGACATACTTGACGTACATGTTCCAGAAGGTATAACGGTTGTCTTTACACCTGTTGTATCATTGTACCAACCATCAAAAGTATGACCGTCTCTAGTAGTCGTAGGCAAAGTTACATCGGCTGACAAAACGTTACATTCGCCATCAACTACATCTGTTCCCCCATTTTCATTGTATACAACTGTGTTCATCCCACCAACAGACCACTGGGCATACAGTGTTCTGTTTTCAGTGATATCCCAATTGTGAGCAGATGTTCCAGATGCCGTATAGTACTGTGTTCCACCTGTTTTTGCACTAAACCACCCCGTAAAGATATATCCTGCCAACGCTGGTGCTGTTTCGCTTATCGCTGGCATAGCGCTATTATACGTTGCTTCAACAGATGAGGTTTGTCCCCCAGTTCCACCATTAGCATCAAATGATATTGTATATTTGTTGGGCGTTTTACAGGCGTAATATGTTGTTACAGATGGTGTTGTAAACTTGGTTGTTAAAGATGTGCAAGAAGTACCTGTGCCCCAGCCACCAGTAAATGTATATCCTGACTGTGTCAAGCTTGCCGCCGAACCAAAATCACACGATACACCCTCGTAACAGGTTACAGATGTACTAATGTTGCCTGAGCCACCATTCTTGTTTAACGTAACATTGCGGTAACAGTCAGACTGACTATCATGATCTGCGACTGTCGTACCTGTGATAGTATATCCAGTTGCGCAAGACGAAGAGCAGCTAGTTGCTGTTGTGTCGTTCTTGGTCTGATACTTGTCTGTTCCGCAAACGACACAGGTTGTGCCACTTACGTATGCGCCCGCCACTGCTGTGACAGATGCAACCGTGGGGATACAGGCTTTTTCTGTTGTGCCATAATAGTCTTTGTATGTACACGCTGTCCACGTTGCGCTAGCGCAATTTGTAGGAATGTCGCCTTCTTCTACATACACATTAGCATAACAGTTTGTTTTGGCATCAGACCCCTCGCTACTATATTTGAAATCGTCTGGGCAGTTCTTTACACCTTGGTCTTGATTATATATATATTCAAATCTTCCACCCTCGCAATAACTGTTTGGCGGACATTTTTTACACTCTAATGTGGTAGACTCTAAGTACAGACCTGGGTCACAATTGTAGCTATTAATTTCCCATTGTGCTGTTAATGTTGTGTTCCCTACAGTAGTATAGGTGTATGTTTTGTTGGCGTCACTATATTCACCGTCCCAGCCTGCAAAAGAGTATCCACGACGTGTACATATTGTGCCTGGCTGTGTTGTAAAGCTTCCGTTATATAAAACATCTTTAGTAAATTCTGCACCCAAGACTTTATCACCGCCATCGCCACACTCATAGGTTATTTTATAAGGGTTTTGTTCCCACTTTGCATAAACTGTTATATTACCTGTTCCAGATGTTTTTGTGATTCTGTTGTTAAGTCCTGCATCCGAGAACCAACCCATAAAACTATATCCTCGCTTTGTTGCGTCCTTGAACGTGACCGGTGTGGTAACAGTATATGAAGAAGCGTTGTCGTGTGTTGCGCCATCTATATTTTCATATGTTATGCTATAAATTTCTGCGTCACCCCAAACAGCATATAAATTATACGTACCATTATTTGTAGTTGTCAGATTTGATACACTTTCCCCATCTGAATACACCGCAGAGCCTTCTGCGCTGGTTGCCCAGCCTTGGAATTTTAGACCTGGATTATCAAACTCATTTGTGGCCAGTTCTTGGGCTTCGTCGTACTGAAAGGACTGATTTGACATTGTCCCTGTTGCATTTGCATCATTTTTATTAAACTTAACAGTATACTTATTGGCAATCGCTGTACATTTGCTTACACCAGTGCTTGAAGATGCAGCACACGTGGCTGTATTGTATCCATCAGCGGCTGTTGCAGTTGCTTTTCCACAAATACCAGAGGTTACGGACACTTCACAAGACTGAACTCCCGTTCCTTTAGAGCAGGTACAATCGTCTCCCCATACCGCGTACAAGGTAATAGTTGCACCATCTGTACTACTTAGATTGGACACAGTTGCTTTGTTTGCGTATGTCGCGGTTGTCGCAGTTGAAGATTCAGACCAACCCAAGAACATCTTGTTGCTGTTTCTGAATCCATTTGTAGACAGGACAGCACTCTTGTTATACTCGTGTGTGCTCTTAGCGGTTGAGCCACTTCCACCGTTTGCATTATATTCAATTGTGTATTGGATTGGTTCGCAACTTGGGTTGTATTCACCGGAATTTGTAATGTTTTTATATCCTTCCAAACAAGCCGTAGTATATACGCATTGGTTGTTTGTCACAGCAAGTGAACATGTTGCGCTTGTTTCGTCTGCATCGCAAGCCGTACATTGACTACATGTTGCATCTGCGGTGTTATTGTTGACGACGTATGAACCCGCCTTGGCAGTTACCGAATATGTGTTTGCAGGCCATGCGCTACCACTATAAGACATTGTGTTGCTGGTCTTGGTCTCGCAATACGTTGGCACGGTTTGTGCATTTTGCGTAAACCGACAAGTTGTCGACGCATTATATGGACTGACCGAAGAATATGTACCATCAGTTTTGGATGTGTCCAAGTCTTTACATGCCTTGCGCGATGTTGCGCCGGTTGTATCAACATAGTATCCAGAGCCTGCAGATGTACACGATGTGTTGGTGTGGGCGCTGCTGGCCATATACGAACCTTTGTCACAGGCTGTACATGAACCACCACTGGCAGATGCGTATTTTGATCCAGCCTTACAATTATTAATTGTACATAGGTTTGTCAGCGAGTTTGCAGACCATGTCGCAGTTTTCCATGTGTTGTCATAGCTGTTATTGTTGCTACACGTTGCATCACAACTTGTTTTGCCGGTGCCAGATGTGGTTGTGCCATTTTGACATGGGGTACACGCCGTATTGCCTGTGCCAGAACTGTACGAACCTGTCGCACATGCAACACATGCGCTTGCTGCACTTGAACCTGTGTTG
>JAZQTD010000031.1:0-9719 GCA_045630455.1 Candidatus Enterousia sp. | reverse complement strand
TGCCCTTGTAAAATTTGGCATATGGTGCAGGTGTTGCACGACCAAAATTACGAACCAGCGCAGACGCAACATCAACAAAGCGTCCTTTGAACACTGCACTAGCCTGGATTGGATATTCACGAGATGTCGC
The DNA here is from genome assembly GCA_045630455.1 of Candidatus Enterousia sp. Classification (GTDB taxonomy): domain Bacteria; phylum Pseudomonadota; class Alphaproteobacteria; order Rs-D84; family Rs-D84; genus Enterousia. The sequence continues at coordinate 9,589 of JAZQTD010000031.1, read as the reverse complement.
CCAAACCAAATCCCAACCTTCTTTATCACACCAAGATTGTAATACCTGGCGCAACGTTTGACCATTTGCAACAACCCAAGAACGAACCTGGTCTTTGACAACGGTTGGCGCTTCTGCATCAGCAGTTTCTGCAACCAAGATTTCTGTTTCTTCTGTTGTTTCTTCTATCGTTTCTGATTCAGACACAATAGTGCCATTCGCATCCATTTTTGTTTTGATACCGGCGCGCTTAGCAAAAGCAGCATAACCATCGGCATATTTACCACAATTTTTACGACCGCTGCGTGATACAGACAACACCGTACCACCGTCATCTTCCAACATTTCACGACTTAACAGCGGCATTTCCGTACCATCTGCACATTCATCATCAAAGCCCACCGGCACCTGCATCCCGTGCAACATGTTTGCACCACCAGACCACCCCATAAATTCACCACGTGCTCCCAAATTAAAGTTGTTTTCAACAACCAAATCCGCACCAACACGCGACACAATGCGAATATTATCAGAATTCTTTTTCGGTCCATCGCACGCAATATCCACATCAGCGTCCGAGCCCACCAATGGCCACGCCGGCATATCCGCATATTGCGAATCCAATTGTTCAACATCTGTAACCACCACAGTATCTTCATCGACTATTTTATCTTGGGAATAAAACACCTCAGACGTGACGACCTGGGGCAGATTTTCAGCCGCGAAACAATATCCAGCCGCCGTTGCACACATTGCTGCAAACAAAATTTTACGGAACATAATCAAAACCTTCCTTCTATTAATTAGTAATATTATATCAATTTGACCGAATCTGTGCAAGGGCTAAAACAGACATAAAACAAACAAAAAAATAATTCATCCAAGATAATCGCACGAATCGACAAAAGATGCTATACTGCATACGAACAAAACATATATTGGGGGATAAAAAAATGGAAAAATGGTTAATTCTGGGCGCTTTTGTTACGATTATCTGTATTTGCATCGCGATGACTGTATTTATGCATCGCATTAACGACCGCATCAAAGACACAAATAAAACATTGGCACACCAATATAACTTGATTGTAAAAATTCAATCTGTATTAAAAAACAAATCTGCAACAAACGCAGTTGCCGAAAACGCAGAAATGATTTACCAAGATCTGTTACAAAATTTGATTCCAATAATGGCAGCAATTGATATTATGCCACGCAACACGTCTGAACATCCGCTGTGGCGTGCATTGGGTGGCATTATGGACGAATATGCACGCAATCCATTTGCACTGGAAAAATTACGCCGCGCAATAAAACTGGATTCTGAAATCGCACGCAGTGTCGACAACTATATGCATCGCGCAGACGCATTTTTAGCACACCTGAACACAACTGAACCAGACGGGATATTATCTACAACATTTACAGACGGATTGCTGGGGAAATCCCTAACCTTTTTTGCCCAGGCAAAACAACTGGCAACCAAGGGTGAATAATTGGTACAATTATCCGAAAATCTTATTCGAGAAATTTCCCAGCGACGCAACGAGCCACAATGGCTGCAAGATTGGCGACTGAATGCTTTTCGGGCATGGAAAAAAATGTCTGAACCGCATTGGACAGAATTTGATTATGCACCAATTGATTATGACGCTCTAAACTATTATAACGAACCAAAGCCTATTGACAATTCTGATTTAGAACACGTATACGACAAAATGGGTCTGCCAGAAAGTGAAAAACGCGCTCTGATGGGAATGGCAACAGATACAGTAATCGACAGTCGTTCTGTACACACGTCATATATGGACGAACTAAAAAAACACGGCATCATATTTTTACCTTTTTCAGACGCAGTAATTCAATACCCAGAATTGGTAAAAAAATATCTGGGAACGGTCGTACCACAAAACGATAATTTTTTTGCAGCACTTAATGCCGCCGTATTTTCAGACGGCACATTCGTATACATTCCACCAAATGTCACCTGCCCCATTGATTTGGCCAGTTATTTTAGAATAGAAACAGCCAAAATCGGGCAATTTGAACGCACCTTGATAATCGCAGACCGTGGCTCAACCCTGACATATATGGAGGGTTGCAGTGCCCCCCGTCGTCCCAACCATCAACTGCACAGTGGGGTTGTAGAAATTATCGCACACGATGACGCAACGGTTAAATACGCAACCGTTCAAAATTGGTTCGGAGGCGATTTCAAGAACGGCAAAAACACAGGTGGAATATTAAATTTTGTCACCAAACGTGGTCGCTGTGATAAGCGTGCAAAACTATACTGGACCCAGGTTGAAATTGGCTCCGCTATTACTTGGAAATACCCATCAACGGTACTAGCGGGCGATGATGCGGTCAGCGACTTTTATTCACTGGCAATTACACGTGGCGGACAATTGGCAGACACCGGCACCAAAATGATTCACATTGGCAACAATACAAAATCTAACACTGTCTCTTATGGCGTTGCCACAGATGCATCCCAACAAACGTTTCGTTCATTGGTATCTTTTACCGGCACAGGCTGCACAAACGCGTCTAAATGCGACACACGTATAATCGGGGACAACGCCATTGCAAACACCCTGCCCCGCGTGATACATAACGCACCAAATAACACACAGTCACACGAAGCAACCACGGGCGCAATTGACGAAAAACAATTAACATATCTGGAAATGGCTGGGATTGACTGTGATACCGCAATCGCATTAATCGTTGGCGCAATGGCAGCACCTGTAATATCACGCCTGCCAATGGAATTTTTGGTTGAATCAAAACAACTTATTCAAATGGCATTATCAAAGGACTAAATATGCTTGAAATAAAAAATCTTAACGTATCATTAGATGGCAAAAAATTGCTGACTGATATTAATCTAAAAATAGAACGTGGCGCACGCCATTTATTGGCAGGTCATAATGGTTCTGGCAAATCCAGTCTGGCTCAAACAATCTCCGGAAACCCTGCGTATAGCGTTGATTCAGGGACTATCATTTTTGACGACCGAGACATCACAAACGAAAACGCAACAACACGTGCATTATTGGGCATATTTTTGGGCGCACAAAACGTTCCAGAAATCCCAGGACTAACCGTATTAAGTTTTCTAAAACATTCCTGCACGGCGCATACACATTTTAATACAGGCCGCGATTTAGCAATGGGTGATTTTTTACAAAAACTTGAATCCATCCGCAACGAATTAAACATACCAAAAGAATGGCTTAATCGATATATCAACGTTGGTTTTTCAGGCGGCGAAAGAAAGCGATTAATGCTGCTGCAACTATTAATGACACAACCAAAACTTGCTATACTGGACGAACCAGATTCTGGCGCAGATGGCGACACCCAAGATATGATTGCGCATACAATCAAGAAAATGTCCGACACTACATTTCTATTTATATCGCACCAAACCAAATTCACAGAACTGGTAAAACCAACAGATATAACAACTTTGTCATCTGGACAAATTGTGATAAAATAAAAACTCAAGGGAGAACATTATGAACAACCAACAAACAACTCTTAAACAATGGCTGGTGCGCGCACCAATCTTTTTTGCAATCAGTTCTTTTTTGTGTGCCGTTATATTAGCACTTCTTGGGGGCTTATTATTACCTAAGTCAGAATCCACATTAGATATTATTGGAATATTAATGCTGGGCACAACGATATTATCTGCAATTATGGCGATACGAAAAACACCAACAACTAAAATGGATCGCACCGGCATAGTTACAATATTTAACACAAAGATGATTATCCTAACGCTGACATCTATTATTTCTTTGATAGTTGCATTAAACCTTGCATCAATTCAATTTCAATTATTTAATATGATGCGCAACACCGGTGGCGCAATATTTGGATTTATTTTTGCAGTATGCTTAGTACTGGTTTCATTATATGTACTGGGCATCGTTATAATGGGATTATGGGCTTGTTTCCTGCGCGCACGTACAATGAATATCCCTTTATGGAAAATCATTTGTTCTATTCCATTTGGCTTTGATATGTTATGGTTGCCAGGATATTTTATTCCAAACAAAGCTGAAAAGAAACCAGTTGTCACAACACAAACCAAATGGATTGTAAAGTTAACAAATTGGACATTGGAGCGCCAGTCAAACACCGTATTTTTATTCGCGTCATTAATCATTTGCACAGGCATATTTAACGGCACAACAAATACACTGTTATCTATATCAATGTTACTTATGTTCGGCATATGGATAATGCAGATGGGTGCTAAGAAATTCGAGAAAAGCATCGGTGGCGCATACGCTACAACGGCTGTTATTATTAACCTAGCCATACTTATTTATATAGGCACAGTTTTATACATTATATAAAAATCTAACAAGGGGTTAAACTATGAACGGATTAATTATATTTGGTGCAATAATATTTGCGCTTTGGATTGGACGTTCAATATTTATTCCATTACTGGTTGCTGCTTTTTTATGGTATCTGATTAATGCCATTTCGGAATACTTTCGTCGTGTTTTTCCATATCAAACACCACACAACCGCTACGAAAGAATCTGGGATTACATATTTTATAGCATATCATATGCCACATCATTTGCAGTAATAGCGGGCGCAATATACCTGTTTTCTAGCCAGGTAAAACCTATGTTCAGCGAATTGGTATCCGCCCTGCCCGCGATTCAAGAAAAACTTGTCTCATTTGGAAACTATCTATCTGGCTATGTAGGGCTAAAATTTGATGCCAATATGATACCAAACATTACCAAGATTGCTGCGAACCTAGGCTCTTCGGCGGCAGGCTTTGCGACATCAATCGGAATGGTATTTGTGTATATGATATTTATGTTTGTCGAACAAAGTACATTTAACAAAAAATTCACAGCACTGATTCCAAATAAATCACGTGCGAAAAAAATGCGCTATATAATCGACAGCATTGACGACAATATGAAGAAATACCTGTTTATGAAAACAATGGTTTCTGGGATTACCGGAATAGCCTCTTATATATGGTTGCAAATGATTGGTCTGGAATTTGCAGGTATTTGGGCGTTTATTGTATTCATCACCAGTTACATTCCAACGATTGGGGCTATCGTTGCATGCTCGTTACCAATTCTATATTCGTTCACGGTTTCTGCCGGCTGGGAATTGCCACTACTAACCGCTGGTGGTTTAATCGGATTACAGATATTATTTGGCAATATTATAGAACCAAAACTGATGGGGAAAAGCTTAAACTTATCTACATTAGCGATATTAATAAATTTGGTATTCTGGGGAATGATTTGGGGCATTGCCGGTATGTTTTTCAGCGTACCAATCTTGGTCGGAATTTATATTGTCACGGCACAGTTTGATTCTACACGCTGGCTTGCCATATTGCTTTCTGCGGACGGGAAAATCCCAGACAAAAACGAAGACTAAAAATACGCTATACGCATAAAAATCGGGCTTTTTTAAGCCCGATTTATTAATGAAATTGCATTTTCCAATATCACACGCGCAGATTCAGAATCTAGTTTTTCTTTGATATCACGAACACGTACCCGCCCCATTGATTCCTGGGCAGTAACCGAAGTTAAATTTTCTTCGACCATCACAATTGGCAATTCTGTTTTTTGCGCCAGTGCATCAACAAATTCACGCACCATTTTTGTTGTATCACTTTCCGTTCCATCTGGATAAAGCGGCAACCCAACAACAATCCCAACCACACGTTCTTCGGTTGCCACACACGCAACCAAAGTCGCCACATCATCGCCCCGCCCCACGTTTATCACAGGACGCGTAAAAATAAATTCACGACTTTCGTCTGAAACCGCCAGCCCAACACGACGCGCACCCCAGTCAACACCAATTATGCGCCCAGAACGTGGAAAAGCCTTGAAATCTGCCAAAATCATTGTATAATTCCTTTACTTTGTAAATATAGGATTGAAAATGGCATTTAGCAAGCAACAATTACAAAAATTCGCAGATTTAATTAAAATCGAGATTTCTGACGAAAAACTGGCTGAAATGAATATCGACTCGGTCGTTGAATGGCTGGATAAATTACAGAAAATTGACACAACGGGTGTTGAACCAATGTTAAGTCCCGCCGAACACAAATTACCACTGCGCGAAGATATTGTGACCGACGGCAATATTCGTGATCTAGTTCTGGCAAATGCGCCTGATAACGCTGGCACATCACGTGGATATTTCGCAGTACCCAAGGTTATGGACGGGGATTAAAAGGAACACAAAAATGCAACGAACGATATCAAAGCAACTGGCAATTACATATCTGGACAGTCGTTTGAACCGTTGTTCTTCTAACATCGCATCGATGCAGTTAGAATCATACTATACGACGGACGAACCACCACTAAAAATTGGTGCTATTAATCCTGTTACACGTAAATTTGCATACGATGTTGGTGACACGGTAAAGGTCAACCCCAAAATATTGTTGAACAATACTTGTATGTTGACCAACATTATTCACAACCAGCAACTGCTAACAATCCTTGAACAACAGAGATAGCAATGCACAAACCAAAGCAATTAATCGCTGTAAATTTTGTAGAATATGTTCCATACGAAAGTATCCCAGACCACGTAAAAACACTGGGTTACATTTCTGACGAAGACGCACTAAAATTACTGGATGCATTTAACACATCTGATGTTGCGCCAAACGCGTGCATAAAAACATTAAGTCTGGCATTAAGTGACAAGGTAAGTTTTGGAGACATACCTGGCTATGGCGCACGTTATCGCTCTTTGGATATAGACGGTTTGTTTTATTACGACACAAAACCACAATGTGCAAAAACAAATCGCAAAATGGACGACACTTCAAAACTAAAATGTTGCGCACGTAATTTACGCGCTGGCAAATGCACTGACGAATTTATAAAGAACACACTGGGCGCAATATTGTACCCACAACACTATGGGAAAAATAAACAAAAATAAAAAAAGAGCACACCATGAATATCCTAGAAGTTTTAAACACAGATATACAAAGTTTAAATCTGAGCACACGTGCCATTAAGAGGCTAAACAGATCGTACCAACCTAAAACCGTTTTAGACCTAATAAACCTTTCCAAAAACGACTTGGATATAATTGGAGGTCTTGGCAAACAAACTCTCTTTAATATTGAAAACGCAGTTCGCACATTTATAGAAAAACACATTGATATATTCAACCAGTACAGCAAACAAGAACTGATGGGACTTGGACTGAACATCCATGCATTTCGCTACATTCGCGACATACAAGATGAACACACAACAATCACACAAACCGCTGATGCAACACAAACAAAGATTAATATCCACAAACAAGAAATCACCAACTATTATGCTGCTATCGAAACAATAAAAAAACTTATCGCAGAAAAAGAATTTGAAATTGCACAACTTCAAAAAGAACAAAAAACAAGAGAAAACTCAGAGATAAAAAAATGATTAACCTAACACTGACCGAAGCTTTACAGAAACTAAACAGCGGCGAAATTTCCGCGGTTGAATTAACACGTGCGTATCTGGACCGCATTGAAAAATACGGTGCGGATTTGAATTGCTATATCACAACGACACCTGAACGTGCGCTTGCTGATGCAGCCGCATCTGATGCACGTCGCGCGGCGGGTGAAGCAAAATTCTTGGACGGCGCACCAATTGCGATGAAAGACTTGTTTGCAACCCGCAACATTCGCACAACTGCGGCATCGCGTATGCTGGAAAACTTTGTACCCGAATACGAATCAACCATTTCACAGAAATTGATTGATGCAGGAACAGTCCTGTTAGGTAAGGCTAATCTTGACGAATTCGCAATGGGCACATTCAGCAAGACCAGTTACTTTGGCGCACCGGTCAACCCTTGGCAGATTGAAAAGCATTTAACTGCTGGCGGTTCTTCGGGCGGTTCAACATCTGCGGTGGCGGGTGGTTTGGCGATTGCTGCAACCGGCACTGACACCGGCGGTTCAATCCGTTTCCCTGCGGCGATTACCGGCTTGGTCGGAATGAAACCGACATATGGCCTGTGTTCACGTTGGGGCTGCGTTGCATTTGCATCCAGTTTGGATACCCCTGGCCCAATCGCACGTACGGTTGATGATACGGCATTAATGCTGGCTGCGATGGCGGGACACGACCCAAAAGATTCAACCAGCAGCACACACGGCTTTGAATGCAATGGTTCAGTGACCCCAATTTTGGGTGACGGCAAAAAATTACGTGTTGGCGTTATTAAAGAATTTGCAAACGTTGAGATTTCAGATGATATGAAAACATTGTTTGAAGCGCGTATCGCAGATTTGAAATCTATGGGCGCAGAAATAGTCGAAGTTTCAATTCCAAATATCTTGGATGCATTGGCGGCATACTATATCATCGCCCCGGCCGAAGCATCATCAAACCTGGCACGCTATGACGGTATGCGCTATGGTCTGCGCGTCGAAGGCAGCGACATTTACGACACATTCAAAAAATCACGTGCCGCCGGCTTTGGGGATGAGGTAAAACGCCGTATGATTATCGGCACTGCAGTTTTATCCAGTGAATCATACGATGTATACTTTATGCAGGCTGCCCGTGTGCGCCGTATGATAGCAGACAGTTTTAACACAGCATTTGAACAGTGCGACTTGATTATTTGTCCTTCATCTGCAGGCACTGCAATGCCATTGGATTCTGGCCTGTCACCATTGGAATTCTATGCATTGGATTTGTTCACAGTTGCGATGAACCTGGCGGGCGTACCGGCGTGCAGTGTTCCATGCGGTTTGACCGCGAACGGTCTGCCATTGGGAATGCAGGTTGTGGGTCGCCGTTTCGATGATATGCGTGTATTGCAATTAGCAAAACATATCGAAACCGCTGCAAATATCGACAACTGCCCAACAACAATTATGGGAAAATAAAAAATGATGGCAAAAACGGCCGCTTTAATAAGAGCGGTGGCGAGCCGACGGTAAAGGAACCGACAACACAGGGATTTTAAGGTGAATTGTTCTAAGTTGAAAATTTTGGATAGAGTAAAAAAAATGGTGGCTAGGGACGGAATCGAACCGCCGACACAGGGATTTTCAGTCCCTTGCTCTACCAACTGAGCTACCTTGCCAACGCGGAACAGATAATAAGACACAAAAAACAAAAAAGCAAGGGAAAAAGACAAAATGTTTACAATAAAAGGCAAAACAGGCGATTGGGAAGTTGTAATTGGACTGGAAACACATATAGAAGTGTTATCTAATTCAAAATTATTTAGCGGTGCATCTGCGGATTATAACCCATCTGTATCCCCAAACACCCAGGTTTCAATGATTGACGTTGCGATGCCTGGAATGTTACCGGTATTGAACAAACACTGTGTTGAACAGGCAATTAAATTTGGATTGGGAATCAACGCAGAGATTTCACGTCACAGCCGTTTTGCACGCAAACAATATTTTTACCCCGACCTGCCCCAAGGCTATCAGATTTCACAGCCTGCCGATGAACCACCTGTTGTTGGTCGTGGCTGGGTCGAAATTATGGGTGATGACGGCAATCCAAAAAAGATTTTAATCGAACGCGCACACCTGGAACAAGAC